>NZ_RAZS01000005.1:0-590136 GCF_003626545.1 Micromonospora musae
GGAGCGGTGGGGTGGAGTGGGGGGCTGGTGGGGGGGGTGGGGGCGGGGGGGGCGGGGGGGGGGTGGGGGGGGGGGATGGGGCGCGCGGCGGAGGGGTGGCGTCGGGGTGGGCTCGTACACTTCGCGGATGGCCTCCCCCACCGACCTGCGCACCTCTGAGGCGCTCCAGGTGCTGCGCCGGGTGTTCGGCTACGACACCTTCCGCGGCTTCCAGCAGGACGTCATCGACCACGTGGTGGCCGGCGGTGACGCGCTGGTGCTCATGCCCACCGGGGGCGGCAAGTCGCTCTGCTACCAGATCCCCGCCCTGGTGCGCCCCGGCGTCGGGGTGGTCGTCTCCCCGCTGATCGCGCTGATGCAGGACCAGGTCGACGCGCTGACCGCGCTCGGCGTGCGGGCCGGTTTCCTCAACTCGACGCTCGACCTCGACGCCCGCCGCCGGGTCGAGGCGGCCTTCCTCGCCGGCGACCTGGACCTGCTCTACCTGGCGCCGGAGGCGCTCGGCTCCCGCGCGACCGTCCAGCTGCTCGACCGCGGCAAGATCGCGCTCTTCGCGATCGACGAGGCGCACTGCGTCTCCCAGTGGGGGCACGACTTCCGACCCGACTACCTCGCTCTGTCGATGCTGCACGAGCGGTGGCCGGAGGTGCCGCGGATCGCCCTGACCGCCACCGCGACCAGCGCCACCCGCACCGAGATCGCCACCCGCCTCGACCTGACCGGGGCCCGGCACTTCGTGGCGAGCTTCGACCGGCCCAACATCCAGTACCGGATCGTGCCGAAGCGGGAACCCCGCAAGCAGCTGCTGGGTCTGCTGCGCGACGAGCACCCGGGCGACGCCGGCATCGTCTACTGCCTCTCCCGCGCCTCGGTGGAGAAGACGGCCGAGTTCCTGACCGCCAACGGGATCGCGGCACTGCCCTACCACGCCGGTCTGGACGCGTCCGTCCGCGCCAGGAACCAGCAGCGCTTCCTCCGCGAGGAGGGGCTGGTGATGGTCGCCACCATCGCCTTCGGCATGGGCATCGACAAGCCGGACGTCCGGTTCGTCGCCCACCTCGACCTGCCGAAGTCGGTCGAGGGCTACTACCAGGAGACCGGGCGCGCCGGGCGGGACGGTCTCCCGTCGACCGCCTGGCTGGCGTACGGGCTGCAGGACGTCGTCCAGCAGCGGAAGCTGATCGAGACCTCGGAGGGCGACCTGGCGCACCGGCGCGGCCTCGCCCGGCACCTGGACGCGATGCTGGCGCTCTGCGAGACCGTCCGCTGCCGCCGCTCGCAGCTGCTGGAGTACTTCGGCGAGCCGGGCACACCCGGCTGCGGCAACTGCGACACCTGCCTGGAGCCGCCGGAGTCGTGGGACGGCACGATCGCCGCGCAGAAGCTGCTCTCCACCGTGTTCCGCCTCGACCGGGAACGCAACCAGCGGTTCGGGGCCGGGCACTGCATCGACATCCTGCTCGGGCGTCGCTCCGAGAAGGTGGCCCAGTTCGGGCACGACTCGCTGACCGTCTTCGGCATCGGCGGCGAGCTGCGGGAGGCCGAGTGGCGCGGGGTGGTGCGGCACCTGCTCGCCGAGGGCCTGCTCGCGGTCGAGGGCGACTACGGCACGCTCGTGCTCACCGAGACGAGCGCCGAGGTGCTGGGCCGTCGGCGGTCGGTGCTGCTGCGCCGCGAGCCGGAGCGCCCGACGTCGGGCCGCGCCGGCCGGTCCCGTGGCACCGCCACCGCCACCGCCGAGCTGCCGCCGGCCGCCGCGCCGGTCTTCGAGCGGCTCCGCGCCTGGCGGGCGGCCGCCGCCAAGGAGCAGGGTGTCCCGGCGTACGTCATCTTCCACGACGCCACGCTGCGGCAGATCGCGACCGACGCACCCACCTCGCTCACCGAGCTCTCCACGGTCAGCGGGGTCGGTGAGAACAAGCTCGCGAAGTACGGCGAGCAGATCCTGACCGTGCTCGCCGACGCCCCGGCCTGACCAGCGGGCTCGGCTCAGCCGTCACCGTGCCGTCTCCTACCAGGATCTCGGCGGCGGCTGCCTACCTGACCGGCGAGTTCACTCGGTCGTCGGCGCCTTCTCGGTCGCGCCGCCGAGCGCGGCGAGGATCGCCTCGGCGGTACGCCGGCCCACCCCCGGCACCTCGGTGATCTCCTCGACGGTGGCCGCCGAGAGCCGCTTCAGCGACCCGAAGTGCCGCAGCAGCGCCTTGCGCCGCACCTCCCCCAGCCCGGGCACCGAGTCCAGCGCCGACTGGGTCATCCGCTTGGAGCGGCGCTGCCGGTGGAAGGTGATGGCGAACCGGTGCGCCTCGTCACGCACCCGTTGCAGCAGGTAGAGCCCCTCGGAGCTGCGCGGCAGGACGACCGGGAACTCGTCGTCGGGCAGCCACACCTCCTCCAGGCGCTTGGCCAACCCGCAGAGCGCGACGTCGTCGATGCCCAGCTCGGCGAGGGCCTGCGCGGCGGCGGCGACCTGCGGCGCGCCGCCGTCGACCACCACGAGCTGCGGCGGGTAGGCGAACCGGCGGGGCCGCCCGGTCGTCGGGTCGACCAGCGCGCCGACCCGCGGCTCGCCGTCGGCCGCCGGCCCGTCCGGGGCGGCCAGGTCGTCGGCCGACTCGACGCCCGCCTCGCCGGTCTCCGCGCGGGAATCCAGGTAGCGGGCGAAGCGGCGGCGCAGCACCTCGGACATCGCGGAGAGGTCGTCGGTGGCGCCGCGGATGATGAACCGGCGGTACTCGCTCTTGCGCGGCAGCCCGTCCTCGAAGACGACCATGCTCGCCACCACGTCGGTGCCCTGGATCTGCGAGATGTCGAAACACTCGATGCGCAACGGCGACGTGCGCATGTCGAGCGCCTCGCTGATCTCGTCGAGCGCCTTGCTCCGGGTGGTCAGGTCACCGGCGCGACGCAGCTTGTGCCGGGCCAGGGCGTCCTTGGCGTTGCGCTCGACCGTCTCCATGAGGACGCGCTTGTCGCCGCGCTGCGGCACCCGCAGCGAGACCCGGCTGCCCCGGTGGTCGGAGAGCCAGTCGGCCAGCGCCTCGGCGTCACCGGGGAGTTCGGGAACGAGCAGTTCCCGGGGCACGTCGGCCTCGCCGTGCTCGCCGCCGTAGACCTGGGTGCAGAAGTGGTGCACCAGGTCGCCGGTGGTCAGCTCCTCGGTCTTCTCGACCACCCAGCCCCGCTGGCCCCGGACCCGACCGTCACGGACGTGGAAGACCTGCACGGCCGCCTCGAGCGGGTCGTCGGCGAAGGCCACCACGTCGGCGTCCGTACCGTCGCCGAGCACGACCGTCTGCTTCTCCATCGCCCGGCGCAGGGCGGCGACGTCGTCCCGCAGCCGGGCGGCCCGCTCGAACTCCAACTGCTCGCTGGCCTCGACCATCTCGCGTTCGATCCGGCGCACCATGGTGTCGGTGCGGCCGGCCATGAAGTCGCAGAAGCCGTCGACGATCTCCCGGTGCTGCTCGGCGGAGACCTCGCCCACGCAGGGCGCCGAGCACTTGCCGATGTAGCCGAGCAGGCAGGGGCGGCCGACCTGACCGGCGCGCTTGAACACCCCGGCGGAGCAGGTACGCGCCGGGAACACCCGCAGCAGCAGGTCGAGCGTCTCGCGGATCGCCCAGGCGTGCGAGTACGGCCCGAAGTAGCGCACCCCCTTGCGCTTGGCGCCGCGCATCACCTGCAGCCGCGGATACTCCTCGTCGAGGGTGACGGCGAGGTAGGGGTACGACTTGTCGTCCCGGTACCGGACGTTGAACCTCGGGTCGTACTGCTTGATCCAGGTGAACTCCTGCTGGAGCGCCTCCACCTCGGTGCCGACCGTGATCCAGTCCACCGACTCGGCGGTGGTCACCATCTGGCGCGTGCGCTCGTGCAGGTTCCAGAGATCACCGAAGTAGGAGTTGAGGCGGCTGCGGAGGTTCTTCGCCTTGCCGACGTAGATCACCCGGCCGGTTCCGTCGCGGAACCGGTAGACCCCCGGCGACTCCGGGATGGTGCCAGGTGCGGGGCGGTAGGTCGAGGGGTCAGCCACGGCTGCAAGCCTAGTCCGGGGTACCGACAGGGCCTCGGCGCGGCGCGGGCGGCCGCGAATCCCACGATGGCCCGGGAGGCCGGAAATCAGCGTCGCCGCGACTCCCCGACCTCCCGGCCCTCGACAACTCGGATCAGGCGAACGAGATCTGGTCGCCGACGACCTTCACCGGCTTGGCGGGCAGCGGCCTGGTGGCCGGGCCGGCCTTGACCGAGCCGTCCTCGATCGAGAACTTGCTGCCGTGGCAGGTGCAGTTGATCGTGCCGCCGTCGACGTTCGACACCGGGCAGCCCTGGTGGGTGCAGATCGGGTCGAAGCCCTTGAACTGCCCGGCGGCGGGCTGGGTGATGACCACGCCCTGGGCGGCGAGCACCTTACCGCCGCCGACCGGCACGTCGGCGGTGGTGGCCAGCGACTGCGAGCCCTGCCGGTCGCCGCCGCCCGCGTCCCCGGTGCTCGGCACGGCCGGCCCGCCGCTGGTGGGCTGCTGCCCGGTCGCGCCGTCGCCCGCGTCGTTCCCGCCACAGGCCGTCAGGACCACGGCCGCCCCGACCGCGCCGGCGCCGGCGAGCAGCGCCCGCCGCGTCTGCGTGCCCGGACCGGTCAACTCCTGATGGTCACTCATGCCTTGCCCTTCTCTCGGCTGCTGCGGCTCGTCCCGACCCCCGCGGCCACACCTTTTTCACACGTCCAACTGTGCCCGACGGTTCACTCTCAGCGTGCCGGAACCGCCCGCCGGCTGATCATCCGCCCCCACCCGGGGGACCGGCTCGGAGCCGTCGCGGGCGCGCCGGCCGGCGCGCGAGAAACGTCGACAGCCGGGCGGGACACGCCCGGCTGTCCGGTAGGCGGCTCGTCAGCGGGCCCTGGCGGGCACCTTCCGGCCGCTGCGGGCCTTCGACCCGTTGGCCTTGGCCGCCCGCGAGGTCGCCGCCGCGGCGCCCTTCGCCTCGCCGTCGAGCTTCAGCACCTGGCGCAGGAACTGCCCGGTGTGGCTCTCGGGCACCTCGGCGACCTCCTCCGGCGTGCCGGTGGCCAGCACCGTCCCGCCCCGGTGGCCGCCCTCCGGGCCCATGTCGATCAGCCAGTCCGCCGTCTTGATCACGTCGAGGTTGTGCTCGATCGTGATCACCGTGTTGCCCTTGTCGACCAGCCCCTCGAGCACCATCAGCAGCTTGCGGATGTCCTCGAAGTGCAGGCCGGTGGTCGGCTCGTCGAGCACGTAGACCGTCCGGCCGGTCGAGCGCTTCTGCAGCTCGGAGGCGAGCTTGACGCGCTGCGCCTCACCACCGGAGAGGGTCGGCGCGGGCTGACCGAGACGCACGTAGCCCAGACCGACGTCGACCAGGGTCTTGAGGTGCCGGTGGATGGCCGGGATGGCGGAGAAGAACTCGGCCGCCTCCTCGATCGGCATGTCCAGCACCTCGGCGACGGTCTTGCCCTTGTAGTGCACCTCCAGGGTCTCCCGGTTGTAGCGGGCGCCCTTGCAGACCTCGCAGGGGACGTACACGTCGGGCAGGAAGTTCATCTCGATCTTGATGGTGCCGTCACCGGAGCACGCCTCGCAGCGCCCGCCCTTGACGTTGAACGAGAACCGGCCCGGCCCGTAGCCGCGCACCTTCGCCTCGGTCGTCTCGGCGAAGAGCTTGCGGACGTGGTCCCAGACGCCGGTGTAGGTCGCCGGGTTCGACCGAGGCGTACGGCCGATCGGTGACTGGTCGACGCCGACCACCTTGTCGACGTGCTCCAGCCCGGTGACCCGGGTGTGCCGGCCCGGCACCAGCCGGGCGCCGTTGATCTGGTTGGCCAGTACGGCGTACAGGATGTCGTTGACCAGGGTCGACTTGCCGGAGCCGCTGACCCCGGTGACCGCGATGAGCTGGCCGAGCGGGAAGCTCACCGTGAGGTTGCGCAGGTTGTGCTCCCGCGCGCCGTGCACCACCAACTCCCGGCCGGCGGTCTGCGGCCGGCGCAGCTGCGGCGTCGGGATCGACCTGCGACCCGACAGGTACGCCCCGGTCACCGACTCCGGGTTCTCCAGCAGTGCGGGGACGGAGCCGCTGTGCACGATCCGACCGCCGTGCTCACCGGCGCCCGGCCCGATGTCGACGATCCAGTCGGCGGTGCGGATGGTGTCCTCGTCGTGCTCGACCACGATCAGCGTGTTGCCCAGCCCACGCAGCCGGACCAGGGTCTCGATCAGCCGGTGGTTGTCGCGCTGGTGCAGCCCGATCGACGGCTCGTCGAGCACGTAGAGGACGCCGACCAGGCCCGACCCGATCTGCGTGGCCAGCCGGATGCGCTGCGCCTCGCCACCGGAGAGGGTGCCGGCCGGCCGGTCCAGGGAGAGGTAGTCCAAGCCGACGTCGAGCAGGAACCGCAGCCGGGCGTTGATCTCCTTGAGCACCCGCTCGGCGATCATCTTCTGCCGGTCGGTGAGCTCGATGCCGGCGAGCAGCTCGGCGCACTCCCCCACCGAGAGGTTGCAGACCTCGGCGATGCTCTTGCCGGCGATGGTGACCGCGAGCACCTCGGGCTTGAGCCGGGTGCCGCCGCAGGCCGCGCAGGGCACGTCCCGCATGTAGCCCTCGTACTTGTCCCGCGACCACTCCGACTCGGTGTCGTTGTGCCGCCGCTCGATCCACTGCACCACGCCCTCGAAGCCGGTGTAGTAAGAGCGCTCGCGGCCGTACTTGTTGCGGTAGCGGACGTGCACCTGGTCGTCGGAGCCGTGCAGGATCGTCTTCTGCGCCCGCGACGGCAGCTTCCGCCACGGCGTGTCCACGTCGAAGTGCTCGGCCTGGCCGAGCGCCTCCAGCAGGCGCAGGAAGTATTCCAGGTTGTGCCCGGTCGACCAGGGCTGGATCGCGCCCTCCCGCAGCGTCCGCTCCGGGTCGGGGACGACCAGCTCCGGGTCGACCTCCTTCTTGGTGCCGAGACCCGTGCACTCCGGGCAGGCGCCGTAGGGCGCGTTGAAGGAGAAGACCCGGGGCTCCAGGTCCTCGATGGCGAGCGGGTGGTCGTTGGGGCAGGCGAGGTGCTCGGAGTAACGCCGCTCCCGGTCGGGATCGTCCTCGGCCAGGTCGACGAAGTCGAGCAGGACCAGCCCGCCGGAGAGGCCGAGCGCCGCCTCGACCGAGTCGGTCAGCCGCTGCTTGGCGCTCGCCTTGACGGTGAGCCGGTCGATCACCACCTCGATGGTGTGCTTCTCCTGCTTCTTGAGCTTCGGCGGCTCGGTGAGCGGGTGCACCACACCGTCGACCCGGGCCCGGGCGTAACCCTTGGCCTGGAGCTCGGTGAAGAGGTCGACGTACTCGCCCTTGCGGCCTCGCACCACCGGGGCGAGCACCATGAACCGGGTGCCCTCGGCCATGGCCAGCACCCGGTCGACGATCTGCTGCGGGCTCTGCTTCGAGATGCGCTCGCCGCAGACCGGGCAGTGCGGCTCACCGACGCGGGCGAAGAGGAGCCGAAGGTAGTCGTAGACCTCTGTGATCGTGCCGACCGTCGAGCGCGGGTTGCGCGAGGTCGATTTCTGGTCGATCGAGACGGCGGGGCTCAGCCCCTCGATGAAGTCGACGTCGGGCTTGTCCATCTGCCCGAGGAACTGCCGGGCATACGACGAGAGCGACTCGACGTAGCGGCGCTGCCCCTCGGCGAAGATCGTGTCGAACGCCAGGCTCGACTTGCCCGACCCGGAGAGCCCGGTGAAGACGATGAGGGCGTCCCGGGGCAGGTCGAGACTGACGTCACGCAGGTTGTGCTCGCGCGCGCCACGGATGATCAGTCGGTCGGCCACGGTCCGTGTACTCCCGGGTGAAGAAGATGAGGCGGATCTGTCCGCTCGGAGGCGATTCTGAGCGGTTGTGTGGGCGCAGAAATACGCCTCGGCAACTCTAGCCCCGAGGTACGACAATTCTCCGCGCCCGCACATTCCCCCAGCTCAGCCCGGTCCGCCGACCACCCGAGGGCGCCCCCGGCAGCCACCCGTGCGGAGGCCGGCCGGGCCACCCGGCGACCGACCCCGCGGACCACCCCGCCCCGGCCGGGCGGCCGGCGACCGACCGCGCGGATCACTCCCCCTGTCCCGGCCGGGGGACCGGGAGATCAGCCGCCGGCCGGGGTTCAGAAACCGCCAGGTGCGGGCGGCCGGCTCGGTCGGCTCGGCCGCCGACGCGCGCCCCGCCAGCCGCCGCGCCGTTCGGCGGCGAGCCGCGTCTCCCGCCGCCGCGTCTCGAAGGCCACCTCCCGCTGCAGCCGACGCCAGCTCTCCCAGCGCCGGGCCGTCAACTCGCCGTTCTCCAGCGCGTCCCGCACCGCGCAGGCCGGCTCGCCGTCGTGCGCGCAGTCGGCGTACCGGCAGTCGAGCGCGAGCTCGGCGATGTCCGCGAAGGCCTGGTCCAGGCCCGTCGAGCCGTCCAGCAGGCCGACCGCCCGTACGCCCGGGGTGTCGATCACCGCACCCCCGCCCGGCACCGGCACCAGCGAGCGCCACGTGGTGGTGTGCCGGCCCTTGCCGTCGACCCGACGGATCGCCTGCGTGGGCATCACCGCCGCCCCGGCGAGCGCGTTGACCAGGCTCGACTTGCCCGCCCCGGACGGACCGAGCAGGCCCAGCGTGCGCCCGGGGGCGACCTGCGCCCGTAGCGGGTCGAGGCCCGTGCCGTGCTCGGCGCTGACCGCCAGCACCGGCACGCCCGGCGCGATCGCGGCCAACTGGCGGGCGATGGCGTCCGGGTCGGCGGCCAGGTCGACCTTGGTGAGCACCACGAGCGGCCGGGCGCCGGACTCGTGGACCAGGGAGAGCAGCCGCTCGATGCGGCCGGTGTCCGGCTCGGGGTGCACCGGCTCGACCACCGCCGCGGCGTCGAGGTTGGCGGCGAGGACCTGCCCGCTGGCGTCCTTGCCCGCAGTGCGACGCACCAGCGCGGTCCGCCGGGGCAGTACGGTCTCGACGGTGCGGCGCCCGTCCGGCCAGGTGCCGACCAGCACCCAGTCACCGGCGCAGGGCAGGTTGGTCAGGTCGCGGGCGGCGGCCGCCAGCAGGGTGCCGCCCACGCTGGCCCGGACCGGTCCGTCCGGGCAGAGCACGGTGCACACGCCCCGGTCGACGCGGGCGACCCGGCCCGGCTGGTGACCGCTGCGTCGACGGGCGCTCGCCGCCCACCCGGCGTCCCAGCCGAGGGCGGTCAGTTCGATTCTCATGGCATCCTCATCGGTGTCGAAGGTGATGGTGGATCACGCGTGGCGAGGATCGGCATCGGCCCTCACCTCCTCCCGATCGATCCGGTGCCGCGTCGTCGCCGACGGTAGGTGGCGCGGCGACGCGCCGAAAGCCATTTCCCCGGCGACGCCGTGCCGCGCTACCGCTAGGGTCGGAACGTGACCACGGACCCGCTGCTGCTGACCGGCGAGGTGCAGGCCTCGACCGCGCGGCTGCTGGGCACCGCCGCCGTCTTCGACGAGGCCGGCCTGGCCGCCGCGTCACTGCTGCCGGGCTGGAGCCGCGGCCACGTCCTGGCGCACCTGGCCCGCAACGCCGACGGCTTCGTGAACCTGCTCACCGCCGCCCGCACCGGCGAGCCCCGCCCGATGTACGCCTCGCCCGCCGGCCGGGCCGCGGACATCGAGGCCGGCGCGGCCCGGCCGGCCGACGCCCACCTGGAGGACCTGCGCCGCTCGGCGGACCGGTTCGGCGAGGCGGTCGCCGCGATGCCGGCCGAGGCGTGGACGGCCACCGTCACCACTCCGGGCGGGCCGAGGGTCGCCGCCGAGCTGATCTGGTGCCGGCTGCGCGAGGTGGAGGTCCACCACCTGGACCTGGCCGCGGGGCACCGTGCCGCGGACTGGCCCGCCGGCTTCGCGCACCGGCTGCTGCACGAGGTCGTCACCGACCTGGCCGCCCGACCGGACGCGCCGGCGATGGTGCTGCGCTTCGACGGGACCCGGCACGAGCTGGTGGTCGGCGAGCGCGACGGCGCCCCGGTCGTCGCCGGCCCCGCCCCCGACCTCGCCGCCTGGTTGATCGGCCGGGGCAGAGGGGACCTCCTCACCGTCACCCCCGAAGGCCCCCTGCCGAACCCACCGGAATGGATGTAGAGACCAGATGACCTACAGCGGAGAGGTGACCCCCGGCGGCGCGCCGGCGGTACGCGAACTCGACCGGCTCACCGTCAGCAAGTTGTCGGTCGGCCCCATGGACAACAACGCCTACCTGCTGACCTGCCGCTCGACCGGCGAGCAGCTGTTGATCGACGCGGCGAACGAGGCCCCCCGGCTGCTGGAGCTGATCGGCGACCGGGGTCTCACCGCCGTGGTCACCACCCACCAGCACATGGACCACTGGGTGGCGCTGGAGGAGGTGGCGGCCAAGACCGGCGCCCGGGCCCTGGTGCACGCCGACGACGCGGCCGGCCTGCCGATCGAGGCGGAGACGCTGACCGACGGGGACATTGTTCGGCTCGGTGACTGCGCGCTGGAGGTCATCCACCTGCGCGGGCACACGCCCGGCTCCGTCGCGCTGCTCTACCGCGACCCGGCCGGCGTCCCGCACCTCTTCACCGGCGACAGCCTCTTCCCGGGTGGGGTGGGTAACACCGACAAGGACCCGGAGCGGTTCGCCGCGTTGATCGACGACGTCGAGCGGAAGCTCTTCGACCGGTTGCCGGACGAGACCTGGTTCTATCCGGGCCACGGCAAGGACAGCACGCTCGGCGCGGAGCGGCCGGCCCTGCCCCAGTGGCGTGCCCGCGGCTGGTGAGCGTGCTCAGGCGGCCCCGTCGGCGCCGGTGAGCGCCCGCAGCCGGCGCCGCGTGCCGAGCAGCACCACTCCGGCGAGCGCCAGCCCGACCCCCATGGTCACCAGCATCGGGCTGGACTCGCCGGGCAGCAGTCCGGCCAGGGAGCGGGAGGCGGTGCCGAGCACCAGGTAGAGGCCGGCCCAGCTGGCGGCGCCGAGCGCCGCGCAGCCGATGAACCGCCGGTACGACATCCGCAGCCCGCCGGCGGCGAGCGGCAGCAACGCGTTGAGCACGGGCAGGAACGGTGCGATCAGGACCATCCGGCCGCCGCCCCGGCGCAGCACCCGTTCGGCCGCCGCCCACCGCGACTCACCGATCCAGCCGCCGACCCGGCTGCTCCGCAACCGGTCACCGTAGTGCCGGCCGGCGTAGAAGCTCAGCGACCAGCCGGCCAGGCAGCCACCGACCACGGCGGCGAAGGTGGCCAGCCCGGTGGTGGGCCGACCCACCCCCACCGCGGCGAGAATGGCCACGTCGCCCGGGACGAGCACCCCGAGCAGCGGCACGGCGTCGAAGAGCATGACCACTCCGAGGACGCCCACCAGAAGCACGGTGGGCAACTCTCCGACCTGCGCGAACCAGTCCGCCATGACCCGTACGGTATTGCCGTGCCGCCACCGGCCACATCCGGCCGGAGCCCGGAGCCCACCCCTGACTTCGGCTAGGGGTGGTCCCTGATCCGGTACGAGCCGGTGACATGTGGTGCTCAGGTCGGCCGGAGCACCTGCACCCGGCGCACCGGGGAGTCGACCGCGGGTTCGGTGGTCGGCACCGGATAGCTGGTGACCAGCGCCAGTCGGTCCGCCGGCAGGTGGCCCCGGTCCGGATCTCCCACCAGCACCTCCGTGCCGTTCGCGGCGGCGCGGGCGAGGAACGGCAGCACCCGGTCGGCGAGCGCGCGGTCGTAGAGCACGTCGCCGGCGAGCAGTAGGTCGGCGTCGTCCCCGGCCGTGTCGAGCAGGTCGTCACCGGTGGCCGCGACGCGTACCCGGTTCGCGCGGGCGTTGACGGTCACGGCGGCGATCGCGTACGGGTCGATGTCGTTCGCCGTCACCTGTTCGGCCCCGGCGAGGGCGGCGGCGATCGCCACCAGCCCGGACCCGGCGGCCAGGTCCAGCACCCGCCGGCCGGCGGCCAGGTCGGGGTGGTCGAGCAGGTGGCGGGCGAGGGCCTGACCGCCGGCCCAGACCGAGGCCCAGTACGGCGGTGGCAGGCGCCGCCCGGCGGACGCCTCCATCCGCGCCCACCACAGGATCGGGTCCTCGGCCACGTGCAGCCGCACCTCGGGCACGAACGGGGTGGGCACCAGCCGCAGTCGGTCCATCCCGCCCCCCGGCGCGCCGATTTCGCGCTCCAGCTCGGACAGGGCGGCGACCGCGGCATCCCTCACCGGCGCAAGCATGCCCCAGCCCGGGTGCGACCGCGCGGATTTCTCCGGGTCGCCAGAAGAGTTCACCCGATTACCTGCGGCACTTCGCCCAGCGGATGGGCCTTTGGCCCGTTACTGTCGGGGGTGATACAGGGCGATCATCGGTCGGCGGCCGGTGGTCAGCCGTTTTGAACAGGGAGAGACGCATGGCAACCGGCACGGTTAAGTGGTTCAACTCGGAAAAGGGCTTCGGCTTCATCGAGCAGGACGGCGGAGGCCCGGACGTGTTCGTCCACTACTCGGCCATTCAGAGCGGTGGCTACCGGGAGCTGAGCGAGGGGCAGAAGGTCGAGTTCGAGGTGACCCAGGGCCAGAAGGGCCCGCAGGCGGACAACGTCCGCCCGATGTAGATAGGCGTGCCACGGCGGCGGTCGGCGAGCCCGACCGCCGCTGCGGCGTGTCACGACACGGTTCCGCCGGCCGCGGAGGCGTCCACGGCCGTCCGCGCCGCCGGGCCGGGTCGTGTTCGTTCCGGCGGCTCGGGGGCGGCGGGCAGGTCCCGCCGGTGTCGTACGGGCCCGACGAGCAGGATCAGCGGGGTCAGCGCCAGCCAGCCGGTCATCGCCAGCACCGCTACGCGTACCCCGAAGACGGTGCCGAGCGCGCCGGCGAGCAGCGCGGCGAGCGGAATGGTCCCGTAGTTGAGCAGTTGCATGCTCACCGTGACCCGGCCGAGCAGTTCGCGCGGCGGGTACGTCTGCCGGAAGCTGCCCTTCAGCACGTTGCCGACGGCGACCCCGAGGCTGACCAGCACCCCGCCGAGGGCCGGCCAGAGCACTGCCGGGCCGGGGCCGGCCAGCGGGATGAGCAGCGCCGGCGGCCCGGTGAACACCGCCGCGAGCAGCATCGCCCGGGCGGAGCCGAACCGGCGACCGGCGGCGGTGGCCAGTAGCGCCCCCGCGATGCCGCCGAGGCTCATCGCCGCGACCAGCAGGCCGACCGCCCCGGGGGCGAGTCGCACCTCGCGGACCAGGAAGAGCACCAGCACCGCCTGGTAGCCGACCAGCCCGATGTTGCTCGCCGCGCCGAAGAGCGTCATCACCCGCAGGTACGGGTCACGGGCGACGAACCGGACGCCGTCGACGATCTCGCGCCGCAGCGACCGGGCGGGACCGGAGCGCGACGGTCGGGGTTCCGTCCTGTGGATCCGGGCCAGACACACCGCCGAGACCAGGAAGGTCAGCGCGTCGAGCAGCAGCGCGGCGACCGCACCGACGGCCTGTGCGATCAGGCCGGCGAGGCTCGGCCCGACCACGTAGCTCGCGGTCTGGGTGCTCTGCAGCTTCGCGTTGCCCTCCGGCACCTGGGCCGGGCGGAGCAGGAAGGGCAGGTAGACCTGGTCGGCGGTCTCGAAGAAGACCCGGCTCAGCCCGGCACCGAGCGCCACGACCAGCAGCTGGCCGATGCTGAGCAGGTCGGCCGCGGCGGCGGCTGGGACGCTGAGGAAGAGCAGCGCCGACGCCAGATCGCAGGTGATCATGACGGGTCGGCGGGGCAGCCGGTCCACCCAGGCGCCGGCCGGCAGACCGACCAGCAGCCACGGCAACCAGGCCGCGGCGGTGAGCACGGCCACCTGGAACGTGCTCGCGTCGAGCACGGCCACCGCCACCAGGGGCAGGGCCACCGCCGTCACGTTGCTGCCGATGCCGCTGACCGTCTGGGCCGCCCAGAGCAGCCGGAAGTCGCGGTGCCGCAGCAGCCCGGCGCGGCGGGGCGGCGCCGGGGCGAGCGCGGTCACGGCTGTGCCGGGATGCCGTAGGCGAAGACGAAGACCGGTTGCCGCTCCCGTCCGTCGTCGGGGATCTCCCGGTCGGCCCAGCGGGCGAGCAGATCGATCACCTCGCGGCTCAGCTCGGCCAGCTCCTCGGGGCTGAGGTGCAGCCAGCGGTCGGTGGAGAAGGGGCCGTCGCCCCAGGCCGCGTGCGCGCTCTCGTCGGCGGCGTGCCAGGCGCGGGCGAGCCCGACGTGCCGGTCCAGGTTGAGCGAGGTGGCGGCGTCCGCCACCGCCCGGGTCGCCGGGTCCGCGTCGAAGTCCGCGTTCGACCAGCGCAGGCCCCGGCTGACCAGCCGCCACCACCGCTCGCGCCGGTCCCGGGCCAGCTCCGGCGCCTCGGTGACCAGCTCGGCGCCGGCGAGCACCTTGAGGTGGTGGCTGACGTTCGCGGGCGCCTGACCGGTGCGCTCGGCGAGCAGGCCGACGGTGGTGGGGCCGTGCACCTTGAGCACGTCCATCAGCCGGCGGCGCAGCGGGTGGGACATGGCGGCCAGCACCCGGGAGTCGGTGACCTGGCGTACGTCGTGGTTGCCCATGACCAGCAGCATGACATCCGCAAGAGTCCTTGCGCAATGATGATTGCGCAACAATCGTTGTGAACAGGGTGGGTGGGCCGCCCTCGGGCCTGGGCGGCCCACCCACGACTCAGGCGGCCAGCCGGCGGGCGAGCTCGTCGGCGACCTGCCGGGCCATGGTCGGCGGGATCGCGGCAGCGATCTTCTCGGGCGTGAGTGAGGCCAGCACGCCCTGGACGATCGCCGGCTCGTCGGTGAAGTCCCGACCGGCGAGGGCCGTCAACTGGCTGGTCAACGCATCGATTCGCAGCATGGCGTAGTCGAGCTTCGCCACCAGGCTGTTGCTCGCCTTCTGACTGCCGCTGCCGTCCGGGTCGACCGAACGCCCCATCGAGCTGCCACCGAAGAACATCCCGGTGTACACGGAGTGGATCTCTCGTTCTGCCTGTTCGCTCATCTCGTCCTCCAGAAGGCCGATGCTGGTGAGGTAGCGGCGGAACAGCGGGGTCTGGTCCCGGCCCGCCTTGATCGAGTCACGGAAGAAGCTGAAGTGCGTGTGCCAGAGGTGCGAGTTGTCGCCGCTGGTACGCCGGCCCAGCCGGTCCCACCGGCGGACGACCCGGCCGTCCGGGCTGTAGATGATCTCCCGAAGGTCGCGCGTGTCCGCGGCACCCGCGGTGCACTGGCCGACACACCAGGTGGAGAAGCTGCGCAGGTCATGGGTACGGCCCCCGGACGTCACCCGGAACTGGCCCACGTCGAGCGCGGCCGCGTCCAGGGTCAGCCCGTTGCGGTCCCGGGACGACTCGACGACGGAGTAGTCGTTGCTCACCACCCGGTCCGAGCCGCAGTGGTATCCGCCCCGGTGCGCGGGGTCGCCGACGATGCCCACCTCCGCGGGTTCGAGGTCCACGTCGCGAACTCGGGTCTTGTCGACGTTGAGGTGAGCGAGGAGCAGGCTTCGTACGGCCATGAGGTTCGCCGGAGCCCGGGTCATGATCTCCCCCCTTTCCGATGGATGGGGGCCGGGCGCGGCGTTACATCACGTGATTGGGTGGAGTCGACGCTCGAGCCCGGCCTACTGATGCACGGCGCCGGGCGTTGACCCCACCATAGCTCGGCGTTCGAGCAAACGCCCAGGTCAGAGCCTTCGCATTCACATTAGACGGTGGCGATCACCACTTCGGACGGGCGACGAACGCAACCCACGCGGACCCGCACTGTCTTCACTCAGGGTGACGTACGAGCGTCCGGTGTGGACGCGTTCGTCGGCGTCAGGACGGATCCCGGGACGGCTCGGTGCGAGCCGCCCGCACCTCGTCCCGGTACTCCCGCGTCGACTCGGCCATCGTCCGCAGGAAGCGGTGCACCACCTGCAACTCGTCGTCGGTGAACCCCGCCACCACGGCGTCGGTACGCGTCCCCAACGGCCCGAAGAACGCGGTGGCGAGCGCGGCCCCACGGTCGGCGTAGCGCAGCAGGACCTTGCGCCGGTCGGCGGTGGCGCGGTCCCGGCGGAGGTGGCCGGCGCGCTCCAGCCGATCGACCAGAGCGGTGACGGAGCCGGAGGAGAGGCCGAGCTGCGTACCGAGCCGGCCGGCGGTGATCGGGTCGCCGGCGAGTTCGGCGTCCATGACCGCGATCAGCGCCTGCAGGTCGGTGGCGTTGAGCCCGTGCAGGGCGGCGAAGGCGTGCCCGATGTGCTGCGCGTCGGACGAGTAGCGCCGCAGGTCACCGGCGATCTCCGCGACCAGCCGCGCGCGCTCGGTGTCGCGCCGCCGGTACATGCCGTGCGCCGTCACCCGCCGTCGTCCCCCCGCTGCGATCTCTCGAGTTGCAGCCTAGTCCACCCACCAATAATCTCGGTTATCAAGATACTTGACGGGCAGGAGAATCAGGATGGCTCTGCGTACGGCTGGACGGCGGGTGGCCGGGGCGGTCAGCGGCAGGTGGAGCGCGTGGGCCGTCCTGCTGATCGCCGTGGCCCTCTCCGGCGCCCTGCTCTCGTTCGGCGGCGCGGCGCGCACCAGCAACGACCCGACCGGCGCCCTACCGGCGAGCACCGAGTCGGTCCAGGCCGCCGCCCTCGCCCGGCAGCTCCCCGACGGGCAGCTGAACCCGGCCCTCGTCGTCTACTCCCGGGCCGGCGACCCGCTCAGCGCCCAGGACGAGGCGGCGATCACCGCCGACGCCGCCGCCCTCGCCCCGCTCGGCACCGGCCCGATCTCCCCACCGGTCTACTCCCCCGACCGGCGCGCGGCCCTGCTCGCCGTACCGCTGCCCGCCGACGTCGGCTCGGACGCGATCAGCGAGGCCGTGGAGCGGCTGCGGGCCACCGCCCGCGACGGGCTGCCGCCCGGACTGACCGCCCAGGTCAGCGGCGGCGCCGGCTTCCGCGCCGACGTCGCCTCCTCGTTCGACGGCGCGAACCTCACGCTGCTGCTGGTCACCGTCGCCGTGGTGGCGGCGCTGCTGATCGTCACCTACCGCAGCCCGTGGCTCTGGCTCGTGCCACTGGCCGTGGTGGGTACCGCCGACGTCGTGGCCAACGCGCTGATCGCCGTCGTGAGTCGCGCCGTCGACCTACCCATCGACCCCTCCACCACCGGCATCGTCGACGTGCTGGTCTTCGGCGCCGGCACGAACTACGCGCTCCTGCTCATCGCCCGCTACCGGGAGGAGCTACGCCGCCGCCCCGACCGGCGCGACGCGCTGCGGCACGCGCTGACCTCGGCCGGCCCGGCGATCGCCGCCAGCGCCACCACCGTCGTGCTGAGCCTGCTCACGCTGACCGTCGCCGTGCTGCGCAACGACCGGGCGATCGGCGTCGCCGGCGCCGTCGGCATCGGCACCGCAGCGCTCTTCGGTCTGGTCGTGCTGCCGGCCGCGCTGGCGGTCTGCGGACGCGGCCTCTTCTGGCCCTTCGTGCCCCGCCCCGGGCAGGCCGAACCGACCCGCAGCGGCGGCTGGGCGCGCGTCGGCGACCTGGTCGCCCGCCGACCCCGGGCCGTGCTCGCCGGCGCGCTGGTCCTGCTGATCGTGCTCAGCACCGGGCTCTCCGGTGCCCGGCTGGGGCTGAGCAAGACCGAACAGTTCCGGGTACAGGCCGAGTCCATCGACGGTCTGCGTACGGTCAGCCGGCACTTCCCCGCCGGCACCGCCGACCCGACCGTCGTCGTCGGACGGGTCGACGCCGAGGCGGCGCTGCTCGCGGCGATCACCGGCACCCCGGGCGTCGCCACCGCCCGGCCCACGGGGCGTACCGCCGAGCTGGTCGGCGTGGACGTGGTGCTGACGGCCGAACCGGACAGCAGCGCCAGCTACGACACCATCCGCGAACTACGGGACCGGGTGCACCGGGTACCCGACGCCGACGCCCGGGTCGGCGGCACCGTCGCCACCAACCTGGACACCCGGGACGCCGCCGTACGCGACCTCAAGGTGGTCGTACCGCTGGTCCTCGCGGTGGTGCTGCTCGTGCTCCTCGTACTGCTGCGCTCACTGGTGGCGCCGCTGCTGCTCGTCGCCACGGTGGTCGGCACCTTCTTCGCCGCGCTCGGCGCGAGCACCTTCCTCTTCACCCAGGTGCTCGGCTACGCGGCCCTGGACACCAGCGTGCCGCTGCTGTCGTTCCTGTTCCTGGTGGCGCTCGGAGTGGACTACAACATCTTCCTCGCCACCCGGGCCCGAGAGGAGGCCGTCACCGAGGGCACCCGGCAGGGCATCCGCACCTCCCTCGCCGTCACCGGCGGCGTGATCACCAGCGCCGGCGTCCTGCTGGCCGCCGTCTTCGCGGTGCTCGGGGTGCTGCCGCTGGTCCTGCTCACCGAGATCGGCGTCATCGTCGGGCTGGGCGTCCTGCTGGACACGTTGCTGGTGCGTACGCTGCTGGTGCCCGCGATCGTGCTGCTGCTCGGCCGGCGCTTCTGGTGGCCCGGCGCGCTCTCCCGGCGCAAAGATCCGGCGCACGCGGCGGCGACGCCGACGACCGGGGACCGGGATCGGGCGGGCACGCCCGGCTGACCCGCCCACGCGCTCGGCGCGCCGCCGGCCCGCGCGACCCGGGTGACCTCGCCCGCGCTAGCCGGGCTCCACCGGGTGCGGCCGCTCCCCGGCCCCTTCCGGCGTCGCCGCCGGGCCTTCGGCCTCGTCCGCCGGCGGGTTCTCCGATGCCCGTGGCGCCACCGCCGCAGGCTGCCCCGTCCCGCCGAGCGCCCGGTTCCGGGTCGCCCACGCCACCATGAAGACCGCCGTCCAGAGCACCCCGAGCAGGACGGCGGCGATCGTCCCACTGGCCGTGCTCAGCCCCAGGTAGAGACGCGCCCCGCCGAGGTAGACCACACCGGCGGCGGCGCCCGTCCAGGCGGCCACGGCCACCGGCCAGCGGGTGTTGCGGGAGAGCAACCAGGCGAGCGTGCAGAGGCTCGCCGTCACCACCGCGTTCTGAGTGGGGAAGAGCACATCGTCCGGGCCGGACCCGGCGGAGCCCGCCAGGTGGGCGGCGAGGGCCAGCACCAGCAGCGGGACGAACGCGCCCACCGTGCCGACCAGGCCGAGCAGGTCGGCCCGCCAGGAGCGCTGCCGCCACGCCAGCACCGCCGCCACCACCGCGACCAGCGTGATCACCACCGGGACGCGCAGCGCCGACACGGTCGCGAGACCGACCTCGACCGCCCCCGAGGTACGCCGGTCCGCGAACCAGCCGGCGATGGCGTCGTCCACCAGCGCCAATCCGCTGTTGCGCACCACGAACCTCAGCAGCCCCGCGAAGGCGAGACCGGCGGCGAAGAGCAACAACAGCCCGGCCGTCAGGTTGAGCAAGAGGGTCCAGCCGGGCCCGATGCGCATGGCGAGCAGGAAGAAGAGCACCCCGTACCGGCCGGCGAGCCAGCGCACCGGCGGCAGGGCGGTCGCCCGGGTCAGCAGCGCCCGGACCGGGTCCGGGTTTCGCCCCAGCCAACGCCCGGTCAGCACCACCGCGACCAGGGCGGCGAGCAGCACCAGCACCGCGCCGGTGGCCCGGCCCAGCAGCCGGGAGACCGTCTCGTACGACTCACCGGCCACGTAGCCGACCAGGACCGAGCCCCCCACCCAGCCGACGATCCCGGCCAGGTTCCAGGGCGCGAAGCGCCGGTACGGCATTCCGGCGGCGCCGGCCAGGCGGGGCACCAGGGTGCGGGCGAAGGCGATCCAGCGGGCGGTGAAGACGCCCCGGCCACCGAGCCGGCCGAGCAGCGCGTCGGCCCGCTGCCAGCGCTCCGGCCCGACCCGGGTGCCGAGCCCGCTGGCGCGCAGTTTCGGCCCGTACCGGCGACCCGCCCGGAACGCGAGTGTGTCTCCGATCACGGCTGCGCCGATCATCACGAGCAGCGCCGGGGCGAGCCGTAACGTCCCCGCGTACGCTAGGAAGCCGACCAGCAGCAGGGTCGCCTCTCCCGGCACCAGCAGCCCGAAGATCACGGCGGTCTCACCCGCGACGATCAGCGCGGCGACCAGGTAGATCAGCAGGGGCGGTAGACCCTGCACGAAGGTCAGCAGGTCGTGCACTCGGCCCCCATGAACACGAGGGTCAGCATGCCAGCCGTGCCCACGGCTGGGACAGGACTTCCACCACAGATCCGGGCCATTTCGGGGGATGACCCCGAGGCGGAACCGGCAACCTCGGACAGGAGAGTATGGAGGGTATGCAGCTACGCACCGACCTCCGCAACGTCGCCATCATCGCCCACGTCGACCACGGCAAGACGACCCTGGTCGACGCCATGTTGCGGCAGGCCGGCGCGTTCGGCGCCCGGGCCGAGGTGACCGACCGGGTGATGGACTCCATGGACCTGGAACGGGAGAAGGGCATCACGATCCTGGCCAAGAACACCGGCGTGCGTTACATGCCGGCCGACGGCTCGGACCCGGTGACCATCAACATCATCGACACCCCCGGCCACGCCGACTTCGGTGGTGAGGTCGAGCGCGGCCTCACCATGGTCGACGGGGTCGTCCTGCTGGTCGACGCCAGTGAGGGTCCGCTGCCGCAGACCCGCTTCGTGCTCCGCAAGGCACTCAAGGCCCGCATGCCGATCATCCTGGTGATCAACAAGGTGGACCGGCCGGACGCCCGGATCAAGGAGGTCGTGGACGACACCTACGAGCTCTTCCTCGACCTGGACGCCGACGAGGAGCAGATCGACTTCCCGATCGTCTACGCCTGCGCCCGCGACGGCATCGCCTCGCTGACCCAGCCCGCCGACGGTGCGGTGCCGGACGACAGCACCTCCCTCGAACCGCTCTTCCGCACCCTGCTGGACACGATCCCGGCGCCCGCGTACGAGCAGGACGCGCCGCTTCAGGCGCACGTCACCAACCTGGACGCCTCGCCGTTCCTGGGCCGGCTGGCGCTGTGCCGGGTCCGCCAGGGCACCATCACCAAGGGCCAGACGGTGGCCTGGTGCCGCACCGACGGCAGCACCCAGCGGGTACGCATCTCCGAGCTGCTGATGACCGAGGGGCTGGAGCGCAAGCCGGCCGAGTCGGCGGGCCCGGGCGACATCATCGCCGTCGCCGGCATCCCCGAGATCATGATCGGTGAGACCCTGGCGGACGCGGAGGACCCGATCCCGCTGCCGCTGATCACGGTCGACGAGCCGGCCATCTCGATGACCATCGGCACCAACACCTCGCCGCTGGTCGGCCGGGTCAAGGGCGCCAAGGTCACCGCCCGGATGGTCAAGGACCGGCTCGACAAGGAGCTCATCGGCAACGTCTCGCTGCGGGTGCTGCCGACCGAGCGCCCGGACGCGTGGGAGGTGCAGGGCCGCGGCGAGCTGGCGCTGGCCATCCTCGTCGAGCAGATGCGCCGGGAGTCCTACGAGCTGACCGTCGGCAAGCCGCAGGTGGTCACCCGGGAGATCGACGGGAAGACCTGCGAGCCGGTGGAGCGGCTGACCATCGACGCCCCGGAGGAGTACCTGGGTGCGATCACCCAGCTCCTCGCGACCCGCAAGGGCCGGATGGAGCAGCTGGTCAACCACGGCACCGGCTGGATCCGGATGGAGTGGCTGGTCCCGGCCCGTGGCCTGATCGGCTTCCGTACCGAATTCCTCACCGACACCCGGGGCACCGGCATCCTGCACCACGTCTTCGAGTCCTACGAGCCGTGGTTCGGCGAGCTGCGGACCCGGCAGAACGGCTCGCTGGTCGCCGACCGGTCCGGCGCGGTCACCTCCTTCGCGATGATCAACCTGCAGGAGCGCGGCCAGCTCTTCGTCGAGCCGACCACCGAGGTGTACGAGGGCATGATCGTCGGAGAGAACTCGCGCTCCGACGACATGGACGTCAACATCACCAAGGAGAAGAAGCTCACCAACATGCGGGCCTCGACCTCTGACGAGACCGAGAAGCTGATCCCGCCGCGCAAGCTCTCGCTGGAGCAGGCCCTGGAGTTCTGCCGCGAGGACGAGTGCGTCGAGGTGACCCCCGCCGCGGTGCGTATCCGCAAGGTGGTGCTGGACCAGCAGCAGCGTGGTCGGGCGGCGGCCCGCCGCAAGCACGCCGGCTGATCCACCCCACGCACCTCGGAGCCCGGCCCGCCCCACCCGGCAGGCCGGGCTCCCCCACATCCCCACCCCTCTCCCCCTCCCTCCCTCCTCGGCCGCGTTGATCATGGAGTTGTTGCTCTCCCACACGGCGTGTCGAGGCGATAACTTCATGATCAACGCGGCTCGGGCGGGGCCGGGCGGGTCGGCCGGGTGGGTCGGCCGGATGGGTCGGTCAGGGTTTGGTGGCCTGAAGGGCGAGCAGATCGGGGATCGCTGTGGCGCCGGACTCCTGGAACCGGGTCGGCACCAGCCCCGCCTCGGTCACCGCGTTCAGCAGGTCGGCGAGCGGCACGTGCCAGGCGCCGACCCGGGCACGCACCCCGTTCGGGTTCCAGCCGCGACGGGTGCGCGCACGGTCGGCGTAGCCGCCGTCGACCACCGCCCGCGCCGGGTCGGACCGATCGGCGAACGCGCCGACGAAGCACGGGTGCACGCCCACGTGCACGAAGCGTCCGCCGGGAGCCAGCACCCGGGCGGCCTCCGCGATCACCGCCGAGTAGTCGGGCAGATCGGTGTGCCCGAGTACGCAGGTCACCGCCGGCACGCAGCCGTCGGCGACCGGCAGCCGGGTCACGTCGGCCCGTGCCACGGGCAGCCGCCCGTGGGCGTACCGCAGCTGCCCGGCCGACAGGTCCACGCCCATCGGCTGCCAGCCCAGCGCCCGCAGGTGCGCGGCGTGCACCCCGGTGCCGCAGCACAGATCGAGGCACCGGTGACCCGCGGCGGAGCCGAGCAGGTCGGTGAGCTGGACGCGCACCCGGTCCATGTAGTCGGCCGAGGTGTCGGAGGCGAACCGTTCGTACCAGTCGGCGATGTCGTCGTACGCGGCGGTCGGCATTCCCGCACGCTAGCCCCCGGGCCGTCCGGCCGTCGCCCCGTAGAGCGCCATGATCCGCTACGGTCACCGACATGACCTGGGAGCACCTCGACGCGCACCTCGACACGGTGCCCGGCACCGTCTCCGCGTACGTGGGGCGGCCGGACGCCGAACCCGCCTGGACCCGCCGGGCGGACGCCACCCACTACGCGGCCAGCACCATGAAGGCCGCGGTGCTCGCCGCCCTGCACCGCGCCGCCGAGGCGGGCGCCCTCGACCTGGACGCCCCGGTTCCGGTGGTCAACTCGTTCGACTCGGCGCAGCCCGGCGCCCCCCGCTTCACCTGCGCCCAGCACTACGACAACGACGACGCGGTGTGGGCGCGGGTGGGCGGCACCGCGCCGCTGCGCTGGCTCGCGCACCGCATGATCGTCCGCTCCAGCAACCTCGCCACCAACCTGGTGATCGGCCACGTCGGCCTGCCCGCGGTCGCCGAGGTCTGGTCGCTCGCCGGCGCCCGGCACAGCGTCACCGGCCGGGGCATCGAGGACTTCGCCGCCCGCGACAACGGCATCACCAACCTCGTCACCGCCGCGGACCTGGCCGCCCTGCTCGGCGCGCTCGCCACCGGCGCCACCCGTCCCGGCCCCATCGCCTCGCCGGCCGCCTGCGCCGAGATGCTGGACGTGCTCGTCGCCCAGGAGCACCGCGAGGACCTCGCCGCCGGCCTGCCACCGGGCACCCGGATCGCGCACAAGAACGGCTGGGTCCGCGGCGTCCGGCACGGCGCCGGCGTGGTCTTCCCCGACGACGCCGCCCCGTACGCCGTGGTCGTCTGCACCACCCGCGACGCCGAAGGCGACGACGAGGACGACGCCGACGCCTGCGCGCTCATCGCCGACGTCTCCGCCCGGGTCTGGTCGGCTCGCCACGACCTCTGACGGGCCGGCGCGCCGTCAGGCGGGCCGGGCATCCGCGGGTGTGTCGACGGGCGGGTGGTCGTCGACGGGCGCCACGATCAGCGTCCGGGCGATCCCGACCAGCCACAGGAAGGTGAACGCGATGACGGTCGGGTTCTTGACCGCCACCACGACCGCGGTCACCGTCTCCCGGCTCGCCTCCGGCACGGCGGCGGCGATCACGGCGTTGGGAATGACGTCGAAGACGACGAACGCGGCCGCCAGGACCACCCACTGCAGCCAGAACGCCACCGGCCGGGCGTCGATCCCGGCCGTGAGCCGGGACCAGGCCGCTCGGCGGTCGATTCCGGTCGCCGCCAACTCCCGCAGCATCAGCCCGGCGATCAGGAGCAGCAGGAGCAGCCGGACGAGCACGACCAGCACCTCGGTGGTGACGGCCACCGGCGTCGCCACGTCGAAGCGTACGACGAGGAACCGCTGCACGGTCGGCACCAGCGACAGCCCGATGACGAGCAGCGGGTGGTGCCCGTAGAAGCGCGCCGCCCAGCCGAGCGCCGCTTTGCTCAGAGCGAGTGCCTGCCTCATACTTCACGAGAATGAACTATCCATCCAGATGAAGCAATAGGGAGTCGGATGCGGGACTACGGCTGGGAGCTGAGCACGGCGATCGTGCTCTTCCACGAGGCGATCGCCCGCCGCCTCGGCCTCAACGCGGCCGAACACAAGGCACTCGGCCTCATCGTGCGCTCCGGCCCCCTCCCGACCGGCACGCTCGCCCCCGAACTCGGCGTGGGAGCCACCGCCGTCACCGCCATCGTCGACCGGCTGGTACGCGCCGGCTACGTCCGGCGCGAGCCCGACCCGACCGACCGGCGCCGGGTGCTCCTCGTCGCCGACCAGTCCCGGGCACCCGACCTGAACGGCATCTTCGCCGACCTCGGACGGGAGATGAACACCTTCATGGCCGGCTACGACGAGCACGAGATGGCCGCGATCGTCGACTACCTGGAGAACACCATCCGGGTCCTCAAGGCACAGACCGCCAAGCTCGCCGAGCAGCCGTGACCACCTCCGGCCCGCCGACGGCCCTCGACGCACCGGCGACCAGCAGGACGTGGCCGGCTCACTCCAGCAGGTGCGTACGCAGCGCCTCGACCACCTCGTCGGTCAGCCCGAGACCGTCACGCAGGTACGCCTCGAACGAGCCGTGCACCCGGCGCACCTCGTCGTAACCCGCGTCGAGGTACTCCGAGCGCACCTCCAGCACCGGCAGCACCGCCTCGACGTCCAGCTCCGGCTGGCGACGCCGCATCGCCTCGACGATCACCGCCCGCAGGCTCTCGGTGAGCGGGTTGTTCCGCAGGTACTCGGCGCGGATCGCCTCCTCCTCCACCCCCAGCGCGGTCAACAGGATCACCGTCAGCCAACCGGTGCGGTCCTTCCCCGCCGAGCAGTGGTAGACCAGCGGCAGGTTCTCCACCCGCGCCGCCAGCCGCACCGCCTCGGCGAAGCCCGCCCGCGCCGACACCCCCGCGACGAACCACCGGTAGATCGCCGCCATCGCCGCCGGAGTCCCCTGCCGCGCCAGCTCCGCGTAGGCCGACAGGTCGTGGCCGAGCAGCACCGCCGACACGTACGTGAACACCGGATGCTCCGGGTCGTACACCGGAAGGGTCACCAGCCGCGGCTCACCCACCAACCGGTCCGCCGGGGCGACCACGACCTCCGAGCGGTCCCGCAGGTCCACCACGCAGGCCGGCGCGAGCTTGCCGAGCACCCCCAGGTCGTCGTCGGTCAACCGACCGAGCGCCGGGGTACGGACCAGCCGGCCGGCGCGCACCCGCCGACCCCCCGCCCCGATCAGGCCGCCCAGGTCACGCGCGTTCGGCGCGCCCACCAGCTCCCAGTCCCGCCCGCTCATCCCGACGCCTCCGCACCCACCCGAAAACCTGCCCGCACGTTCCCCGCTCGACGCCGAGCACCCGCCATGCAGAGGCGGCGTCGCGTCGATGCCCCGCTGCCCGACGCCGTCGCGCACCACGTCGTCGAGCCTGGTCTGCGTATAGGGTGCCGCACATGACGATCGCCGCGGTACGCACCCACCGGCTCACCGCCCCCTTACACACCCCGTTCGTCACCGCACTGCGCCGGACGACCACGGTGGACACCCTGGTCGTCGAGGTGGTCGACACCGACGGCCGCACGGGGTTCGGCGAGGCGCCGCAGGTGTGGCAGGTGACCGGCGCGTCGATCGACGGCTCCGAGGCGTGCGTCCGGCAACTGCTCGGGCCGCTGCTCACCGGCCGCGACCCGGACCAGCTGGTGGCCCGCTGCACCGAGGTGCAGCGCGCGGTGGTCGGCAACGAGGCCGCCAAGATGGCCGTCGACGTCGCGCTGCACGACCTGGCCGCGCGGCGGCTCGGCGTACCCCTGGTGCGAATGCTCGGCGGCACCGCGCTGGTCGTGCCCACCGACGTCACGCTCGCCGCCGGCGAGGCCGCCGACCTGGCCGAGACCGCCGGCAAGCGGCACGCCGAGGGCTTCGACGTGCTCAAGCTCAAGGTCGGCACGGACGCCGCCGGTGACCTGGACCGCGTCCGGGCGGTACGCGCCGCGGTCGGCCCGGACGTGCGGATCCGGCTCGACGCGAACCAGGGCTGGACTCCCCGCGAGGCGGTCCGGGTGATCTGTGGCATCGAGGACGCCGGGCTCGACGTGGAGCTGGTCGAGCAGCCGGTGGTCCGCTGGGACCTCGACGGGCTGGCCTGGGTGAGCGACCGGGTGGACGTGCCGATCCTCGCCGACGAGTCGGTGTTCGGGGTGCGTGACCTGGTCGAGGTGATCCGTCGCCGGGCCGCCGACCTGGTCAACGTCAAACTGGCCAAGTGCGGCGGCCTGCACCCCGCGCGCACCCTGCTCGAACTGGCCACCGCGCACGGCCTCGGCACCGTCGTCGGGTCCATGATGGAGAGCGAGGTGGGCATCGGCGCGGCCGCCAGCCTCGTCGCCGCGTACGGCACCACCGCCGTGCCCGACCTCGACGCCGCCTGGTGGCTGGCCCGATCGCCGGTCCGCGGCGGACTCCGTTACGAGGGGGCGTCGGTCGTGCTGCCGGACGCGCCCGGCCTCGGCATCACCTCGGTGACTGAAGCAAAGGTGCAGGACGCCGGTTGAGCACCGGCGGTTTCTTTCATAAGGTCGCGAGGAACAGCACGCACAACTGGGGGTGGACGTGGAGCTGCAACCGGGCCGCGAGGCCGTCGTCGGGGCGGCGGTCGCGACGCTCTGGACCGACCCCGAAGCGGTACGCCCCATCGACCGGCCCGCCCTCGCCACCCGCACCGACATCCCCGCCTGGATCAGCGGGATGGACAGCGACCAGCAGGTCGGCGACTGCGTACTGAGCCAACTGCTGCTCGGCGAACGGGTCCTCGTCACCGAACTCCGACCGGACGGCTGGGCGCACGTCGTCGCCGTCGAACAACCCGCCGCCAAGCTCGACCCGCGCGGCTACCCCGGCTGGCTCCCCACCGACCAGCTCGTCCCCGCCGAGGAGACCGTCCCCGCCGACGTCGCGCCGCTGGTGCTGGACGCGAGCGTCAGCGCGCTGCGAGCGGCCCCCGACGGCCCGGTCGTGCTGCCCGGGCTGATCCTCGGCACCCGGCTCGCCGCGGCCGGGACGGCACGCGACGGCTGGCGGCCGGTGCACGCCCCCGGCCACGCCGAGCCGCTCTGGCTGCCCGAGTCACACCTCGCGGAGCCCTCGGCCACCCCACCGACCGCCGCCGAGGTGCTCGCCGTCGCACAACGCCTGCTCGACGTCGTCTACGTCTGGGGCGGCGTCACCGCGTACGGCATCGACTGCTCGGGCCTGGTACACCTGGCCTGGCGCCGGTTCGGGGTGCAGCTGCCCCGCGACGCCGACGACCAGGCGGCCGCCACCGTCCCCCTGACGCTCGGCGACGAACGCCCCGGTGACCTCTACTTCTTCGCCCGCCCCGGACGCAAGATCCACCACATCGGCATCGTCACCGCCGAGCCGGGCTCGGCCGGCGACCGGCGCATGCTGCACGCCTGTTACCGGCGGCGGCGGGTGCTGGAGGAGGCGCTGCCGGCCGAGCGGGTCGCCACCCTGGTCGGCGCCCACCGGGTCTGACCGCCCAGGTACGCGAAGGAGGGGTGGCTCGTCGACGAGCCACCCCTCCTTCGCGTACGTGTCACGCCGCCGGCCCGGGCGCGGCGGCCTCGACGTGCCGCCGCGCGCCCGGGCCGTGGGATCAGCTGCGCGCCTCGGCCAGCGCTCGGCGCCGGTCCCGGGCCGACTTGACCAGGCTGGCCGCCGTGGCCGCCAGCAACGTGCCGATGATCACCAGCAGCGAGAGCCAGATCGGGATGTGCGGCGCCCAGCCCACGTGCTCGCCACCGTTGACGAACGGCAGGTTGTTGTCGGCGAGCGCCTCCAGCACCAGCTTGACGCCGATGAAGCCGAGCACCACCGCCAGGCCGTAGCTGAGGTAGATCAGCCGGTCCAGCAGCCCGCCCAGCAGGAAGTAGAGCTGACGCAGGCCCATCAGGGCGAAGACGTTGGCGGTGAAGACCAGGTACGGCTCCTGGGTGATCCCGAAGATCGCCGGGATCGAGTCCAGCGCGAAGATCAGGTCGGTGGTGCCGATGGCGATCATCACGATCAGCAGCGGGGTGAAGAGCCGCTTACCGTTCTCGTGCGTGACGAGCCGGCCACCCTCGTACGAGCGCGACAGCGGCAGCGCCCGGCGACTCCACCGGATCAGCACGTTCTCGGAGAACTCGTCCTCGTCCGGCTCGCCCTGCCGGGCCAGGTTGATCGCCGTGTAGATGAGGAACGCGCCGAAGATGTAGAAGACCCAGGAGAACTGGGAGATCAACGCCGCACCGGCGGCGATGAACCCGCCGCGCATGATCAGCGCCAGCACGATGCCGATGAGCAGCACCTTCTGCTGATACTGCCGGGGCACCGCGAACCGGGCCATGATGATCACGAAGACGAAGAGGTTGTCGACCGAGAGGCTGTACTCGGTCAGCCAGCCCGTGTAGAACTGGCCGGCCGCGCTCCCGCCGGCCGTCAACCAGACACCCGCCCCGAAGAGCAGGGCGAGACCGACGTAGAAGCCGACCCAGAGGCTCGACTCCCGCACGCTCGGTTCGTGCGGCCGCCGCCCGATGATGAGCAGGTCGACCGCGAGGACCGCGATCAGAGCGACGAGCGTGACCGCCCACACCAGCCCGGACACATCCAACGTTCATTCCTCCGGCAGACACGCGGCAACGGGCACACCGTACGCCTGGTGGGGGCGCGGCGTGCCGGCGATGCTCGCTGTGGTGACTGTCGGAGGTCTCTTCCGTCACCGCGGGTGGCGGCGACCGACGGGGCCGGGTCGCGCCACCTGGGTGGTCGACCGTGCTGACGACTCCGCCGCGGGGGAATACTCCCCTCCTCGATCACCATTGTGGCGCACCGGGTCCGCTGATCGCACGTCGGGCGGCGGTGGCGTCAGCCACCCCGACCCGGTGCCGGACTTCGACCTGCTCCCGCCCTGCCGGATGCGACCGGTGATCGACTCGGGTTCCGTGATGTCGGGGCATCACGCGGCCGGGACACCCCGACATCACGGAAACCGAGCGGATCACCGGCACGCCTGCGGCCATTCGCGTGACCTAACCGCACAGCCGTGGTTGATCCGGACAGACCTGCCGGACCGGATGGCCGGGGCCGATCCGGGCAGAGGGCGGTCCGCTCGCGCCCGCCGAGACGGGAAGCGCCCGCTGACGGGACGATCGGGCGACGCGAGCGCCGCCACACCGCCTACGGCATCCTAGGAGGCTGGGTCATGCCTGTGGCACCAGCGGATCGGCCAGGCCCCAACCGGCGGAGAGCAGCGCGTCGCAGGCGGCCACCGCTCGCGCCAACCGCTCCTCGTGCGAGCCGGTCAACTCCACCACCGGCACACCGCAGCCGGCCAGCTCGGCTCGGAACCGGTCGGTCATCCAGGCCCGCAGGTGCTCACCGTCGCGCAGGCCGTCGTCGGTGAACGGCACGTCCCGGTGATCGGTGAGCAGGTACAGCGCGGGTCGCCGGGCGGCCGCCCGGACCGCCGCCGAGGCCGAGCCCAGGTAACGCTCCTCCCAGACCGCGGTGGCCCGGGCGTCGGTGTCGCAGATCAGCAGCGGGCCGCCGGACCGGGCCGCCGCGTCCTCAGCCGCCTGCTGCGCCCGCACCACCTCCAGGAAGTCGTCCCGGTCCCAGGTGACGTCGAAGACGGTCGCCTCCGGCCGCCGTTCGCGCAGCCGCGCCAGCTTGCGGGCGGTCAACTCCCGGCCGTACTCCGGCACCCAGGCCGTGCCGTAGTGGGCCCCGAGAGCGGCGGCCATGGTGGTGGTGCCGGTCGACTCCGCGCCGACCACCACCACCCGCCGCACGAACCAGGCCCGCACCGGCGGGGCCAGCCACCGCCAGTTCGCCACCGGGTCCGCCCGCACGGCGGTCCCGGACACCGGCAGGTCGCGCCGGCCCGGATCCACGGTCACCGGCACCGCGTCGAAACGCCGCGCCAACTCGACGCCGTACGCCTCGGACGAGAAGACCGCGTCCACCGGACGGTCGCCGACGGCCTCGCGGAAGACCGCGCAGTGCGCCTCCCACGCCGCCGGATCGGCGTAGTCCACCGGATGGTCGTCGTACCGCCCGACGAACCGGACCCAGGGCGTACCGGCGTGCACCTCCCGCAACCAGTCCAGCCGATCGGCGAGCGGGATCGACTCCCGCCGGGACGGCGCGACCACCACGGTGACCGCCGCGCAGCGAGCCGCCGCCGCCCCGATCAGCGCGTGATGGCCCGCGTGCGGCGGATAGAACTTGCCCACCACCATGCCGTGGCGGAACTCCGCCCCCGGCCCGTGAGCGGTCGCCGTGCCGGTCACCGGCCGAGGCGGGCCGCGCCGCCGGTCACCCGCTCGGCGGCGTCCGGCGCCTGCGACGGTGTCGCCGCGTCCCCGCGCAGGTCCGCGCGCCACGCCCGCAGCCCGACCACGCAGAGGGCGAGGAAGACCAGGTAGAGCGCGGAGGTCAGGTAGAGCCCCTTGTAGGCGTACAACGGGATGTAGATCAGATCGGCGGCGATCCAGAGCCACCAGCTCTCCACCCGCTTGCGGGTCTGCCCGTAGGTGGCCAGCAACGACAGGGCCGTGGTCAGCGCGTCGGGCAGCGGCACGGTGGAGTCGGTGGCCCGGTCCAGCAGGAGCCAGAGTCCGCCGGTGAGCAGCAGACCCGCGGCGGCCAGGGCCAGCCACTCCGACCGCCCGGTGCGGCTGACCGCGAGCCGGCTGCGCTGCTCGCCGCCGAAGAGCCAGTGCCACCAGCCGTAGAGGCCGAGTCCTACGTAGACGATCTGGAGCCCGGCGTCCGCGTACAGGCCGGCCGTCCAGAACAGCAGCATGAGCAGCAGCACGTTCGCGAGGCCCACCGGCCAGTTCGCGATGCGCTGGCGGGCCACCAGCCAGACGTTGACCACGCCGGTGGCGAAGCCCAGCAGCTCGGCCCAGGTGGTGGCGGTGCCGGCCACGGAGAACGCCGCGCCGGTGAGCCAGTCGATCATTCGTGTTCCTCCCGTCGGCCACCCTATGGCCGACTCCGCCCTGTGGACAGACCCCGTTCCGGCCGCCGACGGCGGCGTGGCAGGCTGTCGGCATGGTGCTCGAGGTCGCGCTGATCGACGTACTGCCCGGACACGAGGAAGAGTTCACCGCCGCGTACGCCCAGGGGCGTCCGGTGCTGGCCAGCACACCCGGCTGCCGGTCGGTGCGGATGACCCGGGGAATCGAGTCCCCGTCCCGCTTCGTGCTGCTCGTCGAGTGGGACACGGTCGAGGCGCACGACGAGAACTTCCGCGGCACCGAGCGGTTCACCCAGTGGCGGGCGCTGATCGGGCCGCACTTCGCCGGCCCGCCCGTGGTCGAGCACTACACCGACGTCACGGTCTGACGGCGCGACCGGCCCGAGTCGCGCTGTCGTACCCCTGTCCTATGGTGCGGACGCACGCGCGGGTCACCGGTCCCGACGGGCTCGGGGGCGCCGGGCCCGGTGCTCGCGCGTCCTCCGCCGCCCGGTCTCCGAGGGCGAGTCGCCCCGACCTCAGCCGTCGACGCCGCGCGCCAGCACCGCCACCGTCTCCTCCGCCGGAAGCGCGACGCCGAGCAGCGCCTCGGTGATCCGCTCGTACCGGTCGACGTCGGCGACCGTGGCCAGCCGGACGTCGGTGGTCAACGTCTCCAGCATCACGGTGCGTGGGTCGGCCGGGTCGGGGAACGCGTAGCAGGAGTACGGCGTCAGCGGATGCAGGCCGCTCAGCGCCGTCGCCCCCCGGGGCAGCAGCCGCAGGGTGACGTTCGGCAGATCGGCGAGCGTGACCAGATGGCGCAGCTGCTCGCGCCAGACCTCGACCGGGATCTCCTCCGGGTCGCAGGCGGCCTCGGCCAGGAGCGCCGTGTACCGGGGCGGGTCCGCCCGGCGCAGCACCTCCTGCCGGACCGCCCGGGCGCGTACCTCGGCCTCCACGTCGTGCCCCGGATCGAGCGCGACGGCCGGGGCGAGCCGCAGCCGGGCGTACGCCGGGGTCTGCAGCAGCCCCGGCACGACGGCCGGCTGGTACTCGACGATGCGCGCCGCGCCCGCCTCCAGCTCGGCGTAGGTGCGCTGCCGCTCCCCCATCTCGGCCAGCGTCTTCCACCAGCCCCGGCCGGTGGCCGCGTCGCGGGCGATGACGATGAGCTGGTCCCGCAGCGGCCCCGGCACCTCGTAGACGTCGAGCAGGTCGAGCACGTCGGCCAGGTCCGGACGGCTCTGGCCCAGCTCGATACGGGACAGCTTCGACGTCGAGGCCCACCCCAGCCGGTCACAGACCTGCTCCAGGGTCAGCGCCTCACGGCGACGTAGTTGACGCAGCTCGGCACCGAGCCGCACACGGCGAATGACAGGACTCGTTGGCAGCGGCATTCCCGGCCCTCCCCACCGAGGGAGAGTACGCAGGACGATCACGCAGCGCAATACCTTGCTCGCGGAACGCAACCACCATTGTGCACGTGAGCAGGAGGAGGGACGGTGCGACGTCCCACCGGACACGCGGCGACAGCGGGCGACGCCGGCCCGTGGGCAGGCGTACCCGCCACGGCGGCAGGCCCGCCCGTCGTCCTCAGGCGCGGTAGGTGCCGAAGCTCCACATGTTGCCGACGAGATCGCGGGCCGCGTAGTCCCGTGATCCGTAGTCGGTGTCGAACGGTTCCCGGACAATCTCGGCCCCCGCCGCCCGGGCCCGTACGCAGTGCGCGTCGACGTCGTCGATCGCGACGTACACCGCCCAGTCGTCCTCGGCCGGCCGAGGCCGGGACTCGGCCCGACCACCGATCATGATCATGCCGGTGTCCAGGGTGAGTTCCGCGTGGGCCACGCTGCCGTCCGGCGCCTCGTGCACGGCGTGCACGCCGAAGCCGAAGGCGGCGCAGAGCCAGTCGATGGCGGCGCGGGGGTCGGGGTAGCGGAGAACGGGATACACGGTACGCATGTCGCCGAGTCTGCCGACCGGGCAGTCGCGGGGATTGGACGAATGTGACCTCAGCCGGTCGCCGTGGTCGACTGCCCGGCCAGCAGCGCCGCCGGTGTGTCACCGGCGAACTCCCGGAAATCACGAATCAGGTGCGACTGGTCGTAGTACCCGTACCGGGCGGCGACGTCGGCACCACCCCCGACCGGCCCGCGCCCGGGGTCCGGCGCGACGGACAGCAGCGGGCCGGCCAGCGCCGCATACGCCCGCTGGAAACGCAGCAGCCGCGCCGTGGTCTTCGGGGGCAGACCGACCTCGTGCCGGAACCGTGCGGCGAGGTGCCGCCGGCTCCACCCCAGCTCGTCGGCGAGCAGTCCGATCCCGACCCGACCGTCGCTACCGGTGAGCTGCTGCCAGGCCCAGGCGATCCTCGGGTCGGCCGGCACCGAGGCGGCCAGCCGGGCGGCGAAGGCCGCGTCCAGCAGCGCGAACCGCTGCGTCCAGACCGACGTCTCCGCGAGCCGCTGCCGGAGCCGCTCCAGCCAGCCACCGGGCAGCCGCGTCACGTCCACCGCCCGGTTCGCCAGCTCGACCATGGGCAGGCCGAGGATCCGGCGGGCGGTCAACGGCGCCAGCAGCACCTGGACGCCCTCCCCCACCCCGACCGTCTCGGTGCGGCACCACCTGTCGAACGTGCCGGCCACGAAGGTGTCCACCCCGTACGCGCTGCGCTCCCCGCTGCGCGGGTCGATCACGTCGAGCGGGGCGCCCCAGCCGAGGATGAGCACCACGAAGGCGCCGGCCGCCTCGCGGCGCACCAACGGCAGGTCCGCCCGCTCCCGATAGCCGATGTACCTGTCGACGTACGGGCGCAGCCGGCCCTGGGGCAGCCCGAGGACCACCCCGTCGGCCGGCCCGCCCGTCGTCATCGACCGGAGCCGCCGCTCACTTCACGCCGGCCGCGTCCATGCCGCGTAGCTCCTTCTTGAGGTCGGAGATCTCGTCACGGATCCGGGCGGCCAGCTCGAACTGCAGCTCGCGGGCCGCGCCGAGCATCTGGTCGTTGAGCTCCTGGATGAGCTGGGCCAGGTCCGCCCGGGCCATCCCCTCGCGCGACGGGGTGGCGGCGGTGGCCCTGCCACGACTGCGGGTCTCCTTGACCGGGGCCTTGCCTCGGGACAGCTGGCGTACCGCACCGCCGACGGTGTTGTGCGCGGTGTCCTCCGCCTCGCGGTAGATGTCGTCGAGGATGTCGTGGATCTTCTTCCGCAGCGGCTCGGGGCTGATGCCGTGCGCCTCGTTGTGCACGATCTGCTTGGCCCGCCGCCGGTTGGTCTCCTCGATCGCGTCCGCCATCGACGGAGTGATCTTGTCGGCGTACATGTGGACCTGGCCGGAGACGTTACGGGCCGCCCGGCCGATGGTCTGGATCAGCGACCGGCCGCTACGCAGGAAGCCCTCCTTGTCGGCGTCGAGGATCGCCACCAGCGACACCTCGGGCAGGTCGAGGCCCTCCCGCAGCAGGTTGATGCCGACCAGCACGTCGTAGTCGCCCTTACGCAGCTCCCGCAGCAGCTCCACCCGGCGCAGCGTGTCGACCTCGGAGTGCAGGTAACGCACCCGGATGCCGTTCTCCAGCAGGTAGTCGGAGAGGTCCTCGGCCATCTTCTTGGTGAGCGTGGTGACCAGCACCCGCTCGTCGCGCTCGGTGCGCAGCTTGATCTCGTGCATCAGGTCGTCGATCTGGCCCTTGGTGGGCTTCACCACGACCTCCGGGTCGATCAGGCCGGTCGGGCGGATCACCTGCTCGACGAACTCGCCCTGCGCCTGCTCCAGCTCCCAGGAGCCGGGAGTCGCGGAGAGGAAGACCATCTGCCCGACCCGCTCCAGGAACTCGTCGAAGCGCAGCGGCCGGTTGTCGGCCGCGCTGGGCAGCCGGAAGCCGTGGTCGATGAGCATCCGCTTGCGGGAGGCGTCGCCCTCGTACATGCCGCCGATCTGCGGGATCGTCACGTGCGACTCGTCGATGACGGTGAGGAAGTCGTCGGGGAAGTAGTCGAGCAGGCAGTGCGGCGGGCTGCCCGGCAGCCGGCCGTCGATGTGCATCGAGTAGTTCTCGATGCCGGAGCAGAAACCGACCTGGCGCATCATCTCGAGGTCGTAGGTGGTGCGCATCCGCAGGCGCTGGGCCTCCAGCAGCTTGCCCTGCCGCTCCAGCTCCGCCAGCCGCTCGGCCAGCTCGGCCTCGATGTCACGGACCGCCCGCTCCATCCGCTCCGGGCCCGCCGCGTAGTGGGTCGCCGGGAAGATCAGCAGGTGGTCGACCTCGCGGACCACGTCGCCGGTGAGCGGGTTGAGGTAGTAGAGCTTCTCCACCTCGTCGCCGAAGAGCTCGATCCGGACGGCCAGCTCCTCGTAGGCCGGGATGATCTCCAGCGTGTCGCCGCGGACCCGGAACGTGCCCCGGTTGAAGGCCATGTCGTTACGGGTGTACTGGATGTCGACCAGGCGGCGCAGCAGCTGGTCACGGTCGACCTCCTGGCCGACGGCCACCCGGACCGCCCGGTCGAGGTACTCCTCCGGCGTGCCCAGGCCGTAGATCGCCGACACGGTGGCGACCACGACCACGTCGCGGCGGGTGAGCAGCGACATCGTCGCCGAGTGCCGCAGCCGCTCGACCTCCTCGTTGATCGAGGAGTCCTTCTCGATGTAGGTGTCGGTCTGCGGGATGTAGGCCTCGGGCTGGTAGTAGTCGTAGTAGGAGACGAAGTATTCGACAGCGTTGTTCGGCAGCAGCTCGCTGAACTCCTTGGCCAGCTGCGCGCAGAGCGTCTTGTTCGGCGCGAGCACCAACGTCGGCCGCTGCAGCCGCTCGACGAGCCAGGCGGTGGTCGCGCTCTTGCCGGTGCCGGTCGCGCCGAGCAGCACCGTGTTGCGGTCACCGCGGCGAACCCGCCGCTCCAGGTCGTCGATGGCCGCCGGCTGGTCACCGGCGGGTTGGAACTCACTGACGACCTCAAAGCGGCCGTCGAGCCGGGGAATGTCGAGCGCCATGACCTCAACGGTACGCCGACGGTCCGACATGTCCGGGCGGCTCGAGACCGGGTGACCACCTTCGATATTCCCATTGTGTGGCACATGCCACCGGACTACGCTCTGCGTGTAGGCCGCTCGCGGCGGCCGACCGGGCCCGGCGGCCCGGCCGACATCCGGCCGGCGGTCGCCCCCGGCACGATGGTCGCAGCACCCGGTCACCCGGCGTGCGCACCCGACGTGGTCGCGCCAGAGGCGCACCGGCCGCCGCGAGCGCCCCGCACGTCACTCCACTCCCCTCCGGCCGTTCAACAACGCGTGGAAACCTCCCCGCGTCCGGATCCCACGGCGACGCCGCCGACCGCCCGCAGCGGCCCGAGCCGGGCCCTGCCCACCGTCGCGGTGCCACCGCCCGGCCCAGCAGGCGCCGGGCCCGACGACACCGGGCTGCTGCCGAAGGTCACCGCCCGCCGTCGTCGTCACCTGCTCGCCATGCTCGGCCTGGTCGCCGTCCTCTCCGCCGTGGGGCTGGTGCTCGGGCTGCTCAGCTGGGCGCCCGAACCACCCGAGCCGGCCCGGGCGCTGACCGTCGGCGAGGCCGAGCGGCTGGCCGCGGTGCGGGTGACCAACTACCGCGACCTGCGCGCCGGGGTGCACGTGACGTTCGGCGCCGAGGAGTCCCGCACCGAGCTGGTGGGCTGGGTCGACTGGTCCCGGCCGCTGCTCTACCTCGACGTCGGCGGTCCCGGGGCCGGCGCCGAACGCGGACTCCTCCAGGCCACCCCCACCGTCCTGGTGATCCGGCCCGACCCGTGGGCCGTGCCCACCGCCGCGACGCCCCCGCTGGTGCCTCCCACCGACCGGTGGCGACTGCACGACCTGCCCGACGGGCACGCCCTGACCCCAGTACTGAAGCTGCTCTTCGACCTCGCCGCCGACCGCACGGACCCGATCCCGACCGCCGACGCCCGCTGGCTGGCCCGCGAGACGCTCACCGCCGGGCCGGCCGACGTCCTGCAGGGCCGCCTGCCGGGGGCCGCGACCGCCCCGGACGACCTGGAGGACCGACCGCGGTACTGGGTGGACGACGACGCCCGGCTGCACCGGATCGCCGTCCGGCTCCCCGGCGCGGGGGCGGTGAACGTGGACCTCAAGCGGATCGACCGGCCTACCCTGCGTCCCGTCGACGCCCTGGGCGGCCGGCCCGGCCTGCCCCGGGCGTTGACCGCCGCCGAACGCACCCGCGTGGAGCGCCTCCCGCAGCGGCTGCGCGCCCAGCAGGGGGCCACCGTGACCCTCTCCGCCTCCGTCGGGCGGGAGACGAACCTACGGGGCGCGGGGTGGCTCAGCTGGGCCGGGAGGACCGGCTACCTGGGGGTGGCCGACCTCGGGGTGCCGCAGCGCCGGACGCTGCTGTGGCGCGGCCCCACCGGCGTCTCCCGGACGCAGGTCCCCGCGACCGACGACCCGGAGAAGCCCGGGAGACCACCCCTGCCGCCGCCGGCGAAGACCGTCTGGAAGTCCGAGCGGGCCGGCGCGGACGAGGTCGCCGTGCTGCTGGACGCGGCGCTCGGCGCCGGTCGTACGGCACCGCGCGGCACGGCCGTACGGCTGCGGGAGGACACCCTGGCCGACCGGGTGGTGGACGTCGTCGAGCTGCGTGGCGGGCGCGCTCCGGTGCGCTACTGGATCGACCGCGACGGCCTGCTCCGCCGGGTCGAGCTGCGTACCGGGGCGGCCACCTGGGCTCAGCTCGACCTTCAGCCCGGCCGGGTGCCGGCGCTGCCCGCGCCGAAGCCCGCCGCCGGGAAGAACGGGCGGCCGGCCCCGGCCTCGTCCCGCTGACTCCCGTGGAGAGCCGGGCGGCGCCACACCCGGATCGCTCCGGCCCGACACCGGACCGGCCGGCCGCCGAGGCGGGGTCCTGGGCGGCCGCCCAGGACGTCGGTCAGGGCCGCCAGCCGGTCTGCGCCGCCCACTCCTCGGCGCGCAGGTACTCCTCGTCGAACCACGGATCGCCGGCCGTCGGGGAGCCGGCGCTCTCCGGGGCGGAGTCCGCCAACTCCTGCTTGAAGAGCAGGTACGCGGAGCGCTGCCCCGGGTCGGCGCGCAGGTGGTCGCGCATCAGCAGCGCATACCGCCAGCCGGGCGAGTCGGCCACGCGAACGTGCAGGCGGACCGGACGGCCCGGATCGGCGCTGCCGTGCAACCGCTTCTCCCACCGGCCGCGGCCGGCCGGGCGGGGGTCGTCCCACCACTCGCCCGACATGCGGGGGAAGCCGGCGTCGGCCAGCCGCTGCGCGATCGTCGCGTCCGCCTCGTCGAGGGTGGCCACGGTGAGCTGGACGTCGATCACGTCCTTCGCCGCGAGCCCGGGCACCGCCGTGGAACCTATGTGGTCGATCCGCAGGTCGGCCGGCGCGAGCGCGTGGCGGATCCGGGCGGCCAGGCGGGCGTACTGCCGCGGCCAGGTCGGGTCGTAGTCGACCAGCTGCGCCTGCTGCGGGGCCACTCGCCGCTCGCGCACGTTGCGTTCGTAGGGCAGCAGCCGGCCGGACCAGAGCGCGTCGACCGCCGCGTGCAGGTCGGTGAGGCTTCCGTCGTTGCTCAGCAGCGCGTCGGCCGCCGCGCGCCGGCGGGCGTCGTCGGCCTGCGCGGCGATCCGCCGCTCGGCCTCCGCGCGATCCATCCCCCGATCGCGGGCCAGCCGCTCCAACCGGATCGGCACGGCCGTCTCCACCACGACCACCAGGTGGTACGTGGGCACGAGTCCGACCTCGACCAGAAGCGGCACGTCGTTGACGACTATCGCGTCGGGTGCCGCCGCGGCGGCCAGCTCGGCGGTGCGGGAGCGCACCCGAGGATGCGTGATCTCCTCCAGCCGACGTCGGGCCGCCTCGTCGGCGAAGACGATCGCGCCGAGCGCGGCCCGGTCGAGGGTGCCGTCGGCGGCGAGCACCCGCGACGAGAAGCTCTCGACGATCTCGGCCAGCCCCGGGGTGTCCGGGGCGACCACCTCCCGGGCTATCCGATCCGCGTCGATGAGCACGGCGCCCCGCTCCGCGAGTCGCCGCGCCACGGCGCTCTTACCCGATCCGATTCCCCCGGTCAGCCCGACCATCAGCACGCGGTCAAGTCAACCTGATCGCGCCCGCCGTACCAAACGAGCCCCCGCCACCGCGGCGGCAGCGGAGCGCGTCGCAGCCGGGCCGGAGGATCCGCTCGGGGTCGTGGAGGTCCGGGTGTCCGGCTGCGGCGGACACCCCGATCTCAGGGATGTCGGGTGGACCGAACCGGCGAGGTGCGGCCCAGCCCCGCCCTCAGGCGAGGGGCGCCGACATGACGAAGGCCCCGCCCTCGGCGATCCGTGGATCACCGGGGACGGGGCCTGTGCTCGTCGGCGTCAGACGCGCCGAGTCGGAGCAGCCGCAGGCGTCACTTGCCGCCGGCGAGCTTCTCCCGCAGAGCGGCGAGCGCCTCGTCGGTGGCGAGGGTGCCGGCCGGCTCCTCCTGACGGCTCGGGGCCGCGCTGGTGGAGGTGGCACCGGTGACCGCCGGAGCCGGGTTGGCAGCGGCCTCGGCCTCGGCTGCGCGGGAGTTCTGCACCTGCTTCTGGTGCGCCTCCCAGCGCTGACGCGCCTCGGCGTACTGGTTCTCCCAGGTCTCGCGCTGCTTGTCGTACCCCTCGAGCCACTCGCCCGTCTCCGGGTCGAAGCCCTCCGGGTAGATGTAGTTGCCCTCGGCGTCGTACGTCGCCGCCATGCCGTAGAGGGTCGGGTCGAAGTGCTCCTCGCCCTCGACGAAGCCCTCGTTGGCCTGCTTGAGCGAGAGGGAGATCCGGCGACGCTCGAGGTCGATGTCGATGACCTTGACCATGACCTCGGAGCCGACCTGGACGACCTGCTCCGGGATCTCCACGTGACGCTCGGCCAGCTCGGAGATGTGGACCAGACCCTCGATGCCGTCGTCGACGCGGACGAACGCACCGAACGGCACCAGCTTGGTGACCTTACCCGGCACGATCTGCTGGATCGCGTGGGTGCGGGCGAACTGACGCCACGGGTCCTCCTGGGTCGCCTTCAGCGACAGCGAGACCCGCTCGCGGTCCAGGTCGACGTCCAGGACCTCGACCTCGACCTCCTGGCCCACCTCGACGACCTCGGACGGGTGGTCGATGTGCTTCCAGGAGAGCTCGGAGACGTGCACCAGACCGTCCACGCCGCCGAGGTCGACGAACGCGCCGAAGTTGACGATCGAGGACACGACGCCCTTGCGGACCTGGCCCTTCTGGAGCTTGTTGAGGAACTCGGTGCGCACCTCGGACTGGGTCTGCTCGAGCCAGGCCCGGCGGGACAGGACCACGTTGTTGCGGTTCTTGTCCAGCTCGATGATCTTGGCCTCGAGCTCGCGGCCGACGTACGGCTGCAGGTCGCGCACGCGCCGCATCTCGACCAGGGAGGCGGGGAGGAAGCCGCGCAGGCCGATGTCGAGGATGAGGCCACCCTTGACCACCTCGATGACCGAACCGCGGACGACGCCGTCCTCGTCCTTGATCTTCTCGATCGTGCCCCAGGCCCGCTCGTACTGCGCCCGCTTCTTCGAGAGGATCAGGCGACCCTCCTTGTCCTCCTTCTGAAGGACAAGGGCCTCGATGTGGTCACCGACCGACACGACCTCGGCCGGGTCCACGTCGTGCTTGATCGACAGCTCCCGAGAGGGGATGACTCCCTCGGTCTTGTAGCCGATGTCGAGCAGGACCTCGTCCCGATCGACCTTGACGACGGTGCCTTCGACAATGTCGCCGTCGTTGAAGTACTTGATGGTCTCGTCGATCGCGGCGAGGAAAGCCTCCTCAGAGCCGAGGTCGTCGACGGTGACCTTGGTGGCGCTCGAGGGAGCCTCGATGCTGCTCGTCATGTGGGCGGTTGCTCCGGTCGGATGGGATGTCACAGCAGGCGTGGTGCGCGGTGACCCGGTCGCGCCAGCGGACCCGTCGCTTGGCACACCGAACGATTGCCAGATGTGATGATGTGGCGCCGTCAGTGGCTTCGTCGACCGCGCACCTGCTCCCTGCCGAGGTGCACGATCCGCGAGCGCATCGTCAAGCCTACCTTGCGCATTACCACAGCGTGCAAGGCCTCCCGCCCTGCTCATCGCGTCATGACCTGCGAAAGCCGAGAAATCGCCCCGAAACAGTCGCCGTTGTCTCGTGGGTCACACCCGTCACACCGACGCGCCGACGGCGGCCACCGCAGGGCCCGCCGGCATCCCGGCGGGGCGAGGCCCTAGCGTGAGCGGATGGACGACGACAGCCGGGTGACCCGACGCCGGGTCGGCGACGCCGAGGCCCGTGTGGCGAGCCGCCGCTGGTGGGACACCGACGCCGACGACTACCAGGCCGAACACGGGGCGTTCCTCGGTGACGTGGACTTCGTCTGGTGCCCGGAGGGGGTGCGCGAGGCCGACGTACACCTCCTCGGCGACCTGGCCGGGCGGCGGATCCTGGAGGTCGGCTGCGGCGCGGCCGCCGCCTCCCGGTGGCTGGCCACCCAGGGCGCCCACCCGGTCGCCATGGACCTCTCCGCGGGCATGCTGCGCCACGCCCGGCAGGCGGCCGAGCGCTCCGGCGTACGTGTGCCGCTGGCGCAGGCCGACGCGCTCGCGCTGCCCTTCGTCGACGCCGCGTTCGACACCGCGTGCACGGCGTTCGGCGCCGTCCCGTTCGTGGCCGACTCGGCCGCGCTGATGCGGGAGGTGTTCCGGGTGCTGCGCCCCGGCGCCCGCTGGGTCTTCTCGGTCACCCACCCGATGCGGTGGATCTTCCTCGACGACCCCGGCGAGGGCGGCCTGCGGGCGGTGCACTCGTACTTCGACCGCCGCCCGTACGTGGAGCAGGACGACTCGGGCGTGGCCACCTACGTCGAGCAGCACCGCACCCTCGGCGACCGGGTCCGGGAGCTGGTCGCCGCGGGATTCCGACTGGTCGACCTGGTGGAGCCCGAGTGGCCGCCGGGGCACGAGGGGATCTGGGGGCAGTGGAGCCCACTGCGCGGCCGGCTCTTCCCCGGCACCGCCATCTTCGTGACCGAGAAGCCCGGGTGAGCAGGCCGCCGCACTCGGAGTCCGGCCTCCGGAACATCGACGGGGTTACGCTGTGCCGGTGAGCGCCGAGCCGATCGCGACACCACCTGACCCCTGGTGTCCGGATCCGATCCGGCAGCAGCGTGCCGACTACACGCTGGAGGACGTGCTCCACCTGCCGGACGATGCCCCCCGCGTCGAACTCGTCGACGGAGTAATCCAGGTGACCCCCTCCCCCACCCTCGGCCACCAGGACATCTCGCTCCTGCTGGCCCGCTGGCTACTCCAGCACGCGCCCACCGAACTGCGCGTGTCCCAGGCGGTCGGCATCGCCCTCAGCTCCAACACCAGCCGTCAGCCGGACGTCGTGGTACGCCGTGCCGACCTCCCTCCGGGTCAGTCCCTGCTGCGAGCCGAGGACGTCGTGCTCGCGGTGGAGATCGTCTCCCCGGGTACCCGACGGATCGACAGGTTCGCCAAACCCGGCGAGTACGCCGCCGCCGGCATCCCCTACTACTGGCGCATCGAGCAGGATCCGGTGCACCTGTGCGCGTACCGCCGGGGTGACCGGATCGGCCCGGGCGGCGAGCGGCAGTACGAGCTGGTCGCCGAGAGCGCCGAGCTGATCGAGCTCACCGAGCCGTTCGAGGTCAAACTGTCGATCGCCGAGATCACTCCCTGACCGGCGTCGTTTCCGCCCGCCGACCCCGGGTAACCGGACGGCATGGCCGAGAAGAGCGAGTTCCGCGAGGGTGACCACGTCTCCTGGGCCAGTCACAGCGGTCGGGCGTACGGCGTGGTCAAGGAGAAGCTGGTCGACCGGACACACGTACGCGGGCACGCCGTGAACGCCTCCGAGGAGGAGCCGCAGTACCGGATCCGCAACGACGACTCGGGCCGGGACGTCGCCCACCGTCCGGAGGTGCTGCGCCGTGAGCCGCGCTGACGAGGGCCGCGACACCTACCGGGAGTTCACCGACGCGGTGAACATGAAGCCCGGCGAGCTGTCGAAGTGGCTGGAGACCGACGAGTCGAAGCATGTCGGCTGGCGGAAGAAGGGCACCAAGGCCGGCGAGTCGGTGGGCCACGAGTCCGGCCGCCGGATCCTCGACCTGCTGCGCCGCAAGCGCGCCGAGCTCTCCGAGGCCGACTTCCGGCACATGCGCAAGGTCGTCGGCTACGTACGCCGGCACATGGCCCAACGCCCGTCGGGAGACGTGCGGAACACCAAGTGGCGCTTCTCGCTCATGAACTGGGGGCACGACCCGCTCAAGGGGCCGCTGCCGCCGCCCGGCGGCCCGTCCCGTCGGGCTCTCGAACGCCGGGGCTCCCCACCGAAGTCTCGCCGGGGAGTGGGACGGCAACCCGCCGAGCGGCGCTCGTCCCGCCGGGCGAGCTGACCAACGGTCGCACCTGGTCGGCCCCGGATCGCGCCGGGCACACCGTCCGTTCCCGTACTGGCCCGGCGTGATGCTCCGGGTCACCGACGGCAACCTGCACCGCGGCCGACCCAAGGGCGGCGGAGGCCACCGTCACCGCGACCCGCGCTCGTGATCGGTGCTCCGGTGGCGAGCGCCCAGACGCCGGCGCCGGAACCAGCGCGAGCCGGCCGGCGTTGGTCGCCGTGCCGGCTCGCCGTGGTGCTGTTGCGCGGACCGTCAGTGGTCGGCGCTGTTCCAGTCCCGCCCCTCACCCACGGAGACCTCCAGCGGCACCGCCAGCGGGTGCGCCGCCCCCATCTCCCGGCGGACCAGCTCCTCCAGCGCGGGCCGCTCACCCGGGGCCACCTCGAAGACCAGCTCGTCGTGCACCTGCAGCAGCATCCGGGAGCCGAGCCCGGCTTCCCGCAGCGCCCCGTCGACCCGCAACATGGCCACCTTGATGATGTCGGCCGCGGAGCCCTGGATCGGGGCGTTGAGCGCCATCCGCTCGGCGATCTCCCGCCGCTGCCGGTTGTCGCTGCCCAGGTCGGGCAGGTAACGGCGACGGCCGAGGATCGTCGAGGTGTAGCCGTCGTGCCGGGCGCGGGCCACCACCTCCTGGAGGTAGTCGCGGACCCCGCCGAACCCGCCGAAGTAGTCCTCCATGAGGCCACGCGCCTCCTCGGTGCTGATCCCGAGCTGCTGCGAGAGGCCGAACGCGCTCAGGCCGTACGCCAGGCCGTAGTTCATCGCCTTGATCTTGCGGCGCTGGTCGGGCGTCACCTCGCCGAGCGGCACCGTGAAGACCGAGGACGCCGTGGCGGCGTGGAAGTCGGCGCCGGAGTTGAACGCGTCGATCAGGGCGTCGTCCGACGACAGGTGCGCCATGATCCGCATCTCGATCTGGCTGTAGTCGGCGGTGAGCAGGCACTCGTACCCCGCCCCCACCACGAACGCCCGGCGGATCCGCCGCCCCTCCTCGGTGCGGATCGGGATGTTCTGCAGGTTCGGTTCCGTCGAGGAGAGCCGCCCGGTCGCCGCGACGGTCTGGTTGAAGGTCGTGTGGATCCGGCCGTCGTCGGAGACCGACTTGAGCAGTCCGTCGACGGTGGACTTCAGCTTGGCCACGTCCCGGTGACGCAGCAGGTGAGCGAGGACCGGGTGCGGGTTCTGCGCGTAGAGCCACTGCAACGCGTCGGCGTCGGTGGTGTAGCCGGTCTTGATCTTCTTGGTCTTCGGCAGCCCCAGCTCGCCGAAGAGGATCTCCTGCAACTGCTTGGGCGAGCCGAGGTTGAACTCCCGCCCGACCGCCTCATAAGCGCCCTGCGCGGCGGCCTTCACCTCGGCGGCGAAGTGCGCCTCCAGCTCGGAGAGGTAGTCGGTGTCGGCGGCGATGCCGGTGCGCTCCATGCCGGCGAGCACCCGCATGAGCGGCAGCTCCACCCCGGCCATCAACCGGGCGGACTGCTCACCGTCGCGGGACAGCTCGGCGTCGATCGCGTCGGCCAGGTCGAGGGTGGCCCGCGCCTGGAGCATCAGGTTCTGCTCGGCCTCGCCGTCGTCGCCCAGGCCCTCCAGGGTCAGCTGGCCGGTCTCCGGGGCGTCGACGCGCAGCTCCCGGTGCAGGTAGCGCAGCGCCAGATCGGTCAGGTCGTAGGAGCGCTGGTCGGGGCGGGCCAGGTAGGCGGCGATCTGGGTGTCGCGGGCGATGCCCTCCAGCGACCAGCCGTGCGCGGCGAACGCGAGCACCGCCGGCTTGCTGTCGTGCAGCACCTTCGGCCGCTCGCCGTCGGCGAGCCAGCCGGCCAGCGCCGACTCGTCGGCCGCGTCGAGCCCGCTCGGGTCGAACCAGACGGCGGCGCCGGCCTCGGTGGCCAGCGCCACGCCCGAGACGGAGGCGGTGTGCCGCCGGTTGGGGCCGGTGTCGAGCTTCACCGCCATGCCGACCGGTGCGCCGGCCGGGGCGTGCGTGCCGAGCCACGCGCCGAGCGCGCCGGGCTCGGTGAGCACCTCGCCGGCCAGCTCGAAGCCGGCCTCCGCCTCCGGCTCCACCGACTCCAGATACTGGTAGAGCCGATCCCGCAGGATGCGGAACTCGAGGGTGTCGAAGACCTGGTGCACGGCCTCCCGGTCCCAGCCGGGCCAGCGGGCGTCCTCGGGGCGCAGCGGCAGCTCCAGGTCGGAGACCAGGCAGTTGAGGTCGTAGTTGCGGATCACGTCGGCGAGCCGCTCGCGCAGGCTGTCACCGGCCTTGCCCTTGATCTCGTCGGCCCGGGCGACGACCCCTTCCACCCCGCCGTACGCGGTGATCCACTTGGCGGCGGTCTTCGGGCCGACACCCGGGACGCCGGGCAGGTTGTCGCTCGTCTCGCCGACCAGGGCGGCCAGGTCGCGGTAGCGCTCCGGCGGGACACCGTACTTCGCCTCGACGGCCGCCGGATCCATCCGGGCCAGGTCGGAGACACCCTTACGCGGGTAGAGCACGGTGACGTTCTCGCCGACGAGCTGGAAGGCGTCCCGGTCACCGCTGGTGATCAGCACCGACATGCCCTGGTCGCGGGCCTGGCAGGCGAGGGTGGCGATGACGTCGTCGGCCTCGTAGCCCTCCATCTCCACCACCGGGATGCGCAGCGCCGCGAGCACCTCCTTCACGAGGCTGACCTGCCCCTTGAAGTCGGTCGGGGTCTCGCTGCGGCCGGCCTTGTACTCCGCGTACTTCTCGGTGCGGAACGAGCGGCGGGAGACGTCGAAGGCGACGACGATGTGGGTCGGCTGCTCGTCGCGCAGCACGTTGATCAGCATGGAGGTGAAGCCGTAGACCGCGTTGGTCGGCTGCCCTGTCGTGGTGGAGAAGTTTTCCACCGGCAGGGCGAAGAAGGCCCGGTATGCCAGGGAATGTCCGTCGACGAGGAGTAGGCGCGGCGTGGTAGCTGTCACGGCAGCGACTCTAGCCCGGACGTACGACCAAACCCGCAGCGACATGGCGGGGGACGGCGCGCAGCGGGCCGCGCACCCGTCACCGCCGCGGCCTCGCCTCATTCCGCCCGCCGAGGGCGGCGGACGCGGGAGGGACGAACCGGGCGGACGGGACGCCCACGACGGGCGTCCCGTCCGTCACAGCACCTTGGCCAGGAACGCCTTCGTGCGGTCGTGCACCGGGTTCGCGATCACCTCGCGCGGGTTGCCCTGCTCGACCACCACGCCGCCGTCCATGAAGACCAGCCTGTCGCCGACCTCGCGGGCGAAGCCGATCTCGTGGGTGACCACGATCATCGTCATGCCGTCGCGGGCCAGGTCCTTCATGACGTCCAGCACCTCGCCGACCAGCTCCGGGTCGAGCGCGCTGGTCGGCTCGTCGAAGAGCATCAGCTTCGGCTGCATGGCGAGCGCCCGGGCGATCGCCACCCGCTGCTGCTGACCACCGGAGAGCTGCCCCGGGTAGTTGCCCATCTTGTCGCCTAGACCGACCCGGGCCAGCAGCGACTCGGCCCGTTCCCGGGCCGCGACCTTCGCCTCCCGCTTGACCCGCACCGGCGCCTCGATCACGTTCTCCAGGGCGGTCATGTGCGGGAAGAGGTTGAACCGCTGGAACACCATGCCGATCGAGCGGCGCTGCGCGGCGACCTCCTTCTGGCGCAGCTCGTGCAGCTTGCCACCGTGCTCCCGGTAGCCGATCAGCTCGCCGTCCACCCGGATCGAACCGGCGTTGATCTTCTCCAGGTGGTTGATGCAGCGCAGGAAGGTCGACTTGCCGGAGCCGGAGGGCCCGAGCAGACAGCACACCTCGCCGCTACGCACCTCCAGGTCGATGCCCTTGAGCACCTCGAGGTGGCCGAAGGACTTGTGCACCTGCTCGGCCTGGACCATCAGGCCCGACTCCGCGGCCGGCGCGCCGGCCTGCGCGGGAACGGTCAACTCACTCATTGCGCTCCGCCCCCACCCTGCTGGGCCGCCATGGTGCGCAGCCGGTCACGGGCCTGCGCCGTCGGGCCGTAACCCTTGCCGAAGTGCCGCTCCAGATAATGCTGCCCGACCAGCAGGATGCTGGTCAGGAAGAGGTACCAGAGGCAGGCGGCCACGTACATCGGGAAGATCTGGAAGGTCCGCTTGCCGACCGCGTCGAGCTGGAAGAAGAGCTCGACGGTGACCGGCACGTAGAGCAGCAGCGACGTGTCCTTGAGCATGGCGATGGTCTCGTTGCCCGTCGGCGGGATGATCACCCGCATCGCCTGCGGCAGCACCACCCGGCGCAGCAGCTGCCCGCGGCTCATGCCCAGCGCCTGGGCCGCCTCGGTCTGCCCGCCGTCCACCGACTGGATGCCCGCCCGGACGATCTCCGCCATGTACGCGGCCTCGGAGAGCGCGAGCCCCAGCAGGCCGGCCATGAAGCCGGTGATGATGTCGCGCGAGGAGAACCCGAAGAGCCGCAGCTGCAGGTTGTCGATGCCGAACAGCTGCCCCAGCTGGGTGTCGAAGGGCACCCCGAACTCGATCCGGCTCCACAGGATGCCGATGTTGCCGAAGACCGCCAGCAGGACGAGCCGGGGGACCGCCCGGAAGAACCAGGTGTAGAGCCAGCCCACCCCGCGCAGGATCGGGTTGTCGGAGAGCCGCATGATCGCGACCAGCACGCCCAGCACTACGCCGATCAGCATGGCCAGCACCGTCATCAGCACGGTGCCGCGCAGCAGCCCCTCGATGATCGGTGGACGGAACATCTTGTCCACCATGAAGGACCAGTTGAAGGCCTTGTTCGTGACCAGCACGTGGACGAACATCGCGGCCAGCACGGCCAGCACGGCCACCAGGATCCAGCGGCCGGGGTGCCGTACGGGCACGGCCTTGATCGGTTCCGGCCGCGCCCGTACGGTTGTCACTTCCTCGGATGCCATGTCGCGTTACGGGTTGATCGCGGGGTCCGTGATCGCGCCGTCGCCCACCTTCCACTTGTCGAGCACCGTCTTGTACGACCCGTCGGCGATCAGCGCCTTCGTGGCGTCACGGACCGCCTCGGCGAACGCCGCCTGGTCCTTCGCCACGACGTAGCCGTACGGCGCCGCCTCGTACTGCTTGTCGAGCAGCTCGAGGGCCCCGTTGGACTGGGTCACCGCGTACACACCCACCGGGTAGTCGGCGAGCATCGCGTCGTCCTTGCCCGAGACCACGGCGGCCGTCGCGGCGTCCTGGCCCGGGAACTGCTCGACGGTGATGGCCGGCTTACCGGCGGCGGTGCACGCCTGCGAGCGCTTCTGGACGTCCTCGACCTGGACGGTGTCCTTCTGCACGGCGATCTTCTTGCCGCAGGCGTTGTCCAGCGCGACGCCGGCCGGGTTACCGGCCTTGGTCACCCACTGGGTGCCGACCTGGAAGTAGCTGACCATGTTGGCCTGCGCCTTCCGCTCGTCGTTCACCGTGAACGAGGAGACGCCGACCTCGTACTTGCCCGTGTTGACACCGGTGATGATGTCGCCGAAGGGCGCCGAGACGAACTCGGCCTGCAGGCCGAGCTTCTGGGCCACCGCGCGGAACAGCTCCACGTCGAAGCCGATCACGGTCTTGCCGTCGGTGTCGAGGTACTCCGCGGGGGCGTACGTCGAGTCGGTACCCACCACGATCTTGCCGTCCGCCTTGATCGCGGCCGGCACCTTGTCCGACAGCGAGGCGTCGGCCGAGGCGCTGACCGAGGGGCCGGAGCCGGCCGAGTCGGCGGGCTCCTCCTCCCCACAGGCGGCGAGGGAGAGCAGCAGCGCGGCCGCCCCGGCGGCGCCGAGCAGAGCCCGGCGTCCACCAGTGATGTTGAACATGACGTGCACTCCTTGGGATGAGGGGTGGCGGCCGGTCAGGCGACGCCGAGGTAGGCGTCCTTGACCGACGGGTCGTGCAGCAGCTCCTCACCGGTTCCGCTCTTGACGATCCGGCCGGTCTCCAGCACGTACGCCCGGTGCGCCCGGGCCAGCGCCTGCTGCGCGTTCTGCTCCACCAGCAGGATGGTGGTGCCCTGCTCGTTGATCTCGGTGATGATCGTGAAGATCTGCTGGATGAGCATCGGAGCCAGCCCCATCGATGGCTCATCGAGCAGCAGCAGCTTCGGCCGGCTCATCAGCGCCCTTCCGACGGCCAACATCTGCTGCTCACCGCCGGAGAGCGTACCGCCCTGCTGCTTACGCCGTTCCGCCAGGCGTGGGAAGAGACCCAGCACCCGGTCGAGGTCCTGGGCGATGCCCGCCCGGTCCCGCCGGGTGTAGGCACCCATGTCCAGATTCTCCAGCACCGTCATGCCCGGGAAGATGCCCCGGCCCTCGGGCGCCTGGCAGAGCCCCCGGCGCACCCGAAGATCCGCCCGGAGCTTGGTGATGTCCTCACCGTCGAACCGGATCCGGCCGCTGGCGACCGGCCGGATCCCGGAGATCGCGCGCATCGTGGTCGACTTGCCGGCGCCGTTGGCACCGATCAACGCCACGATCTCGCCCTCTTCCACGGTCAGGCTGATGCCGTGCAGCGCCTGGATCCGCCCGTACAGCAGGCTCACATCGTCGATCTCAAGCAGCATCGTCCGGCACCCCCAGGTACGCCGCGATCACCTTCGGGTCGTCCCGCACCTCGGCGGGGAGCCCCTCGGCGATCTTCTTTCCGAACTCCAGCACCACGATCCGGTCCGTGACGCCCATGACCAGTCGCATGTCGTGCTCGATCAGCAGCACGGTCACGCCGGTGTCCCGGATCTGCCGGATGAGCTGGAGCAGCTCCTCCTTCTCCGCCGGGTTGAAGCCGGCAGCCGGCTCGTCCAGGCAGAGCAGCACCGGGTCGGTGGCGAGCGCCCGGGCGATCTCCAGCCGCCGCTGCTCACCGTAGGAGAGGTTGCGGGCGAACTCGTGCATCCGATGCCGGATGCCGACGAACTCCAGCAGGCGCTCGGCCTTCTCCCGGCCCGCGCGCTCCTCCTTCCAGTACCGCGGCAGGCGCAGCAGCGCGGAGATCACGCTGGTCTTGTGGTGCGCGTCCGCGCCCACCAGCACGTTCTCCTGCGCGGTCATCTCCGGGAAGAGGCGGATGTTCTGGAACGTCCGCGCCATGCCCGACCGGGTGATCTGGTGCCGCTTCTTGCCGGCGATCTTCTCGCCCCGGAACCGGATCTCACCCTCGGTGGGCTGGTAGATGCCGGTCATCGCGTTGAAGCAGGTGGTCTTGCCGGCGCCGTTGGGGCCGATCAGACCGAGGATCTCGCCCTTGTACAGGGTGAAGTCCACCTCGTTGAGCGCGACCACGCCGCCGAAGCGCAGCGTGACGCGGTCCACCTCCAGCAGCGGCTCCCGATCGGGCACCGCCTCGACCGCCGGGGCGGTCGCCTGCGCCGGAACTGCCGGCTTCTGCTCCGTCTCACTCACCGACGGTCACCTCCTTGCGGCGGTCCTTGAACTCCGCCGCCCGTCGCCGGTTCGGGATAAGGCCCTGCGGCCGGAAGATCATCATCACCACGAGGACCAGACCGAAGAAGAGGAACCGGTATTCGTACAGTTCGACGCCGAACAGCTCGATGCCGCGGAACCGCTCGATCATGTACGCGACCAGCCCACCGCCGACGATCGCGCCGACGATGTTGCCCGAACCACCGAAGATGACCGCGGCCAGGATGATGATCGAGTTGAGCAGCTCGAAGTTCTGCGAGTTCACGAAGTTCTGCTTGCCGGCGAAGAGCGCACCGGCCAGGCCGGCGATCGCGGCGCCCGCGGCGAACGCCCAGAGCTTGAACTTGAAGGTCGGCACGCCCATCAGCTGCGCGGCGTCCTCGTCCTCCCGGATCGAGATCCAGGCCCGGCCGACCCGGCTGTGCGTCAGGTTCCGCACCCCGATCACGACCACGATGATCAGCGTGAGCACCAGCCAGTAGTACGGACGGGCGTCGAGCACACCGAAGATTGGCTTGCCGTCGGTGTACTGGCCCGGCGGGTGCGGGATCTGGTTGAAGCCCCGCTGGCCCTTCAGGAAGGGCGAGCTGACCGCCGCGATCCGGATCATCTCGGCGAAGCCGAGGGTCACCAGCGCGAGGTAGTCACCGCGCAACCGCAGCGTCGGCGTACCGAGCATGACGCCGGAGACCATGGTCAGCGCGATCGCGATCGGCACCACCAGCAACCACGGCCAGAGCGTCTTGATGTCACTGCTCGGCGAGGTCAGCACCGCCACGGTGTACGCGCCGACGGCGAAGAAGCCGAAGTAGCCCAGGTCGAGCAGGCCGGCGAAGCCGACCACAATGTTGAGGCCGACCGCCATCAGCACGTAGATGGAGACGGTGAAGAGCACCTGCGTGAAGTTCGCGCCCGGGGTCGGGATCGGCCCCAGATACTGGTAGAACTCCTTGTTCGGCAGCGCGTAGAAGAACACGATCACCGCCGCCAGCAGCACCCAGCGCACCCAGCGCGGGGCGTGGTGCCAACGCTGCGCGACCGCCTCGCGACCGTGGCGCAGCCGATCCCGCAACCCTTCGCGTTGCTCCGGGCTCGGCGGATTAACGGTCGTCGTCATGCCCGTGCCCTCCCCAGGGATTCGCCCAGCAGACCGGTGGGCCGGAACATCAGCAGCACCACCAGCACGGCGAAGGCGGCGAAGTCCTTCCACTGCGAGCCGAAGAGACCCGACGCGTAGTTCTCGATCACGCCCAGCAGCAAACCGCCCACCAGCGCCCCGCGCAGGTTACCGATGCCACCGAGCACCGCGGCCGTGAAGGCCTTGAGGCCGAGCAGGAAGCCGACGCTGTAGGTCAGCGTCTGGATCCGGACGTCGTAGAGCAGCCCGGCGACGCCGGCCATCGTGCCGCCGGCGATGAAGACGATCAGGATGATCCGGTCCTTGTTCACACCCATCAGCGCGGCGGTGTTGGCGTCCTGGGCGACCGCCCGGATGCCGCGGCCGACCCGGCTGCGGTTGACGAACATGTCCAGCGCCACCATCATCGCCAGCGCGGCGCCGACGGTGAGCAGCTGCACCGCGTCGATCGGCGCACCGAAGACGTGGAACAGCGGCTTCGTGCTGACCAGGATGGGAGCGCCCTCCGGCAGTCGGCGGGTGTAGACGCCGAACGCCTCCGAGATGGCGATCGACGCGCCGATCGCCGTGATCAGGAAGGCCAGCGGCGGCGCGTTGCGCTTACGCAACGGCCGGTACGCCACCCGCTCGATCACGGTCGCCGTGCCGGCGGAGGCGATCGCCGCGACGATCATCGCCACCAGCAGGTAGAAGAGGATCGACCCGACGCCGCTGACCTGCGAGTTCTGGTCGAGACCGAATCCGTTCCAGGTCCAGATCGCGGCGAACGCGCCCGCGATGAAGACCTCGGAGTGGGCGAAGTTGATGAGTCGCAGCACACCGTAGACCAGCGTGTAGCCGAGCGCGACGAGAGCGTAGATGGCGCCCTGCGTCAGGCCGGTCGTGGTGTACTGCGCGAAATTGGAGAATAGATCGTCGAAGTTCAATGAAGGGACGCTCCATCAGGTCTGGAGAGACAAAGGGGTGCGGCCGGGAGCGAGCTCCCGGCCGCACCCGCGATCACGAATCAATCGCTGTAGCAGCGACCGATGTCAGGACTTCGGGATCTCCTGGTCCGGGACGACCTTGCCGCCCGTCACCTTGAAGGCCCAGACCTTGACCTGCGCCGGGTCCAGCTCGCCGCCCTCGACGAACTTGTAGCTGGCCGCGACACCCTCACCGCTGTAGCCCTTCACGAACTCCAGCAGCCCCTCACGGGTGGTCTTACCGTCCTTGATGCCGGCGAGCAGGATGTTGGCCGCGTCGTAGGCGGTGTCGCTGTAGGTGCCCGGGTCGACGCCGTTGAGCGCCTTGAACTCCTCAATGAACGTGCCACGCGCCTCGGTGGCCGGCTGGCACGGGCAGGTGAGGATGGTGCCCTCGGCCGCCGCCGCGCCCGCGGAGGTGATGTACGCGCCGTCGTTGACGCCGTCACCGGCGACCAGCGGAGCGGTGACCCCGGCAGCGGTGAGCTGCTTACGGATCAGGCCGGCCTCCTGGTAGTAGCCGCCGTAGAAGACCGCCTTCACGTTCGCGGCCTTGACCTTGGTGACGACCGCGGAGAACTCGGTCTGCTTGCCCTCGCCCTGGACCTTGTCCGTGCCGACGACCGCCGAGCCGAGCACCTTCTGGACCTCCTGGGAGAGGCCGGCGCCGTAGGCGGACTGGTCGTCGATGACGAAGACCCGGTCGGCCTTGATCACGTTCTTGATGTAGTTACCGGCCGCCGGGCCCTGGCTGAGGTCGTTGCCGACCGCGCGGAAGAAGGTCTTCCAGCCCTGCTGGGCCAGGGTCGGGTTGGTCGCGGACGCGGTGATGGTCGGCAGGCCCGCCTCGTTGAAGAGCGGACCGGCAGCCTCCGACTCACCCGAGTACGCCGGGCCGACGATGCCGAGGATCTTCGTGTCGTCGATGGCCTTCTGCGCCAGACCCGGGGCCTGGTCGGGGCTGCCCTGCGAGTCCAGCTCGACGAGCTCGACCTTGCAGTCGGCGTTCTCCTTGTTGTACTTGTCGACCGCCAGCTTGACGCCGTTGTTCTCGTTGATGCCGAGCGCCGCCGAGCTACCCGTCAGCGCGCCGAAGAACGCGATCTTGTTACCGCACTTGTCGCCGGACGCGGTCTCTTCACCGCCACTGGAGCAAGCGGCGCCGCCGGCGACGAGCGCCAGCATGGCCACTCCACCGATCACACGCGTGAGCTTCTGCCTCAAGGCCCGAACCCTCCTCCGTCCCATGGTTCGAACCACCCGCCGGCCATTGGCCCTTGCGGAGCGTACGAACCCGACCGTCGTCTCCGGTCTGGGGCCGGACGTTATCCCACCGCAGAGCAGTGACGTAAGTCCCGAGCGACTGGGTTGACCGAACCGTTACACGGCGTGGCGGATTGGAAACGATCGCTGTAAGAACATCCTCATCAGACGCCCCAGAAGTTCAATTCCACGTGCTGGGAAGGGATTTATCCCCCTCGTCGGCGGCGAACCCCGAGACCGGCGTCCACCAGACGCGCGGACCCCGACCGTCGTCGGCGATCAACAGCAGTCGCTCCCCCTGGGCGGCCACCGCCACCGCGGTCTCGCCGGTGTCCGCGACCACCACCGGCATCCGCACCGACCGCCACGAACCACCAAGGTCATCCGAGTACCAGAGCACATGACCCGCACCGGCCCGGGCCACCGCCAGCAGACCCGAACCGACGGCCACCAACCCGGACACCGTGGCCACCCCCGGCCCGGCCGCCGGGAACCCCCCGGCCTCCCGCCACCGCGTCGCCGCCCCGTCCGCCACCGGATCGGCGACCCCACGCCACGCCGCGAACCGGTCCCCCGCCGGACCCACCGCCACCACCGCGCCGCCCACCGACACCACCCGCTGCGCCTGCCCCCGGCCGCTCGCCGCCGGCAGCTCCGCCCGCCGCCACCCCAGCCCGTCCCGGGAGGTCCACGCCAACGGCGCCAACCCCGTCCCGCCGGCCGGCAACACCGCCCCCACCACGAGCCAACCCGAACCGGTCGCCAACCCGTCGTACGCCGCTGTCCGACCCCGCCCGTCACCGGCCAGCTCGGGCAACCCCGCACGCAACGTGAACTCCCGGCCGTCGGTGGAGGCCCACACCGCCGCCCCGTCGACCCGCGACCCGACGATCAACCAGCCGGACGGGCCGGCCACCAACCGGGCCGCGCTCACCGCACGGGGACCGCCGAACCGCTCGAACGGCGCCGCCACCTCCCGGACCGCCCCGTCGGCGCCCTCGACCCAACTGCCGATCCGCGGATTGCCGTGCACCCCACCACTCGCGGTCCCGAGCGCGGCAAGCCGGCCGTCGCGGCACGCGGCGGCGTAGAGCAGGTGCTGTCGACCGTAGAAACTCGACGGCACCAGCCGCGACACCGACCAGATCGCACCGTCGACACTCGACCAGACCGCCGGCCGGGTCGCCCCCGCCGGCTCCGCCACCCCGCCCACCACGTACCACCGGCCGGCGCACGCCGCCGCGTCCCGCAGCAGCGGACGGCCCGGAGCGCCCGGCGGCACCGGCAACGTAAGCGGTCGCCACACCGGCTGGACCGCACGCGGATGGTCGCCGCCGGACGGCGTCACCCGCTCGCAGCCGGTGAGGAGCACGGCGAGCAGGCCGAGCACCACCATCACCTGCCGGACCGACACGGATCCGATGCTATCGATCGATGGTCGTCGGCGCGCTCCCCGCGCGGCCCTTCCCGCCCGGACGGCCGGGGCGTACCTCGATCAGGGTGCAGGACGCGGCGCCTCGCCGCCGGCGGTCTCCACGAGGATCCGCTCGGCGACCTCCTTCATGGTCATCCGGTGGTCCATCGCGGTGCGCTGGATCCACTTGAACGCCTGCGGCTCGGTCATCCCGTAGGTGGTCATCAGGGCGCCCTTGGCGCGCTCCACCGCCTTGCGGACCTCCAGGCGATCGGTCAGCCCGGCCACCTCCGCCTCCAGGGCGGCGACCTCGGAGTAGCGGGAGAGCGCGATCTCCACCGCCGGGACCAGGTCACTCTTCTGGAAGGGCTTCACGAGGTACGCCATCGCGCCGGCCGCGCGAGCCCGCTCGACCAGGTCCCGCTGGCTGAAGGCGGTCAGGATGATCACCGGGGCGATCCGGGCGCCGGCGATCCGCTCGGCCGCCGCCAACCCGTCCATGATCGGCATCTTGATGTCGAGGATCACCAGGTCGGGCTTGAGCTCCTCGGCGAGCCGGACGGCGGTCTCGCCGTCGCCGGCCTCGCCCACCACCTCGTAGCCCTCCTCGACCAGCATCTCGGCGAGGTCCAGCCGGATGAGCGCCTCGTCCTCGGCGATCAGTACCCGCCTGCGCTCGGCATCCGTCTGCGTCTCGGCCACCCCTACCCCCACCAGTCGAGCTTCTGCACGGTCACCCACCCATGCTCTCGCAGAAGCCTAGTCGGGTACAGTGGGCCACACCCCGCGCAGGGGTGACGCCGGGATGGAGGAATCGGCAGACTCGGATGCCTCAAAAGCATCTGCCCGAAAGGGCGTGCGGGTTCAAGTCCCGCTCCCGGCACATCTGTCGTACGGCTGTTCGAGAATGCTCGCGTGCATCCCCGCGAGATCCGCGCTCGAGCACGCGAGCAGCACCTGGCCGGCCGAACGGTGGCGGAGGTGGCTCGCGGCCTCAACCTCCCCTACCCCACCGCCTGGCATTGGTGTAACGACCGGCCGAATCCCCGGCGACACGGCACTGAGCTGCGCTGCTTTCGATGCCGGGACGACGTCGACAATCCGACAGACCCGAATTCCTACGCATACCTGCTCGGTCTCTACCTCGGCGACGGCCACCTGGTCACCAGTTCACGAGTGCCGGTCCTGCGGATCTACTGCACCAACACCTGGCCGAACCTGATCGACGCGTGCGAACAGGCCATGACGGCGGTGCTCGCCGGCTCCGTGCAGCGAGTGCAGAAGCAGGGGTGCGTCGGCGTGCAGAGCTACGGCACCCACTGGCCCTGCCTGCTCCCCCAGCACGGGCCGGGCAGGAAGCACGAGCGGCCGATCGTCCTGGCCGGGTGGCAGCGGGAGATCGTGGCCGCTCACCCGGGCGACTTCGCGCGAGGCCTGTTCCACTCCGACGGCTGCCGGGTCGCCAACCGGGTGACGGTGCGGGGCCGGCAGTACGTCTACCCGCGCTACCTCTTCACCAACGAGTCGGCCGACATCATCGGCCTCTGCCAATGGGCCCTCGACCTGCTCGGCGTCGCCTGGCGGATGAACCGGCGCAACTCGCTCTCCGTCGCCCGGCGGGACGCGGTCGCCGCGCTCGACCGGCACGTCGGCCCGAAGTCGTGAGGCCGGCACCGCCGAGGCCAACCGGCGGGCGCGTCAGCGATCGGCGGGCGCCACCGAGTGAAGGTAGCTCACGCCGGTGAGCCGCTCGGACTCCTGCCAGAGCCGCGCGGCCACGGCGGCGTCCCGCGACCGCCGCGACTTGCGCGCCACGGTGGGCTCGCCGGTGAGGCCGAACGGGCCGCCCGGCCCGTAGTACTCGCCGCCGGTCGCGTGCGGGCTGGTGGCGGCGTAGAGGGTGGGCAGGGCGCCGTGGTCGACGTCCTGCCAGAACCCGGGGATGCGCAGGGTGAGCCGGGTGGAGAGCGGCATCGCGCTGCGAGCAAGACCGAGGCTGGGGCCGGCGGTTTGCAGGTTCGTCCGGGTCGCGCCGGGGTGCGCGGCGTTGCTGAGCAGGTGCCAGTCGTAGCGGTCGCTGCGTCGCTGGAGTTCGTCGGCGAACATCAGCGTGGCGAGCTTCGACTGGGCGTACGCGCGCTGGGCACCGTACCGGCGCTCGCCCTGCAGGTCGTCGAAGTCGATCCTGCCGAAGTGGTGGGTGCCGCTGCTGAGAGTGATCACCCGGGGGTCGTGGCCGGCCGTCAAGAGTGGCAGCAGGCGTCCGGTGAGCGCGAAGTGGCCCAGGTGGTTGGTGCCGAACTGCAGCTCGAAGCCGTCGGCCGTGGTGTGCCGGGTCGGGACGGCCATCACTCCGGCGTTGTTGACCAGCAGGTCCAGCGTCCGCCCGTGGGCGGTGAGCCGATCTGCGAAGTCGGCGACCGAGGCGAGGCGGGACAGGTCGAGTTGCTCGACGCGGAGTCGGGCGGCGGGCGTGGTGGCCCGGATGTCGTCGGCGGCGAGGTCGCCCTTTCGGACGTCGCGGACCGCGAGGATCACCTCGGCGCCCGCTGCAGCGAGGCGACGGGCGGTCTCCAGGCCGAGGCCGCTGTTCGCTCCGGTGACGACGGCGAGCCGGCCGGACTGGTCGGGGACGGTGAAGCCACTCATGCTTCTCCTCCAGACGATGTAACTGAACGGTTGGTTACTTGCCTAGTGAAGCACGTGGGTGGCAGCTCCGCAACTAACTGGTTAGTCGGCTATCCTGGCGCTATGGCACGGGACGCGGAGGACACCCGGCGCCGGCTGCTCGCCGCCGCCGCCGACGAGTTCGCGCAGCGCGGCATCGCCGGAGCACGGGTGGACCGGATCGCCGCCGCCGCGGGTGCGAACAAGGCGTTGATCTACACCTACTTCGGCAACAAGGACCAGCTCTTCGACGCGGTCTTCGACGCGCTGGTGGTGAGCACGGTCGCGGAGGTCCCGATCGATCCGGGCGATCTGCCCGAGTACGCGGGCCGTCTCTTCGACCGCAACCAGACCCATCCGCAGGCCCTGCGACTGCTGCTCTGGCACTCCCTGGAACGCGGCGGAATGGTGGCGTTGCCCGAGGCGGTGGCCCTGTCGAACGCGGACAAGGCGGCGGCGATCGCCGCGGCCCAGCGCGCCGGCCGGCTACCCGACCGCTATCCGCCGGAGGAGCTGCTGTTGCTGGTCGTCGCGCTCTCCATGCTCGGCTCGGCGGAGCTGGCCCCCGCCGATGGTCCGGAGGCGCTGAGCCGACGCCGACAGACGGTCACCGACGCGGTGGCCCGGCTCGTGGCGCGCGACAGGGAGGAGCAGCGGTGAGGGTTGTCGTCTTCGGCGCGACCGGGATGGTGGGGCAGGGTGTGCTGCGGGAGTGCCTGCTCGCCGACGACGTGACGAGCGTGTTGGTGATCGGGCGGACGCCGACCGGCCGGCAACACCCGAAGCTGCGTGAGATCACGATCCCCGACGTCGGGGAGCTGGCCGGGGTGCGCGACGAACTCTCCGGCGTCGACGCCTGCTTCTACTGCCTGGGCGTCTCCTCGCTGGGCCTGGACGAGGTCACCTACACCCGGGTCAGCTACGACTATCCGGTGGCCGCGGCCCGGCTGCTGGCCGAGGTGAGCCCGGATGCGACGTTCGTCTACGTCTCCGGGCTCGGCACCGACTCCTCGGAGCGGGGGCGGGTGATGTGGGCGCGGGTCAAGGGCCGCGCCGAGAACGCAGTGCTCGGTCTGCTGCCGAACGGCTACGCGGCGCGGCCCGGGTTCATCCAGCCGACGCACGACGTGGTGTCGAAGACCCGCTGGTACCGGCTCGGCTACGCGGTGACCCGCCCGCTCTTCCCGGTGCTGCGTCGGCTCTTCCCGAACCAGGTGACCACCACCGACCTGCTGGGCCGGGCGATGCTGCGGGTGGCCCGGCAGGGTTCGCCCCGGCGGGTGCTCTCCGGCCGCGATCTGGCCTGAATCGTCCGCCGCGCGGTCGGTGCCGCTGTCAGCCGATCAGGGCGAGCGCCTGCGCCAGGTCGGCCCGCAGGTCCTCCGGGTCCTCGAGACCGACCGAGATCCGCAGCAGTCCCCCGTCGGGCTTGGCGTCGCCGGCCACCGGGCGGTGGGTCAGCGAGGCGGGGTGCTGGATGAGGGTGTCCACCCCGCCGAGGCTGACGGCGTGGGTGATCAGGCGGCAGGCGCCGGCGACGGTGGCGGCGGCGGGCGCGCCGCCGCGTACGTCGATGGCGAGCAGGCTGCCGGTGCCGCTCATCTGCCGGCCGACGAGCCCGGCCGGGTCGTGCAGGGACGGGTGGTACACCCGCTCGACGGCGGGGTGGTCGGCGCACCAGCCGGCGAGCTTCTCGGCGGCTGCCTGCTGGGCGCGGACCCGGATCGGCAGGGTCTGCAGGCCACGGTGCAGGAGGTACGCCCCGAGCGGGTGGAGGATCGCGCCGGTGACCGCGCGGACCTGCCGGAGCCGGGCCGCCCAGTCGGCGTCGCAGGCGACGACGCCGGCGAGGACGTCGCCGTGGCCGCCGATGCTCTTGGTGGCGCTGTGCAGGACGAGGGTGGCGCCGTGCCGGGTGGGCCGTTGGAGCACCGGGGTGGCGACGGTGTTGTCGACGAGGAGTGGCACGTCGCCGGCGGCGTGGGCGAGGGCGGCGATGTCGACGAGGTCGCAGGTGGGGTTGGCGGGAGTCTCGACGATGACGAGCGCGGTGTCGGGGCGTACGGCGGTGGCGATCTCGTCGGGGCGGGCCCAGGTGACGGCGGTGCCGAGCAGGCCGGTGGCGAGCACGTGGTCGGTTCCGCCGTAGAGGGGGCGGACGGCGACGACGTGGCGGCGGCCGTCGCGGGTGGCGGCGAGCAGGGTGGCGCTGAGCGCGGCCATGCCGCTGGCGAAGGCGACGGAGGCGGCGGTGCCTTCGAGATCGGCGAGGGCGGTCTCGAACCGGGCCACGGTGGGGTTCCAGAGCCGCTGGTAGACGGCGCTGTCGCCGGGTGCGAGCGGTCCGCCGGTGGCGAGGTGCTCGTAGGCGTCGCCGCCGGCGGAGACCGACGGCAGCGGGTTGGTGGTGGAGAGGTCGATGGGCGGCACGTGGACGCCGAGTGCGTTCAGGTCGTCGCGTCCGGCGTGCACGGCGCGGGTGTCCACGGTCGTCACGACGGAAGCGTCGAATATCAGGCTGATGTGACGCAATAGCTCCGAAGATGATTCTGTGAGTAGGGATTGAATTCGAGTGATGTTCGGTACAGGATGGCCGGGTGACCCTTGTATCGAATGATCTGCGGCCGTCGTCCGCCCTCGACGACACCGACCGCGCGATCCTCGCCGAGTTGGCCGCTGACGGGCGGATGCCGAACAACGCGCTGGCGGAGCGGGTCGGCGTGGCGCCGTCGACGTGTCTGGCGCGTACCCGGGCGCTGCGGGAGAGCGGGGCGATCCGCGGTTTCCACGCCGAGATCGACCCGGCGGCGCTGGGTCTGCCGTTGCAGGCGCTGGTCTCCGTGCGGTTGAGCGCGCACGACCGGCAGGTGGTGGATGCGTTCCGGGCTCGGTCGGTGCGGCTGCCGGGGGTGGTGTCGGTCTTCCACGTTGCCGGCGCGGAGGACTACGTGCTGCACGTGCGGGCGGCGTCGGCGGACGCGCTGCGGGACTTCGTACTCGATCACCTGGCCGTGGACCCGGCGGTACAGCACACCCAGACGAGTTTGATCTTCGAGCAGGCGCGGGGCGTGGGTTGAGTCGCATCCGGGAACAAACCCGACGTCCACGGGGTTGGCCACGCTTGTGATCGACGTACCGCTCTCCGTTCTTGACCTTGCGCCGGTCGCCACCGGCGCCACCCCGGGCGAGGCCCTGCGACACACCACCGAGTTGGCCCGCCGCACCGAGGAGCTGGGCTACCACCGGTTCTGGGTGGCCGAGCACCACAACATGCCGGCGATCGCGAGCTCCGCCCCGCCGGTGCTCATCGCGCACCTGGCGGCGGCGACCTCGACGATCCGGCTCGGTTCTGGTGGGGTGATGCTGCCCAACCACGCGCCGCTGGTGGTGGCCGAGCAGTTCGGCACGCTGGAGGCGCTGCATCCGGGCCGGATCGACCTGGGCATCGGCCGCGCCCCGGGTACGGACCAGGTGACGGCCTTGGCGCTGCGCCGGACCATGGAGGGGCTCTCGGCCGAGGGGTTCCCCCGTGAGCTGGCCGACCTGATGAACTACTTCAGCGGCGAGCAGCCGGGCCCGATCACCGCCACTCCGGGCCTGGGCGAGCAGCCGGCGGTCTGGCTGCTCGGTTCGAGCGGGTTCAGCGCCCAGTTGGCCGGTCTGCTCGGGCTGCCGTTCTCGTTCGCGCACCACTTCAGCGCGCAGAACACCCTGCCGGCGCTGATGCTGTACCGGCAGCACTTCCGGCCGTCGCGGTTCCTGGAGAAGCCGTACGCCATGGTGGCGGTCAACGTGTTCTGCGCGGAGACGGACGAGCGCGCGCACTGGCTCGCGGGGCCGGCCGGGCTCTCCTTCCTCCGAATGCGCTCCGGCCGGCCGCAGCCGTTGGCCACCCCGGAGGAGGCCGCGGCGTACCCGTACACCGAGGTCGAGCGGGAGTTCATGGCGCAGCGCCTGGAGGGTCAGGCGGTCGGCTCGCCGGAGACGGTGCGCCGTCAGCTGACCGAGCTGTTGGCGCGTACCGGCGCGGACGAGCTGATGCTCACCACGATGGTCTACGACGTGGCGGACCGGGTGCGCTCGTTCGAGCTGGTCGCCGAGCAGGTCGCCGGCGGCCTGCGGAGGAATGCCTGAAACACGATCTTCATGCTGGTGTCACCCCCGCGACCCGGACGGGGCCTAGGTTCATATCCGGTGGTGGTACGGCATTCCCGGTCGGGACGGGTCGGGAATGCCGCGGTGTGGCGCACCGGGCCGTAGCTGAGCGGATTCCGCGGCTGCGGCCCGGTGCCTGCCGCGACACCGTCTCGTCGGCGCGCATTTATCGGACCCTCTGGACGCTCGGGCGTTGACGCTCTGGTCGGTGCTGCCTCGCTGGTCCGTGCTGCCGAGCTGTTCGAAGGCTGACCCCTCGCCGTGCCGCTGCCGACCCCTTGATTCCCGGCCGTCGGCCATTACGGAGCGCAACTTTCCGGCGGGGTGGAGTGGACCTCGCCGCCGCCTTTGCTCTGCACCCCTATACGCGCCAGTCGCGCACCGTCACCGAATTCGGCTGCCCGACTCGGGGCTCGCCTTCGAAAACCCCAGCTCGGCGGGGTGGTGCGTCGGCGGGTGCAGAGCAAAGGGCCGAAAGAGCGAGGCACCGCCAGGCGGCGGCGGCAGCTCTCCGTAGTCAGTACGGACGGTTACTTCGGTGGCGGAGCCGCGGCGCGGCGGCCGGACAGGGCCCGTCGGCCCGGACAGGGGGCCCGCCAGCCAGCGCGCGGCGCCGGCGGTGGCGGGGCGGGACTGCGGTGGTGCGGGCGGGGTCGGCAGGCCCAGCCGTGGGATCAGGTCCAGGCGCGCGGGTCGGCGGCCAGCTCGGTGACCCGCGACGGCAACGTCCCGCCGGCCACGTCGGCGATCGTCACCAGCTCCAGGATCTCCCGCTCGCTCGCCCGCAGGGCGATCCAGACCTCCTGCAACGAGCGGGCCGGGCCGTGGTAGCCGAGCTGCTCCGGACGCTGCCCCCGAACGTGGGCGAGCGGCCCGTCGATCACCCGGATCACCTCGGCCAACGAGATCTCGTCCGCCGGGCGGGCCAGCCAGTAGCCGCCCTCGGGACCACGCTGGGCTTGGACGATGCCGCCGCGGCGCAGCTGCAGCAGGATGCTCTCCAGGAACTTCGGCGGGATCTCCTGGGCCCGGGCGATCTGGTCGGCGGTGACCGGCCGGCCCCGTCCCGGCCCGGTGGCCGTCGCCGCGAGCTCGGCGGTCGCACGGAGGGCGTAGTCGACCCGAGCGGAGAGACGCATGCCGCAAAGGTTATCGGGCTGGTCAGCCGCCCGGTCCGCCGACCCTCGGCCGATCGGTCACGCGCCGACGCGCCGCAGCAGCCCCTCCTGCACGGCGCTGGCGATCTGGCGGCCGTCCGTGGTGAACATCCGCCCGGTGGCCAACCCCCGGGCACCCGACGCCGACGGGCTCCAGCAGTCGTAGAGGAACCACTCGTCGGCGCGGAACGGCCGGTGGAACCAGAGCGCGTGGTCGAGGCTGGCCCCGACGACCCCGCCCGGACCCCACACCTCGCCGTGCACGGAGAGCACCGAGTCGAGCAGGGTCAGGTCGGAGGCGTACGTCAGCGCGCAGGCGTGCAGCAGCGGGTCGTCCGGCAGCTTGCCGTCGATCCGCATCCACACCCGCTGGTGCGGGTTGGCGGGGCGGTCGCCCGGGCGGACCCAGCCGGGCTCGCCGACGTAGCGGACGTCGATCGGGCGCGGAATCTGGGACCAGATGCCGAGCCGTTCGGGATAGCGGGCGAGCCGGTCGGGCATCGTCGGCACCTCGTCCGGCCCCGGCACGTCCAGCGGCGCCGGCGCCTGGTGGTCCAGCCCCTCCTCCACCCGCTGGAAGGAGGCCGACATGAAGAAGATCGGCTTGTCGTGCTGGAGGGCCACCGAGCGGCGTACCGAGAAGGAGCGCCCGTCCCGGACGTTCTCCACCTGGTACTCGATCGGTTCGGCCGGGTCGCCGGGGCGGACGAAGTAGCCGTGCAGCGAGTGCACGAACCGCTCCCGGTCGACCGTACGGCCGGCGGCCACCAGCGCCTGGCCGGCGACCTGCCCGCCGTACACCCGCTGCGGCCCGACGGGCGGGCTCATCCCCCGGAAGGTCATGGTGGCGGTCTGTTCGAGATCGAGCACCTCGAGCAGCTGGTCGACCGCGGCCTGGCCGACCACGACCTTCGGGTCGGTCACTGCAAGGCCCGCGCCGAGGCCGCGTCGACCAACGATCCGAGCTGGTGCACGCGGAGCGTGTTGGTCGAGCCGGGGGTGCCGGGCGGGCTGCCCGCCACGATCACCACGTAGTCGCCGGGGTTGGCCCGGTTGAGGCCGAGCAGCGCCTCGTCGACCTGGCGGAACATGTCGTCGGTGTGCTCGACGAAGGGCATCAGGAACGTCTCGACGCCCCAGGCGAGGGCGAGCTGGTTGCGCACCTCCGGCACGGGGGTGAAGGCCAGCAGCGGCAGGTCACAGTGCAGTCGGCTGAGCCGCCGCACCGTGTCGCCGGTCTGGGAGAAGGCGACCAGCGCCTTGGCGCCGATGGCCCGTGCGATGGAGGAGGCGGCGATGGTGAGGGCGCCGCCGTGGGTACGCGGGTCGTGCTGCAGCCGCGGCACGGCGAACGAGCCGCACTCGGTGGTCGTCACGATCCTGGCCATGGTGCTGACGGTGAGCACCGGGTACTTGCCGACGCTGGTCTCACCGGAGAGCATCACCGCGTCCGCGCCGTCGAGCACCGCGTTGGCCACGTCGGAGGCCTCGGCGCGGGTCGGGCGGGAATTCTCGATCATGGAGTCGAGCATCTGGGTCGCCACGATGACCGGCTTGGCGTTCTCCCGGCAGAGCTGCACGGCGCGCTTCTGCACCAGCGGGACCTCGTCCAGCGGCATCTCGACGCCGAGGTCACCGCGGGCGACCATGACGCCGTCGAAGGCCAGCACGATGGCCTCCAGATGGTCCACCGCCTCCGGCTTCTCGACCTTGGCCAGCACCGGCCGCTGCACTCCGACCTCGTTCATGATCGCGTGCACGCGCTTGATGTCGTCGGGCGAGCGGACGAAGGACAGCGCGATCATGTCGGCGCCGAGGCCGAGCGCGAAGCGCAGGTCCTCCTCGTCCTTCTCCGACAGCGCCGGAACGCTGACCGCCACGTTCGGCAGCGACACGCCCTTGTTGTTGGAGACCGGGCCGCCCTCGGTGACCAGGCAGCGGATGTCGTTGCCCTGCACGTCGGTGACCTCGACGGCGACGCGGCCGTCGTCGATCAGCAGCCGGTCACCGGGCTTCACCTCCTGCGGCAGCCGCTTGTAGGTGCAGGAGACGCGGTCCTTCGTGCCGAGGATGTCGTCGCTGGTGATCACGACGGAGTCGCCGGTACGCCACTCGTACGGGCCGTCGGCGAACTTGCCCAGGCGGATCTTGGGACCCTGGAGGTCGGCGAGGACCGCCACCGGGGAACCGGCCGCCTCGGCCGCCTCCCGGACCAGCCGATAAACGGCTTCGTGGTCGGCGTGGCTGCCGTGACTGAAGTTGAGTCTCGCCACATTCATCCCGGCCTCTACGAGCCCCCGGATGCGCTCCGGGGAAGAGGTGGCGGGGCCGAGAGTACAGACGATCTTCGCGCGGCGTGTCACGCCCATCAGGCTAGTCTCTCCTCCGGGTCGGGCTGCTGACCGACCCCCTCGCGGGCTGCGGAACAATTCTCCACCGACACGCGAACACGCGTGGAACACAGGGTGGAACCGCATCCGGGACGTTCTGGCTGGCGGGCAACGGCGACCGCGCGCCGGGAATCGTACGCCTCCCGTTCCGGCCGGGTGCCGGGTCCTCCCGGCCCGAGCGCGAGCCGTATCCGCACGAAGTCAGTGGCCGTCCGCGCCGCCGCCCTCAGCTCTCGGTCTTCGCGAGGGGGAACTCCAGCGACCCGGCCGGGCAGAGGAAGGTCATCACGTCCACCCGGTAGAGCCCCGCCTGCACCGCGGGGTCGGCCTCCATCACGCTGCGCACGTCCTCCACTGAGCCGGTACGGGCCAGCCCGAACCCGATCGGCGGGTCCGGGTTGTCCGCCCGCCCGTCGACCGAGCCGGAGACCAGGACGATGCCGCGCCGGTGCAGCGCGTCCATGTGCTCGGCGTGCTCGGCCTGCAGCCGCTGGATGGTCTGGGTCGACAGCGCTCGGCCGGCCCGCCCCGGGTAGAGCACGATGCACTCGTACGTGTCGAGCGCGAAGTCGACCTGCGGCACTCCCGCCATTGCAGCCCCCTCCCGCCGTGCGCGCCGTCGCCCGCCCACGGGTCGGCATCACCGGCACCGGCTCAGCGTCGCACGGGCCGTGACGGCGTGGTCGCCGCTCGGTCATTCCGGCCGGAGCGCCCCGTTCCGACCGGAGCTGCCGGATCCGTTCCGTCCCGCACCGTTCGGGGGTTCCGTCCCCGGTGGCGTTGCGACCTCGCACTGCTGCGGGCGGCGCACGGCCCGCTCTCCGGGGCGGCGCTGCCACCGGCGCCCCTCGGTGACCACCGGGAGGCGGTGGCGCCGGCCCGCCGAGGCCGGTCACGGCCCGATGTGGACGTAACCCGCCCAGAGGTCCGGCCGGCCGGGCAGCACGGCACGGAGCCGGCGCACCGCGTGGTGCAGGGCGGGCGCGGCACGTTCCGGGTCGATACCGCCGGGCACCGCGAGCCGCGCGTAGAACTCCGCGCTGAGCTGCGCGGCCAGCGCGTCCGAGATGGACCAGAGCGCGCCGATGACGTGCCGGAAGCCGGCGAGCTGGAACGCGGTGCCGAGGGTGAGCGCCTCGTCCGCCAGGGCCGCCCCACCGCGTACCGTCTCGCAGGCGGACAGCACGGCGAGGGCCGCGGCGGTGCCGGCGGGGCGCCACAGGTCGCGCACCTGCAGCGGCCCGCCGGAGAGCACGAGCCGCCCCTCGGTCGGCGCGTCCAGGCGCTGGGTGCCGTGGCAGCAGAGGTGGACGACCGGCTGTCGGGGCAGCGCGGCGAGGACCGCCTGCGGTGTCGCGGCCGGGCCGGTCAGGGAGGTCACCTGCGGCAGATACCGGCGGACGACGCCCTCCTCGCGCGCCACCGCGGGCAGGTCGGCCAGGCCCGGTGTCCGCGGCATGCCGACCACCAGCGCGGAGGTGATCGGTCCCCCGCCGGCCGGCGCCGCGTCGCGGGCTCGCCGCAGCGCCCGCAGCGACGCGGTGTACGACGGCACGACCCGGTCCAGCACGCCGTCGCGGCCCTCCATCGGCGCGGCGGCGTGCAGCGGCAGCAGGGTGAGCAACCCGGTGGGGCACCACCAGAGCCGGGGCCAGCTCGACCCTTCGGGCAGCGTGGCGGTCGGAGCGAGCGCGTCGATGTACAGCCGGTGACCGTCCGGCGGGAACGGCGGCAGGGCCGCGCGTACGTCGCGCAGCAGGTCGACCGATTCGTCGACGTCCGCCAGGTCTCCGGTCAGCTGGTGCCGGAGCAGGAGGGCGAGGGCGAGGATGTGGACGACCGGGGCACGCTCCTCGTCGGCCTCGTGCCGGGCCAGCTCGGCGGCCTCCCGCAGCAGCGTGACGGCCGTCTGCGCGTCCCGTTCCAGCTCGGGGGGCGGCGGGTGGCCGTCGGCGCCGATTCTTGCCGGCCCACCGGCCTTCGGTGTCGCGTCGGTCATTCCCTCGACCGCCAGGTCGACCCGCCGGTTCAGGGCCGCGCCGTAGTTGGTGAGGACGAGCAGCCGGTCGGGGTGACCGGGCGGGGCCGCCTCCAGGGCCCGGCGCAGTACGGCGACCGCCTCGGTGAGGGTCGCCAGATCCTGCGTATGGGCGAAGAGCGCCTGCAGGGCGACGCCCAGGTTGGACAGGGATTGGGGCAGCAGCGGCGAATCGGCGGCGGCCGCGACGGCGGCGCGTAGCGTGGCCACGGCCGGCTCCAGCAGCTCGGGCTCCCCCGCCGCGTCGGCCAACTCGCGCCGGGCCTCGCCGAGGTCGCGCAGGAGGTGGGGGCGTTCCGGGTGACCGGCCGGGAGCAGTCGCTCCGCCTCGGCCAGCAGGTCGTGGCACTCCCGCAGGGTGTCGAGACCGAGCAGGCCGGTGTGGTGGCGGTGCAGGACGTGGCCGAGGTCGCGCAGGAGCAGGGCCCGCGTCACCGGCTCGTCCGTGGCGGCGACCGCCGTGCGGAGCAGCCGCAGTGACTCGGTGAGGTCGCCGCGGTGCCGGTGCAGCTCGTAGCGGGAGGCCAGCAGGCCGCCCAGTGCGCGTCGCAGCCCGGCCCGGTCGGCTCCGGCCGCGGCGTCCACCGCCGTCCGGTACGCGAAGATCGCCCCGTCCAGGTCGGCCGGGGCGTGGCTGTCTTCGTACCGCTGGCCGAGCAGGGCCGCGAGACCGATCCGGGCGAGGTCGGCGAGGTCGGCGAGGTCCTTCGGCAGGCTGCCCGCCACGGCCACCGCGGCCCGGTTCGCCTCGATCGCCGCGTCCAGGTCGGCCGGGGTGCGTCGCTCGGTGTACCGCTCGGTGATCACCATGGCGTACATCAGGGCCGCCCCGGGGTCGGCCGCGGCCGCGAGGACCTCCACGGCGCGGTCGAGGTCGGTCGGGTCGCCGCGACGATGCCAGCGGTCCCGTAGCCGCTGGCCGAGGTTGATCCGGGCCGGCACGGGCAGCGGTGCCCCGCCGGCGTCGGCGAGGACGGCCTCGTCGAGCAGGCGGATCGACTCGTCCAACGCCGCGACGTCGTCGAGGAGCTCGTACCGGTCGCTCAGCACGGTAGCGAGGTTGAACAGCCGGAACGCCCGCTGCGGGTCGCCGGGCGGCGTCGACGCGAGGCTCCCCCGGTGCGCGTCGATCGCCGCCTGCAGGGCGGCACGGCGACCGAGGTGGCGGAACTGGTCCCGATACACCCGTCCCAGCGCGGAGAGGTGGTGCAGCCGCTGCGGCGCGCCCTCCGGGGTGATGGCGAGCGCCTGGCGCAGCAGCGCCGCCGCCCGGTCGGCGACGGAGTAGTCGCCGTCGCGTTCGGCCGCGGCCATCAGGGCCACGGCCTCCAGGAGGAGTTCCGTCCCCCGCCGGAGGCCCCGCGCCGGCTCCGGCTCCGACATGCCGCCCATGGAAGCGATCATGCTAGACGTGTGCCGAGACTTCGAAGCCGAACTGGTCGAGTTCAACGGCGCAAACAACCACGTCCACCTGCTCGTCAACTACCCGCCCAAGGTCGCCGTGGCCCGGCTGGTCAACGGCCTCAAAGGCGTCTCCTCACGCCGGCTGCGACAGGAGTTCCCCGACCTGGCGCGGCACTACTACCGGGCAAACAAGCTCTGGTCGGGTTCGTACTTTGCGGGCTCCGTCGACGGGGCACCGTTGAGCGTCGTGAAGCAGTACATCGAGCAGCAGAACCGTCCCACTTAAGGCACTGCTCGAGCCCGACGGCCCTCCCAGCGCGGGCCTTCACCCCCGGCCTGAAGGCCGGAGCACTGGCCCGCATTCCGGTAGCAGAGTGGGCCGGGTGAGGCCAGCGCCAAGCCGACGCCGAGGCGGCCGTGCCGGCCGCGGGCCGACGGGTTGCCCCGCGAAGGGGCGCGCCCGACGTTGGCCGCGTCGGCGGCCGGGGTGGGGGTTAGATTGGCCGACGATGGTGGAACACGACAGGGGGAACTCATGGCAAGCAACGCCGAGGCCCGGCCCGCGAAGGCCGCCGGCACGTACCGGATCGGCGGCGACCTCGAGGTGGACCGGCTCGGCTACGGGGCGATGCAGCTCACCGGCCCGGGCGTCTGGGGCGACCCGAAGGACCCGCAGGAGGCGGTCCGGGTGCTGCGCCGGGCTGTCGAACTCGGCGTGACGTTCATCGACACCGCCGACTCGTACGGGCCGTTCGTCTCGGAGCTGCTGATCCGCGAGGCGCTGCACCCGTACGCCGACGATCTGGTCATCGCGACCAAGGCGGGCTTCACCCGGGCCGGGCCGGGCGACTGGCGTCCGCTGGGGCGTCCGGAGTACCTGCGCCAGCAGTGCGAGCTGAGCCTGCGCCACCTCGGCCTGGACTGCATCCCGCTCTACCAGCTGCACCGGATCGACCCGACGGTGCCGCTCGCCGACCAGCTCGGCGAGCTGGCCCTGCTCAAGCAGGAGGGGAAGATCCGGCACATCGGTCTCTCCGAGGTGACGGTCGAGCAGGTCGAGGCGGCCCGGAAGATCACCCCGATCGTGTCGGTGCAGAACCTGTACAACCTGGCCGACCGCCACTTCGAGGACGTGCTGGAGTACTGCGAAAGCAACGACCTCGCGTTCATCCCCTGGTTCCCGATCGCGACCGGCAACCTGGCCCGTCCCGGCGGGCCGCTGGACGCCATCGCCGCCGAGCACAGCGCGACGCCCGCGCAGCTCGCGCTCGCCTGGCTGCTGCGCCGCTCGCCGGTGATGCTGCCGATCCCGGGTACGTCCTCCGTCGCGCACCTGGTGGAGAACGTCGCCGCGGCCGAGGTGAAGCTCACCGACGCCGAGTTCGAGGCGCTGGCCAAGGCCACCTGACCGGACGGTCACGAGAACCGCAGCCGGTCGGCCCGTCCGACGCACGCCCCGCGACAGCGTGGGCATCGGACGGGCCGGACCGGCGGCCGGCGGGTGGGTCAGCCGGCGGTCTCCGTACCGGTCTGCTCCGCGCGGGCGATCCGTAGCGCCTCGGTCGCCTGCGCGAGCAGCCGGGCCGAGTCGGTGCGGCCGTTGACCTGAAGCTCCACCTCGGTCTCCCCGGTCTGGATCCGGATGCTCGCCTCGGTGCGCTGCTGGTCGACCCAGGACTGGAGCAGGTTGAACAGCCCCGGCAGGAGCGCCTGCGCCACCACGGCGATGATCACCGCGTCGCTGAAGCCGGCCCGCCCGCCGCCTGCTCCGCCGGCGCTGCGTACCACCGGCCGGTACTCCGGTCGGCGGTGGATCCAGTCCAGCAGCGTCACCGGGGGCGCCTGCCGTTGACGCGGCGTGATGGTCAGCCGGAACGGTTGGCGCGCCACGGGGTCGGGGTTCGTCTCGGTCACCTGCGGCTCCTCTCTCAGTCGTCGCCGTTGCCGGGCTGGAACGTGAGGGTGTCGCCCGATGCGGTCAGCAGACCGACGACGGCGACCTGATCCTCGTCGTCGAAGGGGCTCGGCCCGCCGAAGTACGTCTCGGTTCCGGTGGCCCGAACGCGCCCCTGACCTTCGGCCGGGGTGCTGACCCGGGCGGTGTCCGGGCCGAGCAGATTCACCACGACCTCCGGGTACTCGAGGATCTCCCAGCTGATCTTCTGCACGGTGCCCCCGGAGTGGTCGAACGGGCAGCCCGTCGGCGCGGCCACGGTCTGCTTCGCGCACTCGTCCAGGTAGGCGCGTACCCGCTCCTGCGCGGTGGCGGTGACCTCCGGGCGCAGCACCGGGGCCAGGGCGAAGGCCGCGCCGGTGGTCTGCCCCGGAACCAGCACGATCTTCTCGGTCGGCACCTCGCTGAGCGCGCTGCCCGGTGCGCTCGCGGTGTGGACGCCGGGCAGGAGCGAGATCGGCGGGGAGTCCTCGCTGGGCGACGGGATCGGCACGCCGTTCACCGTCAGCCCGTCGCGCCCGGGTGGTAGGCCGACCGTGGCGAGGCCGTCCTGGAGCCGCCAGCCGTGGAACAACCCGGCGGTGGCGGACTCGGCGCGGTGCAGCCGCAACTCGGCCTGCTGCTCCGTGCCGGCCAACCGGAAGGAGATGGTGGCCGTGGCCGTCTCTTCCTCGCGCTCGATCGCGGTGATCTCGACGTCGGTCGGCGGCTCATAGCCCTCGCCCCGGATCAGGTCGGCGAGGAGTTCCCGGTCGGCGGTCGGCACCGCCCCGGGGTCCAGCAGGTCGAGCGCGGCGTCGGCGTCCCGATCGGCCAGCGCGTCGAAGTATCCGTCGACGGCCGACTGCGGCCGGAAGAAGGCCCACTGCACGACGCCGAGCCCGGCGGTGCCGACGACGAGGGCCGCCACGACCAGTCCGGCCACCAGCCAGGAGCGCGGGGTGCCGAAATCACCGGGACGGCCGAAGAGCGTCTCCGTGGTGAGCGGGACCGGCGCCACGGCAGGCTGCTCCGTCGTACGGTCGAGCCGGTCGAGCCGCAGCTCGTGCGGCGGGTGGGTGGCGCAGACCGCCTCGTCCCAACCGCTGCGTCCGCCCTCGAAGGATCTACGCCGTTCCAGGACGCTGCGCAACCCCTCGACATGACCGGTGAAGACCGCCCCCAGATCCGCCCGGTACTCCGCCGCCCGCACGTCCTGGGCGTGCAGCGGCAGCACCACGTACCGCATGGTCAGCAGGATCGGCCAGAAGATCAGGAAGACCACGAACTTGGTGCCGGTGTGCGGGAACGTCCGCATCAGCCAGGTCGGCAACGCGTGCGCCAGGGTGAGCGGAAGCGCGACACCCCGCACGAACGCGCTGGTGACCTCGTCGCCGGTACGCCAGTGCACCAGTTCGTGGCTGAACAGCGCGGCGATCTCCTCGTCCGGCTCGTCGAGCACGCTGGAGGTGATCACGATGTGCCGGGTGTACGTCCGGGCGTTGGTGAGCACCGCGCCGTCCTCGATAAGCAGCCGCGGCACGGTGGGCAGGCCGAGTCGCCGGGCACAGTCCTCGAGGATGGGCAGCAGCCGGGCCTGCTCCCGTCGGCTGAGCTCACGGGCCCCGGAGACCACCATCAGCCGCGGCTCCAGCAGCACCCGGTAGATCGTGTAGAGCAGCCCGATCAGCGCGGCGGCGACCGTGGTGCCGAGCAGACCGGCGAGCAGGGCGAACGGCTCGTCGAGAACCTCCCGCCAGGGCAGCAGCACGACGATCAGGAAGCCGCCGACCGCGCCGAGCGCGAAGCCGACGAAGCCGCCGAGCACTCCGCCCGAGCGGCTGAGAACGGCGTCGAGCAGGTCACCGACGAGCGGGGTGTCCCGGATCGCGGCGGGCAGCTGGTCCTCGGTGCCGAGGGCGCCGGCGAAGACGCTGACGAACGCGCCGAGCACGCCGCCCCAGACCGCGGCGAACAGGGCCACCGGCAGGTAGAACCAGGTGGCGACGAAGGCGCCCAGCACGCCGCGCCAGTCGCGCAGGATTCCGGCCCGCAGCCAGACCAGTGCGTTCGGGTAGCCGGGTGGACGGTTGGTGATACGCCCGGGGGCCGGGCTCGGATCCGGCGGCGGTTCGGCGGCGCGCACCGCCGCGGGTGGTTCGGTCATGTCGTAACTCCTCAGCGCACCCACAGAATCGACAGTGGACAGACCGAGCAGACTATCGAGATGAGCCGATGGTTTCAGACCCGTCGGGCGCTCCGGTCGGCCAGCCGACACGAGAGAGGAGCGGGCTTCCGCACCCGACGGGGTCGCGTCAGGCGAAGGCGGGCGGGTAGCGCAGCCCGTCCAGGGCGATGGCCAGCACCCGATCACGCTGGCCCGGCTCCGGGAACTGGAACGCGACGATGCCGCTGATCAACCGCACCACGTCGTCGAAGCTGGTGTCGGGGCGCACCGCTCCGGCCTGCTGGGCGCGGCTCAGCAGGGGCTCACCGGCGGCGTAGATCTCGGTGCGGCACCGGCGGAAGACCTCGGAGTCGTACGCCAGCTCCTCGCGGAGCGCCCGCTTGGTGGCCGCGTACGCAACGAACCGGTTCAGCCAGGCGACGAGCGCGTCCCAGGGCGACAGGTGCGCCACGTCGGCCACCGAGCGGCTGAGCGCCTGCACCTCGTCGACGTAGACCGCCTCGAAGAGTTCCCGGCGGCTCGGGAAGTTCCGGTAGAGGGTGCCGATGCCGACCCCGGCCCGCCGGGCGACCTCCTCCAGCGACGCGTTGACGCCGCTCTCGCCGAAGACCTCCCGGGCGGCGCTGAGCAGGGCGTCGTAGTTCCGCTGGGCGTCGGCCCGCCTGGGCCGTCGCGCGAGGTATTCCCCCAGCTCATGGGTGCTGGCCATGGCGGACGTCACACCTCCTCGGTTGCTACCGGAGGCATCCCTCCAGTAAGTTTGCGGAGGCACCCCTCCGGAACTGTCCGGAGCCGTGCCTCCGGATAGCTTACCCGGATCCTCCGGCCGGTCCCACCGATGGCCCACCGCACGCAGGAGCGGCCCGGCGGCTGACCGCCGCCACCGCATCCTCTTCCCTCCGTACCGATTTGGGAGTTCACTCCGTGACCGAGACCACCCGACGCGGCTCGCGTCGGCTGACCTTCCTCGTCCTCGCGGCCGGCGCCGGCTTCTTCGCGATGCTCCAGTCGCTGATCACCCCGGTGCTGCCCGTCATCCAGCACGACCTGCACACCTCCCAGAACACCGTGACCTGGGTGCTCACCGCCTACCTGCTCTCCGCGTCGATCTTCACGCCGATCCTCGGCCGGGTCGGCGACATGATCGGCAAGGGACGGATGCTGGTCGTCGCCCTCGTCGCGCTCGCGGTCGGCTGCCTGCTCGCCGCCATCGCGCCGAGCATCGGCGTGCTGATCATCGCCCGCGTCGTCCAGGGCATCGGCGGCGCGGTCTTCCCGCTCTCGTTCGGCATCATCCGCGACGAGTTCCCCGCCGCGCGGGTGAGCTCCTCGGTCGCCACCATCTCGGCGATCATCGCGGCCGGTGGCGGCCTCGGCGTCGTGCTGGCCGGTCCGATCGTCTCCGTACTCGGCTACCGGTGGCTGTTCTGGATCCCGATGGTCGTCGTGGGCCTCACCGCGCTCGCGGCGTACCGGTTCGTGCCGGAGTCGCCGGTCCGCTCGCCCGGCCGGATCAACGTCTGGGCCACCCTGCTGCTCTCCGGCTGGCTGGTGGCGCTGCTGCTGCCCGTCAGCAAGGGCGCGACCTGGGGCTGGACCTCGGGCCGGGTGCTCGGCCTGCTGGCGCTCGCCGTCGTGCTGCTGATCGGCTGGCTGGTCGCCGAGGTGCGCTCCGCGAACCCGCTGATCGACATGCGGATGATGCGCCTGCCCGGGGTGTGGACGACCAACCTGGTCGCCCTGCTCTACGGCGGGTCGATGTTCGCGATCTACGCCTTCGTGCCGCAGTTCGTGCAGACCCCGTCCAGCGCCGGCTACGGCTTCGGCGCGAGCGTCACCCAGGCCGGGCTGCTGATGCTGCCGATGCTGGTCGGCATGTTCGTCGCCGGCATCGTCGCCGGTCGGCTGCAGGCCCGGTTCAGCGCCAAGGCTCAGCTGGCCACCGGCGCGGTGTTCAACGTGGCCGCCTCGGCCATGCTGGCCCTCGCCCACGACACCCGCCTGGAGATCGGCGTGGCCGGCGCCCTCGTCGGCATCGGCATCGGGCTGGCGTTCGCGTCCATGGCCAACCTGATCGTGGCCAACGTCGCGCCCAGCCAGACCGGCGTGGCCACCGGGATGAACGCGAACATCCGCACCATCGGCGGCGCGATCGGCGCGGCCGTGGTGAGCAGCGTGATCACCGCCAACCCGCAGGCGAGCGGCCTGCCCCGGGAAGCCGGCTTCACCACCGGCTTCGTGCTGCTGACCGCGATCGCCCTGGCCGCCGCGGTGGCCGCGCTGATCGTCCCCTCGGGCCGCCGCGCCACGGGCCGTCGCACGCCCGTCCCGGCCCCCGGAACCGAGCTGAGCGAGGGGCTCGCGACCGCCGGTCGCTGACTCGTCGCGTCATCGTGCCCCCGGGAACACCGGTCGCCTCACCGCGAGGTCACCGGCGTTCCCGGGGGTCGTCGCGTCACCCCCCGCCGCCACTCCGCCGGCCGCTTCACCGCACGATCCGCAGCAGCAGCAGGTAACCGCAGTAGGCCAACGGGACCAACAGGAAGCAGACCGCCACGCCCAGCACCGGGTGGCGCGCGACACCGGTCTCCTCCATCGGCGCCCGCCCCCACCTGCCCAGCACCAGCCATCCGGAGATCAGTGATCCGGCGGGCAGCCCGGCGCACATCCAGGCGTAGAGCGGGCCGGCACCGAGCGCGCCGAGACCGGAGGCGAGCACCATCGCGAACATCAGCACCACGCCCGCCCCGGCCGAGGCCAGGTAGACCACCGCCGCCCGGGCCACGGGCGACCAGGCCGGCAGCAGCATCGGCCGCCTTGCCAGCAGCTCCGCCTGTTGCCCGTGGCGGTCCGCCTCGTCGGCGTAGCGCCGGGCCAGCTCCAGCTCGACCACGGCGTCGCGCTGCGACACCGCGGGCGCGCTCGCCGACGCCGCACCGTCGCACGCCTCGACCACGGGCCGAGCCGGCGCGGCGGTCGCGCCGGCGGTCGGCCCCGGGTCCGGGTCCGGGGCGACAACGGCCGGCGGGTCGCCGACCGGAGTCGAGGGCCCCGCCGGGGCGGTGCCGGGCTCGGCCGCCGGGGCGGCCGCAGGCGGCTCCCCGATCGCCCGGCCGAGCAGGTCGAGACGCCTGCCCTGCGCGGTCAACCGCCCGTCGAGGAAGTCGGCAGCGGCGTGCAGGTCACGGCGGCGCTCGGCGGCGGCGACGCTCTGCGCACCGGCCCCGCGCCGCTCGGCGAGTAGGCGGGCCAGCTCCGCGTACTCCTCGAAGGTCACCGCTCAGCCCTCACCGGCGAGGTCGTGCGCGGGCCGGGCGAACGGCACGATCAGCCGTACCCGCCGGTCGTGCCGGTCCACCAGCAGCGCCCGGTCCGGCCGGGGCGTGTAGGCGACCTCCGGCAACCCGAGGTGCCGGCGCAGCTCGTCGCCGGGCACGTCGAGGGCGACCAGGCAGGCGACGCCGTCGCCGTCCCGGGCGTCGCCCACGTCGTCGGCGAGCCGGCGCGGGTCGCGCCACCAACCGAGCAGGTGCACCCCGCGCCCCGGACCGTGCCGGAGCAGGGCCCGCAGGTCGTCCCGGCCACGACGGGAGGGCTCCGGCCGGGCCGCACCGAGCACCGTCGCGGCACCGTCCATCCCGAACACGACGAGGAACGTCCGGCCCGCCGGGGGCTGATCCGCCGGGACCGGATCCGCCAGCGTGGCGAGCCGTTCCCGCAGGCCGTCCGCGTCGAGCTGCTCGACCCGGTGTCCTGCGGCGGCCAGCGCGGCGGCGGTCTCGTCGGCCACCGGGTCGGCGCCGGCCACCAGCGGCGCGAGCAGGAACCGGCACCGCCCCGGCAGGTGCTGCCGGGCCAGGCTCAACGTCGCGGCACGCAGCAGGTCCGCGCCGGCCGGCGAGGAGCCCACCACCCCGAGGTGCCGCCCGGGCGTGGTGTCCATGATGAACATCGCGCTGCTGACGTGCACGTCGACCGTCCGGCCGACCAGGGCCAGCGGGCGGCGCCCGCCCGGCCGCAGCCCGCAGTAGGTGGCGTCCTGCTCGATCCGGGCGTTCTCGTACCCACGGAAGACCGCCGGCGGGGACGAACCGGCCGGCCGGGCCCGCCACAGCTCGCTCCGCACCCGGCTGACCGCGCCGGCCGTGGCGCCGACGCCGGGGAGGCGGACGACGATGTCGGCGCCTGCCGCACCCGCGGCGACGTTGACCACGGCCACCCCGGGCGGCAGCCCCGCGGCCGCCTCGTTGCCGGGGTCGAGCACGCCGCTGCCGTCGCGGAGCGCGATCCGGCCGGTCGGCGTCGCGCCGTCTCCGCGCAGCGCCGATATCCCCGCCGCGTCGCGGCCGGCGAGCACCAGGTGCACGCCGCACGGGCCGCCCCGGCGCAGCAGCTCTCCCAGCAGGCTCGCCGACTCGCGGGCCGCGACGTCGTCGCCCGAGAGCAGGACGGAGAACTCGTCGATCACCGCCACGAGCCGCGGCAGCGGGGGGTCGCGGGGCAGGTCGGCGAAGCGGGTGACGCCCTGCCGCTTGAGCGCGGAGGCACGACGGCGCAGCTCCCGGCGCAGCTCCCGCAGGACGGTCACGGCGTACTCGCGGTCGGACTCGACACCGACGGCCCGTACGTGCGGCAGCCAGGACGGGTCGCGCCCGGTCGGCCCGAACTCGGCGAAGCTCACGCCCTCGGGGAAGCCGAGCAGATAGAGCTGCAGCTCGGTCGGGGCGTGCCGGGCGGCCAGCCCGTGCAGCACACCGGTCAGGAAGGCGGCCGTGGTGTCCGGCTCCCCGCCGCCGACCAGCCAGTGCGGGGTGGTGTCGTCGAACGCGAGAGTCGTCGGCGTGGGGCCGCTGTGACCGACCACGGTACGCAGGCCCGTACCGGCCGACTCCGCCCACCGCTGCTCGGGCAGCAGGGCGGTGAAGCGCTGCTCGCCGCCGTCGCGCACGGTCACACCGAGCCGCTCAGCCAGCGCCCGCACGGAGCTGACCGGCGGGTCGCCGTCGAGCAGGACCGGGGCCGCGAGGCCCGCGCCGTCGACGCTGAACGGGGTGTCCGGCGGATCACCGACGTACGCGTACCGCCCGGTCATCCGCACGAGGGTGGCGGCGCCCAGCCACGGCGTGGGGTCGTCGGTCGGGCGGCGTGGCCGGCCGGCGGCGAGTACGCAGAGCGCGGCCCGCGCACCGGCCCGGGTGAGTGCGGCGAGCCGGTCCAGTTCCCGCCCCGGCAGGTCGGCGGCGACCACCAACAGCACTCCACCACCGGGGGCGAGCCGTGCGGTGCGGGCATGCCGCTCGGCGGTGTCGAGCAGAGCGGCCACCTCGGCGTCGGTGCCGGCCGGTGGGTCGAGCACGCCGACGTCGACCAGCGGGGACAGTGGCCCGAACGTGGATCCGGGTGTGGTGGTGTCGATGCCGACGACCCGGACCTCGCCGGCCGGTGCGGCGGCCAGCAGCCGCAGCACCAGCGACCGCAGCAGCCCGGCCACCCGGGGATCCCGGGCGTCGGTGTCGATGGCCAGGTGGCGGCCACCACCGAGCGGGACCAGCGCCGGAAACGTGCCCTCCGGGGTGACCGCCGATCCGAGCCGGACCGCGACCGCCGTCTCCGTGAGCGGAGCGGCTCCGGACTCCGCGGCGGTGACCGCGGCACCGACCTCGTCGAGCCGTCGGACCAGTTCGCCGACGTCCGGCGCGGGGGCCGGCGCGGGCACGGCCCGTAGCGCGTCGCGGACCAGGTCGAGGTGTGCGCGCGCCGCGCGGTGTGCCGCGACCGCCTGCCGGTACGTCGACGCGAGCCTGCCCACTGTCCGCCTCCCACGCCACGGCCGTCCGCGACGACCATAACGGACGGTGGTGACGCCGTCACAGCACAACGGGTGCGCGTCGCGGCGGCCGGCGACCGCCCCCGGGCCGCCGGCCGTCCTGGCGGGTCAGAGACTGTCGGGAAACCCGGGCGAGCGAGACGGAGTCCAGGCGGCGGTCCGGCAAGGCGGAGATTCGTCCGGATACCGGTGTTGCATCGGGACGAATCTCCAACGCCGCCGGTCGTCGGCTGGGCCCGCCGCAGCCGCCGCAGGGTTTCCTGACGGTCTCTCAGCCGGTGACCGAGTTCAACGCCGCCAGGTAGCCGTGGCGGTAGCCGTCGACATCCGGGTGGTACGCCTCGATGACGCCGCTGATGTCGTGGATCCACGGGTCGCTCGCGCAGACGCCGTGCCCGACGAAGAACGGCCGGGTGTCGACGAAGGTGGCGCCGGCCGCCGCCGCGCGGCCGGCGGTGACCGTGGCGAGCAGGTCGGCGGCCTGGTTGAGGATGGTGCGCTTGTAGACGCTCATCGCGAGCCACCCGCAGGAGTTCAGTTCGAACAGCCGCGGGTAGCCGAGCACGATCAGCCGGGCGTTGGGCGCGCGGTCGCGGATGGTCGCATAGGTTTCGTCGAGCCGGCCGGGCAGCGTGCCGGTGACGAACGCGCGCGCCTCGTTCACCGCGTTCGTGCAGGTCGAGGTGGTGCCGAACCGGCAACTGGTGATGACGTCGACGAAGCCGGCGTCGTTGCCGCCGATGGTGACGGTGACCATGGTGGTACCGGCGCTGAGCGAGTCGACCTGGTCGTTGAGGACGTCGGCGGTGACCGCGCCACCGCAGGCCGGGAACGCAAAGTTCGACGCGCCGTGCGCCGTCGCCCAGAGCGGGGCGTACGACTTCTGGCTGCGCAGGCAGGTGGACCAGTCGTACGGGCCGGCGCCGACGCCGGAGGAGTACGAGTCGCCGAGCGCGACGTAGTTGACGGCGGCGGCCTGCGCCGGGCCGGGCCCGACGAGCACTGCGGCGAGGGCGGTGGTGAGCAGGGTGGCCAGCGCGGTGAGGGCGCGCGCCAGCGGGCGGTGTGACATGACGGACCTCCACGGGACAGGGGTGGTGGGATCCGTGACCGCGCGCGTGGCCAGGGCTGGAGCGGTTGTTACCAGGCGGTAATGCTATCGAAATTCTTCGATCGGGGAAACAGCTCGGCGGGTCCCGCTCGCCGGCGGGGCGGGACCTCCGGCGCTGCGATGATCAGCCGGCGTCGGCGAGCGCCGCCGGTCGGTCGCCGCGCCAGCCACCGCCGGCGGCCTCGATCCGGCGGATGTGCCGGTAGGCGAACCACAGCGGCGGGAAGGCGCCGACGGCGAACGACAGGTCGACGAGCGTCCAGAACCAGGGAATGTCGCGGATCGGCCCGCAGATCAACGCGAGCGGCACGATGCCCGCGCAGGCGATCATCCCGAGCTGGACGACCCAGACGTTGCGCACCGGATCCCGCAGCGGCCCCCAGAAGGCCACCGCGAGCACCAGATGCGCGAAGGCCAGCCAGTCGGTGCCGTAGAGCATGAACGGATAGCGGTCGCCGGTCTCCACCAGTCCGGTGTGGACCCGTTCGATCCAGGCGACCAGCGCCGGCAGCTGGTCGGAGAGCGGCTCGACCAGCCGCAGCAGCCAGCGGACTTCGATCTCCAACGGGAAGGCGGTCGCCCCGCTGAGGAAGAGACCCACCACCACGACCCACAACCACAGGCGGATCCGCCGCAGGCGCTGTTCGACGTCCATACCGGCAGCGTAGCGATGATCTTCAGTCCGCCCGGTCCCGTAGCAGACCGCAGGCGGCACGGAAACGATGGCGTCGATCACAGCGCCGCCGCGGGGCGGCGAACAACCGCTCCCGCGCCGGCGGCGTGGCCGGGTCCGACTCCGGCGGGCCGGCCGGCTACCGCCCGGTCGGGGTCACGTCCTGGGAATCCGCTCCGTCGAGAAGAGCGACCGGCGTCCCGAGCGGCGTGGCGTGGTGCACGACCGAAGGCCGGTGCGGGAGGTGCGAGGGCAGCGACGGGGTGGGTCGACCGGCGGCGGGACGCGGCACCGGCCGGCGACCGGCTCCGCCGCCGACGGAGGGCCGCGGCGCCGGTACGACCGTGCGGGCGGGTCGCACCGCGCGGACCAGGGTCGCCGCCGGGCGTACGACCCGGGCCGCCGAGGAGGCGACCCGACGGATCGGACGGCGGACGGCGGGTACCGCCAGCGCCTCGACCACCCGGCCCCGCAGCACCCGACCGCGCAGCCCGTCCAGGGCCGCGCCTGCGACGACGGTGCCGACGGCGGCGACCGCGCCGGCCAGCACCAGGGTCTGCCGGGGGCCGGCGTGCTCGGAGAGCCAGCCGAGCAGCGGCGCACCGACGGCCGAGGAGACCGAGCCGGTGACGGCGAGCGCCGCCAGCACCCGCCCCCGCATCAGGTAGTCGGTGTCGAGCTGTGCCCGGGCGCCGACGGTGGTGTCGATGACCACCGCGGCGGCGGCGATCGGCAGGATCACCGCGGCGAAGCTGAGGGTGCCCGGCGCGAGGCCGGCGACGATCTGCAACACGCTCGCGAGCAGCCCGGCGCCGACCAGGACGCCGTAGCCGAGCCGGCGGCTGCGGGCGGCGACGAGCGCGCCGAGCACCGTGCCCACGGCGAAGACGGTGGAGAGGAGGCCGTACCCGGCGGCGCCACCGCCCAGTGGTCCGTCGCTCATCGCGGCCATGGTCACCTGGTAGTTGCGCCCGAGGCTGCCGAGCACGAACGACAGGCCCAGCGCGACGAGCACCACCGGCTGTCCGAGCAGGTAGCGGAAACCGGCCCGGATGCCGCCGTCGGTGGCCACGGCCGCCGGCTCGGCCTCCGGTCCGGCGGCGTACCGCTCGCGCTCGCGTACCAGGAGCAGGGCCACCACCACCGCGACGAAGCTGACGGAGTTGACGACGAAGAGCAGCGCCGGTCCGACGGCGGCGACCACGACGGCGCCCGCGCTCATGCCGAGGATGCGGCCGGCGGAGTTGGTGAGCGAGCCGAGCGCGAGGGCGTTGCCGAGGCTCTCCCGGTCCACGAGGGTGGACGCCCAGCGGCCCATCACGGGCCCCTCGATCGCCGAGACCGCGCCCGCGGCGAGCGAGATCACGTAGATCGCCGGCAGTCCGCCGGTGCCGGTGAGGGCGACGAACGCCAGGCTCGCGGCCAGCGCCGCGTGGGCCCCCTGGGCGGCGATCAGCAGCGGCTTGGCGGGCAGCCGGTCGGCCAGCGCCCCGCCCCAGACGCTGAGCAGCAGCGTGGGGACGGCCTGCAGCAGGATGGCGAACCCCATCGAGGTCGCCGAGCCGGTACGGGCCAGCACGTACCAGTTGACACCGAGCACCTGCATCCAGGTGCCGATCACCGACACGAATCCGGCGATCGCCCAGATACGGTAGTTGCGGTGACGCAGTGCGGCGAACGTGGCACCAAACGCCACGGCACGACCTCCCGACCAGACAGCCTCATGACAGGGGCCGGTACGCACGCGTTCGGCCGTCGCCAAGTGTGACGGCGATTAGCCCGATTTGCCGGTCTTCGTGAGCGGGTTCACGTGGCACCGCCCCGGTCCACGAGGAACCGGGGCGGCGCCGGGGCCGGTGTGACGGTTGAGGCCGGGGAGGCCGCCGCTCAGCGGGCGGCGAGCGGCTGCGCGGCCGGGTCGACCGGGGCGGGCAGCGCGCCACCGCCACCGAGGTACGCGTGGACGGCCGCGGCGGCCGCCCGCCCCTCGGCGATCGCCCAGACGATGAGCGAGGCGCCCCGGTGCATGTCCCCGGCGACGAAGACCCCGTCGGCGTCGGTCTGCCAGTCCGGCCGGGCGTCCACCGCGCCCCGGGCGTTGCGACGCACCCCGAGCTGGCTCAGCAGCGGCTGCTCCTCGGTGCCCTCGAAGCCGATGGCGAGCAGCACCAGGTCGGCGGGGAGTTCCCGCTCGGTGCCGGGCACCGCGGTGACGACGCGCCGGCCGTCCACCTTCTCCACGGTCACCTCGGCGATCCGCACGGCCCGTACCTGCCCGGTGCCGTCGTCGACGAACTCCTGCACCGCGACCGCGAAGACCCGCTCGCCGCCCTCCTCGTGCGCCGGGTAGCCGCGCAGGATCCACGGCCAGGTCGGCCACGGATCGCGCGCCTCGTCACGGGCCAGCGGCGGCTGCGGGTAGAGGTCGAGCTGGTGCACGCCGGCCGTGCCCTGCCGGTGGGCCACCCCGAGGCAGTCCGCGGCCGTGTCGCCACCGCCGATGATCACGACGTGCTTGCCGGCCGCGTCGATGGGCGTCCCGTCGGGCAGCACGGCCGGCGCCGGCCGGCCCCCGCCGGCCGCCGCGACCACCCGGTTCGCCGCGACCAGGTGCGCCATGGCCTGGTGTACGCCCCGCAGCCGCCGCCCCGGGGTCTCCGGGACGTCCCGGCCGGCGAGCGCGCCGCAGGCCAGCAGCACCGCGTCGTGCCGCTCCCGCAGCTGCTCGGCGGTCACGTCCACGCCGACGTCGACCCCCGTACGGAACTCGACGCCCTCCGCGGCGAGCTGCGCCAACCGCCGGTCGACGTGCTGCTTCTCCAGCTTGAAGTCCGGAATGCCGTAGCGGAGCAGACCGCCGAGCGCGTCGTCGCGCTCGTACACGGTGACGGCGTGCCCGGCGCGGGCGAGCTGCTGGGCGGCGGCGAGCCCGGCGGGGCCGGAGCCGACCACGGCCACCGAGCGGCCCGTGGCGGTCGGCGCCGGCCGCGGCCGCAGCCCGTCCCGCGCCACCGCCGCGTCGGCGATCTCCACCTCGACCTGCTTGATCGTCACCGGGTCACCCCCGGCGATGCCGAGCACGCAGGCGGCCTCGCACGGGGCCGGGCAGAGCCGGCCGGTGAACTCGGGGAAGTTGTTGGTGGCGTGCAGCGAGGCCACCGCGGCGTCCCAGTTGCCGGTGCGGACCAGGTCGTTCCAGTCCGGGATGCGGTTACCGAGCGGGCAGCCGTCGTGGCAGAAGGGGATGCCGCAGTCCATGCACCGGGTGGCCTGCTCGCGGATCAGCTCCGCGCCGGCCGGCGGGTAGACCTCCCGCCAGTCCGAGATCCGCACCGGCACCGGCCGGCGGGCCGGCAGCTGCCGCGGATAACGCAGGAAACCGTTCGGGTCAGGCACGCGCCACCTCCTGGGCGGCCGCCCGCGGCGCGGGCGGTACGGCGGCGGGCGCGGCCAGCGCGCTCATCACCGCGTCGTCGACGTCACGGCCGGCGGCTTCGGCGGTCCGCATGATCTCCAGCACCCGGCGGTAGTCCCGGGGCACCACGGCGGTGAACTCGGCCACCGCCTCCGGCCAGTGCTTGAGCAGCTCCGCGGCGAGCGCCGAGTCGGTCTCGGCGAAGTGCCGCTGCACCAGCTCGTGCAGCACGGCCTGCTCCTCCTCGCGCAGCGGCGCGAGGTCGACCATCTCGGCGTTGACCTGGTCGTGGTCGAGCCGGTGGACGAAGGCGGTACCGCCGGACATGCCGGCGGCGAAGTTGCGCCCGGTCGGGCCGAGCACGACCACCGTCCCGCCGGTCATGTACTCGCAGCCGTGGTCGCCGACCCCCTCGACGACGGCCGCCGCGCCGGAGTTGCGCACCGCGAACCGCTCCCCCACCCGGCCGCGCAGGAACAGCTCGCCGCCGGTCGCGCCGTACAGGATGGTGTTGCCCGCGACGATCTGGTCCTCGGCGCGCTGCCCGGGCGCGGCGTCCGGGTCGACGAACGGGGCGGTCGGGTCGGGGCGGACCACGACCCGGCCACCGGAGAGCCCCTTGCCGACGTAGTCGTTGGCGTCGCCGTGCAGCCGCAGGGTCACCCCGCGCGGCAGGAACGCGCCGAAGGACTGCCCGGCGGTGCCGCGCAGCGTCACCTCCACGGTGTCGTCGGGCAGCCCGGCGCCGCCGCGACGGCGAACCACCTCACCGCCGAGCATCGCGCCGACGCTCCGGTGGTCGTTGCGGATGCCGAGCTCCACGCGGACCGGCGTGCCGTCGCGCAGCGCCGGCTCGGCGAGCGCGATCAGTTCGTTGTCCAGCGCCCGGTCCAGGCCGTGGTCCTGGGCCCGTACGCCGCGACGGGCCGCGCCCGGCGCCAGTTCGGGCAGGTGCAGCACCGGCGCGAGGTCGAGCCCCTGCGCCTTCCAGTGCGCGATCGCCGGTACGACGTCGAGCAGCTCGGTGTGCCCGATCGCCTCCTCGATCGAGCGGAAGCCCAGCTCGGCCAGGTAGCCGCGGACCTCCTCGGCGAGGAAGAGGAAGAAGTTCTCCACGAACTCCGGGGTGCCGGTGAACCTCTCCCGCAGCACCGGGTTCTGGGTGGCGATGCCGACCGGGCAGGTGTCCAGGTGGCAGACCCGCATCATCACGCAGCCCGCGACGATCAGCGGCGCGGTGGCGAAACCGAACTCCTCGGCGCCGAGCAGCGCCGCGACGAGCACGTCCCGGCCGGTCTTGAGCTGGCCGTCGACCTGGACGGTGACCCGGTCGCGGAGGTTGTTCAGCAGCAGCGTCTGCTGCGCCTCGGCGAGCCCCAGCTCCCACGGCGTGCCGGCGTGCTTCAGCGAGTTCAGCGGGGACGCGCCGGTGCCGCCGTCGTGACCGGAGATCAGGATGACGTCGGCCTTGAGCTTCGCCACGCCCGCCGCCACGGTGCCGACGCCCACCTCGCTGACCAGCTTGACGTGCACGCGGGCGGCGGGGTTGACGCACTTCAGGTCGTGCACCAGCTGGGCGAGGTCCTCGATGGAGTAGATGTCGTGGTGCGGCGGCGGGGAGATCAGGCCCACTCCGGGGGTCGCGTGCCGGGTACGGGCGATCCACGGCCAGACCTTGTTGCCGGGCAGCTGCCCGCCCTCACCGGGCTTCGCCCCCTGGGCCATCTTGATCTGGAGGTCGTCGGCGTTGACCAGGTACTCGGTGGTCACCCCGAACCGGCCGCTGGCGATCTGCTTGACCGCCGAGCGGCGGGCCGGGTCGTGCAGCCGGTCGACGTCCTCGCCGCCCTCACCGGTGTTGGACTTGCCGCCGAGGCGGTTCATGGCCACGGCCAGGGTCTCGTGCGCCTCCGCCGAGATCGAGCCGTACGACATGGCGCCCGTGGCGAAGCGCTTCACGATCTCGGTGGCGGGCTCCACCTCGTCCAGCGGTACGGGCGCGCGCACGTCGGCGCGCAGCGCGAAGAGGCCCCGCAGCGATCCCGCCTCGGCCGCCAGCGCGTCCACCTTGGTGGTGTACCGCTTGAAGATGTCGTACTGGCGGCTGCGGGTGGCGTGCTGCAGCAGGAAGACCGTCTCGGGGTTGAAGAGGTGCTGCTCCCCGTCGCGGCGCCACTGGTACTCGCCGCCGACCGCCAGCCGCTCGGAGCCGGGGGTGCCGGCCGCCGGCCAGGCGAGGGCGTGCCGGGCGGCGACCTCGGCGTGGATGCCGGCCAGCCCGACACCGCCGATCTTGCTGGGGGTGCCCCGGAAGTAGCGCTCGACCAGGCGATTGTCCAGCCCGACCGCCTCGAAGACCTGCGCGCCGCAGTACGAGGAGACGGTCGAGATGCCCATCTTCGACATGATCTTCAGGACGCCCTTGCCGAGCGCCTTCACGTAGTTGCGGACCGCGGTGGCCGGCTCCACCCCGACCAGCGCCTTCGTGGAGATCATGTCCTCCACCGACTCGAAGGCCAGGTACGGGTTGACCGCCGCCGCGCCGTAGCCGATGAGCACCGCCGCGTGGTGCACCTCGCGACAGTCGCCGGACTCGACGATCAGCGCCACCTGGGTACGGGTCTGCTCGCGGACCAGGTGCTGGTGCACCGCCGCGGTGAGCAGCAGCGACGGGATCGGGGCCAGGTCGGCGTTGGAGTCGCGGTCGGAGAGGACCAGGATCCGAACGCCGTCCTCGATCGCCTCGGAGACGTGCCGGCAGATCTCGGTCAGCCGCGCCTTCATCCCGGCCGCGCCCTCCCGGAGGCGGTAGAGCCCGGAGACCCGGACGGCCTTGAAGCCGGGCAGGTCACCGTCCTCGTCGATGGAGAGGATCTTGGCCAGCTCGTCGTTGTCGATCACCGGGTAGGGCAGCACGATCTGCCGGCAGCTCGCCGGGCCCGGGTCGAGCAGGTTCCCCTCCGGCCCGATCCGGGAGCCGAGGCTGGTCACCAGCTCCTCCCGGATGGCGTCCAGGGGTGGATTGGTGACCTGCGCGAAGAGCTGGTGGAAGTAGTCGTAGAGCAGCCGCGGCCGGGTGGAGAGGGGCGCGATCGGGGTGTCCGTGCCCATCGAGCCGATCGGCTCCGCGCCGCTGCGCGCCATCGGCGCGAGCAGGATCTTCAGCTCCTCCTCGGTGTAGCCGAAGGTCTGCTGACGGCGGCGTACCGAGTCGTGGGTGTAGACGATGTGCTCGCGGGGCGGCAGGTCGGTCAGCTCGATGAGACCGGCGTGCAGCCACTCCCCGTACGGCTGCTCGGCGGCCAGCTCGGCCTTGATCTCGTCGTCGTGGACGATCCGCCCGGCGGCGGTGTCGACGAGGAACATCCTGCCGGGCTGGAGCCGCCCCTTGGCGATCACCCGGGCCGGGTCGAGGTCGAGCACGCCCGCCTCGCTGCCGAGCACCACCAGCCCGTCGTCGGTCCGCCACCAGCGCCCCGGACGCAGCCCGTTGCGGTCCAGCACCGCGCCGACGATCTCACCGTCGGTGAAGGCGACCGAGGCGGGCCCGTCCCACGGCTCCATCAGGCTGGCGTGGAAGCGGTAGAAGTCGCGCTCGTCCGCGCGCATGCCCGGGTCGTTCTCCCACGCCTCGGGGATCATCATGAGCACCGCGTGCGGCAGGCTCCGCCCCGCGAGGTGCAGCAGCTCCAGGACCTCGTCGAAGTTCGCCGAGTCGGAGGCGCCCGGGGTGCAGACCGGGAAGATCCGCCGCAGATTGCCGGGCACGTCCGGGCTGCGCAGCAGGGCCTCGCGCGCCTGCATCCAGTTCCGGTTCCCGCGGATGGTGTTGATCTCGCCGTTGTGGGCGATGAACCGGTACGGGTGCGCCAGCGGCCAGGAGGGGAACGTGTTGGTGGAGAACCGGGAGTGCACGAGCGCGATCGCGCTGGCCAGCCGCTCGTCGGTCAGCTCGGGATAGAACGCCGGCAGCTGGTCGGGGGTGAGCATGCCCTTCCAGACCATCGTGCGCGCCGACAGCGACGGGAAGTACGCCGGCACGCCCCGCTCGGCGCTCTCCCGCTCGACCTGCTTGCGCAGGCAGAACCCCACCCGGTCCAGGTCGAGGCCGCGCAGCGGTGTGCCGGCCGGCCCGGCCGGTGAGTCGGTGAGCCGGCGGGCGGCCAGGAAGAGCTGCCGGACCCGGGGCATCGCGGCGAGGGCCGTCTCGCCGAGCCCGCTCGGGTCCACCGGCACGTCCCGCCAGCCGAGCAGCTCGGCCCCCTCGACCAAGGCGTACTTGTCGACGACGCGGCGGGCGAGCGCCTCGGCGGCGTCGTTGTCGGGGAGGAAGACCAGGCCGGTGGCGTACTCGCCGGCGGGCGGCAGCGGGAAGTCCACCACGGCACGCAGGAACGCGTCCGGCACCTGGATCATGATGCCCGCGCCGTCGCCGGTGTTCGGCTCGGCGCCACGGGCCCCCCGGTGATCGAGCCGGCCCAACGCGGCGAGACCGTTCGCGACGACCGAGTGCGAACGCCGCCCGTGCAGGTCGGCCACGAAGGCCACGCCGCAGGCATCGTGCTCGAACGCGGGATCGTAGAGCCCCACGGGCCGTGCGGAACCGTGGGTCGGGACCGGCTGCTGCGGGTACGGAAAGGCCACCGGGCCTCCTGTCGTCACTCAGGGTGGATCATGAAGGGGACGACGTCGGCCCGTGGGTCTATTGAGTCTACGTTAGGGCGGGTCGCACAAGGCCAGTCCAGATTGATCACACCTTCCAGAGTCTGGGACAGGTAGTCTCGCGCGGTGGATTCCGCGCACAAGGAACTCTTCGACCGGCTTGAACGTTTCTACGACGCGGTGCCCCGGGACGCGGCCCGGGTCGAGGAACACGGCGCGCTGGTGCTCTTCGTCCGGAACGAGGCCGGTTTCCCGTTCTACGCCCGCCCTCGGCCGGGCGCGGCCGAGCCGCCGTCGCTGGCCGACGTCAACGCGGTCCGGGAACGGCAGCGGGAGCTGGGCCTGCCCGAGGCGTTCGAATGGGTGCACGAGACCACTCCGGAGTTCCTGCCGGTGGCCCGCTCGGCGGGGCTCTCCGTGCTCGAAGCGCCACTGATGGTGCTCGATCCGCGGGAGTTGCCCGATCCGGCGACGCTGGGCGACGTACCCGTGCGGGTGCTCGAACCGGACGCGCCGGACTTCGCCGCGGCCGTGGCCGCCCGGCGGGCCGTCGCCGCCGTGGCGTTCGCCTACGGCGGCACGGCCCGGGGCGAGGCCGGAGCGGCGCAGCGGGACGCGATCGTCACCGAGTTGGAGAGCGCCGTGCTCGCCGAGGAGCGCGCCGGCATCAACGACGGCCGGCGGATCTCGGCCCTGGCCGGCACCGCGGCCGAGGGGGCGCTCGCCAGCGGGATGGCCATGCGCGTCGACGACGTCGCCGAGATCGCCGGGGTGGGCGTGCTACCCGCCGCCCGCCGTCGCGGGCTGGGCGCGGCGGTCACCGCGACGCTCGCCCGCGAGCTGCTCGCCGCCGGCGCCGAGACGGTGTTCCTCTCGGCGGGCAGCGAGGAGATCGCCCGCGTCTACCTACGCGTCGGTTTCCGCCGGGTCGGCACCGCCTGCATCGCCGAACCGGCCGCGCTGCTCGGCTGAGCCGGGCCCCGGGGAAGCCGCCGGCCGGACGGGACGGGTCAGGCCGGGGGACGCCACTGGGCCGCCGTGGCGGCCGCGGTGTGGAGCAGCCGCGGCGTGAGGGTGCCCAGCGCCGCGTCCCGGGCGCGCAGCGCCAGCTTGCCGCGGGCCTGGAGCACCGCCGACATCCGGCGGGTCTGCCGGACCATGCCGGCCGCGCGGGGGCGCCGCACCCGGTCGTACGCGGTGACCGCGTCCGGCAGCGTCGACTCCCGCAGCAGCCCGGCGAGGGTGGCCGCGTCCTCGAACGCGAGGCAGGCGCCCTGCCCCAGGTGCGGTGGCATGGCGTGCGCGGCGTCGCCGAGCAGCACCACCCCGCCCGGGCCGGCCGGGAAGCCGTACGCGCGGGGCAGCGGCCGCAGCTCGCGGATCTCCTGCTGAACGAGGTCGGCCGGATCGGTGGCGTCCAGCAGCGCCGCGATCGGCGCAGGCCAGCCCGCGTACCAGCGGCGCAGCAGCGCGAGCTGGGTCTCCGGTGGCTCGGGGCGGGCCGCGCCGGCGGCGGTGGCCACCCAGTAGATGCCGCCCCGGCTGGAGCCGCCCGACGACCCGCGGTCACCGAGCGAGGCGGAGACGAAGCGGTAGCCGGCCCCGAGCACCTCGCCGCCGACCCGCTCGTCGGTGGGGAGTTGGGGCGCCCGGTACCAGGGGATGACCGCACGCCAGGCGGCGGAGCCGGAGCTGACCACCTTCGCGCCCGGGGCGAGCCGCTGGCGGATCTGGCTGTCGGCCCCGTCGGCGGCGACCACCAGGTCGGCCTCGTAGGTCTGCCGGCCGTCGCCCACCGCCGGCCGTTCGCCCGGCTCGGCGCGGACGGTCCGCACGGTCACACCGGTACGCAGCTCGACCCGGTCGCCGAGCCCGGCGATCAAAGCATCGTGCAGGTCCTCCCGGTGCACCACGACCGGCATCCGGTCGGCCGGAAGCGCCTGCGGCTGCACCAGCCAGTGCCCGTCCGGTCTCCGGATCCCGCCGTCGGGCAGCGGGGTGGCGATCGCGTCGAGCCCCGCGCCGAGGCCCAATGCGAGCAGCGCCCGCACCCCGTTGGGCCAGAGCACCACCGCGGTCGGTTCGGGGCGTACCCGGTCGGTCCGCTCCAGCAGCGTGACCTGCCAGCCGGATCGGGCCAGCGCGCCGGCGACCGACAGGCCGCCGATGCCGGCGCCGACCACCACCGCGCTACGCATGGTGTCGCTCCTCCGTCAGCTCTCGCGGTCGGCCGGGCCGGTGCCGCTCGCGCCGGCCCGGTCGTCGGCACGGGCCGGCTCGTCGTCGCGGTTCGGCTCGTCGTCGCCGGCCGACTCCTCGGTGCGGGACGGCTCGCCGTCGGCGTCGGCCCGGGGCACGTCGGCGGCGGAGTCAGCGGTCACCGGCTCGGCGGGCGCGACACCGGTCTCGCGGTAGACCCGGAACTGCTCCTCGTCGACCACCCGGTAGCCGTCGGGGATCGCGGCGCGGGGCTTGGCCTCGCGGACGGAGAGGTCGACCTGGGAGACATCCGACCCGGACGGCTCGGCGGCGGCGGGGACGCCGGTGGCGGTCACCGGGATCACGTACTCGCGGGGCCCGCGTACCCGCAGGAAGTAGATCAGCGCGCCGAGGAAGACCAGCCCGGCGGTCCACACGTTGAGCCGGACGCCGAGGATGGTGTTCGCCTCGTCGGTGCGCATCATCTCGATCCAGAACCGGCCGGCGGTGTAGCCCATCACGTAGAGGGCGAAGGCCCGGCCGCGGCCGAGGCGGAACTTGCGGTCGAGCAGGAAGACCAGCGCCGCGACGCCGACGTTCCAGATCGCCTCGTAGGCGAACGTCGGGTGGAAGAGACCCGGTTCGAGGATCGGCTGACCGGTGTCGTCGCGCAGCGCGTGGCCGGGATTGTCCGGGTCCATCCGGTGGACCTCGAGACCCCAGGGCAGGGTGGTGCGGTCACCGAAGAGCTCGTTGTTGAACCAGTTGCCGAACCGGCCGATCGCCTGCGCGAGGGGCAGGCCCGGGGCGAGGGCGTCAGCCACCACCGCGAACGGGATGCCCAGCTGTCGGGCGGCGATCCACGCGCCGAGCGCGCCGCCGGCCACCGCCCCCCAGATGCCCAGACCGCCCTCCCAGACGGCGAAGACCTTCATCGGGTCGCCACCGGCGCCGAAGTACTTCTCCGGCGAGGTGAGCACGTGGTAGATCCGGGCGCCGATGATGCCGGTCGGGACGGCCCAGACCGCGATGTCCAGCACCGCGCCCGGCGCCACGCCACGCTGGCGCAATCGGTACTCGGTCACCAGGCAGGCCACCAGGATGCCGGCGATGATGCAGATGGCGTACGCCCGGACCGGCAGGGGCCCGAGCTGCCAGACGGCGGTCGTCGGGCTGGGCAGGGCCGCCTGGGGGGAGAACGAGGCGAGGGTCACGGATGCACACGGTACCGCTGCGAGGGCCTTGAGTGGCACCCCGGGCGCCGCCTCGGGTCGTCGCGATGACTTCTGGTTTGCGCCACCGTAGGCTCTTTGTCATGAGTCGGCTCACCTGGGCGGTGGCCGCGGTCGTCACCGACGACGCCGGCCGGGTGCTGCTCTGCCGGCAGTCCCGGGGCGAGCGCCGCCACGCCCTGCCCGGCGGCCGGCTGCACCGGGCGGAGAGCCCGCTGCCCGCCGTGCTGCGAGACGTCCGGGTCGAGACGGGCTGGGAGATCGAGGTCGTCGACCTGATCGGTCTCTATCACCTCAGCGACCCGGCGCCACCCGGACGAGCCGGGCCGCCGTCGGACGTGCTGGTGCACGTGTTCCGGGCCCGGGCCCGGGGTCGCGCGGCGGCGGGCGAGCCGACGGGCGGTTGCCGGACCTCCTGGCACGACCCGGCCGCTCTGCCGGAGACGCTCACGCCGACCACGCGGGCGGCGCTCACCGATGCCCTCGCCGGCCGATCCGGGGTGCTGCGCGAACATCCCGCCCCGACTCCGCCAGCACCCAACCAGCGCGCACAGCTTCCGCCGGCGGAACCCGCTCACCCCTGACCCGCAACCCCGACCATGCACCGCGCAGATTCACGGAAAGAGTGCGCATTGCGGCGCGAACGGACACTCTTTCCGTGAAAGAGCGCGCCCGGGGCGGGGGCGGGTTGACCGGTCAGGGCTGCGGGGAGAGGAGCCAGGCGCCGATGCGGCTCAGCACGCCGCCGTCGTACTCGCCGACCGCGCCGCTCAGGTCGGCGATCGTCACCTCTCGCAGCGCGGCCCGCCAGGCGCGGTCGGCGGCGTACATCGTCCGGGCGATCGGGCACGGGGCGGCGCAGGCCTCCTGCGGCCGGGCCAGCGGCCCCCGCTGCCGGATCTCCGTGCAGATGAACGTCGACCGGGTGCCCTCGATCGCCTCGACCACGTCCAGCACCGTGATCTCAGTTGCCGAGCGGGTCAACACGTACCCGCCGGACTTGCCCTGGACGGACTGCATCAACCCGGCCCGGGACAGCGCCTGCAGCTGCTTGGCCAGGTACGTCGCCGAGACGCCGTGCAACTCCGCCAGGCGCGCGGCGGGCACCGGCGCGGCCGACGCGGTCAGCACCACGCAACAGTGCAGAGCCGACTCCACTCCGCCGGACAGTCGCATACGGTGAGCCTAACGACAGTCCTTGACCCGGACAACTGACATCCGAGTATTATCTCGGATAGGAGCAATCCGAGTTGCCGGACGAACTCCGGCGGAGGGCATAATGCGCAAGATTCTGATCGTCGGTGGCGGCTACGCCGGCTTCTACACGGCCTGGAAACTCGAGCGGAAACTTCGCCGAGACGAAGCCGACCTCACCATCGTCGACCCTCGCCCGTACATGACCTACCAGCCGTTCCTGCCGGAGGTCGTGGCCGGCTCGATCGAGGCCCGGCACGCCGCCGTGTCGCTGCGGCGTCACCTGCGGCGCACCCACGTCGTCGCCGGCTCGGTGACCGCGATCGACCACGAGCACCGGGTGGTCACCGTCGAGCCCAACACCGGAGACGACTTCGAGCTGAGCTACGACCTCATCGTCGTCACCGCCGGCGCCGTCACCCGCAAGTTCCCCGTGCCCGGCATCGCCGAGCAGGCGATCGGCCTGAAGCACGTGGAGGAGGCGGTCGCCATCCGGGACCGGCTGCTCACCGCGTTCGACCAGGCCGCCGCGCTTCCGCCGGGGCCGCAACGCCAGAAGCTGCTCACGGTGACCTTCGTCGGCGGCGGCTTCTCCGGCGTCGAGGGCTTCGGCGAACTGCTCTCCCTGGCCACCGCGCTGCTCAAGCGGTACCCGGAGCTGCACCGCGACGAGCTGCGTTTCCACCTCGTCGAGGCGACCGGCCGCATCCTCCCCGAGGTCACCGACGAGCCCGGCCGCTGGGTGGTGCGCTCGCTGGAGAAGCGCGGCGGAAACGTACACCTGAACACCCAGATAACCTCCGCGGTGGACGGGCACGTGGTGCTCTCCAGCGGCGAGGAGTTCGACTCGGAACTGATCGTCTGGACCGCCGGCAACGGCGCCAACCCGGTCATCAGCCGGCACACCGACCTCCCGATCGACGGGCGCGGTCTGATCGTCGTGCGGCCCGACCTGCGGGTCGGCACCGACGAGGACCCGGTGCCCGACGCGTGGGCCGCGGGCGACGACGCCGCAGTACCCGACCTCGCCTCGCCCGTTGCGGGCGCGCGCACCGTGCCCAACGCCCAGCACGCCTACCGCCAGGGCAAGCTGCTCGCCCGCAACATCGCGGCCGTCCTGCACGGCCGGAAGCCGAAGCGGTACCTGCACCACAGCCTCGGCTCCATCGCGACGCTCGGCCTCGGCCGGGGCATCTTCCAGTACCGCGGCATCGTCATCAAGGGCCTGCCGGCGTGGCTCATGCACCGCGGCTACCACGTGCTGGCCGTACCGAGCTGGGAGCGCAAGACCCGGGTCCTCGCCATCTGGCTGACCGCCGGGATCTTCGGCCGCGACATCCTGTCGCTCGCCTCGGTGCAGCGCCCCCGGGACGCCTTCGTCGCCGGTGGCGAGCCGGCGGCCCGCGCCGGCCGGAAGTGACGGCGACCGGCCGGAAGTGACGGCGACCGGCCCGGCGGGGCCGGCCCGCCCGACCTGTCGACCCTGCGCACCCGGCGGGTGCGCAGGGTCCCCGCGGGAACGTCGCCGCGCGGTGGCTCAGCGGACGGGGTTGCGCACGCCCTCGGCCAACTCGGCGCCGAGCGTACGCAGCCCGGCCAGCCCGGTCTGAAGGTCCGGCGCGTCGAGCACCCGACGGATCAGCGCGCTGCCCACGATCACGCCGTCGGCGTATCCACCGACCGTGCCGGCCTGCGCCCCGGTGCCGACGCCGAGACCGACGCCGACCGGGAGGTCGGTGACCTGCCGGACCCGGGAGACCAGGACCGGGGCCGCGTCGGAGGTCTGCGCCCGCGCCCCGGTGACCCCCATGATCGCCGTGGCGTAGACGAAGCCCCGGCAGTGCTCGACGGTCATCGCCAGCCGCGCGTCGGTGGAGGAGGGCGCGACCAGGAAGGTGCGGTCCAGCCCGTACGCGTCCGAGGCGGCCAGCCACTCGTCGGCTTCCTCGGGGATGAGGTCCGGAGTGATCAGGCCGGTGCCACCGGCGGCGTCCAGGTCACGGGCGAACGCGTCGACCCCGTACCGCTCGATCGGGTTCCAGTAGGTCATGGTGACCACCGGGGCGCCGGTGGCCGCGACCGCCTCGATGACGCGCAGCGTGTCGGCGGTGCGTACGCCGCCGGCGAGCGCGATGTCGCTGGCCTTCTGGATGACCGGGCCGTCCATCACCGGGTCGGAGTACGGGATCTCCACCTCGATCACGTCGACGCCGGCCTCCACCATCGCGGTCATCGCGGCGATGCTGCCCTCGACGGTGGGGAACCCGGCCGGCATGCAGCCGACCAGCACCGCCCGCCCCTCCGCCCGCGCCTTCTCGAAGGCGACACCGATCCGGCTCATCACTGCTCCTTGCCGAGGATGCCGAAGTACTCGCCGGCGGTGTGCACGTCCTTGTCGCCCCGCCCGGAGAGGTTGACGACGATGGTGGGCTCCCGGCCCAGCTCGGCGGCGAGCTTCGGGGCGATCGCCGCGGCGCCGGCGATCGCGTGCGAACTCTCGATCGCCGGGATGATCCCCTCGGTGCGGCAGAGCAGCTCGAACGCGGCCATCGCCTCGTCGTCGGTGACCGGCAGGTAGCTGGCCCGGCCGCTGTCGTGCAGCCACGCGTGCTCCGGCCCGACGCCCGGGTAGTCCAGGCCGGCGGAGATCGAGTGCGACTCGATCGTCTGCCCGTCGGCGTCCTGGAGCACGTACGTGCGGGCGCCGTGCAGGACGCCGAGCGACCCGCCGGTGATGCTGGCCGCGTGCCGGTCCGTCGTCACCCCCTCGCCGCCGGCCTCGAAGCCGTACAGCCGCACGTCCGGGTCGCCGACGAAGGCGTGGAAGATGCCGAGGGCGTTGGAGCCGCCGCCGACGCAGGCCGCCACGGCGTCGGGCAGCGCGCCGATCTGGTCGAGGCACTGCTGGCGGGCCTCGTCGCCGATGCCCCGGACGAAGTCGCGGACGAGGGCCGGGAACGGGTGCGGCCCGGCGGCGGTGCCGATCAGGTAGTGGGTGCCGTCGACGTTCGCGACCCAGTCCCGCATCGCCTCGTTCATGGCGTCCTTGAGGGTGCGGGAACCGGTGGTGACCGGGACGACGGTGGCGCCGAGCATCCGCATCCGGGCCACGTTCAGCGCCTGCCGCTCGGTGTCCACCTCGCCCATGTAGACCACGCACTCCAGGTCGAAGAGCGCGGCCGCGGTGGCGGTGGCCACCCCGTGCTGCCCGGCGCCGGTCTCCGCGATCACCCGGGTCTTGCCCATCCGCCGGGTCAGCAGGGCCTGGCCGAGCACGTTGCGCACCTTGTGCGCGCCGGTGTGGTTCAGGTCCTCCCGCTTGAGCAGCACCCGGGCCCCGAGCTTGGCGGAGAGCCGCTCGGCCGGGTAGAGCAGCGACGGGGTGCCGGCGTAGTCGCGCAGCAGGGCGGCGAACTCGGCCCGGAACGACTCGTCGGTCATGGCCGTGCGGTGCGCCTCGGTCAGCTCGTCGAGCGCGGCCACCAGGGCCTCGGGTACGAACCGGCCGCCGAAGCGGCCGAAGTGACCGGCCGGGTCAGGGCGGGAGCCGGTGTCGGCCGGCGCGTCGGCGCTCATGGCGGGATCCTCTCGGTGCTGGCGGGCCGGCGCGGGATCAGCGCACCGGACGGGGCGTGGCCGGGTGGTTGCCGGCGTTGACCAGCTCGGCGACCGCCTCGCGAGGGCTCTTCTGGGTGACCAGACCCTCACCGACCAGGACCGCGTCGGCACCGGCGGAGGCGTACCGGATGAGGTCGTGCGGGCCACGCACGCCGGACTCGGCGATCTTCACGACGCTGCTGGGCAGGCCGGGCGCGATCCGCTCGAACACCGAACGGTCAACCTCAAGGGTACGCAGGTTGCGGGCATTGACCCCGATCACCTGGGCCCCGGCCTCCATCGCCCGGTCGGCCTCCTCCTCGTCGTGCACCTCGACCAGCGCGGTCATGCCGAGCGACTCGATCCGCTCCAGCAGCCCGACGAGGGCGTTCTGCTCCAGCGCGGCGACGATCAACAGCACCAGGTCGGCGCCGTACGCCCGCGCCTCGTGCACCTGGTAGCTGGAGACCACGAAGTCCTTACGCAGTACCGGAATCTGCACCGCCGCGCGGACCGCCGCGAGATCGTCCAGCGACCCCCCGAACCACCGCCCCTCGGTCAGCACGCTGATCGCCCGCGCGCCACCGGCCGCGTAGTCGCCGGCCAGGTCCGCCGGGTCGGCGATCTCCGCGAGCTGCCCCTTGGACGGCGAGGAGCGCTTCACCTCGGCGATCACCGCGACGCCGGGGCGGCGCAGGGCCGCGTAGGCGTCCAGCGGCGGCGGGGCGGCCGCGGCCAACTCCCGGATCCGCTCCAGCGGAACCTGCTCCTGTCGGCGGGCGATGTCCTCGCGCACGCCCGCCAGGATCTCGTCGAGCACGCTTACGGACGCCGCCGAATCGGCCCCGTCCCCCTCCGCGTGCGCATGCTCAGCAGTCACCAACGGACTCCCTCCTCCGGGCGTCATGGGCCGATGCTAGGCGTCCCCACCTGGCGCCAGACGGTGGGGGTATGGCGCTGCTCACGAAACGGCCTGCGGCATAATGGCCGACCTGCCGTGAAGGGGATGTCACGCAGCGCCACCTCCATCGCCCGTCGCGCCCGCGTCGCGACGGCCGGATCCCATCGCCGTCGACCTATCGATGATGCCCCCGGGGCCGGCCCGGGAATCCAGTCACGGGCATCGATTTTGTGAGGAAGCTCAAGGACTGCCGGACCGGCCCTGGTCAGGGGCCGGACGGAGTGTTGATGCGACGGACACCACGGTGAAACGTGAGCCGGTGAGCATCGATGTCGGGCAGACTCGAATGCGCGCCCGCCCAGCCCTCGCCAACCTCCTCGTACGGGGTGACCATGAGCACTGCCGGCCCGAACCCGAACATCGGCCTGACCACCATCTCGCGGACCGTCGCGTCCCTCGCCGTCGGCGTGGTGCACACGCTGGAGCGCGCGGTGGTCGGCGAGGCCCGGATGCGTACGGCGCGCGGCAACGCGTGGGAGGCGGTCTGCGCCGACCGGGCCCGCGCCGACCGGCGCGCCGAACTCGACCGCCTCGTCGCCGAGCTGACCACCACCCGCGCCGCCGCCCGCCGCGAGCGGGAGCGACAGCCGGTCAGTTGACCGTCGGATCCTCACCCCGGTCCAGCGCGTCCCACGCCTCGGTGGTGCGGCGGCCGGTGACCGGTCCCGCCGGGGCACCCCCCGGCGGCACGGCGGCGGCCCGCGACGGCCGCTCGTAGCGGGCCCCCATCGCCGGCCAGTCCCGGCCGCGCAGCGCCGTCAGCAGACCACCCGCACCCGCCAGCAGACCGCCGACCAGGCAGAGCACCGGCCACTGCCGGCTCACCACCCCCTCGAAGCCGGCGACGAGGCCGTAGCCACCACCGACGGCGACCGCCAGCCCGAGCAGGGCGAGCAGACCACCGAGGAGCTGGCGTACCCGGCCCCGGGTGGCGAGCACCGCTCCCCCGCCCGCCAGGCCGACCACGGCCAGCGCGGGCAGCCACGGCAGCAGGGCGGTACCGGTGCTGGCGACCCGCTCCGGCGGCAGCGGGGACGGCCGCACGGTCAGCTCGACAGACCAGGTGCGGGTCGCCGCCCAGAGCGCCAGGCCCGCGCCGGCCAGGCTGAGCAGCACCGCGTACGTCAACTCGCGCCGACCGGCGCCGGCCCGGGCGTCCCGGGTCTCGTCCGCGCTCACCGGACCCGCCTTTCGTTCGCGACTGCGGGGCTCCGCTGCGCTGCACTCCTCGCGCTCACCGGGTCAGCCTTTCGTTCGCGACTGCGGGGCTCCGCTGCGCTGCACTCCTCGCGCTCACCGGGTCAGCCTTTCGTTCGCGACTGCGGGGCTCCGCTGCGCTGCACTCCTCGCGCTCACCGGGCCGCTCGCAACGTTTCGGCGGCGGCGATGGCGGCGAGCACCGCGGCGGCCTTGTTCCGCGTCTCCTGCTCCTCGGCGGCCGGGTCGGAGTCGGCCACGATGCCCGCGCCGGCCTGCACGTACGCCCGGCCGGCCCGGATGAGCGCCGTCCGGATCGCGATGGCCATGTCCAGGTCGCCGCCGAAGCCGAAGTACCCGACCGTGCCGCCGTAGACGCCGCGCCGGACCGGCTCCAGCTCCTCGATGATCTCCATGGCCCGCACCTTCGGCGCACCGGAGAGGGTGCCGGCCGGGAACGTCGCGGCCAGGGCGTCGAAGGCCGTCCGGTCCTCCCGGAGCGTGCCGACCACGGTGGAGACGATGTGCATGACGTGGCTGTACCGCTCGATGGTGGCGAACTCCGGCACCTCGACCGTGCCCGGCCGGCAGACCCGGCCCAGGTCGTTGCGGCCCAGGTCGACCAGCATGACGTGCTCCGCCCGTTCCTTCGGATCGGCGAGCAGCTCGGCGGCGAGGTGGGCGTCCTGGGCCGGGGTCGCGCCGCGCGGGCGGGTACCGGCGATCGGGTGCAGCAGCGCGCGCCGCTCGCCGCCGGCCTCGGTGGTCACCTTCAGGTGCGCCTCCGGCGAGGAGCCGACGATGTCGAAGCCGTCGAAGCGCAGCAGGTACATGTACGGGCTCGGATTGGTGGTGCGCAGCACCCGGTAGACGTCCAGCGGATCGGCGTGGGTGGGCCGTTCGAAGCGCTGGGACAGCACGATCTGGAAGCACTCACCCGCCCGGATCGCCTCCTTGGCCACCTCCACCGCCTTGGGGTAGCCGCCCTCGGGCGTACGGCCGGCCACCTCCCCTGCCGGTGACCGGTCGACCGTCGAGATCATCGGCGGGATCGGCCGGGAGAGCGCGGTGGTCATCGCGTCGAGCCGACCCACCGCCTGGTGGTACGCCGCGGCGACGAGCTCGTCGCGGGCCGGCTCGTCGAGCGGGGGCAGGACCGCGTTGGCGATCAGGATCGCCGAACCGTCGTAGTGGTCGAGCACCACCAGGTCGGTGGCGAGCATCATGCCCAGCTCCGGCACACCGAGGTCGTCCTCGGTCAGCTCGGGCAGCCGCTCGAAGCGGCGTACGAGGTCGTAGCCGAGGTAGCCGACCATGCCTCCGGTGAGCGGAGGCATTCCGCTGGCCGGGTCCCAGGCGGGGCCGGCGAGCGCCGAGACGGTCTCCCGCAGCACCCGGACCGGGTCACCGCCGGTGGGCAGCCCGGCCGGCGGCGCTCCGAGCCAGCTGGCCGCGCCGTCACGTTCGACGAGCGTGGCGCTGCTGCGTACGCCGATGAACGAGTACCGCGACCAGGTCATGCCGGCCGATCCGGCGCCCTGCTCGGCGGACTCCAGCAGGAACGTGCCTGGGCCACCGGCGAGCTTGCGGTAGACCCCGACCGGGGTCTCCGCGTCGGCGAGCAGCCGTCTGGTCACCGGCACCACCCGCCAGCGGGCGGCCAGCTCGGTGAAGGTCGCCTGGTCGGGGCTGACCTTGCCGTCGGTCACGACCGCCGCCCGTCCGCCGGCCGGCTTCCCGGCGCGCTCACGGCGTCTCCACGCCGGTGACCGGCAGCTCGTCGAAGAAGCAGGTGCGGTGCCCGGTGTGGCAGGCCGCGCCGACCTGCTCCACCGTCACCAGCAGCGCGTCGCCGTCGCAGTCGAGCGCGACGGAGCGGACGTACTGGTGGTGGCCGGAGGTGGCGCCCTTGACCCAGTACTCCTGGCGGCTGCGCGACCAGTAGGTGGCCCGGCCGGTGGTGAGCGTGCGGTGCAGCGCCTCGTCGTCCATCCAGGCGACCATCAGTACCTCGCCGGTCTCCTGCTCGCGCACCACGGCCGCCACCAGCCCGTCGGCGGTACGCCGCAACCGCGCCGCGATGGCCGGGTCGAGCCGGGACGACGGACGGGCCGGGCCGGACACCGGGGGCCGGCTCGCTGGGCTGGGGGCGCCGGTCACGGGCGCGTCAGGTGCGGGCACAGTAAGACATTCTCCCGCACGCGGCGCGGGCACCGCAGATGCCTCCCGTCGGGGGCGGGGCGGAGCATCGGAGGCCCGGACGAGCTGGGCGACGTAGCGGTCCAGCCGGCCGTCGAGCAGCGCCTCGGCCAGGTCCGCCCCGGCGGCCTCGGCGATCCGTTCGGCGTACGGCCGGATCAGCGGGAGCGACCCCCTGACCAGCCGGACCGCCGCGGCCCAGAGCTGCTCGGGGGCGCCCGGGCGCAGGCCCAGGCAGAGCAGCATGTCCGCCCGGTAGCCGGGCGGGGCGACCGGAAGGTTCAGCGCGGCCTCGGCGGCGGCCCGGCGCGAGGCGACGCGCACCGAGGGGTTCGCCAGCCGCAGCACGGACGGGCAGAGCCGGGCCAGGTCGGCCGTGACCAGGCGGAGCCCGAGGTGGTCCCCGGCGGCTCGGGCACTCGCCGCCTTGCCGAGGGCGGCGATCAACTCCTCCAGCTGTGGCTCGCCCGCCGGTTGGCAGAGCACCGGCAGGTCGATCCGTCGCCGCCAGTGCGCGTCCGCCCAGAGCAGCCGGGCGGGCGCGAGCACCGGCAGGCCGAACGCCCAGTCGGCCGGTTTCCCGAGCCGGGCCACCCAGGAGCGGACGTCCCGGGCGGCCACCGACACGTGGGTGAGCCGGCCCGCTGTCCGGGCCAGGTACGCCCGCCGTGCGGCGTACGGCGCACCGCCGACCAGCACGTCGAGGTCGACGTCGCTGTGTTCGGTGGCGGCCTGCCGGGCGTGGCTGCCGCGCAGCATGATGCCGACGACCTGCCGCTCGCCGAACTCACGCAGCCGGGCCGCCCAGTCGTCGAGGAATCCGGCGTCTGGCAACGGAGCGTGATCCACGTCCGCCATCGTGCCGTACCGGCGCTGTCCGATGGCGCACCTGGTGTCCGAATCGACGGCGACAGTCTCTCAGTGCCCGAGGGTTCTCATCGCCGGCGTCGGGTACCTCTCGCCGGCCGCGGCTCCGGGGGGCAGCGCCGCGTCGAGCCGGCCCAGTTGCGCCGCGTCGAGGTGGACGTCGGCCGCCGCCACGTTCTCCTCCAGCCAGCGCACCCGCTTGGTGCCGGGGATCGGCAGCACCTCCTCGCCCTGCGCGAGCAGCCAGGCCAGCGCCGTCTGCGCCGCGGTGGCGCCGACCTCGGTGGCCACGGCGCGCACCTCGTCGACCAGCTTGAGGTTCGCCGCCAGGTTGCTCTCGGCGAAGCGGGGCGCCCCGGCACGCCAGTCGTCGGCGGCGAGCTGACCCCGGCTGGTTATCGCCCCGGTGAGCAGTCCCCGCCCGACCGGCGAGTACGCCACCAGCGCCACCCCCAGCTCCCGGCAGGTGGCCAGCATCTCCGCCTCCACGTCCCGGGTGAAGAGCGAGTACTCCATCTGCACGGCGGCGACCGGGTGCACGGCGTGCGCGGCGCGCAGGGTCGCCGGGCTGACCTCGGAGAGCCCGATCAGCCGCACCTTGCCGGCCGCGACGAGCTCGGCCATCGCTCCCACGGTCTCCTCGATCGGGGTCTGCGGGTCACGCCGGTGCAGGTAGTACAGGTCGATGGTGTCGACACCGAGGCGCGACAGCGAGGCGTCGCACGCCTGGCGGGCCCAGTCGGCGCTGGAGTCCACGTAGGCGCCGGGGGTGCCGGTGAAGCCGTAGCCCTCGCCCCGGTTGCGGTTGCCGAACTTGGTGGCCAGGAACACCTCCTCCCGACGGGCTCGGACGACCGGGCCGAGCAGGCGCTCGTTGGCGCCGGCGCCGTAGACGTCGGCCGTGTCCAGGTGGTTGACGCCCAGGTCCAGGGCGCGGTGCAGGGTCCGGGTCGACTCGGCGTCGTCCCGGCCGCCGTAGGCGAAGCTCATCCCCATGCAGCCGAGGCCGATCGCGGAGACCTCCGGCCCGTTCGCTCCGACACGCCGACTGATCACTGGCCCTCCTCCGCTCGGCGGTACGCGTCGATCTTGTGGTCGAGCACCTTCAGGTCCGCCTCGAGCTCGGCCATCCGGGTCAGTACCCGCGCCCGGTGCGACTCGAAGAGCGCCCGCCTCGCCCCGAGGGTGCGATCGCCCTGCCGGGCCAGTTCGGCGTAGCGGCGCATGTCCCGTACCGGCATGCCGGTGCGGCGCAGCCGGGTGAGCAGGAAGAGCCAGTCGACGTCGCCGGTGGTGTAGCGGCGCCGTCCGGCCGAGTCGCGACCGACCGGCGCCACCAGACCCTCCTGCTCGTACCAGCGCAGCGTGTAGGTGGTGAGGCCGACCCGCTCGGCCGCCTCGCCGACGGTGAGGGTGCGCTCGCGTGTGCTGATGTCCACGACCGACAGGGTTGCAGTTCGACTGCGCTCGAAGTCAACCCGTTGCGCGCGGGCGGATAACTCATCTAGCGTTGAGTTCAACAGTTGATGAGTTCTTGGGAGGAGCGATGGAGGATGCGATCGTGCTCCGCGACCTGGTCGTCGACCGGGGGCGGCGGCGCGTGCTGCACGGCATCAGCTGCGCGGTGCCGCGCGGCGTGGTCGCCGGCCTGCTGGGGCCGAGCGGCAGCGGCAAGACCACCCTCATGCGCGCGGTGGTCGGGGTGCAGGTGGTCGCCGGGGGCACGGCGACAGTGCTCGGACGCCCCGCCGGCTCGGCCGACCTGCGCCGACGGGTCGGCTACCTGACCCAGGCGCCGAGCGTCTACGCCGACCTCACCGTGCGGGAGAACGCGCGCTACTTCGCCGCCCTGCACGGGCGCGGCCGGGCCGACGCCGACCGGGCGGTCGCCGACGTGGGGCTGGGCGCGGCGGCGGGACAGCTGGTCGGCACCCTCTCCGGCGGGCAGCGCAGCCGGGCCTCGCTGGCCTGCGCCCTGGTGGGCGAGCCGGAGCTCATCGTCCTCGACGAGCCGACCGTCGGACAGGATCCGGTGCTCCGCGCCGAGCTGTGGAGCCGGTTCCACGAGCTGGCCGCGGCCGGGGTGACGCTGCTGGTGTCGAGCCACGTGATGGACGAGGCGGCCCGGTGCGACCGGCTGCTGCTCATCCGGGAGGGGCGTCTGATCGCCGACGACACCCCGGACGCGGTCCGCGCCGCCGCCGGGGTCGCCGACCTCGACGAGGCCTTCCTGCGTCTGATCCGGGCGAACGAGGCCAGTGCCGCCGTGGCGGCGGGCGCCGGAGGGGAGTCGTCGTGAACCCGCGGATCCTGGCCGTGACCACCGGTCGCATCCTGCGCCAACTACGCCACGACCGGCGTACGGTGGCGCTGCTGCTGGTGGTGCCGGCGCTGCTGCTCACCCTGGTCTACTACATGTACGCCGACCAGCCCGCCCCGCCCGGCGGCGCGCCCTCCACCTTCGACCGGATCGCGCTGGTGATGCTCGGCTTCTTCCCGTTCATCGTCATGTTCCTGGTGACCAGCATCGCCATGCTGCGCGAGCGCACCACCGGCACCCTGGAGCGCCTGCTCACCACGCCGTTGGCCAAGGCCGACCTGCTCTTCGGCTACGGCATCGCCTTCGGGCTGGCCGGGGCGGCGCAGGCCGCGGTCGCCGCGGCGGTGGCGTACTGGCTCTTCGACCTGGAGACCGCGGGCGGCAGCGGGCTGGTGATCATGATCGCCGCGTTGAACGCGGTGCTCGCGGTCGCGCTCGGCCTCTTCTGCAGCGCCTTCGCCCGCACCGAGTTCCAGGCCGTACAGTTCATGCCGGTCGTGGTCGCCCCCCAGCTGCTGCTCTGCGGGCTCTTCGTGCCCCGTGACGAGATGGCCGGCTGGCTCCAAGCGATCAGCGACGTGCTGCCGCTGTCGTACGCCGTCGAGGCGTTGCAGGAGGTCGGCGCGCACGCCGAGCCGACCGGCACGATGTGGCGGGACGTGGCGGTGGTCGCCGGCGCGGCGGTGCTCGCGCTGGTGCTCGCCGCGGCCACGCTGCGCCGACGCAGCGGCTGACCGACCCGCCCGTTCGGCGGGGCGGGAGCAGGACGACCCGGCCCGGCGAACGGGCGGGCCGGCAGCACGAGGAACACGAGCGACCCGGCCGGGCGAACGGACGGGTCGAGGAGCACCAGCGAAGGGCGGCGATGGCGCGACGGACCGGCCGGCGACCCGGCAACCCGGGGACCCGCGAGGCGATCCTCTCCTCGGCGCGGGCCGCGTTCGCCGAACGAGGCTTCGACGCGGCCTCCATCCGGACCATCGCCGCCACCGCCGGCGTGGACCCGGCGCTGGTGCACCACTACTTCGGCAGCAAGGACCAGCTCTTCCTGGCCGCCATGCAGGCGCCGGTCGACCCCCGGGAGCTGCTCCCGGGAGTGATCGCCGGCGATCCGGACGGCATCGGCGAGCGGCTGGTCCGCACCTTCCTCGGCGTCTGGGACTCCCCGGCCAGCACCGCCGGGGTGGCACTGCTGCGCTCGGCCGTGAGCAACGAGTGGACCGCCCGGCTGCTGCGCGAGTTCGTGGTCACCCAGGTGCTGCGCCGGGTGCTGGAGCACCTCGACATCGACCCGGCCGAGCTGCCGCTGCGCGGGTCACTGGTGGCCACGCAGCTGGTCGGGCTGGCCATGATGCGCTACGTGATCCGGCTGGAGCCGGTCGCCTCCGCCGCCCCGGAGACCCTGGTCGCCGCCGTCGGCCCGACGATCCAGCGCTACCTGACCGGCGAGCTGCCCACCGGATAGCCCCACCGCCCCGGGCGGTGCGGGTCACCGTTCCGGCGGCGGCACGGGACCGCCCAGGCTCACGATCGGTGTCGGGCGGCACGGCAGCCCGAGCCCTGGGGCAGTCACGCCGACGGGTGCGCCGGCCGCCGGAGCGACGACCGGCGCACCCGAACCTCAGCCCGCCGAGTTGTACGCCCGCGCCGAGACCCGCACGTGGCCCCGCAGGTCCAGCCGCGCCGGCCACGAGATCTCCACCCGACGCGACTCGCCGGGAAGGAGCCAGAAGTAGTTCTCCTCGTACCGGGCGGGCAGCACCCGCTCCCCCCGGGCGTCGCGCACGTCGAGCCGGACCAGCGCCGCCACCGTGTCGCCCTCGTTGCGCACCGTCGTGCTGACCGTGGCGCGACCACCGGCCGTGCGCACGCCGCCGGTCTTCGTGGACAGGCGGGTGCGCGCCAGGTCGTTGAGCGCGCGCATCTGCGCGGCTTCGCCGTAGCGCCAGTAGGTGTTCTCCGAGAGCAGCCGGCCGTGTCCGTCACGCAGCTCCAGCCGGACGAGGTGCAGCCCGGCACGGTCCGGCTCGGGCACCACGAACGCGGCGGAGGTGGACGAGGCCGCCACGCTCAGCCGCTGGCTCTGGGCCGCGCCCAACGACCGGCCTCGCAGGTCGTACCGGCGGGCGGTGACGGTGGCGCCGGTGAGCGCCGTCGTGGTGTGGTTGACGGCCCGGACCCGCCAGGTGCCGGGGTCGGCCTGGACGTGCAGCGGCTCGCAGCCCTTCCGGGTGCCGAAGTAGGCGCCGTTCACGTCCAGGTCGTAGTCGTACGTCTGCCAGACGGTGCTGTGCCACGCCGGGTGCGACATCCACAGCAGCAGGCCGGTGGCGTCCTGCCACAGGTTGGCGTTCCACGCCTCGAACATGGCGCGGTGGCTCTCGTAGTTCACGAACTGCGCCCGGGTGGCGAACTCGTCGAGCGAGCCGGACTCGCCGAGCCGCGCGTCGATCGCCTCCTGGTACGTGCCGACGCGCTGGTTGCCGATGCTCGACCAGTCGTGGTGGTTCCAGACCACGCCCGGCGGCCACTCCGGCTCGTCGCCGACGAGGTTGCGCATGCTCTCGACGACCGAGACCACCGGCATGCCGATCTCGGTGTGGAAGCCGAAGGAGTCGGCCTCGTAGATCTTGTTGTCGACGTACGTCGCCGGGTCGACCCAGTGGTACGGCCCGCGGCCGCTGACGATGCCGCTCGCGGAGTTCGGGATGTAGAGGATCTCCGGGTGCTGGGCGGCGACCGCCTGCTTGAGCCCGGCGTCGACGATCGGCGGCGGGTCGCCCTCGTTGGCGCCGCACCAGACGACGATGCTCGGGTGGTGGCGGTACCGCCGGATCGTGTCGGCGGCGATGTCGACGTAGCCGGGCGGGTTGGGCAGGAACTGGCCGGCCTGCCAGAAGTCGTTCCAGACGAGGATGCCCTGCTCGTCGCAGGCCTGGTAGAGCTCCTCGCGGTTGCTGCTGCCGAGCCAGTTGCGGATCATCGTGAAGTTCATGTCGCGGTGCATCTCGACCGTGTCGGCGAGCCGCTCGGGCAGCACCCGGCGCAGCAGCTCGTCCCAGCCCCAGTTGCCGCCCCGGGCGAAGACCGGCACGCCGTTCACGCTGATCTTGAGTTCGGTGATCTTGTTACTCACCGACTTGACGTCGGTCCAGTGCTGCCCGTCGGCCGAGACCTGGATGACGAAGTCGCGGGCGTACGCCTGCTCCCAGACGATGGTCACCTGGTCGAAGGTGGCCGGCCCCGCGAAGTCGACCTGGATCCACTGGCCGTCCTCCGCCTTCGACGCCCAGCGGGTGCGCGGGTTGCCGTCGACGGCCCGCTCCGGGCCGGTCGAGTCGCTGTCGGCGGAGGAGGCGCTCGCGGCGGCGCGCAGGGCCAGATCGGTCTCCGGGTCGGCCTGCCGCCCCACCGAGAGCGTCCACATGGAGACGCCCCACGAGGTGGCCCGGGTACCGGCCTGGATGCGCAGGTGCTGGGCGGTCTGCTCGGGGAACGTCTCGACCTGGGTGGCCCGGCTGCCCAGCGGGGTCTCGTTGCTGACCGCCTTCACGTCGGTGAAGGACTCCCCGTCCGCGGAGACCTGGACGCGGTAGTCGAGGGCGTACGCCTGCTCCCAGACGATGGTGACCCGGTCGAAGTCGACCGCCTCGCCGAGGTCGACCTGGAGGTACTGGTCGTCCTCGTACTTGGAGGCCCAGCGGGTCGTGGGGTCGCCGTCGACGGCGTTGGCGGCGACGTTGGTGTCGTTCTCCGCGCCGGAGTCGGTGGCGGACTTTCCCCGGGCCAGGTCGGGGCCGTCGCCGTCGGCCACCGAGAGCGACCACATCGAGACGCCCCATCCGGTGGCGCGCTGGCCGGCCTGGATGCGGACGTGCCGGGCGTGCTGGCGGTCGAAGGTGACGATCTGCGTGGCGGCGCCGTCGACGAAGTCCAGCGGGGGCGTGCCGGGCGGCGAGATCTGGATCGGCTGGTGCCAGTCGTAGCCGAACTCCCGGACACCGAACCGGACCCCACGCCGGTCGCTGACCTTCCGGCCGACGGTGGCGGTGAGCTTCAGGTCGTACAGGTGGGGCTCGCCGTAGCCGTTGGGCCACCAGAGCCGGGGGTTGCGCAGCCGCAGCGCGGGGAAGCGCTCCGGCGTGAACTCCACAGTGGTCTCCCCGCCGGCGGGCACGGTCACCGTGGTCTCGACCTTGACCTTGTCGAACTCCGCGCGGACGGTCACCGTGGTGGCCGTGGCGGCCGCGTTGCGCACCGGTACGGCGATGGTGACCTCGGCGGCGCCGGTCTCCGGCAGGTTCGGCAGGACGGTCTTGACGTACGGGTCACCGAGGACGGCGGCCCCGGTGCTGCGCAGCCGGACGTGGTTCCAGATGCCGCTGACCCGGTCCCGGACCGCGGGCATCCAGTCCCAGCCGGAGACGGCGAGGTAGGTCGGCGCGTCGAGGTAGTGGTGGGCCGACTGGAGGAAGGTCCGCCCGTCGGGCCCCTTGTCGCCGGGAGTGCCGGGGTGCGGCATCGGGGTGACCTGGACGGCCACGACGTGCTCGGTGTGCCCGGCGAGGGCGGCGGTGATGTCGAGGGCCGCCCGGGCGAAGGGGTGCTTGACGTCGCCCACCCGCGTCCCGTTGACCCAGACGGTGGCCTCGTGGTTGATGCCGTCGAACTCGAGCCACACGTGGCGGCCGGCGGAGGTGTCCAGCCCGCGGGGCAGCCGCAGGGCCCGGCGGTACCACCAGGAGTGCCGGGACAGCGCCTCCGGGATGCGCATGTTGTTGAGGCCGGAGACCGGGTCGGGCAGGTGGCCCCGGTCGACGAGGGTGCCCAGCACGGTGCCGGGCACGGTGGCCGGGAGCCAGTCCCGCACGTCGACACCGCCGGTGGAGAGCTTCGCGCCGTCGGTGGTGCCGGCGAAGTCGTCCATCGTCAACGACCAGCCGGACTCGACCGGCACGGTGCCGTCGGCGGCGACCTTCAGCTCGGGTGCTGGGCGGGTGTTGCCCCCCGCCCAGCTGGTCCAGCCCTCGGCTCGCGGCCGCGGGGCGAGGGCGGTGCCGTAGACCTGGAACCCGTTGAGTCCGACGGGGTTGCTGTTCGAGCGCTTCGTGGCGGTCATCCGGATCCACCGGGCGGTGGCCGGCTCCGGAAGCCGGATCGCCTGGGCGCCGCCCTGGCCCTCGGTGGTCTCGTACACGGTCCGCCAGGTCCGCCCGTCGGAGGAGACCTCGAGCCGGTACGCCACGGCGGCGCTGGAGAGGATCTCGTCGCCGTCGGTGTCTGTGTAGTTGCCGTCGAACGGCCCGTCGGCGAGCGTGGCCTCGAAGACCAGCGTCACCGCCTCGATCCGGCACGGCGCCTGGAGATCGACCGAGATCCACTGCGGATCGGCGGCGGCGGCTCGCCAGCCGCTGCCGCGCACGCCGACCTGCGGCAGTCCGTCCACGGCGAACGAACCCGGGGTGGGCGCGTAGTCGGTCGAGGAGACGCTCACCGGCCGGTACCGGGCCAGGTCGACGGCGGCGGTTCCGCCTGCCGGCGCGGCGGGCGCGGCCCCGGCGGCCTCGGGCAGCGCGGCGGCCACGCCGACCGAGGCGAGCAGGGTGGCGCTCGTGGACAGGAAGGTTCGCCGCGACATGGACGCGGACTCGGACATGATGCCTCCCAGGCTGACAACGTTGTCAGATCCTCGCGGCGAAAGATCACACGTGTCAAGGCGTTGACCCGAGCTTGATCCACCCGTCATCCGGAGGCGGTAAGGTCTCGCGGGTGACCAGCGCCCCCGGCCGCAGCAGACGACCCACCATGGTGGACGTGGCCGCCCTCGCCGGGGTGAGCGTGAAGACGGTCTCCCGGGTCGTCAACAACGCCCCCTACGTGCAGCCGGAGGTGGCGCAGCGGGTCCTCGCCGCCGTCGCCGAGCTCGGCTTCCGCCGCAACCACCTGGCCAGCTCGCTCCGCTCCGGCCAGGCCACGGCGACGATCGGGCTGCTCATCGAGGAGATCGCCAACCCGTTCTACGCCACCATCGCGGGCGCCGTCGCAGAGGTCGCCTCGGAGCATGACACGATGCTGCTCATCGCCAGCTCCGAGGAGAACCCGGCCCGGGAGCAGCAGCTGCTCCGCGACCTCTGCGCCCGGCAGGTGGACGGCCTGCTCGTCGTACCCGCCGGCGACGACCACGCGTTCCTCTGCAGCGAGGTGGAGCGCGGCACCCCGGCGGTCTTCCTCGACCGGCCGGCCGGCGGCCTGCCGGCCGACACGGTGCTGCTGGACAACCGCGGCGGCGCGAACGCCGGCGTCCGGCAACTGGTCGAACTCGGCCACCGCCGGGTCGGCATCCTGCTCGACTCGACAGCCATCTACACGATGCGGGAACGGCTGGCCGGCGCGCGGGACGCGCTCACCGCGGCCGGGCTCGCCGACGACCGCCTGATCCGCTACGGCATCCGGGACCCGGAGACGGCCGCCCGGGTCGTCGGAGAGCTGCTCGACGAGCCCGAACCGCCGAGCGCCTTCTTCGCCCTCAACAACCGGATCTCACTCGGCGCGGTGGAGGAGCTGCACCGCCGGGGCAGCGACGCGGCCCTGCTCGGCTTCGACGACTTCGACCTGTCCCGGCTGCTGCCGTACCCGTTCACGGTGGTCGCCTACGACACCCGCACGCTGGCGCGCACCGCGGCCGAGCTGCTCTTCCGCCGGATCCAGGGCGACCGGTCCGCGCCGCGCGACCTGCTGATCCCCACCGAGCTGGTCGACCGGGGCCTGCCCCGGCGCTGAACCCCGGCCGTCGATCGGTGCGCGGGCGGCCGCTCAGCCGGCGGCGGCGCGCGGGCAGATCATCGGGTGCAGCAGCCGGACCAGCTCGGCGTGGTCGGCCACCGGCGCCGGGAAGGCCAGCCGCGCCCGACGCCGGGCCCCCGGCCCACCGAGGGCCACCACGAGACCGTACCGGTCCATCCGGACCACCCGGGGCGCGTCGGCCGGGTCGTCGGCGACCAGGCCGAAGTGCCGGCGAAGGTAGGCGCTCACCTCGTCGCCGTGGTGGTCGGCCAGGTCGGCCAGCAGCTCCGCCTCGATCGGGTGCAGCGGGTCCGGCTCGGCCCCGGCGTAGACGTCGGGGTCGACGCGACGGACGTCGTCGGCGCGCTCCCAGCGGGCCTCGGCCACCTCGAAGCGGAACAGGCGGAACCGGCGGCCGAGGTCGAGCAGGTCACCGGTCGGCTCGACGGCGGCGAAGTCCTGCGCCGCGGCGCGGGCCTCCGCGCCGCCCAGTTCGACGGCCCAGCCGGAGACCCAGGCCCGCCCGAGCGAGGGCGCGCCCGCCGCGGGAGGCAGGTCGAGCACGTCGAGGACGATCGCCACGTCCTCGTCGCCGTCGACCGGCCGCAGCGCCGCGGCGAGATCGCTGACCACCGGCACGAGCAGCAGCACCCGCCCCTCCGGGTCGGTCACGTGCCGTACGTGGTGCGGGCCGGGCCGGTGCGCCAGGTGGACGAGGCCGGGGAGCCGGCCCGCGACGAGGGTACGGATGATCTCGGCGGGGCTGGGTCCCATGGCGCGATCTCCTTAGTAGGTTAGGCTTACCTAACTAGCACCATAGAGCACCTGATCGGAGACGTCCACGTGAACCAAGCCCGGCCCAAGGTCCGGCTCTCCCGCGCCCTCGGTATCCCCCTCACCGCCAAGTGCGTCCGCTACGTCGAGCGCCGCCCCTACCCGCCGGGCGTACACGGGCGGCAACGCCGCAAGACCTCGGACTACCAGGTACGGCTGCTGGAGAAGCAGCGGCTGCGCCACCAGTACAACGTCAGCGAGACCCAGCTGCGCCGCACCTTCGACGAGGCCGCCCGGGGCGCCGGGAAGACCGGCGAACGTCTGGTCGCGCTCCTGGAGCGCCGCCTCGACGCCGTGGTCCACCGCGCCGGCCTGGCCCGCACCATCTACCAGGCGCGCCAGCTGGTCGCGCACGGCCACATCACGGTCGACGGTCGCAAGGTCGACCGCCCCTCCTACCGGTTGCGCCCCGGCCAGCTCGTCGGAGTCCGCGAGCGCAGCCGCGAGCTGCTGCCGTTCCAGGCCGCCGCCGCCGGCACGAACCGGGGAGACGGCCCGGGACAGCCGTACCTGGACGTGGACCTGGCCGGCCTCCGGGCGACGCTGCTGCGCGAGCCGACCCGGAACGAGGTGCCGGTGATCTGCGACGAGCAGCTCGTCGTGGAGTACTACTCCCGCTGACCCCGCCGCCCCGGCACGGTCGACCCCCGTGCCGGGGTCAGCGGGTCTGCTCCAGCCACGAGGCGTAGAGCAGACCGTAGGTCGACTCCGGGTCCCGGACCAGCTCGTCGTGCGGTCCGCGCTGCACGATCCGACCCCGGTCGACCACGATCACCTCGTCGGCGGCCTGCGCGGTCGAGAGCCGGTGCGCGATGGCGAGGGTCGTCCGACCTCGGGTGACCGCGTCCAGGGTCCGCTGCAGGCGCACCTCGGTGGCCGGGTCGACGGCGCTGGTCGCCTCATCGAGCACCAGCAGGTCCGGGTCGGCCACGTACGCCCGGGCCAGCGCCACCAGCTGCCGCTCCCCCACGCTCAACGCCTCACCGCGCTCGCCGACCGGAGTGTCCAGCCCGGCGGGGAGCCCGTCCAGCCAGTCCGCCAGGCCCAGCTCGTTGAAGGCCGCCACGAGCTGCTCGTCGGAGAGCTCCGGGCGGGCGAACCGGACGTTCTGCCCCACCGTGGCGTCGAAGAGGAAACCGTCCTGTGGAACCATCACCACCCGGGCGCGCAGCGAGGCGAACCGCACCTCGTTCAACGGCACCCCGGAGAGCAGCACCGCGCCGCCGGTCGGGTCCATGAGTCGGGTGAGCAGCTTGGCGAAGGTCGTCTTGCCGCTGCCGGTCTCGCCGACCACCGCCACCCGGCTCTTCGCCGGGATCTCCACCTCGATGTCGTGCAGCACCGGCGCGCCGCCCGGGTACGCGAAGCCCACCCCGGCGAAGCGGATGTCCAGCGGACCGGACGGCAGGTCACGGCCCTGCTCGGCCGGGTCGGCCACGTCCGGGGCCACGTCGAGCACGTTCAGCACCCGGCGCCAGCCGGCGATCGCGTTCTGCGCCTCGTTGAGCACCTCGGTGGCGATCTGCACCGGCTGGATGAAGAGGGTGACCAGGAAGAGGAACGCGGTCAGCTGGCCGATGCTGAGCGTGCCCCCGACGCCGAGGACGACGCCGAGCGCCACCACGCCGGCCAGCGCCAGCCCGGCCGCCAACTCACCCACCGAACTGCCCATGATGCTGATCCGGATGGCCCGCTGCTGCGCCCGGCGCTGGCCGTCGATCGCCTCGTCGAGGCGGCGGCCGGTGCGCTCCGCGATGCCGTACGCCCGGATGACCGGCGCGCCGACCACGCTCTCACCGATCGCACCCAGCAGCGTTCCGGTGCGCTGCCGGACGATGCCGTACGCGGTGCCGAGGCGACGCTGCAGCGACCGGATCACGAAGACCGCGGGCAGGAAGGCGGCGAGGACCATCAACGTCAGCTGCCAGGAGTACGCCAGCATCACGATCGTGGTCACCACCAGCTGACCAAGGTTGACCAGCAGGATCACCCCGCCCCACTGGAGGAACTGGGTGATCTGGTCGACGTCGCTGGTGACCCGCGAGACCAGCGAGCCGCGCCGCTCGGACTGCTGGTGCAGCATCGACAGGTCGTGCACGTGGCGGAACGCCCGGATCCGGACGTTCGCCAACGCGGTCTCGCTGACCGTGAAGAGGCGGCGCATCATCAGGTAGCCGCAGAGCGTCGTCACCGCCAGGATGACCGCGGCGGCCGTCACCACCGTCCAGATCACGCCAAGGTCGAGCCCGCCGACGATGCCGTTGTCGATGCCCTGCTGCACGGCGACCGGCACGGCCACCCGGCCGACCATGTAGACCAGGGCCAGGGCGAGCGTGCCGAGCAACCCGGTACGCAGCTCCGGGGAGAGCGCGAGGCCGCGCCGCAGGGTCTGCCAGGTCGTCTCGGTCGGTTCGGGCGCCTCCGCCCCGCGCTGTGCGGTGCTCGTCGTGCTCACCGGTTCGGCCTCTCGTTCGCGACTGCGGGGCTCCGCTGCGCTGCACTCCTCGCGCTCACCGGTCTCGCCTTTCGTTCGCGACTGCGGGGCTCCGCTGCGCTGCACTCCTCGCGCTCACCGGTCCACCTCGATCTCCAGACCCGAGTGCAGTGGATCCGCCTCGGGGTCGTACGGCTGCTCCTGGGTCCGCTCCACCTCGGCCTGCTCGTAGGCGGTGACCAGGTTCGCGTAGCCGGGCACGGTGGCGAGCAGCTCGGCGTGCGTGCCCCGGGCCAGCACCCGGCCCTGCTCGACGTAGATCACCTCGTCGGCGAGCGCGATGGTGGCCCGCCGGTACGCCACCACGAGGATCGAGGCGGGGCTGACCCCGGAGCGGTCGGCGGAGCGCAGCCCGGCCAGGATGGCGGCCTCCACCCGCGGGTCGACCGCGCTGGTGGCGTCGTCGAGCACCAATAGCCGCGGCCGGCCCGCCAGGGCGCGGGCCAGCGTGATCCGCTGCCGCTGCCCGCCGGAGAGCGAGGTGCCGCGCTCCCCGACCATGGTGTCCAGCCCGTCGGGCAGCGCGGCCACGAAGCCGTCCGCCTCCGCCAGCCGCAGCGCGGCCCACACGTCGTCGTCGGTGACGCCCGGCCGGTCCAGCGCGATGTTGGCCCGGACGGTGTCGTCGAAGATGAACGGCACCTGGGCGACGAGCGCCGCGGTGCGGGCCAGCGACCCGGCGGTCAGCTCGCGTACGTCCACACCGTCCAGGGTGACGGCGCCGGAGCGCGGGTCCACCAGCCGTACGGCCAGAGAGGCGATCGTCGACTTGCCGGCGCCGGTCGGCCCGACCAGCGCCACGGTCTTCCCGGGCGGCACGGTGAAGGAGACCTCGCCGAGCACCTCGGCGCCGGGCAGGTGCGCCTCGGCCGGCTCGTAGGCGAAGGAGACGTCGTCGAAGGTGAGCGGGGCCGGCGTGGGGTCGGCCGGGTCGAGCTCGCGGTCGCCGTACGGCATCTCGCCGGTGGCGTCGAGCACCCGACGCAGCCGGTCCCAGCCGGCGACGCTGCGCGGCAGCTCGGCCAGCACCCAGCCGATCGCCCGCACCGGGAAGGCCAGGACCGTGAAGAGGAAGGCGACGCTGACCAGTTCGGCGACGCCGATCGCGCCCTGCCGGAGCCGGAACGTGCCGACCACCAGGACGGCGAGGGTGCCGAGGCTGGGCAGGGTCTCGAGCATCGGGTCGAAGACGCCGCGCAGCCGACCCACCGCGATGAGCGAGTCCCGCAGCTCACCGGCGCGGCCGGCGAAGCGGCCGGTCTCCTGCGCCTCCCGCCCCATCGTCTTCACCACGAGCGCCCCGTCGAAGCTCTCGTGCGCGATTCCGCTGACCTCGGCGCGCAGCCGCTGGGCGCGCGCCTGCCGGGGCGCCATCCGGCGGGAGTAGATCACGTTCAGCACGAAGAGCGCCGGGAAGACGGCGAGCCCGACCAGGGCCAGCGCCCAGTCGGTGGCGAAGAGGGAGGCGACCGCGCCGACCAGCATGACCAGCGTGCCCACCGCGAACGGCAGGGGCGCGATCGGGTACCAGGCGGCCTCGACGTCGGAGTTCGCGTTCGAGAGCAGAGTGCCGGTGGAGTTGCGGTGGTGCCAGGCCAGCGGCAGCTCCAGATAGCGGCGGGTGACCCGGCGGCGGTACGCGGCCTGGAGCCGGTACTGCATGTAGCCGGCGCCGAGCCGGCGGCCGAAGATGCCCACCACCCGCACGACGCTGATCCCGAAGAGCGCCACCGCCGCCAGCGCCAACGTGCCCGCGGCGACCGAACCGCGTTCGATCGAGGGGACGACCACGTCCCCGACCACCGCGCCGACCACGTACGCGCTGGCGATCACCATGGATCCGAAGAGCACGCTGCCGACGACCGCGACCGTGAAGATCCGTGGCTGTTCCCGGATCGCCCGCCCGAGGACCGCCAGTCCCCGACCGACGACGTCCCGATTCGTACCGCTCGACACGTTCTCCCCCGCCGTAAGCCGCAATTATCTCCCCCATCCTTACCGGTCCGGGGGTGGCCCCGCCGTCCGCCCGGCTATGTCGGCCGTCACGTGGCCGACACAGCGGTGGGCCGGGCGGATCGGGCCGCGTCCGGCCGGCCGCGACCTGGTCCCTCCGGTCCCCGACGTGCCGACGGGCCGCCGCGGCGCGCCGGGCGCCGTCCCGGCTTACCATCTGGTCATGCCCCGGTACGCCCGAGCCGAGCGCGACGCGCTGGCCGATCTCATGCTCACCCTGGGACCGGATGCGCCGACGGTCAACGAGGGCTGGTCGGTCCGCGATCTCGCCGCGCACCTCGTGGTCCGGGAACGCCGGCCGGACGCGGCCGGGGGGCTCGTGCTCCGTCCGCTGCGCGACTACGCCGAGCGGGTCCGGCGGGACGTGGCCGCACGTCCCTTCGCCGAGCTGGTGGCCCAGGTGCGCCGGCCGCCGCTCTGGAGCCCGGTCAGCAACCCGCTCACGGACGAGCTGGCCAACACGATGGAGTTCTTCATCCACCACGAGGACGTGCGGCGGGGCGGGGCCGGGTGGTCGCCTCGCGAGCTTCCCGCCGGGCTGCGGTCCACGCTGTGGCGGCGGGCCGCCCCGCTCGCCCGGCTGGCGCTGCGCCGGTTCCCCGCGGACGTCTACGTGCAGGCGCCCGGTCACGGGCAGCTCTCCACCGGTCGGGGCGGCGAGCAGCTGCGGCTGGTCGCGCCACCGGGCGAACTCACGCTCTTCCTCTCCGGGCGGCAACGGGTTGCCCGGGTTCAGTTGGACGGCCCGGCGGAGTTGACGCAGCGGCTGCGCGGGGCCAACCTCGGCATATAACTCAGTGCACATAATCGGTCACTCACCGACCGTCCTGCAATGTGCACCCAGCGACCCGAACCGATCTCTCCTCCCGTACGCTTTCCCGCGTCGTTCGCACCGGACGGCGCGAGTGGGGGCACGATGCGGACCTTCGCGGTCTCGGCGCTGCGGGAACCCCCCTTCCCCGCACGGCGCCATGACAGCACGGATCGGCTGACGGGGGAGAGCACTGCCTGGGCGCAGAGCTTCGGTCTGATCGAATCCGGTCACCGGCTGAGCCGGCTGCGCCGGGCGGACGCGGCCGGGCTGGCCGGTCGGGCCGCGCCCGACGGCCCGCTCGACGAGGTCCGGCTGCTGACCGACCTGATCTCCTGGCTCTTCGTGATGGACGACGCCTGCGACGAGGACGGCCTCGGCGCCGCGCCCACCCGGCTCGCACCGGTCGTCGCGAAGCTGCTCGACGTGCTCGACGGGCACGGCGAGGGGCCGGTGACACCGTCCGCCGGCCCCCTCGGCGCCGCGCTGCACGATCTCTGCCGCCGGGTACGCGCCCACGGCCGCTCGGCCCTGCTGCTGCGCTTCGTGAGCCGGGTCCGGGACTACCTGCTCGCGCTGCTGTGGGAGGCGAGCAACCGGGAGCACGGGCGGGCGCCCGGGGTGGCCGAGTACGTGCAGATGCGCCGGCACACCGGCGGCGTACACCCCAGTTTCGCGCTGACCGACCTGGCCCTGGCGGGCTTCCCCGGCGCCGCGACCCGGACCGAGCCGGCCCTGCTCACCGTCGACACGCTCGCGGCGGACCTGGTCTGCTGGTGCAACGACGTCTTCTCCTACTCGAAGGAACGCTCCGCGCCGGACGGGCACAACCTGGTCACCGTGATCGCCCGGGAGTCCGGCCGCGACGAGCTCGCGGCGCTGCACGCGGCGGCGGACCGGTTCAACGACACCCTGTCGGCGTACCTGGCGGCGGAGGCGGAGCTGCTCGCCGCGGGCGACCCGGCGGTCAACCAGGTGCTCGCCGCACGGCGCAACTGGGTACGGGCCACCTACGACTGGTCGTTGGTCGCCGCCCGGTACGCCTGAACGGCCACGCCGGCCGCCCTTCCGGACGATCACCGGGGGTAGCCCGGCCGGGGGTGCCACGCATACCCTTCGGTAACCACCATGACGTGACGCCCGTCACGTCACACCCCCGAAGGCGGCACAGCGATGTCTCTCGATGTACCGTACCGTTCCATCCCCGACATGTTCCTCAAACGCGTGGCGGCGACCCCCGACCGCCACGCTTTCGCCCACCCCGCGGCCGACGACTCCGGCCCGGTCTGGCTGACCTGGTCCCAGATGGGACAGCGCGCCAAGGCGATCGCCGCCGGGCTGCACGGCCTCGGCGTGGGCCTGGAGAATCCGGTGGCGATCCTGGCGAACACCCGGATCGAGTGGGTGCTCGCGGATCTCGGGATCATGTGTGCCGGCGGTGCGACGACGACCGTCTACCCCACCACCGAGCCGGAGGACGCGACCTACATCATCGCCGACTCGGGTTCCCGGGTGCTCTTCGCCGAGGATCCGGCCCAGGCCGCCAAGGTGGCCGGCGCCGACCTGCCCGCGCTGACCCACGTGGTGCTCTTCGACGGCACGCCCGACCCGGCCGCCGCCGTCCCCCAGCTCACCCTCGCCGAGCTGGAGCAGCGCGGTGAGCGGGCCCTCGCCGCCGAGCCGGACCTGATCGACATGATCGTCGCCGGGATCGGCCCGGAGCACCTGGCCACCCTCATCTACACCTCGGGCACCACCGGCCGCCCCAAGGGGGTCGAGCTGCTGCACGGCGGCTGGTGCTGGGAGGGCGTGGCGCAGGCCAACCTGGGGCTGCTGCGCGAGGACGACCTCCAGTACCTCTGGCTGCCGCTGTCGCACTCGTTCGGCAAGACCCTGCTCTGCGGCGCGATCCACGTCGGCCTGCCCACCTACGTGGACGGCCGGGTGGACCGGCTGGTCGACCTGCTCGGCGTGATCCGGCCGACGCTCATGTGCGGCGCGCCGCGCGTCTTCGAGAAGGTCTACAACCGGGCGGTGACCACCGCGCAGGCCGACGGCGGCGCGAAGGCGAAGATCTTCGGCTGGGCGGTCCGGGTCGGCAAGGAGAAGGTCGCGCTGGAGCAGGCCGGCAAGCCACTCCCGGCCGGACTGAAGCTGCGCTACCGGGTGGCCGAGAAGCTGGTGTTCAGCAAGCTCCAGGCACGGCTCGGCGGGCAGATCCGGGTACTGGTCTCCGGTGCCGCGCCGCTCAGCCCGGAGATCGCCACCTTCTTCGCCGCCGCCAACCTGCCGATCTCCGAGGGGTACGGGCTGACCGAGACGAGCGCCGGCAACTTCGTCAACCCACCGGCGGGGCTGCGCATCGGCACGGTCGGCAAGGCGATGGGCGACCTGGAGTGCCGGATCGACAGCGACGGGGAGATCCTGGTGCGCGGCCGGCCGGTGATGCGCGGCTACCACAACCTGCCCGAGGAGACGGCGGCGGCGTTCACCGAGGAGGGCTTCTTCCGCACGGGTGACATCGGCAGCCTCGACGACGACGGCTACCTGCGCATCACCGACCGGAAGAAGGACCTGGTCAAGACCTCCGGCGGGAAGTACATCGCGCCCTCGCACATCGAGGGGATGTTCAAGGCGATCTGCCCGTACACCTCGCAGGCGGTCGTCATCTCCCAGGCTCGCAACTACTGCACCATGCTGGTCACGCTCGACCCCGACGCGATCAAGGGCTGGGTGGCCGGCACCGACCTGGCGGGACGCGACTACGCCGAGATCGTGACCGCGCCGCAGGCGCAGGCCATGGTCGAGGAGTACGTGACCCAGCTCAACAGCAAGCTCAACCGCTGGGAGCGGATCAAGAAGGTCACCATCCTGCCCCGCGACCTGGCCATCGAGCACGGCGAGATCACCCCGTCGTTGAAGATCAAGCGCCGCGGGGTGGAGGCGAACTTCGCCGCCGAGATCGACAAGATGTACGAGGGCACGCTCGCCGAGCTCTGAGCCGAACCACGCCGGCCTCGCTCCCGTCCCGGGGCGGGGCCGGCGTCCTCAGGCGATGACCGTCGGTTCCCGCCACTGTCGACGGGCGGCCCGGTCCAGGTCGTAGCGGACCGCGGCGATCCGGCCGACCGCGTCGACGAGTTCGGCCGCGGGCAACGTGAACGGCAGCCGCAGGAATCGCTCCAGGGTGCCGTCGAGGCCGAACCGGGGACCCGGCGCCAGTCGTACGCCGACCTCCTCGGCGGCCCGGGCCAGGGCGCTGGAGATCGGCCCGTCCAGCTCCAGCCAGAGCGTCACCCCGCCGCGCGGCACGGTGACCCGCCAGTCCGGTAGCCGTTGAGCGAGCGCACCCAGCAGGGCGTCGCGCTGGACGGTGAGCTGCGCCTGCCGGTCCGCGACGATGCCGGCCGCCTCGGCCAGCAGGTGCACCGCCACCAGTTGGTCCAGCACCGGGCTGGCCATGTCCACGCCGACGCGGGCGGCGGCCAGGCGCTGCACCTGCGGGGCGGAGGCGCGGACCCAGCCGATCCGCAGTCCGCCCCAGTACGGCTTGCTCATTCCGCCGATGGAGATCACTCGGGAGTGCCGGTCGAACGTCGCCACCGGCGGCGGCACCGGCGTGCCGTCCAGCGGCAGGCTCACGAAGGACTCGTCGACCACCAGATCGGTGCCGGCGGCGTGGGCCGCGGCCACCACCCGCTCCCGCAGCTCGCCCGCCATCAGGTGGCCGGTGGGATTCTGGAACTCCGGAATCAGGTAGGCCAGCTTCGGCCGCCCCTGGCGGATGCTGCCGAGCAGCAGGTCGGTGTCCCAGCCCGCACCGTCCGCGGCGAGCCCGTGGGTGGCGATACGGGCCCGGCGGGCGGCGAGCGCGGCGAGCGCGTTCGGGTAGGTCGGCGACTCGACCAGGACTCCGGCGCCGGGTGACAGGGCCAGCCGCAGCACCAGATCGAGGGCGTGCTGGGTGCCGCTGGTCACCATGATCTGGTCGGGCGAGGTCGGCAGGCCCCGTTCGGTGTAGCTCTGCGCGATCGCCTCGCGCAGCTCGACGATGCCCGTCGGGTGGTATCCGGCCCCGCCCAGGTAGCGGGGCAGGTCCTCGGTGGCGGCCCGGGCGGCCGGCATCAGCTCCGGCGGCGCGGCCAGCGCGGCGATCCCGAGGTCGATCATGTCGACGTCGTCCAGCGGCGTCCACAATCCGGTGCTGGTCACCCGGTGGTTGCCGGGCAGCATGGTCCAGCTTCCCGCGCCCCGCCGGCTGGCCAGGTGACCGCTCTCCCGCAGCTGCCGGTAGGCGGCGGTGACCGTGGTCCGGCTGATCTTCAGCGCCTGGGCCAGTTCCCGCTCGGCGGGCAGCCGTACGCCCAACGGCAGCCGGCCGTCGGCGAGCAGCCCGCGGACCGCTCCGGCGAGCGCGGCGTAGTCGGGGCTGCGCCGACGGCCCGGGAGCGCATGCCACTGACCGAGCAGCCGCGCCAATTGGACTCCCCGGACCTGGCTGGTCATGGCCACCTCCCCCGGATTGGCTCTATCACTCGATGAATTGGCCCCTAGGGTGGCATGCATGGCAACAATTGGCAATCTGCGGCACCGTCCGGTCCGCAGGCTGACCCAGCTCTACCTCGGCCTGGCCCTCTACGGGATCAGCATGGCGCTGATGATCCGCTCCGGGCTGGGGCTCAACCCCTGGGACGTGTTCCACCAAGGGCTCTCCGAGCGCACCGGCCTCTCCTTCGGCACGGTGACCATCGCCGTCGGCGCGGTCGTCCTGCTGCTCTGGATCCCGCTGCGGCAACGGCCCGGCCTCGGCACCGTCAGCAACGTGGTGGTCATCGGACTGGTCGTGGACGCGACGCTCGCGCTGCTGCCCGCCGTCGGACCACTCTGGATCCGAATTGGACTGCTCGTCACCGGCATCGTGGCCAACGGCGCCGCCACCGGCCTCTACCTCGGCGCCCGGCTCGGCCCCGGCCCGCGCGACGGGCTGATGACCGGCTTCGTGGCCCGTCGACCGCACCGCTCGATCCGGCTGGTGCGCACCGTCATCGAGATCACCGTGCTGGCGCTGGGCTTCCTGCTCGGCGGCACGGCCGGCATCGGCACGGTGGCGTACGCGCTCGCCATCGGGCCGCTCGCCCAGTTCTTCGTACCGTTGTTCGCCGTCGCGGAGCCCGGGGACGTCGGCCCGGGGCGGGTGGCCGCGCAGCCGGCGGGCTGACGCCTCGACCCACCCCCGACCCCGTCCGGCCAGCAGACGTTCGCCGGGCGGGAGGGCGTACGCCGACCAAGTGTTTCCTTCCGCGAGCCGGACCGGCATCATTTCTGCATGGGGGAGAGCGGATGGCGCTGGAACGACGCCTGGATCTTCGTGTCGTTGGTCATCGCGAGCGGCGCCGGAAGGCACCGCCGGTCCGCGTCCAGCCGGCGCCCCGAGGGCGTACGCCTCGCCGACGTGCTCTCCACCGCCGATCACCTCAACCGGGCCATCCCGCAGCGGGACGAGCTGGAGACGGCCGTGCGCCGGCTGCTCGGCGCCGGTCTGGTCAGCGTCGACGACGGCTGGTTCCGGATCACCGCCGAGGGTGAGCAACTCTGGCGCAGCCGGCCCAGCGCCGGCGTGACGACCACTGTGGAGAAGATGCAGGGTGTGCTCGGCCGGCGGCACGCGCCGGGCAGCGCCGAGTGGACGCTGGACGAGGCCGACCACGCCGCGGCGGTGCAGGAGTACGTGGTCCGCTCCATTCCGGCCCCGCGCCGCTCCCCCGAGGGGCATCCGGACCGCTGATCCCGACGCCGGCGCGGGCCGCGACCGTCAGCGGACGGGGTGGCCGCGGTGGCGCAGGGCGTCCTTCACGTCGGCGACGGTCAACTCACCGAAGTGGAAGACGCTCGCGGCGAGCACCGCGTCCGCGCCGGCGGTGATCGCCGGCGGAAAGTGCGCCACCTGACCCGCTCCGCCGCTTGCCACCACCGGCACGTCCACGACCTCCCGGACCGCCCGGATCAGCTCCAGGTCGAACCCGGCCTTGGTGCCGTCGGCGTCCATCGAGTTGACCAGCAGCTCCCCGGCGCCCAGCTCGGCGCCGCGGCGGGCCCAGTCGACGGCGTCGATCCCGGTGCCCCGCCGGCCGCCGTGGGTGGTCACCTCGAAACCGCTGGCGGTGACGCCGGGGGCGCGGCGCACGTCGAGCGAGAGCACCAGCACCTGCCGGCCGAACCGGTCGGCGACCTCGGCGATCAGCTCCGGCCGGGCGATCGCCGCGGTGTTCACCCCGACCTTGTCCGCCCCGGCGCGGAGCAGGGTGTCCACGTCGGCGACGCTGCGTACGCCACCGCCGACGGTGAGCGGAATGAAGACGGACTCGGCGGTGCGCCGCACCACGTCGAGCATGGTGCCGCGGTCGCTGCTGGAGGCGGTCACGTCGAGGAAGGTCAACTCGTCCGCGCCGGCCCGGTCGTACGCCGCGGCCAGCTCGACCGGGTCGCCCGCGTCGCGCAGGTCGACGAAGTTGACCCCCTTGACCACCCGCCCGGCGTCCACGTCCAGGCAGGGGATCACCCGTACCGCCACCGTCATGTCGCCGAGCCTATCCCGCCGCGCTGGGCCGGCCGCCCTGCCGGACGCGTCGCGGACCCCGGTGGTGGTGTGAAGCCCGCCACCGGCCGGGGTGCGGAGGGCCCCTCACCACCGGGGACGGCGGGAGGGGCCCTTGCTCAGAGGCGGACCAGCATCTTGCCGAGGTTCTCTCCGCGGAGCAGGCCGAGGAACGCCGACGGGGCGTTCTCGATGCCGTCCACGACCGTCTCGTCGTAGCGGAGGCGACCCGCCTGCAGCCAGCCGGCCATCTCCTGGACGAACTGGTCGCGCAGCCCCGCGTGATCACCGGCCAGGAAGCCGCGCAGGGTGAGCCGCTTGCCGATGACCTGCGCCAGGTTGCGCGGCGCGGCCGGCGGCACGGTGTCGTTGTACTGGGAGATCATCCCGCAGACCGCCACCCGGCCGTGCGGCCGCAGCGCCGAGATGGCGGCCTCCAGGTGGTCGCCGCCCACGTTGTCGAAGTAGACGTCGATCCCCTCCGGCGCGGCCGCCTTCAGCGACGTACGGACCGGACCGTCGTGGTAGTCGAACGCCGCGTCGAAGCCGAGCGCGGTCAGCCGGTCCACCTTCGCCGGCGAACCGGCGCTGCCGATGACCCGGGCGGCGCCCCGGAGCTTGGCGATCTGCCCGACCAGGCTGCCCACCGCGCCGGCCGCGGCGGAGACGAAGACCGTCTCCCCGGGCCGCATCCCGGCCACCTCCAACAGCCCGGCGTACGCGGTCAGCCCCACCATGCCGAGGACCCCCAGGTAGCTGGTCAGCGGCGCCAGCTCCGGGTCGACCTGGCGGGCGGAGCGCGCCTCGACCAGCGCGTACTCCCGCCAGCCGAGCCCGTGCAGCACCACGTCGCCGGGGGCGAAACCGTCGGCCTCGCTGGCGACCACCTCACCGACCGCGCCCCCGTCCAGGGGCGCGTCGAGCGCGTACGGCGGCACGTAGGACTTCGCGTCGTTCATCCGACCCCGCATGTACGGGTCGACCGACATGTACCGGTTGCGAACCAGGAGCTGCCCCGGCCCGGGCTTCGGCACCTCGGTCTCGATCAGCCGGAAGTTCTCCGCCGTCGGCCAGCCCTGCGGGCGCGACGCCAGGTGGATCTCCCGGTTCACCGCCCCGGTCACGCCGCCGCCCGGACGCGGAGCGCGACCTCGACGTTGCCGCGGGTGGCGTTGGAGTAGGGGCAGACCTGGTGCGCCTGGGCCACCAGCTCCTCGGCGGCGGCCCGCGAGGCGGCGGGCAGGTCGACGACGAGCGCGACGGTCAGCTCGTAGCCGCCGGCGCCGTTCGGGCCGATGCTCACCTCCGCCTCGACGGCGGAGTCGGTCACGTCCACCTTCGTCCGGCGGGCGACGGCCCGCAGCGCGGAGTGGAAACAGGCCGCGTAGCCGGCCGCGAAGAGCTGCTCCGGGTTGGCGCCGCCACCGGCGCCGCCCATCTCCGTGGGGGGCACGAGGTCGAGGTCGAGGATGCCGTCGACGGTGCGGACGTGTCCGCTGCGGCCGTCACCGGTGGAGGTGGCGGACGCGGTGTAGAGCACCTGCATGAGGGGTCACTGCTCCTTCTGTCGGTGGATGGTCTCGGCGACCCGGGTGAGGGTGTCGCGGACGGCGACCAGCTCGGTCTCGGAGAGCCCGGTGGCCCCGGCGATCCGCCGCGGCACGTCCTCCACCTGCCGCCGCAGCGCACGGCCGGCGTCGGTCAGCTCCACCTCGACCCGTCGTTCGTCGCGCGTCGACCGCCGCCGGAGCACCAGGCCCGCCTCCTCCAGCCGCTTGAGCAGCGGGGAGAGGGTGCCGGAGTCCAGCCGCAGCTCGGCGCCGAGAGCGGAGACGGTGGGGGCGTCGCCGTCGTGCTCCCAGAGGACCAGCAGCACCAGGTACTGCGGATAGGTCAGCCCGACGGCGTCGAGGATGGGCCGGTAGACGTCGGTCACGGCGCGCGACGCCGCATAGAGGGCGAAGCACACCTGGCGGCGCAGCACCAGGTCATCGATCATCCGGAAAAGGTAGCGCGCAATTAAATTGCGCGCAACCTATCGGCCTCGGCGCCAGCACCACCGGCGCGGTAAGCCCGGCGGCCCGCGCGGCGGCCGCTCAGCCGACGCAGAGCGGGGCGTCCGGCGGCACCGTCTCGCTCCGCCTGAGCACCACGTGCTCGTCCCCCAACTCCCCCCGATGTTTGATCGGCTTCGTATTGAAGGTCCTCAGGAAGAAGTTGAGCACGTCCGCCACCACCTTCGGGATCGAGTAGTCGAGCCCGTACCGCAGGGTCAGACCGAACCCCGCGCCCCGACAGGCGAGCAGGGGCGCCCCCGCCCCCGAGCCGAGACTCGCGCCGACCGAGGCGCGCAGGGCGACGTACAGACCGGCGTGGAACCCGACCACCCCGATCCCCACACTGAACTTCACGTCGTAGCTCACGACCAGCCCGCTCACCCCGACCGAGACACCCGTGATCGAGTTGGTGAGGCTCTTGCGGACACCGAACCCGCCCGGCGAGACCGGTCCCCAGTACGGGCGGTGGTAGCCGTAGCCGAAGGCACCCGACAGGGAGTACTCGCCGCCCGCCTCCAGGTAGCCGTCCTTGGCGCTGAACGCCGTCTTGATCTCCAACGACTGGCTCACCCGAACCGAGAAGGGCACCCCGAGGATGGTCCCGACCGGGAAGTCGAACGCGGTCGGCAACACCAGCGACTTGGAGAGGTTGCGGGTGTTGCCGACCTTGGTGGCCGCCTTGACCGCCACCCGCAGGCCGGCGCCGCCGGTGATGCTGAACTCCGCCCGGGTGATCGTGGCGCCCGAGATGGCGAAGTCGAAGGTGCCCCTCGGCCGGTCCATGAGCAGGCTCACCGAGCCACTCATCCGGATCTCGCTGTCGTCGTAGTCGAAGCGGGCGGCGACCCCGTCCCGGCAGCACTCCGCGGTCAGCCGGGCGTCGCCGGTCTGCGCCGTCTCCGAACCGCTCAACCGCGCCGGCGGCGCCGGCGGGCGGGGGGCCGGCGCGCCGACCGGCACGAGACGGGCGCGCCCCACCGGCGCTCCACCGCCCGGCCCGACCCGTTCGCCCCCGCCCGTCGCGAGCCCGCTGGGGAGAGCACCGCCGGTCTCCGCGATCGGCGCACCACCGCCGGTGCCGCCGCTCGGCGTCGGCTCGGGCGGCAGGTCGGCCACCGTCCACGCCGGGGTACCCGCGGAGTACGCGATCGGGCGGTCCAACGGCACCGGCGCGTCCGTGCGGAAACTCCCGTCCCGGATCACCTCGGTCAGCTCGACCGGAGCGATCGTGACGGCGAGGTCACCGCCGTCTCGGCGCGCCTCCAGCACCCGGCCGACCGCCCGGGACGTCAGGAACATGACCCGGCCGGGAGCGAGATCCCCGGCGTGCTTCGCGTCCGGGTCGATCCGCCAGGTCAGGCCGTCGTCGGTGACCGAGCGGACGGCGTTCCCACCGCCGCCGACGAAGACCACGTCCGGCTGGTACGTGACGTCGGGGTGCGGCCGCGGCGCCAGCCCGTACCGGACGGCGGCCGGATCGTACGGATCCACGACGGCGCTGTCGCCCCCGTTCCCGCCCTGACAGGCCACCACTCCACTGAGCAGCACGGTCAGCGCGGTCAACCCCGCCAGCGAACGTACGCGAACCCGCCGCCCGGTCCCGGGACCGCCCGACGCCCGCGACCGCACCCCACGCATCATCTCCCCCGTTCCGCTCAGATCCGGCCGGCCACCGTGCGGGCGATCCGCTCCAGCGGCGCACGGTTCTCCGCCGGGTCGTTGAGCCGGACCAGGCGCACCGAGACCCATTGGCCGGAGTGGCTGACGAAGACCGCCTCGAGGCTCGCGTACGTCTCGTCGCCGACGCCCGCCAGCGGTCGCAGCTCGTGGCCGAGCTCCCGCTCGATGTCGAGGAACTTCTTCGCGCCGTCACCGACGAAGACCTCCACCTGCGCCGTGGGTCCGGTGACCGGGCCGGTGTAGGTGCAGGTCTCGCGCACCGGCACGGCGGCGTCCAGCTTGGTGCCGGCGAGCTGCTCGGCCTCCTTCCTGGTCACCAACGCGCACGGGTCCACGGTGGCCGGCGGCGCGGCCGGCGGTGACGGCTCCGCACCGGTCGCCGGCTGCTCCGAGGGCGCCGCCCCGACCGGGGCCACCGGCGGGTCCTCCTGCTCGGAGCCGCAGCCGGCGACCGTCGCGGCGAGCAGCGCTGCCAGCAGCGCGGCGGCGGGCCGGGCAGGACGACGGATCTGTCTCAACGCAACCTCCGTGGTGCTCACAGCCGGTCCCGGACCGCGCCGACGAGCCGGATCAGGGTGGGACGGTCACGGTCGTCGGTGACCGAGGTGACCACGACGAGATGGCAGTAGCGGTCGTCCACGACGAACTCGGCGCCGTTGCCCCGGACGAACCGGATGCCGTCCGGGCCCGGTTCCGGCTCCCCGAAGGCCGGATCCGGAGTGGGCAGCCGGCCGGTCGCCGCGGTGCCCGGCTCGCCGATCTCCACAGTCACCGAGTGGTAGGACTCCGGGTTCTCCCAGACACAGCTCCCCTCGCCCGGACGGCCCCCCTCGTGCCGACCGAGAACGGCGGTCACCTCCGCGTCGGTGAGCAGCGCACAGGCGTCGACCGGCGCCTCTTTCGCGTCGGCCGGCGCTGCGGCAGCCGAGCTGCTCCCGGCCGGGGTGGGCTCGGCGGGCGGCGCGTCCGGATCGGACGACGACCCGGAGCAGCCGGCGAGCAGTAGGCCCAGGGCCAGCGTGACCATCGGCAGCGCCGCCCGGCGCCGCGACGATCGCGGTTCGGGACGGTGCTCCGGCGACCGGCCGGCCGGCGGTTCGGTCATGATTCTTCCCCCCATGGCTGCGTCGCCGGGCTCTCCGGCTCGACGATCCACTCGGCGGTGCCCAGCCGGTCCACCCGCCAGCCGGCAGCGGCGGCCACCGCGGCCACCGTCTCCGCGTCCGGCCCCTCGACCAGCGCGAGCACCACGTCGTCGGCCGGGATCCGCACGGCGCCCCGCAGCCGGGTCACACCCGTCGTCAGCGCGCCGACCGGCTCGTCGACGGACTCCCCCGGCGCGCGGTCGTACCGCTCGAGGACGAAGAGCCGAATGGACATGCCTCGACGCTAGGCCGGTACGCCGCCGGGGTAATCGGGTGTTTCCCTATCCTTCGACGCGCCCGCCGCAGCCCGTCACCCGTCAAGACCCGCGCGGCGAACCATCAGCCGTCGAGACCCGCGCCGCAGCCCGCCAGCCGTCGGGGCGCACGCCCCGAACCGTCACTCCTCGACGCCCGCCCCGCGGGCCATCGTGGCGCCCAGTTCGGCGCGGCTGGTCACCCCGAGCTTGCGGTAGACCCGGGCCAGGTTGGCCTCGACCGTCTTCGGGCTGATGAAGAGCGTGTCGGCGATGACCCGGTTGGTCCGCCCGGCCGCCGCCAGCCGAGCCACCTCCAGCTCGGTGCCGGTGAGCTGACGCGGGGCGACCCGGCGGCCGGTGCGCTCCACCTCGGCACGGGCCCGGGCCGCCAACGACGCCGCCCCGAGCGCGTCGAACTCCGCCGCGGCGATGGTCAGCGCGTCGCGTGCCTCCCGCCGCCGGCGCAGCCGCCGGTACGCGACACCGGCCACCAGCAGGCAGCGGGCCCGGTCCAGCGGCAGCACGTCGGCCGGTACGGCCGCCCGGGCGGCGGCCAGCTCGACCAGCGCGCCGGAGGTGTCCCGCCCGAGCGCACCGTCGAGCAGCACCCGTCCCCGGGCCAGCCCCAGCGTGGTCCACGGCCGGGCCAGCCGCCGGTGCCGTACCGCCAGCCGCTCCAGCACGGTCTCCGCGGTGGCCAGGTCGCCGGCCCCGACGCAGGCCTCCAGCCAGTCCGGCTCGAACCGCTGGGCGAGCGGCTCGACCAGTCCCAGTTCGTCCACGGTGGCCGCCAGCAGGCCGTAGTGCCGGGCCGCGTCCGGCAGACGCCCGCCGGTCAGCGCCGCGTAGCCGGCGAGTTGGGCGTGGATCCGTCGTCGCCACCGGTCACCGAGCTCGTCGGCGCGGCGCAGGCCGGAGTCCGCGATGCGGGCGGCCTCGTCCACCCGCCCCCGGTACGCCAGCAGCAGCCCCTCCAGCCACTCGACGCCCGCCGAGTCGGCGCCGTACTGCTCGCCCAGCTCGCGGGCCGCCGCGATGTGCTCGGCGGCGTCCGCCCAGCGACCGGCGAGCAGTTCGGTCTCACCGAGATGGCACAACAGCTCATGCTGGGACGGCTCGTCGCCACGGACGACGGCCCGGTCCAGCATCCGGTGCAGCCGCGCGCGGGCCCGGTCGTGCTCGTCGAGCGACCGCCACCAGATCGCCGGCACGGTCCCCGCCAACCAGGACGGCTCCTCCCCCTCCGCGGCGAGCGCCCGCTCCAGCAGCTCCGTCCGGGCGGTGAGACCCGCCCGCACCTCGTTGAAGAAGAGCAGCAGCAGCGCCGCGGCGTAGACCGGGCGGTCGTCGGGGCTCCCCGCCAGCAGCGCGGCGGCGTGTTCCGCGTGCCGGCGGGCCAGGTCCGGCGCGTCCTCGAACATGCCGAGGTGTGCGTGGATGCGTCCGGCCAGCGTCGTGCCGGGCAGGGCGGCGGCGAGCGCGCGCTCGGCGGCCGCCATGACCTTCTCCGGCGACTCGTCGGCGCTCCAGCCGATGACGGCCCGCAGCAGCAGCGCCTCCCCCCGCGCCGGGCCGGTCAACTCCTCGGCGGCCTGCTCGGCCGCGGTACGGGCGGCCGCGTAGTCACCGCTGTCGTAGCGGCACTGCGCGGCGGCCAGCCGCCACCGGGCGTGCTCGGCGACGGTCCCGGGCGGGGCCAGACGGGCCGCCGTGTCGTACAGCCCGGCGGCGATCTCCGGGGCGCCCCGGGCCTGCTGACGGGCCCCGGCGGCGGCGATCTCCGCGGCCGCCTCGGGGGCCGGCGCGCTCACGCACCGGGCCAGTTGCCGGGCCCGCTCGTCCGGGTCCTGCGCGGTGTCGGCGAGCAGCCGGTGCAGGCGTCGGCGCACCCCGGAGGGCACGTCGGCGCGGACGGCCGCGGCGTAGACCGGATGGGCGAAGGCCACCTCCTCCCCGGCGACGACCACCAGGCCCGCCTCCTCCGCGGCGTCGAGGTCGGCGGCGGCCACCCCGGCGCGGGCCAGCCCGTCCAGAGTCGGTACGCCGGAGAGCGCGGCGAGCCGGATCGCGTGCCGGGTCGGCGCCGGCAGGGCGGCCAGCCGATCGGCGACCAGCTGCCGCAGCGACGGCGCGGCCGGCAGGTCCGCCCCCGGGTCCGGCCGGTGTGGCAGCCGCAGCACCGCCCGGGCCAGCTCGATGGCGAGCAGCGGGTTCCCGCCGGACTCCTCGGCCAGGCGGACCAGCAGCGGCCGGGGCAGGGTGGCGCCGGTCGCCGCCCGCAGCACGTGGTGCAGTGCGCCCACGCCGAGCGGGCCGACGGCCAGCCGCTCCAACAGCACACCGGTCGCGCCGTGGTCGAGGCCGAGCGGCGCGGGGGTGGCCCGCGGACCCTCGGATCGCGCGGTCACCAGCACGGCGACCCGGGGCACCACGCGACGCAACGCGAACCGCAGCGCCCGCTCGCTCGGCGGGTCGAGCCACGGCGCGTCGTCCACCCCGACCAGTACCCGGGGCCGCTCCGGGTCGGCGGCGGCCGCCTCGAGCAACGCCCGGGTGGCCGCCCCGACCGCCCGCTCGTCGACCGGCTCGGTCACCTCGGCGGAGAGCAGCACCCCGGCCAGGGCCGTACGCTGCGGCGGCGACAGCTCCGCCACCCGATCGGCGATCGGCGCGAGCACGTCGGCCAGCGCGGCGAAGGGCAGCGCCCGTTCGACCTCCGTCGGCGCGCAGCACAACAGCAGCCAGCCGTCCCGGGCGGCGGCGTCGAGCAGGCACCGGTGCACCGCCGTCTTGCCGATGCCGGCCGGCCCCTCCAGAAGCACCGGCCGGCCCTCGTCCAGGGCCCGCCGGGCCTGGCTCAGCACACCGTCCCGGCCGATGACCGCCCCACCCACCCGGTCAGTCTCGCAAGCGGCGTCGAGCCGGTCGAGGACCGTGAGGCGCGTCGGAGGAGCCGTCCGGGCAGGCACGTGGCCACGGACGCCGCGGGCGGCACGAACCGGGCCCGGTGGCGGTCAGGCGGCGGAGAGCGTCTCCAGCGCCTGCGCCACGGTGAACGCCCCCGCGTACAACGCCTTGCCGGCGATCACGCCTTCCACACCGATCGACTCCAGGGCGGCCAGGGCGCGCAGGTCGTCCAGGGTGGAGACGCCCCCGGAGGCGATCACCGGCGCGCCGGTGCGACCGCAGACCTCACGCAGCAGCTCCAGGTTCGGCCCGCGCATCGTGCCGTCCTTGGTGATGTCGGTGACGACGTAGCGCGCCGCGCCGGCCTTGTCGAGGCGCTCCAGCACCTCGAACAGGTCACCGCCGTCGCGGGTCCAGCCACGGGCGGAGAGGGTACGGCCCCGCACGTCCAGCCCGATCGCGACCCGGTCGCCGTACTCACCGACGATCCGGTCGCACCACTCCGGATCCTCCAGCGCGGCGGTGCCGATGTTGACCCGGGCAGCCCCGGTACCCAGCGCGGCGAGCAGCGACTCGTCGTCACGGATACCGCCGGAGAGCTCGACCTTGACGTCGAGCTGGCGGACCACCTCGGCGAGCAGGTGGGCGTTGGAGCCGCGGCCGAACGCGGCGTCCAGGTCGACGAGGTGGATCCACTCCGCACCGTCGCGCTGCCAGGCCAGCGCCGCCTCCAGCGGGTCGCCGTAAGTGGTCTCACTGCCGGCGGCGCCCTGCACGAGCCGGACGGCCTGGCCGTCGGCGACGTCCACGGCGGGCAACAGGGTGAGGCTCAACGTCTTCTCCTCGCGTCAGGTACGACGGTCCAGGGCGATCACCACGATCGCCGGCAGTACGAGCAGCAGTAGCACGATCAGCACGAGGCGCAGCGCCAGGTCGTCCACGAGCGACCAGATCAGGATCACCGACGCCAGCGTGAGCAGCACGATCCCGGCCCGTTCGGCGCGGCTGTGCCGGGCCAGCCGGCCGGCGCTGCGCCGACGCCACTGCGGGGTGAGCCGTCGTACCAGCCTGCGGCGATGCTCCCGACGGGCCACCCGGCGCCGGCGGACGGCGCGTTCCCGGGCCAGCTCCGCCTCGCGCACCGCTCTGCGGCGGGCACGTTCCTTGCTCACGCCGCGCCCCGCCCGGTCGTGGCAGGCGACTGCCCGACCGCGCTCACAGCGTGGCCAGCCAGTTGCGCAGCAGCCGGGCGCCGGTGTCGGCCGACTTCTCCGGGTGGAACTGCGCGGCGGAGAGCGCCCCCCGCTCGACGGCCGCCACGAAGTCGGCGCCGTGCCGGGCGGTGGTGACCGTGGCTCCGGCGGCGGCCAGCGCCGCCGGCTCGGCGACCCCGTAGGAGTGGACGAAGTAGAACCGGCTCTCCGGCGGCAGGCCGGCGAAGAGCACCGACGACCCAGGGGCGTCGACCGTGTTCCAGCCCATGTGCGGCAGCCGGGTCGCCGGGAGGCGGGTGACCCCGCCGGGCAGCAGCCCGAGCCCCTTGCTGACCACGCCGTGCTCCTCACCGTGCTCGAAGAGCACCTGCATCCCGACGCAGATGCCGAGCACCGGGCGGCCGGCGGCCACCCGGTCGGCGATGACCGGGCCGGCCCCGAGCGCCTCGATCCCGGCCATGCACGCCGCGAAGGCGCCCACGCCCGGCACCACCAACCCCGCCGCGGTCGAGGCGGCCGAGAGGTCGTCGGTCACCCGTACCGTCGCCCCGGCGGCGGCCAGCGCGCGTTCGGCGGAGCGCAGGTTGCCCGACCCGTAGTCGAGCACCACCACGTCCGGGCCGCTCACGTCCCGGCCGCCGGCAGCAACCAGAGCACCCCGCCCGCCGTGGCGAGCACCGCGAGCACGGCGGTCAGCAGCACCGCGCGCCGCGGCGCGCCCTGCCGGTGCAGCGACCAGACGCCGCCCACCAGCACACCGGCCAGCACCAGCAGCAGGATCGGCAGGACCGCGCTCACCGCCGCCTCCCGTCCGTACGCCGAACCGCCGCGTTCCGCACAGTCATCAGAGCGCCCCCTTCGTGCTCGGTACCGTCCCGGCCGACCGCGGGTCGATCGCGGTCGCCTCCCGCAACGCCCGCGCCACCGCCTTGAACTGTGCCTCCACCACGTGGTGCGCGTCCGGGTGGCCACCGGGTCGGGCCGCCCGCAGCACGTCCACGTGCAGGGTGATCCGCGCCGCCTGGCCGAAGGACTCCCAGATGTGCCGGGTCATGCTGGTCGGGTAGACCGGGCCGATGTACGGCGCGAGCGGCGGCTCGTCGTGCAGCACGTACGGTCGGCCGGAGAGGTCCACCGCGGCCCGGACCAGAACCTCGTCCATCGGCACGGTGGCCGAGCCGTAGCGCCGGATGCCGGCCTTCTCCCCGAGCGCCCGGTCCAGCGCCGCGCCGAGCGCGAGCGCGGTGTCCTCCATGGTGTGGTGCGCGTCGATCTCGAGGTCGCCGACCGTGTGCACAGTCAGGTCGAAACCGCCGTGCCGGGCGATCTGGTTGAGCATGTGGTCGTAGAAGCCGACGCCGGTCTCGATGTCGGCCTTGCCCGTGCCGTCGAGCTCGATCTCGACGAGGACCTTGGTCTCCTTGGTTATCCGCTCGACCCGTGCGGTGCGGCTCATTGCTCGCCTCTCGATCGCGGGGCTGGCGCGCCCACTACAGCTTGTCCATGGCGGTGAGGAAGGCATCGGTCTCGGCGGGCGTGCCGGCGGTGACCCGCAGCCACCCGGGCAGGCCCACGTCGCGGACCAGCACACCCTGGTCGAGCAACGTCCGCCACGCCGCCGCCTGGTCGCCGTCGACGGCGAAGAGCACGAAGTTGGCGTCGCTGTCGGCCACCGGCACACCGCGGGAGCGCAGCACGGTGACGATCCGGTCGCGCTGCTCCTTGATGGCCGCCACCGTGGCGAGCAGGGCATCGCGGTGGGCCAGCGCCGCGCGGGCCGCCGCCTGGGTGAGCGCCGAGAGGTGGTACGGCAGTCGGACCAGCTGCACCGCCTGCACCACCGCCGGGTCGGCGGCGAGGTAGCCCAGCCGGCCGCCGGCGAACCCGAACGCCTTGCTCATCGTCCGGGTCACCACCAGCCGGGGGTGGTCGGGCAGCAGCGCGAGGGCGCTCACCGTGCCGGGGCGGGCGAACTCGGCGTACGCCTCGTCGACGATGACCATCCCGGGCGCCGCGTCGAGCACGGCGGTGACCACCGTCGGGTCCAGCGCGGTCCCGGTGGGGTTGTTCGGCGAGCAGAGGAAGACGACGTCCGGGGCGTGCTCGCGGACCTGCGCCACCGCCTCCTCGGCGGTCAGTCCGAAGTCCGCGCCGCGCCGCCCGGGCACCCACCGGGTGCCGGTGCCGAGCGCGAGCAGCGGATGCATCGAGTACGCCGGGACGAAGCCGAGCGCGCTGCGCCCCGGCCCGCCGAACGCCTGGAGCAGCTGCTGCTGGATCTCGTTGGAGCCGTTGGCCGCCCAGACCTGCTCGACGGTGAGCCCGTGCCCCAGGTAGCCGGCGAGGTCGGCGCGGAGGGCCACCGCGTCCCGGTCCGGGTAGCGGTTGAGGTCGCGCAGCTCGGCGGCGAGCGCCTTGCCGATCGCCTCGACCACCGGCTCCGGCACCGGGTAGGAGTTCTCGTTGGTGTTCAGCCGCACGGGCACGTCCAGCTGCGGCGCGCCGTACGGCGTCCGCCCCCGCAGGTCGTCGCGGATCGGCAGGTCGTCGAGGGTGGTCACGACACCGCCCTGCCGCGCCGTACGTCGACAGGCGTCCGTCCGGCCGGCCGGGCCGTCACGACAGCGCCTCGGGGAACCGGGCCCGGACCGCCTGGCCGTGCGCCGGCAGGTCCTCCACGGTGGCCAGGGTGACCACGTGCGGGGCGACCTCGCGCAGCGCGTCCTGCGAGTACTCGACCAGGTGGATACCGCGCAGGAAGGACTGCACCGACAGGCCGGAGGAGTGCCGGGCGCAGCCACCGGTGGGCAGCACGTGGTTGGAGCCGGCGCAGTAGTCGCCGAGCGACACCGGCGACCAGGCGCCCACGAAGATCGCGCCGGCGTTGCGGACGCGCAGCGCCCACTCGCGGGCGTCCCGCGTCTGGATCTCCAGGTGCTCGGCCGCGTACGCGTCGACGACCCGCAGCCCGGCGTCGAGGTCGTCGACGAGCACCACGCCGCTCTGGTCGCCGGTCAGCGCGGTGCTGACCCGCTCCGCGTGCTTGGTCGCGGGCACCTGCCGGGCCAGTTCCCGCTCGACCGCTTCGAGCAGCTCGACCGAGGGCGTGACCAGGACGCTGGCGGCGAGCGGGTCGTGCTCGGCCTGGCTGATCAGGTCGGCGGCCACGTGCGCCGGGTCGGCGCTCTCGTCGGCCAGGATGGCGATCTCGGTGGGACCCGCCTCGGCGTCGATGCCGACCACGCCGCGCAGCAGCCGCTTGGCGGCGGTGACCCAGATGTTGCCCGGGCCGGTGATCATGTCGACCGGCTCGCAGTGCGCGCCGCCCTCGGCGTCCACGCTCGCCCCGTACGCGAGCATCGCGACCGCCTGGGCGCCGCCGACCGCGTAGACCTCGTCGACGCCGAGCAGCGCGCACGCGGCGAGCACCCGTGAATCGGGCAGGCCGCCGTTCTCCTTCTGCGGCGGGCTCACCACCACCAGCGAGCGGACCCCGGCCTCCTGAGCGGGCACCACGTTCATGACGACCGTCGACGGGTACATCGCGAGGCCGCCGGGGACGTAGAGACCGACCCGCTCGACCGGCACCCAGCGCTCGGTCACCGTGCCGCCGGGCACCACCTGGGTGGTGTGGTCGGTACGCCGCTGTTCGGCGTGCACCCGACGGGCCCGGCTGATCGACTCCAGCAGCGCGGCGCGTACCTCCGGGTCGAGGGTGCCCTCCGCGGCGGCGATCGCCTCGGCGGGCACGCGCAGCACGTCGGGGCAGATCCCGTCGAATCGCTCGCTCGCCTCGCGGATCGCCGCGTAGCCATGCTCCCGGACCGCCTCCACGACCGGCCGGATCCGCTCGACGGCGACCGAGACGTCGAGTTGGGCACGGGGCAGGAGGCGGCGCGGGTCGCGGCCGCCACCGCGCAGGTCGATCCGTTTCAACACCCTTGCGAGTCTAGGCGGCCGGTCAGCGGGCCGACCCGCACCGCCCGTACGGCGGGACGGTGAGCCGGGACACGCCGCCGCCGGCGGATCGGGCTAGGCTCGACGGCGTGACTGCGCGGTTGCCGGTGTTCCCGCTCGGAACGGTGCTCTTCCCCGGTCTGGTCCTCCCCCTGCACATCTTCGAGGAGCGTTACCGCGCCCTGATCCGGGATCTGGTGCAGCTGCCCGAGGGCGCTGCGCGCGAGTTCGGCGTGGTGGCGATCCAGGCGGGCTGGGAGGTCGCGCCGACGGCGCCCGACGGCCGGCCGGTGCCCGGCGGTGGGGAGGTCACCCTGCACGAGGTGGGCTGCACCGCCGAGTTGCGACAGGTCACCGAGCTGCCCGACGGCGGCTTCGACATCGTCACGGTCGGCCGGCGGCGGTTCCGGATCGCCGAGGTGGACCGGAGCGCCGCCTACCTGACCGCCGAGGTGGAGTGGCTGCCCGAGCCCGGCGGCGCCGACGAGGCCGCCGAGCTGCTCGCCGCCCGGGTGATCTCGGTCTTCCGGCAGTACCTCGGCTTGATCAGGCCCGAGCAGCAGGAGATCTCCGAGCAGCTCCCGGAGGACCCGACGGTCCTGTCCCACCTGGTCGCCGCCACGGCCGCGCTCACCGTCGAGGACCGGCAGCGGCTGCTCGCCATCGACGACACCACCACCCGGCTCCGCACCGAGCTGCGGCTGCTCAACCGCGAGGCGGCTCTGCTGCGCCAGGTGCGGGCGGTTCCGGTGCCGCTGGAGGAGCTGGCGTCCCCGCCGACGCCCAACTGACCCCGGCCGGGTCCGGTTCGGGTTCGGGGCGCAGCGACGGCCAGCGGGACCAGCCGGCGAGCAGGGTGTACATGACGGCCGCGCCGAAGGCGGGCAGCAGCAGGTTGCCGTGCGGCACCGGCAGCACGCCGTACAGCCACTCGATCCCTCCGGCCCGCAGGTCGGCCGGTTTGGTGAAGGCCTGCCCCTCGGGTGCGGTGGCGAGCAGCCGGTCGAACTCGGCCAGCCCGACGTGCCGCCCCACCTGCCACGCCACCACCGCCGCGGCGAAGGCGCCGAGCACCGCGCTGACCAGCCCGACCGGGCCACGCCGCCGGCGCAGCACGAACCAGACCGCCACGCCGGCGAGCACCCCGAACCCGAGACCGAGCAGGCTGAACCAGCTGTCCGCCGCGATCGGCTGCTCCGGCTGCGGGTCGGCGTAGACGGCGCCCAGCGTGGCCTTGATCACCGGGGTGCCCGGGGCGACGGCCGCCCAGAGCAGGCCGAGGGGCGCACCGAGCACCGCCAGCGCCAGCCCCACGCCGACGGCGCCGGCCCAGGCGCGCCGGGGCGCCGGGTCGGGCTCCGGGAGCAAGGCGGCCGGTCGGGGCGGCTCGGCCGCCGTCGTCGGCGCCGTCTCCCCGGTCTCCGGCCCCGGGTCGATCGGGTCGGTCCCAGGCGGCGCCGGCACGCGGGCCGGCGTCGCACCGCCAGCGGCGGGCGTGCGGGGATCCGACCCGGACCGGGCCGCGTCGGTGGCGTACGGCTGCGCGCCGCCGGCGGTTCCGCCGGAGCGCGGGTCGGCCTCGGCCGAGGTGGCCGGCTCGGGCTCGCCGGGGTGGACGACGGGACGGTCGGGGTCGGGGGTGTCCGGACTCACCCGATGATCCTCTCAGGCGGACGAACGGGCGGGGGTGCCGGTGGCGGCAGACTCCCTCACCGGGCGAACGGCTCCAGCATGACCGAGGCCGCCCGCAACCAGGCCTGCCGGGTCTCCGGCTGGAGCTGGGCGTACTCGATCGAGGAGCCGGTCTCCAGCGCCGGGTCGTACGGCACCACCGCCACCGCGCGGGTACGGCTGGCGAAGTGCCGCTCCAGGTCGTCCTGCAGTGGCGAACGACCCGGGGTCGGGCAGGAGATGAGGGTGACCGCGTTCTCGGCCAGCTCGCCCATGCCCACCTCGTGCAGCAGGTCGAGCATCCAGTCCGCGCTGAACGCGGCGTCCTCGCGCGGCACGGTGGTGACCACGAGCTGGTCGGCGGCCTGCATCACGGTACGCCAGTTGGGGCTCTCCACGTTGTTGCCGGTGTCCACACAGACCACCTCGTGGGTGCGCCGCAGCAGCTCCAGCACCCGCTTCACGGTGAACTGGTCGAGCCGCTGGGCGAAGCGCGGGCTCTCCTCCCCGGCCAGCACGTCGTACGAGCCGTCGGAGGCGTGCCGCAGGTAGTCGTCGAGGCGTTCGAGCAGCGTGTCCCCTTCGAGGATCTCGATCTGCGCGAGCTCGGTGATCAGGTGCCGGATGGTCCGGGCGTGGCGGGCGCTGCCGGCCCGCAGTCCCAGCGTGCCGCGCAGCTCGTTGTCGTCCCAGGCCAGTACGCCCCGACCCCGGACGCTGCCGATGGTCGCCGCGCCGAGCACGGTGGCCGTCGTCTTGTGCACCCCGCCCTTGGGGTTGGCGAAGGCGAGTACGCGTGGCGACCCGAGTTCCCGGCGCAGCACCCCCCGGGCCCGCTCCACCTCCGGGTCGGGCGTCGGCGGGCGCCGCTCGGCCCGCGCCGGGTAGCCCCGCTCGGTGGCGGGCGGCGGCGCGATCGCCGGGGGCGCGGGCGGCGGGGTGGGGGCCGGGGCCGGCGGGGCGGCGTAGCCCACCTCCGGGCGGTAGCCGTTCTCCAGCAGGGCGTAGCGGGACTCCGCCGGTGGCTGCTCGGGCCGGTAGCCGTTGTCCAGCAGCGAGTAGCGCGACTCGGGTGGCTCCGGCCGGCGCTGCTCCGGCACCCGGCGCGCCGGCTCGCCCGGGTAACCCGGGTCGGGCCGGTACGTCGGCTCCGCCCGGTGCCCCGGCTCGCCCGGATAACCCGGGTCGGGCCGGTACGCCGGCTCCGCCCGGTGCGACGGGTCGACCCGGTAGGTCGCCTCCGCCCGATAACTCGGATCCGCGCCGTAGGGCCGCTCGCCGGGCTGACCGGCCGCTGCCCGCCCGGCGTAGCCGTTGGGGGCGGCCCGGCGCGGCAACGGCTCCGGCGGGGCGAACGACTCGGGTGGCGCGAACGACTCGGGTGGCACGAGCGGTCTGGGTGGTGGCAGGGGATCCTCGACGCGCCGGTCGGGCTCGGGCTGCTCGGCCCCCCTGCCGGCGTGACGGGCGCGGTCGAGCAGCGCTCGCCATCGCGGCGCTGGTTCGGCCGGCCGGCCCCAGCCGGTCTCGCTGCCCTCCACGGCTCGCCCTCCCCAGCGCGATCGTCCTTCGCCTGACAGGCTACGAAGGAAACCCTATGCGGGCCACACCGCCCCGCGCACCTCCGGCGGCATGATCATGATTGTGTCGGCTGCACCGGGCGTCCACCGGAGGCATCGGGCGAGGTGGTGACGGTCGGCGGCGGAGCTGAAGGCGTTTCCTGCTCCGGCGTGGGTGACGACTCCGTGACAGTCGGCGCTGGTTCCGACGATTCGACCGCCGTCGGGCTGGGCGACGCCGTGGGCGAACTCGCGGAGGGCGACGGGGTCGCCTCGGGCAGCGCCGCATCGGCGGGGGGCCGGACCACGTCGCGCTGTTCGGGCAGCGGCGGGGTGAAGACCGTCCGGTCGAGCCGGTGCACCTCGGGCGCCGGATCCACCGCCCGCACGGCGCGCCGCGACGCCACGGCACGCAGCGTCGCCGGTTGCGCCCGGACGACCGCCGCGTACACGCAGGCGCACCCGGCGCGGTACGCGGCGGCCTCGGCGTCGGCCACCTCGGCACCGCTGGCGTACAGCTGGCGCAGCTCGGCATCGCCGGTCGTCGCGGCGACGCGGGCCCGGTAGTCGGCGGCTTCCCGGTCCTTGCGGGCAGCCACCTCGGCCATCGCGGCGATCACGTCCTCGGGGACGCGCTGCGCCGGTATCCGGACGATCTCGGTCTGCCGGCCGGGCAGCGGCACCCGCCCGAAGACCGCGGCGACCGACACGTCGCCGAGCACCGCGTCCAGGCCCTGCGGCGCCAGGTAGCTGTCCAGCGAGACCAGCGCGTACGTGCCGTCGGCGGGGGTCGCGGCGGGCTCCGCCAGCGTGGCCAGATCGGCGGCCGCGGCCCGTAGGTAGCCGGGCACCGAGTCCCCGTCGACCACTCCGACCCGGGTCACCTCGCCGACGGTCGGATCCCCGACCGGGCGGTCGTCGGCGGCCCAGACGGCGGTGAGCAGCACCGCCGTCACCGAGAGCAGTGCCGTGCCGGCGAGCACCCGCGACCGGGCGGAGGTCTCGCCGAGCCGCGCCACCGCCTGGCTCAGCAGCGGCAGGAGCCGCTGGTCGATCTGGCGCAGCAGGTCGCCGGCACGCACGGGCGGGTTCCCCTCGTTGGTCGGTGTCGGGCGGGCCGCTCGCTCAGAGATCGTCGGGAGACCCAGGGGCGGGCGAGGCGGAGTCCGGGCGACGATCCGGCACGGCGGAGATCGGTCCGGATACCGTTGTCGTATCCGGACCGATCTCCAACGCCGCCGGTCGTCGGCTGGGCCCGCCGCAGCCGCCGCAGGGTTCCGACAGTCTCTCAGTCGCGCAGGATCCGGAGCGCGCGTTCCAGGTCGTCAGGGTAGTCGCTGACGAAGCGGACCTGCTCCCCCGTTCGGGGGTGCAGGAAGCTCAGTTCGCGGGCGTGCAGCCACTGCCGGTCGAGCCGCAGCCGGGCCGAGAGGGTGGGGTCGGCGCCGTAGGTGAGATCGCCCACGCAGGGGTGGCGCAGGGTGGAGAGGTGCACCCGGATCTGGTGGGTACGACCGGTCTCCAGCCGGACGTCGAGCAGGCTGGCCGCCGGGAACGCCTCCAGGGTGTCGTAGTGGGTGATGCTCGGCTTGCCGCCCGAGACCACCGCCCACCGGTAGTCGTGGGTGGGGTGCCGGTCGATCGGGGCGTCGACGGTGCCGCGCAGCGGGTCCAGGTGTCCCTGCACCACGGCGTGGTAGCGCTTCTCCACGTCGCGGTACTTGAACGCCCGCTTCAACGCGCTGTAGGCGTGCTCGCTCTTGGCCACCACCATGACCCCGGTGGTGCCCACGTCCAGCCGGTGCACCACGCCCTGCCGCTCGGCCGCGCCGCTGGTGGAGATGCGGTGGCCGATGGCGGCCAGCGCGCCGATCACGGTGGGGCCGGTCCAGCCGGGGCTCGGGTGGGCGGCGACGCCCACCGGCTTGTCCACCACCACGATGTCGTCGTCGGCGTAGACGACCCGCAGGCCGGGCACCGCCTGGGGCACCACGGTCGGCGGCGCGGGCGGGGCGGGCAGGGTCACCTCCAGCCACGAGCCGGCCTTGACCTTGTGCGAGTTGGGACGGGCCGCGCCGTCGACGAGCGCGTCCCCGGCGTCCACCAGCGCCGCCGCGGCGGTGCGGGACAGGCCGAAGAGCCGCGAGACCGCCTGGTCCAGCCGCATGCCGTCGAGGCCGTCCGGCACGGGGAGCGACCGGTGCCCGCCTCCGCCGGCGAATGCCGAAGTCATGCGCGCTCCCGCTGCTCGGTGACGGTCGCCGGGTCCGCCGCCGGGCGGCCGTCCCGGCCGACCCGGCCGCCGTCGCGCTGGCGTCCGGTGAGCTCCAGCAGCACGGCGAGGATGACGCCGCAGACCAACGAGCTGTCGGCCAGGTTGAACACGGGGAAGTACTCGCCGAACGGACCGAAGACACTGATCATGTCGACCACGTGGCCGACGAAGTGCCCGGGGGCGCGGAAGATCCGGTCCATGAGGTTGCCGAGCGCCCCGCCCAGCACGAGCCCCAGTGAGATCGCCCAGGGGACGGAGCGCAGCCGCAGCGCCATCCAGACGATCCAGCCGATCACCGCGATGGTGATCAGCGGGAAGACCCAGGTGTGGTCGGAGCCGATGCTCCACGCGGCGCCGCTGTTGCGGATCAGGTTGAGGTAGATGAGCCCGCCGAGCAGCCGCAGCGGCTCCCGGTCGGTGAGGTGGACCAGCGCCAGGTGCTTGGTGAGCAGGTCCAGCAGCAGGGCTGCCAGCCCTGTGCCGGCGAGGATGGCGACGGCTCCCGGCCGGGCCCTCCGGCGGACCGGTTCGTCACTGCCGGTTCCGGCGGACGGTGCTTCGCTCATCTGCTCCCCATCGACTCGGCGGTGATCGCTCACCGTCTTCTTCGCCGCCGGGGAGCGGACCTCAGCGCCGCTCCTCCAGCTGCTTGCAGGTCACGCAGAGGGTGGCCGACGGGAAGGCGGCGAGCCGCTCCACCGGGATCGGGTTGCCGCACCGCTCGCACCAGCCGTAGCTGCCCTTGTCGAGCCGCTCCAGCGCCCGTTCGACCTGCGTGATCCGTTCCAGGATGCTGTTGGCGAGGGAGATCTCCTGCTCCCGCTCGAACGTCTTGGTCCCGGTGTCGGCCTGGTCGTCCCCGGCCGAGTCGGTCAGCCGATCGCGCTGCAGCTCGGTGATCTCGCTCAGCGTCTGATCGTACTCGGCGCGCAGCTCGTCCCGCCGCGCCGCCAGAGCGGCCCGGATCTTCTCGGTCTCCGCGGCACTGCGGGCGGGCTTCGCCGGCGCCTTGCGGCCGGCGGTCCTGGTCTCGGCTGGCTTCGCCATGGGTCGCTCCCTAGGCTGCGGAACCGCGGCGATCCGCGGAACCTGGACAGGGGGTACCGATCCGGCGACCCCCAGGTACGAAAAGGGGCGCGCGGCTACGACCGCCGCGCACTCCAGAGGTTGGCAAGAATACGGAACGTACAGGCGTCCGACAACGTGCCGCACCGACGCACCACTATTCAGCCCCAAGCCCCACCTAACTGGGGCAAAAGGAACGCTAGCAGATCAATCGTCGCGGTCGTCGCCGTACTCGCCAAACCACCGGGCCAGCCGACCCCGCCGACTGACCGCCCGCAGCCGCCGCTCCGCCTCGTCCCGCGCGCCCGCCGTAGCGACGATCAACAAGCTGTCGCCGGCCTTGAGCCGGGTGTCCTGGCGCGGCACGAAACCCACCCCGTCCCGCAGCACCAGCGTCACCGACGCCCCCTGCGGCAGCCGCAGCTCGTCGATGTGCACCCCGGCCAGGCGGGACCCCTCCGGCACCTCCAGCTGCAGCAGATCGGCCCGCATCCGTTCCAGCGGCGCCGTCTCGACGTGCACCTCCGCGGCCTCGGCCGGCGCGGTCACGCCGAGGCGGCGGGCCACCGGCGCCAACGTGGTGGTCTGCAGCACCGTGAAGATCACCACCAGCACGAAGACGGCGTCGAAGAGCCGGTCCGCGCCGGGCACCCGCTCGGAGAGCGGAATGGTGGCCAGCACGATCGGCACCGCGCCGCGCAGCCCGGCCCAGGAGAGGAAGGCCTGCTCGCGCAGACCGACCCGGAACGGCAGCGCGGAGACCACCACCGACAGCGGCCGGGCCGCCAGCACCAGGGCCAGCCCGGTCACCACCGCAGGAAGCACCGCCGCGTCCAGCCGGCCCGGCGACGCCAGCAGACCCAGCAGCACGAAGAGACCGATCTGGGCCAGCCAGGCCAGCCCGTCGGCGAAGCCGAGGATGGCCTGCCGGTGCGGCAGGCGGGCGTTGCCGAGCAGCACCCCGGCCACGTAGACGGCGAGGAAACCGGAGGCGTGCAGCACCGCCCCGGCCGCGTACGCCAGCACGGTGAAGCCCACCACCGCGATCGGGTACAGCCCCGCCGACGGCAGCGCCGCCCGGCGCAGCGTCCACCGCCCGGCGAGCCCGGCCCCGACACCGACCGCCGCGCCGACGATCAGCTCGTAACCCACCAGGCCGACCTCGTACCACCACGGATGCCCGGCGCTCTCCACCGAGAGCAGCACCACGAGCAGCACCACCGGGGCGTCGTTCATGCCGGACTCGGCCTCCAGCGAGGCCACCAGCCGGGGCGGCAGGCGCAGCCGGCGCAGGGTCGCGAACACCGCCGCCGCGTCGGTGGAGGAGAGCACCGCGCCGTAGAGCAGCGCCAGCCGCCACTCGAGCCCGAGCAGGAAGTGAACGGCGACCCCGACCACCACGATGCTGACGATCACCCCGACCGTCGCCAACACGGCGGAGAGCCCGAGCACCGGGCGGAGCGTGCTCCAGCGCGCGGTGAGCCCGCCCTCCGCGATGATCACGATGAGCGCGCAGAAGCCGAGGGTACGGGTGAGCGTGGCGTCCTCGAACTGGATGCCCAGCCCGGCCTCACCGATCGCGACGCCCAGCGCCAGGTAGACCAGGAGGCTCGGCACCCCGAGACGGCTGGAAAGCCGTACCGCGCCGACCGCGATCAGCAGCACGGCGGCGCCGACGAGCAGCGCGAGGTCCAGCCCGGGCGTCACGATCGCCCAGCCCGGCAGCTCCTCACTCGCCGGATCCGTCGCGCAGCCGGCGCAGCAGTTCGGGCAGCGCCGGGCCGGGCCGTTCGATGAGGAAGAGCTTGTCGCGGCTGGCCGCGCCGGCGCGCAGCGAAACCGCCGAGGGGCGGACGTCGAGCGCCCCGGCGAGTGCCCGGCGGGCGGCCTCGGTGGCCCGGCCGTCGACCGCCGGCGCGTTCACGGCGATGACCAGTGCGGGCCCGTGCGGGCCGTCGAACCGGCCGCCGACCCGCGACCGGGCGGCGCCGGGCTTGACCCGGACGGCCACGGTGAGCCTGTCGGGCGCGGGCACCGGCATCCTCGCTCAGCTCGGCCGGATGTCGGCGAGCAACGCGGTGGCCGGCGTGCATCGGGCGCACGGGGTGAAGCCGAGCTCGACCGCCTCCGCCGCCGGCAGCGGCTCGTGCGCTCGTTCGACCAGATGGGCGCAGTCGGCCAGGTGGTAGCGGGGACGACCGTCGACCACGTGGACCTCGTCGAAGAGCCGGGCCACCCGCGACGCCTCGGCGGGCGTCACGGGCTGGGCTCCGGGTTCGTCGTCGTACGCTCCCGCGGGGCCGGTGGCCGGCGGGGGCGACTCGTCGTCGGCGGGCGGGACGGGCGTTTGCCGCCACCCGTCGCCGCTGCCGACTGTCGAGGGAACATGCTGGACCGGGATCTCCGGCTCGACCGGCGCCGGACCGTACGCCACGTCCGGGGCTACCGGTTCGGCCGGCCGGGTCTCGTCCGGCTTCCGCCGGTCGTCCCGGACCGGATCCGCCGTCGCCCGGGTGACGGCGGCCTGGCGGGCACCCACCACCAACGCGACGGCGGCCAGCAGACTGGCCGCGATCGAGATGATCAACATCGGGCTGGAGCCGCCGGCGAGACCCGCCACCAGCAGCGCCACAGCGACGAGGATGAGCACAAGGCTTGCGACTATCACGGGCTCACCCCCGCCGCGTCGTACGGTCCAGGTGGTCGGCGACCGTCACGCTGACGGCCGCCGACCGAAGATCAGCGACCGGCCTCGAGAGCGCCGGAGCGACCGCCACCGTAGGAGCTGGCGAGACCAGCGGTGGCCAGCCCGTTACCGCCCGCGACGCGACCGCTCTCGGAGCGGGTCATCTCGGCCTCCAGGCCCTGACCGCGGCCGTCGAGGTCGCGCAGCTGGCTCTCCAGGTAGGCCTTGAGGCGGGTGCGGTACTCGCGCTCGAACTGCTTGAGCTCCTCGATGTGCTTCTGCAGCGCGGTGCGCTTGGCGTCCAGGCCGCCCATGGCCTCCTGGTGCCGCTGGCGGGCGTCCCGCTCGAGCGCGTCGGCCTTCGCCCGCGCCTCCCGGGTCACCTCCTCGGCCTTCGACCGAGCCTCGGCGAGGACCTGGTCGGCCTCGCGCTGGGCGGCGGTGACGTGGTCGTCAGCCGTCCGCTGGGCCATCATCAGCACCCGCAGGGCCTGCTGCTCACCGTCACCGACGGCGGCGGCAGCGGCAACGCCGCCGGCGGCCCGCACCTGCTCCAGCTCGGCCTGCATCGCACGGGCGGCCTGGTCGGCCGCGGCCTTGTCGCGCTGCACCCGGTCGAGCTGGGCCTTGACGTCGTTGAGCTCCGCCGCGAGGCGGGCGTCACCGCCGGGGCCGGCGGGGGCGCCGCCACGGCCGCCGCGCTCCACCTGGGCGCGCAGCTCGTTGTTCTCCTCGATGAGACGGGCGAGTTCGCGCTCGACCTCGTCCAGGAAGGCGTCGACCTCCTCCTCGTCATACCCCCGCTTGCCGATCGGCGGCTTTTTGAAGGCGACGTTGTGAACGTCGGCCGGGGTCAGCGGCATCGAAACTCCTCGGGTCAGTTGCGGCCGCGAAAGCGCGTCGGTCATCAGGCGGTTGCCAAGATCGACGGCCTCAACACGAACTCCATCAGCACGAACAGGATAACCAGGAGCACAAGGGAGGCCAGGTCGATGCTCACGGTACCAATTCGAAGCGGAGGGATCACACGCCTCAACGCGCTGAGAGGGGGATCAGTGACGCTCCACACGGATTCCAGTCCCGCCGATGCGCCGCGACCCGGTTGCCAACGACGTCCGTACTGCAGCACCGCGCTCAGGACGAACCGGGACAGGAGAAGCAACAGGAAGACATAGAGGACCAGGTACAGAACCTGGAGCAGGATCGACAACACGGCAGGCGACGTCCCTCGGGTCGGGCGGGGTCAACTCAGGCTGAAAAACCCGCCCTCAGCGATCTTGGCCTTGTCCTCCGCGGTGACCTGGACGTTGGCCGGTGAGAGCAGGAACACCCGATTGGTCACGCGCTCGATCGTACCGCGCAGCCCGAACGCCAACCCGGCGGCGAAGTCCACCAGACGGCGGGCGTCCGCCTCGTCCATCTCGGTGAGGTTGATGATCACTGGTACCCCGTCGCGGAAATGCTCGCCGATGGTGCGCGCCTCGCGGTAGGTGGTCGGGTGCAGGGTGGTGATCTGGTAACGCTGCTCCTCGTCGGCGGCGACCGTCCGCTCCCGCGGCGCGGTCTGCGGGGCGAGGGCGAGGTTGTCGCGGGTGTGGTAGGTCAGCGCGCCGGAGGTCTCCCCCGTCGACCGGGTGATCGACCGGACGCTGGACCGCTCGGGGCGCTCCGGGCGCTCCGACTCGGTCCGCTCGGCCTCCGTGGCACGACCACTCGTCCGCTCCGTGAGGCGGCCACGCTCCCCCAGCCGCGGGCGCGGTGCCGGCGGCTCCTCGGCCTCGTCCTCCTCGTCGGCGAACTCCTCCGCGTACCGGCTCTGCCGGTAGCGCGAGTCACGGTAGCCACCCTTGTCGTAGCCACCGTCGTCGTAGGCCCGCTCGTCGTCCTCTTCGACCAGACCGAGCCAGACCCCCGCCTTGCGCAGTGCACCCATCCCGCGCCCTTCCATCCGCCGTGCGGCACGCGCCCCCGTGCCGTGTCGCTGTCGCGAGTGGACCTACCTCTGCCCACCGGACCGGAACGGCAATCCACTGGCACGCGATTCGCGTCGTGTGCCACGACCCCCCGACGACGGGATGCCGCTCCTGAAACAACACCGATGTAATTTGCTTCTTTCGCGGTCAGGCTACCGCAGCGTGGGGCGCATTCCGAGCAACGCGCTACCGACGCGGACATGTGTCGCGCCGTATCTGATCGCGATTTCCAGGTCGCCACTCATACCGGCCGACAGCGCCGTCGCCTCCGGGTGGAGCGTCCGCATCCACTCGGCCACCTCGGCCAGCCGGGCGAAGGCCCGCTCCGGTTCCCAGCCCAGCGGCGCCACGGCCATCAGCCCCGCCAGCCGCAGCGCCGGCGCCGCCGCGATCGCCTCGGCGACCGCGCCCAGCCCGACGTCCGGATCGGCCGAGTCCGGCAGCGCGCCACCGCGTGCCGAGTCGCCGTCGATGCTCACCTGCACCAGCGCGGTCAACGGCCGGTCCCGACCGGCCGCCGCGACGTCCAGCGCCCGGGCCAGCCGGACACTGTCCACCGAGTGCACCGCGTCGGCGTAGCCGACCACCGAACGGGCCTTGTTGCGTTGCAGCCGTCCGACGAAGTGCCAGCGCGGCGTCACCCCGGCCGCCGCGACCTCGGCGGCCTTGGCGGCGGCCTCCTGGTCCCGGTTCTCCCCGACGTCGGTCACGCCGAGTTCGGCCAGCGCCAGCACGTCGACGGCCGGATAGGTCTTCGTCACCGCGATCATGGTGACCTCGGCGCGGTCCCGTCCGGCGGCCGCGCAGGCGTCCGCGATCCGGGAGCGTACCCCGGCGAGCGCGGCCGCCAGTTCGGCACGGCGGTCGGGCCGCACCCTGGTCGAGCTGTCGGTCATCGGTGGCGCTCAGGATCCGTTCTTGAGAAAGTCGGGCACGTCGACGTCGTCGAAGAGTACGCGGCGCGGCGACTGCTGCGGCGCCGGCACGGTCGGCGACGCCGCCACCGGCGGGTTCTGCGGTGCCGGCTGGTTCTGGTTGGTCTTCCGCCCCGGCTCGGCCGCCTTGTACGCGGGCGCCCCACCGTCGAAGCCCGCCGCGATGACGGTCACCCGCACCTCGTCGCCGAGCGCGTCGTCGATGACCGCGCCGAAGATGATGTTCGCGTCCGGGTGGGCCGCGTCGGTGACCAGCTGCGCCGCGTCGTTGATCTCGAACAGACCGAGGTCGGAGCCACCGGCGATGGAGAGCAGCACCCCGCGGGCGCCGTCCATGCTCTGCTCGAGCAGCGGGCTGGAGATCGCCGCCTCGGCCGCCTCCACCGCGCGGTTCTCGCCCCGGGCGCTGCCGATGCCCATCAGCGCGCTGCCCGCGCCGCTCATCACGCTCTTCACGTCGGCGAAGTCGAGGTTGATCAGACCCGGCGTGGTGATCAGGTCGGTGATGCCCTGGACACCGGAGAGGAGCACCTGGTCGGCGGTGCGGAACGCGTCCATCATGCTGATGTTGCGGTCGCCGAGGGCGAGCAGCCGGTCGTTCGGGATGACGATCAGCGTGTCGCACTGGTTGCGCAGCTCGTCGATCCCGGCCTCGGCCTGCACCTGCCGGCGCTTGCCCTCGAACGAGAACGGCCGGGTCACCACGCCGATGGTGAGCGCGCCGAGCTTGCGGGCGATGTTCGCCACCACGGGCGCGCCGCCGGTGCCGGTGCCACCACCCTCACCGCAGGTCACGAAGACCATGTCGGCGCCCTTGAGCACCTCCTCGATCTCGTCGCGGTGGTCCTCGGCGGCGTTCTTGCCGACGTCCGGGTTGGCGCCCGCGCCGAGCCCACGGGTCAGCTCGCGGCCGACGTCGAGCTTCACGTCGGCGTCGCTCATCAGCAGCGCCTGCGCGTCGGTGTTGATCGCGATGAACTCGACGCCCTTGAGCCCAACCTCGATCATTCGGTTGACGGCGTTCACGCCGCCGCCACCGATGCCGACGACCTTGATGACCGCCAGGTAGTTGTGCGGAGGTGTCATCTGAAGGTCCTTTCCCCCTCGAGATTGGCATGGGCCGACCCACACGGCTTGGCCAGGCCAGCGGTCGACGTCGGCAGTCTCCAACGAGGACAAGGGAACGAACCCTCACCCTCTACTAGAGGCTTACAGTTATGTCAACCACTGATCCTCTTCGGGGCAACGTAAGCGTCCTCGCGCCAGGAGCCAAGGACCCGGTCGGCGTGTCGCCGCCGGAGCGGGCCGGGTCACGTCGATCCGACCGGTGCGGGACCGTCGTCACCGGAAGGTGACCACCTCTGGCGCGCTCACGTCGATCGTCCTCGCCCGCTGATCGAGCAGCGCCGTGGCCACCCGCGCCTTCTCCTCGCCCCGGGACGCGTCGCCCCAGATCAGCGTCCGACCACCGGCCAGGCGAAGCTTGATCAGCGCGAGGCTCTCCACTGTGACGTCCACCAGGGAGTCGCGCAGCTCCGGGGTGAGCGCGCCGAGCACCTCCACCGCCGCCCGGGTGCCCGGATCGTCCGCCCCCGGCCGGCTCACCCGCACCAGCGGCAAGCCGTCCGGACGCTCGTCCAGAGTGCGGAACGCGGTGCCGCTGCGGTCGATCACGACGAACCGCTCCCCCTGTGGCACCGCCGCCAACGGGGTGCGCTCCACCACGCGTACGACCAGCGCGCCGGGCCAGTCCCGGGACACCGTCGCCCGCTCCACCGGCGCCAGCGCGCCGATCCGCCCGGCTGTGCCGGCCAGGTCCACCCGGGCCAGCGGGATCCCGTCCGGCACGCCGGCGGCCTCGCGTACCTGCACCGGCGTCACGATCTCGGCGCCCTCCACACGCACCTCGCGCACCCCGAACAGGCCGGTGCCGAGGACGACCCAGGTGATCAGTCCGGCCAGCGCGAGCACCGCCGCGGCGACCGCCCAGGGCAGCGCGGCGCGCATCCGGCGCTGCCGGGCCCGGCGCATGAAGCGCCGGGTCGAGGGCGGCACCGCGTCACTGTCCGCCCGGACCAGCTGCCAGCGCCGGACGACGCGCCCGCGCCGCCCGGCCGCCTCCCCGGTGGTCCTCCCCCGGGCCGGCCCGGGGCTCATCCGCCGGCGGGCGTCGCGCCGTCCGGGGTCACGGCGTCACCGGCGGCCTGACCGCCGCCGGCGGCCGGCGCGCCCGGCACCGTGCCCCCGATGGCCATGCTGCCGCCGGACGCACCGCCCGGGGCCCGCGTCGCCGCCCCGGAGGCGTCCTCCGTACGGGCCAGCAGGGCGTCCAGCAGCTGGTCGCCCATGAGCGAGATGGGCGGCGCGCCCATCGTTACCACCACGTCACCGGGGCGGGCCCGCCGGGCCACCTCCACCGGCGCCGCCTCCCAGGAGTCGACGAAGACCTTCCGCTCCGCCGGCAGCGGCACCGCCTCGATCAGCGCGGCCGAGCCCTCACCGGGCTGGCGCAGCTCACCGGGGCCGAAGACCTCCAGCAGCACCAGCTCGTCGGCGATCGCCAGAGACTGGGCGATCTCCTCCTGCAGGTCCCGGGTGCGGTAGAGCCGGTAGGGCTGGAAGACCACGATCAGCCGGCCGTCCCCCGCCACCTCGCGCAGCGTCTGCAGCGCCAGCGTCATCGAGGTGGGGTGGTAGGCGTACTCGTCGTAGACCAGCACGTCGTCGGCGACGCCCTTGCGCTCGAAGCGCCGGCGCACGCCGGGGAACGCCGCCAGCGCGGCCTCCGCCGCCTCCAGCGGCAGCTCCAGCAGGTACGCCGTGAGCACCGCCGAGGCGCTGTTGAGGCCCATGTGCCGCCCCGGCACCGGCAGGCGGAACTCGCCCAACGACCGTCCGTCGATCGCGGCGAGATAGCGCACGCCCTGCGCCGACGAGGCGATCTCGGTCAGTCGCAGGTCCGCGTCGGCCGACTCACCGTACGTGTGCACCCGGCGCCCCTCGGCGCGCAGCGTCTCCGTCAGCCGTCGCCCGCCCGGGTCGTCGGCGCAGGTGATGATGAACCCGTGCGGGTCGGTGAGCCGGGCGAACTCGACGAACGCCGCCTCCAGCGTCGCGTAGTCGCCGTACGTGTTCAGGTGGTCGGCCTCGACGTTGGTGATGATCGAGACGTACGGGCGGTAGATCAGGAACGAGCGGTCGCTCTCGTCCGCCTCCACCACGAAGTGCTCGCCGGTGCCGTGGTGGGCGCCCGAGCCGACCTCGGAGATCTCGCCACCGATCACGAAGGACGGATCCGTGCCGGCCTGCTGGAGCACCATGGTGACCATCGAGGTCGTGGTGGTCTTGCCGTGCGTGCCGGCGACCGCCACCGCCCGCCGACCGGTCATCGCCGCCGCGAGCGCCTCCGACCGGTGCAGCACCCGCAGGCCACGCCGGCGCGCCTCCACCAGCTCCAGATGGTCCTGGGGGATCGCCGAGGAGTAGACCACCGTGTCGACACCGTCGAGGTTGGTCGCCTCGTGGCTCATGTGGATCGTGCCGCCGAGAGCGCGCAGCCCGGCCAGGGACGGCCACTCCCGCAACTCGCTGCCGGAGACCGGGATGCCGCGGGTGAGGAAGAGCCGGGCCAGGCCGCTCATTCCGACCCCGCCCACGCCGATCAGGTGGATCGTGCCGAGGTCCTCGGCGGTGAGCGTGCCGGCCGGCGTGAACTGCGCGGTCATCAGGCCACCGCCTCCAGGACGTAGTTCAGCAACGCCACGTCGCCGTCGCGCCGCCCGTACGCCGCCGCGGCCGCCCCCATCGCGGCGAGCCGGTGCGGGTCGCGGACCAGCGGGATCACCGTCCGCTCCAGCCAGGCCGGGGTCATCTCGGTGTCGTCGACGAGCAGCCCGCCGCCGGCCTCCACCACGGGCAGCGCGTTGCGCTTCTGCTCCTGGTTGCTGTGCGGGTACGGCACGAAGATCGTGGGCAGGCCGATGGCCGCGACCTCGGCGACGGTCATCGCCCCGCCCCGGGCGAGCATGAGGTCGGCGGCGGCGTAGCCCAGCTCCATCTCGGAGAGATAAGGCAGGGTCACGTACGGCACCGGCAGGTCGGTGGGGATCGGCACCGGCTCGTTGCGGGCACCCATCACGTGCAGCACCTGCACGCCGTTGCGGGCCAGTTCCTTGGCCGCGCCGGCGACCGCGAGGTTGATCGAGCGGGCGCCCGACGAGCCACCGGCGACGAAGAGCACCGGCAGGTCCGGACGGAGCCCGAAGTGGGCCCGGGCGGCGTTGCGCAGCGCGGCCCGGTCCAGCCCGGCGATGCTGCGCCGCAGCGGCACACCGACCACCCGGGCGTCCCGCAACGACTCGGCCTGCTGGGGCTGGTGCGGGAAGCCGACCGCGACGTGCTTGGTGAACTTCATGCCGAGCCGGTTCGCCACCCCCGGCGGCACGTTCACCTCGTGGATGACGATGGGCATCTCCCGGCGCCAGGCGGCGAGGTAGGCCGGCACCGAGACGTACCCGCCGAAGCCGACCACCGCGTCGGCCTGGACCTCGTCGATCACCTTGCCCGCGGCGCGGGCCGCGGTCCACATCCGGCCCGGCGTGCGGACCAGGTTCATGTTGATCGAGCGGGGCAGCTGGTAGGCGGGGATCTGCCGCAGGTCGTAGCCCTGCGGCGGGATCAGGTCGTTCTCCATCCCCCGGGGTGTGCCCAGGCAGGTGATCCGGACGCCGGGGTCGTGTCGGCGCAGGCAGTCGGCGAAGGCGAGCAACGGGTAGACGTGCCCCCCGGTGCCACCTCCCGCGAGCACCACCGAACGCAGCGGACCCATCAGCGTCTCCTCTCGCTCGCCGTCCCGCTCCGCGCCCGGGTCTGCCGGGCGCCGCGGGGTGCGGCCTCTTCGTCGGACCGCCGCTGCCGCGCCCGGGGCACCGGCCCACGGGCAGCCGGAGGCGGCGCCGTCCGGCGACGCCGGCCGGGAAGCGGCGGCAACGGGGCCCAGAGTAGTCGGACCCACCGGGCCGGCGGACGGGCATGGAGGGCTCTGGCCGCATCGGGTTCGGCGCGAGCGAAGGAGGCGAGCATGCCGACCGCCGCGAGCGTGACGACCAGCGCACTTCCACCGTCGGAGATGAACGGCAGCGGCAGACCCGTGATCGGCATCAGCCCGACCACCCCACCGACATTGATGACGGCCTGGCTGACCAGCCAGGTCGTCACCGCGGCGGCGGCGAGCCGGCGGAACGGGTCGTCGACCCGCCGGGCGATCCGCAGCCCGGTGTAGGCGAGCACCGCGAAGAGGGTGAGGATCACCGCGCAGCCGACCACCCCCAGCTCCTCGGCGACGATGGCGAAGATGAAGTCGTTGTGCGCCTCGGGCAGCCAGTCCCATTTCAGGCTGCTCTTGCCGAGCCCGACGCCGAACCAGCCGCCGTGCTCGATCGCGAGCCGCCCCTGGAAGAGCTGGTAGCAGTCGGTCAGCTTGCACTCCTCCGGGTCCGGCGGGTTGAAGAAGGAGATCAAGCGGGCGAGGCGGTAGTTCTCCGCGCCCCGCTCGCCGGAGCCCGCGCCGAGCGACGCGACCGCGATGAGCAGGCCGACGCCGACCAGACCGGCGACCGAGAGCGCGCCGAAGACCCGCAGCCGCACCCCGGCCGCCCAGAGCAGCCCGACGACCAGCGCGAGCAGGCAGATCATGGTGCCCAGGTCGTTGTAGCCGACCAGCACGAAGAGCAGGCCGACCATCGGGACGAGCGGGGTGGCCAGCTCGCGCCACCAGCCGAGCGCCGCGCCCTTGCGGGCGATCACGTGCGCGCCCCAGAGCACCAGCGCGAACTTGGCCAGCTCGGAGGGCTGCACCTGGATCCCGCCGATGAACAGCCAGTTCAGGTACGCCTCGATCGGGCCGATCGAGGCCGAATCCGTTCCGCTCACCCGGGCCCAGGCGACCAGCAGGTTGAGCACGAGCAGCAGCCCGATCGCGGTGAAGAGCAGCGGCCGGCCGAGCGCCCGGTAGGTCGTGGCGGGCAGCCGCTGGCAGGCCCAGAAGGCGCCCACCCCGATCACGGCGAAGATCGCCTGCTTGACCACCGAGGCCGTGGCGTTGCCGTCCTCGGCGTAGTCCTTCACGCTGGTCGCGGAGAAGACCATGGTCAGGCCGATCAGCAGCAGCAGGCCGGCGCTGGAGATCAGCAGATAGTAGGAGGCCATCGGGCGGTCCAGCAGCCCGCGCAGCGCCGCGAGGCCGCCGGCCGCGTCCAGCCCGCGCGGTAGCGCCGGGGTGTCGTCCGGCCCCCGCGCCGTGGCGGCCGCCTCGGTCGTACGCCCGCCACCCGGCTCCCGCCGGGGCCGGGCCTTGCTGGTGCCCTCGGTGCCTCGTTCCTCCCCCACCCGGACATCATCGCGGCTACGCCGGGCGCCCGCCCCCGCAACCGCCCCTTCGGCGTGTCGGGCCGCGAGGAGGGAGCCGCGCGCGGAGCCCGCGCGGCAGGACGCCGGCCGTCCCGACCAGCGGCGGGCCGACCTCCCGACGGGCGGGACGGTCGGCCCGGCCGGCCGGACGGCTCAGGTGACGTTGGCGAGGTACTCGCTGTAGAAGAGGCCCAGGGCGATCGCCACGCAGATGCCCGCGATGATCCAGAACCGGACCACGATGTTGACCTCGCTCCACCCCGCCAGTTCGAAGTGGTGCTGCAGGGGCGACATCCGGAACACGCGCTTGCCGGTGGTCTTGAACGAGATGATCTGGATCACGACGGACATCGTGATGATCACGAAGAGGCCGCCGATGATCGGCAGCAGCATGATGGTCCGGGTGGACATCGCCATGCCGGCGATCAGGCCACCGAGGCCGAGCGCACCCGTGTCACCCATGAAGATCCGGGCCGGTGAGGTGTTCCACCAGAGGAAGCCCACACAGGCCCCGGCCGCCGCCCCGGCGATCAGCGCGATCTCCAGCGGGTCGCGGACCGCGTAGCAGTAGTCCCGGGTGTAGCTCGGGTCGGCGCACCAGTGCCGGTACTGCCAGAACGCGATGAGCCCGTACGCGGCGAGGACCATCACCGACGCGCCGGTGGCGAGACCGTCCAGGCCGTCGGTGAGGTTCACCCCGTTCGTCGCCGCCATCACCACGAAGATGAAGAGGATGACCGCGCCGACCTTGGTGAGCTCCAGCGCCGGGATGTCCCGGATGAAGCTCAACGTCGTGCTGCCGACGGTCTCGGTGTTGGTCGCCGTGCCCTTCGCATCGGTCATGGTGCTCGGGAAGTAGAGCGCCACCACACCGAAGACCGCGCCGACCAGGATCTGCCCCAGCAGCTTGCCGCGCTTGTTGAGACCCCCGCTGTGCCGCTTGCGCACCTTGAGGAAGTCGTCGATGAAGCCGACCGCGCCGGAGAAGACCATCAGACCCAGCAGCACCAGCGCCGTGATGGTCGGCTCGACCTGGGCGATCTGCAGGTCCGGCAGGGTGGTCAGGGCCAGGTGACCCGCGACGTACGCGATGACCGTGGCCAGGATGAAGACCACGCCGCCCATCGTCGGCGTGCCCTTCTTGCCCTCATTGCTGGCGAGCCCGAGGTTTGATCGGATCGGCTGGCCGGCCTTCAGCCGGGCGAAGACCTTGATCGCGATCGGGGTGCAGAAGAGCGAGATCAGGAAGGCCACCCCGACGGCGACGATTACCGCCCTCATGCAGCGGTCTCCCCACTGGCGTCAGCGCGCAGCGCGTCGGCCACCTCCCAGGTGCGGTACCGGGAGCCCTTGACCAGGACGACGTCGCCCGGCCGTAGCTCCTCCCGCAACACCTCGACGGCTGCCGCCTGATCGGTGAGCAGCACCGACTCTCCTCCCCAGTTGCTTACCGCTGTCGCGCCTTCGTGGATCGGCGCGGCCGACTCGCCCACCACGAGCAGCCGGTCGACGCCCAGCTCGGCCGCGAGCCGGCCGACCTCCGCATGGCCGTCGTACTCGTACGGCCCCAACTCGGCCATGTAGCCGAGCACCGCGACGGTACGCCGCCCGCCGCCCAGCGCGGCCAGCGCCTTGATCGCCACCGACATCGAGGCCGGATTGGCGTTGTACGAGTCGTCGATGACCGTCACCCCGTCGGGCCGGTCGAAGACATCCATCCGCCGGGTCGAGACCAGTCCCAGCTCGCCCAGCGCCTGCGCCAGCTCGGTCAGCGGCATGCCCAGCTCCCGGGCGACCGCCGCCGCGGCGAGCGTGTTGGAGACCTGGTGGCGGCCGGTCAGGCCGAGCCGCACCAGCGCGCGCCCCTCCGGCGTGACCAGCGTGTACGACGGGCGTCCCCGCTCGTCGAGCGCCACGTCCTCGGCCCGCACGTCGGCGTCCGCCGCCTCGCCGTAGAAGACCACCCGGGCCTCGGTGCGGGACGCCATCGCGGCGACCAGCGGGTCGTCGGCGTTGAGCACCGCGAGGCCGTCGGCCGGCAGCGCCTCGACCAGCTCCCCCTTGGCCAGGGCGATGTTCGCCTGCGAGCCGAAGCCGCCGATGTGCGACGTCCCGACGTTGAGCACCACCGAGATCCGGGGCGGCACCAGCTCGCAGAGGTAACGCACGTGCCCGATCCCGCGGGCGCCCTTCTCCATCACCAGGTAGCGCGTCTCCGAATCGGCCTTCAGCGCCGTGTACGGATGCCCGAGCTCGTTGTTGAACGAGCCGGGCGGCGCGACCGTGGTGCCGAGGCGGGAGCTGAGCTGGGCGACGAGGTCCTTGGTGGTGGTCTTGCCGGAGGAGCCGGTCAACCCGACCACGGTCAGCTGCGGCAGCCGGTCGACCACCGTACGGGCCAGCCGCCCCATCGCGTCCCGCGCGTCGTCGACCAGCACCATCGGCACGCCGGGCACCTCCCGGGTGCCGAGAACGGCCACCACGCCGGCCTCGACGGCCCCCTCGGCGAAGTCGTGCCCGTCGGCCTTCTCGCCGGGGAAGGCGACGAAGAGCCCGCCGGCGTTCACCTTGCGCGAGTCGAACTCGACCGAGCCGGTGACCCGGGCGTCCGGGTCGGCGCCGACGAGCCGACCGTCGACGGCGGTGGCCACCTCGGCCAGCGTCAGAGGGATCACCGGTGACCCGCCAGGTCGCCGAAGCGGGCGCGCAGCGCGGCCGCCAGCTCCGTGTGGTCGTCGAACGGCAGCACCTCGCCGGCCACCTCCTGCCCGCGCTCGTGGCCCTTGCCGAGCAGCGCGATCACGTCGCCCGGCTCCGCCAGCCGGACCGCCTCGTCGATCGCCGCCCGACGGCCGGCCACCTCGGCGATCCGGGCCGTCGTACCGGCCTGCCGGGACCCGGCGAGGACCTCGGCGCGGATGGCCGCCGGATCCTCGGTCCGCGGGTTGTCGTCGGTCACCAGCACCACGTCGGCTCCCTCCGCGGCGGCGGCGCCCATCACCGGCCGCTTGCCCCGATCCCGGTCCCCACCGGCGCCGATCACGCAGATCAGCCGGCCGGTGCTCAGTTCACGCAGCGCGGCCAGGGCGGCCACGATCGCGTCCGGCTTGTGCGCGTAGTCGACCACGCCACGGACGGGCGCGTCCGCGGGGGTGACCAGCTCCAGCCGACCCGGCACGCCGCCGCAGGCGGCCACCCCGGCGACCGCCGTGCCGGGCTCCACCCCGACGGCCGTCAGCGCGGCGATGGCGAGCAGGGCGTTGGCCACGTTGTGCCGGCCCGGCAGCGCCACGCTCCCGGGCAGGGTGAGCCCGTCCGGGCCGTGCACGGTGAAGCGCTGGGCGTAGCCCTCGCCGCCGATCCCGTCGGCCCACCAGGTCGCGGCCCGGTCACCGGACGCCGAGTAGCTGACCGTGGCCGGTTTGAAGAGCGGTCGCAGCGCCGGGTCGTCGTGGTTGAGCACCTCCACCCCGCAGCGACCGTCGAAGAGCTGCGCCTTGGCCGCGAAGTACTCCGCCGAGTCGGCATGGAAGTCGAGGTGGTCGGAGCCGAAGTTGGTGTAGCCGCCGACGGCGAAGCGAACGCCGCCGACCCGGCCCATGGCCAGCGCGTGGCTCGACACCTCCATGACCACGGCTGTCACCCCGCGCTCGCGCGCGGCGGCGAGCATGGCGTGCAGGTCGGTCGCCTCCGGGGTGGTCCGCACGCTCTCGATCACCAGGTCGCCGAGGCGGGTCTCCACCGTGCCGATCAGTCCGGTGGTGTGCCCGGCGGCGCGCAGGCCGGACTCGATCAGGTAGGCCGTCGAGGTCTTGCCGGCGGTGCCGGTCACCCCGATCACGGTGAGCCCCGCGGTCGGGTCGCCGTAGACGGCGGCGGCGAGCGCGCCGAGCACCGCGCGGGGATCGGGCACCACGAGGGCCGGCAGGCCGGCCTCCGCCACCGCGGCCGCGCCGGCCGGGTCGGTCAACGCGGCCACCGCACCGGCGGCGGCCGCCGCGGCGGCGAACTCGGCGCCGTGCCGGCGGGCGCCGGGCAGCGCCGCGTACAGGTCGCCGGGGCGGACCTCCTGGCTGGCGTGTGTGATGCCGGTCACCACCACGTCGGCGGCGTCGGTCGGCGGCTCGACGGTGAGCCGGGCTGCGAGGTCGCCGAGCCGGGTTCCGGTGACCGTACGGGGACGAGGATTGCCGGACACGGCGTCAGACCCTACCCGGTCGTCCGGCGTCGGCCGCACAGCCGCCCCGGTGGTTCGTCCCCACTCACCGATGATGTCCCGCCGTGCCTGCTCAGCGCGGATAGACCACGAACTCGGGCGACTTGCTCGTCGTCGAGGGCGGCACCTTGTAGTGACGGAGAGTGAACTGCATCATTTCCTTGAACGCCGGTCCGGCGATCGCCGCGCCGCCGCCGGCGGGGACGTACGCGAAGACCGCGATCACGTAGCGGGGCTTCTCGGCCGGCGCCATGCCGATGAACGAGGAGACCTCGCCGGGTTGCTTCTTCCCGTCCACCAGCCGCCAGCCGGTGCCGGTCTTGCCGGCGACCCGGAATCCCGGGACGGCGGCCGTCACGCCGGTGGCGTTGTCGACCGTGGTGACCGCCTCCAGCAGCGTGCGCAGCGCCTGGGCGTTCTGCGGGCTCAGCACCGGGCGGGTGACCGGGGCCTTGGCCGGCGTCCGCCTCCCGTCCGGCCCGATGACCTCCTTGATGAGGTGCGGCTGGATGTACGTCCCGTCGTTGGCGATGGCGGCGTACGCGGCGGCCATCTGCAGCGCGGTGGCGTCCACGCTGTGCCCGATCGGCACCGACCCGTACGACGACCCGCTCCACTCCTCCGCGGGCAGCAGCCGGCCGCTCGCCTCCCCCGGCATGCCCTCCCCGGTGGGCTGGCCCAGCCCGAACCGGCGCTGGTAGTCGATGAGGCGGTCCCGGCCCAGCTTCTCGGCGACCTTGATGGTGCCGACGTTCGAGGAGTACGCGAGCATCCCGGCGATGCTCATCCGTCGGCCGTTCGCCGGGTGCGTGTCGGAGAACCAGGTGTCGCCCATCTTGATGCTGTTCTCGATGGGCAGCGTGGTGTCCGGCTTGATCACCCCCTCCTGCAGCGCCGCGCCGAAGGTGATCGCCTTGTGCACCGAGCCGGGGTCGACCACGAAGCTGGTGGCCACGTCCTCCCGGGCGACCGGGCTGCTCGCCTCCGGCTTGGCGGCGTTGTAGGTGGGATCGCTCGCCTGGGACAGCACGTCGCCGGTGGCGACGTCGATCACCACGGCCGCGGCCGTGACGTTGCGCGCCTGTTCGGTGTGCCGGCGGAGGATCACCTGCGTCATGTACTGCAGGTCCCGGTCGACGGTGAGCTGCAGGGAGCTGCCGGGCTTCGGCTGCGTCGTCTCGCTGTAGCCGCCCGGGATGGGGGCGGCCAGGTCGCCGAGGCCGGCCTCGTAGACGCGCTTGCCGTCCTCGCCGCGCAGCAGGTCGTCGTAGCGGGCCTCCAGCCCCTCCAACCCGACCATGTCCTGGCTGGTGAAGCCGATCAGGTTGGCGGCCAGGTCGTCGCCCGGCACCTCGCGCCGCTCGTCGCGGTGCACGCCGATGCCGGGCAGTTCGAGCGCCTGCACCTGCTTGGCGACACCGATCTCCACCCCCCGGGCCAGGTACTCGAAGCGCGACGGGTTGCCGTTCTCCAGCTTGCGCGGCTGCATGAGCCGGGTCAGCTTGGACGCCGGGATCCCCAGCAGCGGGGAGAGCGCCTTGGCGGTGCCCGCCGGATCCTCGATGAGGGTCGGGTCGGCGAAGACGTACCGGGCCTCCACGCTGTGCGCGAGCAGTGCCCCGGTGCGGTCGTAGATCGCGCCCCGGGGAGCGGGCAGGTCGACCGTCCGGGTCCGGTCCGCGACGCCGCCGCCGGCGTACGCGGGCGCGTCCACCGCCTGCAGGACGACCAGTCGGATGCCGATGGTCACGAAGAGCGCCAGGGTGAGCACAGTGCCCAACCGCAGTCGCAGTCGCGGGTCGGCGAGCTTCGGCGGCTTGGGCGGCTTGCGCGACGGCCGCCGCCCGGCGGGCCGGTCCGGCCGGCGCGGCGGTCGGGGGGCGGTCCGGCGGCGCGGCGCCGCCGGCTCGTCGGCCGGGTTGCCCGGGATGCGCGCCTGCACGGTGCGGACCACGCCGGAGCGGCCGGCCGCCGAGGCGTCCCGGCGAGCCGTCCGGGCGGTCCCGGCGCGCCCACCGTCGAGCACCTGCAGGGCCGGCCGGAACGGGTCGCCCGACCGGGTGCCGCGCGGGGTGCGGCGCTGCTCGGCGCCGCCACCCCGCGACACCCGCTCGTTCCCCTCCCGGATGGTGCGCCCCCGAGGGGTGTACGCCCGGGCGCCGGAGATCCCTCCGACGCCCGGTTCACCAGTGCCCCGGCCCTCCCGGGCCGAGCCGCGCCGGGATCCTGGATCGTCCCGGCGCGGATCCTCCGACCGCGGTGGCACCGGTCAGCGTCCCGTGCCCTGCTGGCTGGTCACCGATGGTGCGCCGGTGGCCGGCTGCGGCACGCCGATGGTCCGGCCGTCCGGCAGACGGACGTAGCCCGGCTCGCCCGACTCGACCAGCCCGAGCTTGCGGGCCTGCGCGGCCAGGTTGCCCGGCGCCTCGGCGTCGGCGATCTCCTTCTTCAGCTGCTCCTGCTCCAGGTCCAGCCGGGCCTGCTGCTGCTGCAGCTTCTCCAGCTTGAACGCGTTCTCATTGATCTTGGTGTTGACCAGCAGGATGCCGAGCACCCCGCCGACCACCAGCACCACGATCAGCGCGGCGAACGGCGCTCGCGGCACCGACATCGGCGGTGGCGGCGCCACCCGCAGCCGAGGCGGGCGGGCGGCCGTCGGGCCACCCCGCTCCTGCGGCCGCAGCGCCGTGCTGCCCTGAACCGGGAACTCGCGCGCCCCCCGCGCGCTCGACTCCCCCTGCCGGTTCATCCGGTCCGTGCGAGACGTACCGTTTCCGACGCGGCTGACCCGCTCCGCCGCGGTCCGGCCCCCCGACCGCGGTGCGCGCTGTCCGACGCCGGTGAAGTCCCGGCGCTCGCGCCCGTCAACGTTCATGTCCCCTCCCCCTCTACGTCCGTCCCTGTCCCGTCCCCCGGGGCCCCTTCGCGATCCCCCACGGATCGCACGGACCCCGTGCCCGGTTGGTTCATCGCCTTGACGCGCCGACGGGACCGTTCGCGGTCGGTCCGCCCCTGCCGTTGCGCGTCCGGGTCGATGCGCTCCGCGGCCCGCAGCCGCACCGAGGCGGCGCGCGGGTTCGCAGCGACCTCGAGCTCCCCGGGCAGCTCGGCGCCCCGGCTCAGCAGCCGGAACGTCGGGCCGGTCCCGGGCAGCTCGACCGGGAGGTCGATCGGGCCCGTGCTACGGACCCGATCGGCGAGCGCCGCCTTGGTGAGCCGGTCCTCCAGCGAGTGGTAGGACAGGACCACCATGCGACCGCCCACGTTGAGCGCGTCGAGTGCGGCCGGCAGCGCCGTCTCCAGCGCCGCCAGCTCTCTGTTTACCTCGATCCGCAAAGCCTGAAACGTTCTCTTTGCCGGGTGTCCCCCGGTTCGTCGGGCTGGTGCCGGAATGGAGTCCCGGACCAGCTCCGCGAGCCGCGCCGACGAGGTGATCCGGGCCCGTTCCCGCTCCCGAAGGATCGCCGAGGCGATCCGCCCGGCGAACTTCTCCTCGCCGTACACCCGCAGCACCCGGGCCAGCTCCGGATGCCCGTAGGTGTTGACCACCTCCTCGGCGGTCACCCCCCGGGTCTGGTCCATCCGCATGTCCAGCGGCGCGTCCTGCGCGTAGGCGAACCCCCGGTCGGGCGCGTCCAACTGCAGCGACGAGACCCCCAGGTCGAACAGGATCCCGTCGACCCCCGGGTAACCCAGCCGGTCGAGCACGTCGGGCAACTCGTCGTAGACCGCGTGCTCGAGGTGGATCCGGTCGGCGAAACGAGCCAGCCGTACCCGGGCGTGCGCGAGCGCCTCCGTGTCCCGGTCGAGCCCGATCAGGATCGTCTGCGGATGCGCCTCGAGCACCGCCTCGGCGTGCCCGCCCAACCCCAGCGTGGCGTCGACGTGGACCGTCCGGTCACCCCGACCCAGCGCGGGGGCCAGCAGCTCGAGACAGCGCTCGAGCAGCACCGGCACGTGCGTGCCGCGAATCTCCCCCATGTCGACCCCCACCGCTGGTTACCGTTCTTCCTTCTCGCGCCCGCGTCGGCCGGCGCCTGCCGCCGTACCGCCAGATCCCCATCCGCTCCCGCCCGTCGCGAGGCCGCGGGCCCCGAGAGATCGTGCGCCTGGCACCGGGGAAGGGGTGCCAGGAACTCGAAAGCGGCTGGAGATCTCGCAGTACGCCGGGCGCCGTCCGCCCTACAGACCGCCGGGCAGCACCCCCTCCTCGATGTCGGCGAACTCGTCCTCGCTCTCGGCGAGGTAGCTCTCCCAGGCGGCCTTGTCCCAGATCTCCACCCGCGTGCTCGCGCCGATCACGACCAGATCCCGGTCGAGCGCCGCGTATCCCCGCAGGTGGGCCGGGATGGTCACCCGACCCTGCTTGTCCGGAACCTCGTCGTGCGCACTGGCGAAGAAGACCCGGCTGTAGGCCCGGGCCGCCTTGCTCGTCATCGGTTGAGCACGCAGCTGCTCCGCGATCCGCTGGAACTCGGGCATCGGGAACACGTAGAGGCAGCGCTCCTGCCCTTTGGTGATCACGACACCCCCCGCCAGCTCATCCCGGAACTTCGCCGGAAGGATCAACCGGCCTTTGTCGTCCAGGCGCGGAGTGTGGGTGCCGAGAAACACGGCCCAACCCCCTCGCCCCTGAGCGGCGTTCGCGGCGCCGCTGACCCCCCGGGCCGGTGGGCCCTCCCGGCCTCACCATCGGGCCCCACTCTACTCCACTTCCCTCCACCTGCAACCAGAAATGCCCGCGTGGCGCGACCGATCCGCGCCTAAAACCGCACGTCACGGCGGGTGGGGCGGAGTGGAGGGCCGGAGCCGCCCACCGACCGCGTCCGCTTTCCGACATTGATCGACTCCGTCCGGCGGAGCCGGAATCGGCCGCCCGCCAGAGCGCCCCGGCCGAACGGTTCGCCGTCGGTGGCGATCTGGCGAGACCGATGGTCCGGTAACCTCGCTCGCGTGACGGACGCGAAGATGCCCCTGCGGGCGAAGGTGGCCAGCTCCGTGTCCCGGACCGCCGCGGCGTTGTCGCGCGCCGCGGGCCGGGGTGACGGCTCGGTGATCGGCGGATGGATCGGACTCAAGATCGACCCAGACCTGCTCGCGCACCTCGCCGCCGGTCGGGCGATCGCGCTCGTCTCCGGCACCAACGGCAAGACGACCACGACCCGGCTGGCCGCGGCCGCGGTCGGCGTGCTGGGCAAGGTCGCCACCAACTCCTTCGGCGCGAACATGCCGACCGGCCACACCTCCGCCCTGGCCAAGGCGGGCAGCACCCCCTACGCGGTGCTCGAGGTGGACGAGCACTACCTGGCCCAGGTGCTGGAGGCGACCGAGCCGCACGTGGTGGCGCTGCTCAACCTCTCCCGCGACCAGCTCGACCGCGCCAAGGAGGTCGCCATGATGGCGCAGCTCTGGCGGGCCGCCCTGGTCCGGCACCAGGACATCCGGGTGGTGGCCAACGCCGACGACCCGATGGTCGTCTGGGCGGCCACGCCGCCGCCCAACCACGACCACCGGATCAACCCGCCGCAGGTGACCTGGTTCAGCGCGGGACAGCGCTGGCACGACGACTCGTGGGTCTGCCCCGAGTGCGGCTCCACCATCCAGCGCTCCGGTGACCAGTGGTGGTGCACCGGCTGCCCGCTGCGCCGCCCCCAGCCGCAGTGGACGGTGGAGGACGACGGCGTGCTGGACCCGACCGGCGCCTGGCACAAGGTCTCCCTCCAGCTACCCGGCAAGGTGAACGTCGGCAACGCGGCGACCGCGCTGGCCGTGGCCGCGGAGTTCGGCGTACGCCCCGTCGACGCGGTCTCCCGGCTCTCCAGCGTCACCTCGATCGCCGGCCGCTACGCGCAGGTCGAGCGGGACGGGCGGCACATCCGGCTGCTGCTGGCCAAGAACCCGGCCAGCTGGCTGGAGGCGTTCGACATGGCCGACGTGGCGCCCACCCTGCTGTCGATCAACGCGCGGGACCCCGACGGGCTGGACACCTCCTGGCTCTTCGACGTCGACTTCGCCCCGCTGCGCGGCCGGCAGGTGCTGATCACCGGCGACCGGGCGTACGACCTGGCCGTCCGGCTCGACGTCAACGACGTGCCGTTCCAGCACATACGGAGCTTCGACGAGGCGGTCCGCGCGGTGCCCCCGGGGCGCCTCGAGGTCATCGCCAACTACACCGCGTTCCAGGACATCCGAGCGGAGTTGGACCGTGTCAACTGAGAGCCTGCGCATCGTCTGGGTCTACCCCGACCTGCTCTCCACCTACGGCGACCGGGGCAACGCCCTGATCCTCGCCCGGCGCGCCCGCCAGCGCGGCCTGCCGATCGAGGTGCTGGAGGTCCGCTCCGACCAGCGGCTGCCCGCCACCGCGGACATCTACCTCGTCGGCGGCGGCGAGGACGGCCCGCAGGCGCTGGGCGCGCAACGGCTGATCGCCGACGGCTCGCTGCACCGCGCCGTGGCCCAGGGCTCGGTCGTGTTCGGGGTCTGCGCCGGCTACCAGCTGCTCGGCAACTCGTTCTTCGCCAAGGGCACCAAGTGCGCCGGGCTGGAGCTGCTCGACATCACCTCCGACCGGGGCGAGACCCGGGCCGTCGGTGAGCTGACCGGCGACATCGACGCCCGGCTGGGGATTCCGCCGCTGAGCGGCTTCGAGAACCACGGTGGCCGTACCCACCTCGGGCCGGACGTCTCCCCGCTGGCCCGGGTCACCGCCGGCGTCGGCAACGACGGCGCCAGCGAGGGCGCCTGGCGCGGCAAGCTGCTCGGGACGTATTCGCACGGTCCGGCGCTGGCCCGCAACCCCGCCCTCGCCGACCTGCTGCTGCGCTGGGCCACCGGGATCCACCAGCTGCCGCCGCTGGACGACACCTGGTCCGACCGGCTCCGGTCCGAGCGCCGCGCCGCGGTGGCCGCCGCCCGCGCATGACACCCGCCGTCCGGCGGCTGCTGCGGCAGCCGTCGGCCGTCCGGTTCGCGCTGCTGCTGCTCGTGATCGCGGCGTGCGGCCTGCTGCTGCTCCTGGTACCCCGGCCGGATCCGTCCGAGCTGCCCGGGCTGGCCGACCGGCTCGGCGGCTTCGCGCCGCTCGCGGCGGTCCTCGGCGGCGCGCTGCTGCTGGTCGCGCTGGTTCCGCGTACCTTCATCACCCTCGCCTCGGGCGCGATCTTCGGCCCGTTGGAGGGCGCCGGGTACGCGCTGACCGCGGCGCTGGTGGCCGCCGCCATCGGCTTCACTGTCGGCCGGCTGCTGGGGCGGGAGTTCGTCGCCGCCCGGGTTCGCGGCCGACTGGCCCGGCTCGACGGCTGGTTCGCCCGGCAGAGCGTGCTCGGGGTGATCACCGTCCGGCTGCTGCCGATCGCCGGCTTCGGGCTGGTCAGCTACGGCTACGGCACCACCGCGGCGCGGCTGCTGCCGTTCCTCGCCGGCAGCGTGATCGCCGCGGTACCGAGCGCGTTCGGTTACGCCGCGGTCGGCGCCGCGGTCACCTCGCCCGGCGACGTGCAGTGGTTCGCCGTGGCCCCCGCAGGCCTCGGTCTGGTCGCCGGCGCGATCCTGGTCCGGCGGCTGTGGCGGGCGGAGCGGCGCCGGCGGAGCGCGCCGGAGGGCCCCGGTGTCCGATAGACCGGATCCCGCGGACCGCCCCGCCGGCGTCGACGCCGCCGAGCCGCTGCCCGGGGGCTTCATCGCCGAGGTGCTCCGCGTCGGCGACAGCGTCCGTCGCACGGCGCCGGCGGACGACGACTTCGTGGCCGCGTTGCTCGCACATCTCGCGCGCACGGATCTCGCGCCCCGGCACCTCGGCACCGACGAGCACGGCCGGCAGGTGCTCAGCTACGTCGAGGGCCGGGTGCCGTGGCGCGACCGCGAGGACCCCGCGTACTTCGCCGACCCGGCGCTGGTCGCGCTGGCCGGGCTGATCCGGCGCCTGCACGACGCCTGCGCCGGCAGCCCGCTGGCCGGTACCGCCGAGACTGTCTGCCACGGCGACCTGTCGCCGAAGAACACGGTGTACCGAGACACCCCGGGCGGGCCGCTGCCGATCGTGTTCCTCGACTGGGACCGCGCCGGCCCCGGCCGGCGGATCGAGGACGTGGCCTTCGCCGGCTGGCACTGGGCCGAGCTCGGCGACGGCGCCGACCCGGCGGAGCTGGCCCGCCGCTGCGCGCTGCTCTGCGACGCCTACGAGGGGCGGGCCGAAGGGCTGCTCCCCCGGGCCGAACTGCTCGGGGTCATGCTCGACCAGATCGAGGGCACGTGGCGGGGCATCTCCGCCGGCGCCGACCGGGACGAGCCCGGCATGCGCCGGTTGCGCGCCGCCGGGGCGGTCGAGACCGTACGCGGCTGGCACGACTGGCTACGCCGGCACCGCCCGACGGTCGAAGCCGCGCTCGACCTGGCCTGACCGTTTCGGCTCGTTTTGGTCCGGTTTGACTCGGCTCGGTTTGACTCGGCTTGGTTTGGCTCGGCTTGGTTTGGCTCGGCTCGGCTCGTGCCGTGGCAGCCGCCGGCTCTTGGCAGCGCCCCGCGGAGCCTTTCGAGCTGATGTCAGAAACGACTCGGACGCCGACGCCAACTCCGGCTCACACGGGGATCGAATTGACACGTTCGGATCGGTCGACCCGCCTGGTTCGGGTCGACCCACCCGGGTCGGATTGACCCACCCGGGTCGGGCTGACCCACCCGGGTCGGGCTGACCCACCCGGGTCGGATTGACCCACCCGGGTCGGATTGACCCACCCGGGTCGGGCTGACCCACCCGGGTCGGATTGACCCACCCGGGTCGGGCTGACCCACCCGGGGTCGGCTTGACCCACCCCGGGCCGCCCTGGTCGGGTTGATCCACTCGACATCCATGAAGTCGGGGCGATAATCCGCCGTTGATACCCCGACTTCAATGAAGTCGAGTTGATCAGCGCCGGTTCGGGGCTCACTGTCGGCCGACGCCAACTCGAGACGCCGACGCCGACTCAGCTGCCGGCTCAGACGCGATGCCGACTCAGACGGCGATGCCGACAGATGACCGCTTGAGTCTTTGGTGACGTCAGTTCCACAGGCGCGGCGACCGAGCTCGACCGCGGTGCCGCAAACCGCGCGTGGCGACCGGGTACCGCCGCCTGCCTCGGCCGCGATGCCGCAAACCGCGCGGCGACCAGGTACCGCCACCGACCTCGACCGCGATGCCGCAATCGCGGCGACCGGGTACCGCCGCCGGCCTCGACAGCGGTGCCGCAAACCGGGCGCGGTGCACGGCGCGCCGGCCGACCAGGACGAACCCGCCGTGGGCGCGCCCGACGAGGGCGCGCCCACCAGCCGGTTCAGAGCACGACCGAGACCATCCGGCCCTTCACCACGATCACCTTGCGCGGATCCTTGCCGCCCAGGGTCGCGGCCACCGCCTCCAGGGCGCCGGCGCGGACCGTCTCCTCCGACGCGTCGGCGGGGACCTCGACCCGGCCGCGGACCTTCCCGTTGACCTGCACCGGGTAGGTGACCGTCTCGGCCACCAGCAGCGCCGGGTCGGCGACCGGGAAGTCCGCGTACGTCAGCGAGGTGTCGTGCCCCAGCCGCCGCCACAGCTCCTCGGCCACGTGCGGGGCGAACGGCGCCAGCATCAGCACCAGCGGCTCGGCCACCTCACGTGGGGTGGCCGGCAGCCGGGTCAGCGCGTTGGTCAGCTCGATCAGCTTGGCGATCGCGGTGTTGAACCGGATCCCGTCCATGTCGGCCCGGACCCCGTCGACGGTCTTGTGCAGCAGCCGCCGGGTCGCCTCGTCGGCCGGCTCGTCGGTGACCCGCAGCGCACCGGTCTGCTCGTCGACGACGGCCCGCCAGACCCGCTGCAGGAACCGGTAGGAGCCGACGACCGCCCGGGTCTCCCACGGGCGGGACACCTCCAGCGGGCCCATCGACATCTCGTAGACCCGGAACGTGTCCGCCCCGTACGCCTCGCACATCTCGTCCGGCGTGACGACGTTCTTCAGCGACTTGCCCATCTTGCCGTACTCGCGATTGACCACGTCATCGCCCAGGTAGTAGCCGCCGTCGCGCTCGATGACCTCCTCGGCCTGCACGTAGCTGCCCCGGGAGTCGGTGTACGCGTACGCCTGGATCATGCCCTGGTTGAACAGCTTGCGGAACGGCTCGAACGACGACACGTGGCCCAGGTCGAACAGCACCTTGTGCCAGAACCGGGCGTACAGCAGGTGCAGTACGGCATGCTCGGCGCCGCCCACGTACAGGTCGGTGCCGCCGCAGTCGCCCTCGCCGCGCGGGCCCATCCAGTACCGCTCGTTCTCCGCGTCCACGAAGCGCGACGTGTTGGTCGGGTCCAGGTAACGCAGCTCGTACCAGCAGGAGCCGGCCCACTGCGGCATCACGTTGGTCTCCCGGGTGTACCGCTTCGGGCCGTCCCCCAGGTCCAGCTCGACCTCGACCCAGTCGCGGGCCCGCGACAGCGGCGTCTCCGGGTTGCTGTCGGCGTCGTCCGGGGCGAACGTCCGCGGTGAGAAGTCCTCCACCTCGGGCAGCTCGACCGGCAGCATCTCCTCCGGCAGCGCGATGGCGGCACCGGTCTCGTCGTACACGATCGGGAACGGCTCGCCCCAGTAACGCTGCCGGCTGAACAGCCAGTCGCGCAGCCGGTAGGTGACCGTGCCCCGGCCGTGCCCGTTCGCCTCCAGCCACTCGATGATGCTGGCCTTGGCCTCGGCGACCGCCAGGCCGTTCAGGTCCAGGCCGCGCTCGGGCGCCGCGCTGTTGATCGCCGGGCCGTCGCCGGTGTACGCCTTGCCGTCGAAGCCCTCGGCGGGCTGCACCGTCCGGACGATCGGCAGGTCGAAGACCTCGGCGAAGGCCCAGTCCCGCTCGTCCTGGGCGGGAACCGCCATGATCGCCCCGGTGCCGTAGCCGGCCAGCACGTAGTCCGCGATGAAGATCGGGACCTGCGCGCCGTTGACCGGATTGGTGGCGTACGCCCCGACGAAGACGCCGGTCTTCTCCTTCGTGTCGGCCTGCCGCTCGACGTCGGTCTTGGCCGCGGCCGCCTTGCGGTACGCCTCGACGGCGGCCCGCGGGCTGGCGTGCCCGCCGGTCCAGGACTCCTTGGTCCCCTCCGGCCAGGTCGCCGGCACCAGCGCGTCGACCAGCTCGTGCTCCGGCGCCAGCACCATGTAGGTGGCTCCGAAGACCGTGTCCGGCCGGGTGGTGAACACCCGGACCGGCTCGGCGGCCGTCGGGAAGTCGATGTGCGCGCCCTGGGACCGGCCGATCCAGTTGCGCTGCATCAGCTTGATCGCGTCGGGCCAGTCCAGCGTGTCCAGGTCGTCCAGCAGCCGGTCACCGTACGCGGTGATCCGCATCATCCACTGCTTCAGGTTCCGCTTGAAGACCGGGAAGTTGCCCCGCTCCGAGCGGCCGTCCGCGGTGACCTCCTCGTTGGCCAGCACGGTGCCCAGACCCGGGCACCAGTTCACCGGCGCCTGCGAGACGTACGCCAGCCGATGGCCGTCGACGATCTCCCGGCGCTCGGCCACGGACAGCTCGGCCCACGGACGGCCATCCGGCGTCGGCCGGGTGCCGCCGGAGAACTCGGCGATCAGCTCGGCGATCGGCCGGGCGCGCTCGGCGTCCCGGTCGTACCAGGAGTTGAAGATCTGCAGGAAGATCCACTGGGTCCAGCGGTAGAAGTCCGTGTCGATGGTGGCGACCGAACGGCGCTCGTCGTGAGCCAGGCCCAGCCGGCGCAGCTGCGCCTTGTACCGCTGGATGTTCTGCTCGGTGGTGGTCCTGGGGTGGGTGCCGGTCTGCACCGCGTACTGCTCGGCGGGCAGGCCGAACGCGTCGAAGCCCATCGCGTGCAGCACGTTCCGGCCGGCCATCCGCTGGTAGCGGGCGAAGCAGTCGGTGCCGATGTAGCCCAGCGGGTGCCCGACGTGCAGGCCCGCCCCGGACGGGTAGGGGAACATGTCCAGCACGTAGAGCTTCTCCGCGCCCGCCCGGGGGTGGTCGGGGTCGGCCAGCGGCCCGGTCGGGTTGGGGGCGTGGAAGGTGCCCTCCCGCTCCCAGATGTCCTGCCAACGGTTCTCGATCTCGTCGGCCAGGGCCGCGGTGTACCGGAACGGGGGAATGTCGCCCGCCGGTGCGGCTGCCTCACTCATCGCGTCTCCTCGCGTCGCTCGGCGCGGTCGTCTCGTGCGGTCTGCTGGTGCTCGCCGCCCGCCCGCCCACCGGCTGGCGGGCGACGGGCACAAAAAAGCCCCTCACGCAGGAGGGGCCGCCGTGCTGTCGCGCGTTCAGCGCATCAGCACGGCTCGGTAAGAAGCAGGAAGACTCCGGCCATGACGGCAGTGTACCCCCAGCTCCGGCGGGACCGGTGGCCCGCCACCACGCCTCGGGACGCCGGCCACCGCGCCGCCGGGACAGCCGGACCGAGGGGCGTACGGTCCCCCAACCTGACGAATATTCGGGGCGTAACCGGCGGTCTGACCGTGGGGGTCGGCGATCACGACAAACATGGTTAGCCTGAGAGGCCAGTGAGATTTGTGCGGCAGACGAGGCTCGACGTCGCGAACCCAACGACGGGTCCAGCTGCTCTATACAGAGCTGCCGTTCCGGCGACGAGGAGGAGGCCCGTGACACAACAGACCTGGGACGAGGTCGGCGGCCTGCTGCCGCACGACGAGTTCCGTGCCGCGAGCGAGGCCGTCGTGGCCAACATAGAGCAGGTCATCGAGGGTAAGACGGCCACCGTTCGCCTCGCGTTGGCGGTCCTGCTCGCCGAGGGTCACCTCCTCATCGAGGACGTCCCCGGCGTCGGCAAGACCAAGCTCGCCAAGGCCCTGGCCCGCTCCATCGACTGCTCGGTGCGCCGGATCCAGTTCACCCCGGATCTGCTCCCCAGCGATGTCACCGGCGTCAGCGTCTACAACCAGGAGACCCACGACTTCGAGTTCCGGCCCGGCGCGGTCTTCGCCAACCTGGTGGTCGGCGACGAGATCAACCGGGCCTCGCCGAAGACCCAGTCGGCGTTGCTGGAGTGCATGGAGGAGCGGCAGGTCACCGTCGACGGCGTCACCTACCAGCTGCAGACGCCGTTCATGGTGATCGCGACCCAGAACCCGATTGAGATGGAGGGCACCTACCCGCTGCCCGAGGCTCAGCGGGACCGGTTCACCGCCCGGATCGCGATGGGCTACCCGGACGTCGGCGCGGAGCTGGCGATGCTCGACGGCCACGGGGCCACCGACCCGCTCGATCAGCTGCGCCCGGTCTCCGACGCGGCCACCGTCCGGCGGCTGATCGCGACGGTCCGCCAGGTGCACGTCGCCGACGCGGTCAAGCAGTACGCCATCGACCTGGTCACCGCCACCCGCGAAGCCCCCGACCTGCGGCTGGGCGCCTCCCCCCGGGCCACCCTCCAGCTGCTGCGCACGGCTCGGGCCGTGGCCGCCCTCGAGGGTCGCGACTACGTCCTTCCCGACGACCTCCAGGCGCTGGCCGTGCCGGTGCTGGCGCACCGGATCATCCCCACCGCCGACGCCCAGCTCGCCCGGCGCACCACCGACGCGATCGTCTCCGACCTGGTGCACCGGCTGCCGCTGCCGAACGACCGCAAGCGCTCCCCCTACGACACCCGACCGGCGAGCGGCAACGGCCGCGGGCCGTACGAGCCGCGGAGGCCATGACGTGCGTGAAGGGCTGCGCGGGCTGACCACCCGCGGGCGCTCGTTCCTGGCCGCTGCGGTCGCCGCGGCCGTCTCGGCGGGGATCCTCGGTGAGAAGGACCTGCTCCGGGTGGCCGTGCTGCTCGCCGTCCTGCCCCTGCTCGCCGCGGCCTACGTCGGGCGCAGCCGCTACAAGCTGGCCTGCAACCGGTCGCTGGACCCGCACCGGGTGCCGGTCGGGGCGAGCTCCCGGGTGGTGCTGCGGCTGCAGAACCTGTCCCGCCTGCCCACCGGCACCCTGCTGCTGGAGGACCGGCTGCCCTACGCACTGGGCAGCCGCCCCCGGGTGGTGCTGGAGCGACTCGGCGCGCACCAGGCGAGTTCGGTGGCGTACACGGTCCGGGCCGACGTCCGCGGCCGCTACGAGGTGGGCCCGCTGGTGGTGCGCCTGACCGACCCGTTCGGGCTCTGCGAGCTCAGCCGCGCCTTCCCCAGCATCGACCACCTGACGGTGATCCCGCAGGTCACGCCTCTGCCGTCGGTCCGGCTGCCCGGCGAGTACGCCGGGAGCGGCGACAGCCGCGCCCGCTCGGTGGCGGTGCACGGCGAGGACGACGCGGCGACCCGGGAGTACCGGATGGGCGACGACCTGCGCCGGGTGCACTGGAAGTCGACGGCGCGCACCGGCGAGCTGATGGTGCGCCGGGAGGAGCAACCCTGGGAGAGCCGGGCGACGGTGGTGCTGGACACCCGCGCGTACGGCCATCGCGGTGACGGTCCGACGGCGAGCTTCGAGTGGGCGGTCTCGGCGACCGCGAGCATCGCCGTGCACCTGCGCCAGGCCGGCTACAAGCTGCGCCTGGTCACCGGGGCCGGCGCGGACGTGGACGCCACCGAGGGCGGCGGCGACGGCCTCCTCCTCGACCAGCTCGCCGAGGTACGTCTCGACCAGCGGACCGAGGTGACCGAGCTGGTGCAGCGGGTCCGCCAGCGGGCCGACGGCGGTCTGATCATCGGCGTCTTCGGCTCCCTGAGCACCGCCGAGGCGGAGCTGCTCGCCGGTCTCCGCGCCAACGGTGCGACCTGCGTCGGCTTCCTGGTCAACAGCTCCAACTGGTTGAACCTGCCCGAGAAGGCCCGGGCCGAGGCGGAGCAGACGCACGCGGCCGCCGCGCTGTCGCTGCTGCGCAGCGGTTGGCGGGTGATCGGCGTCGACCACGGCACCCGACTGCCGGCGATCTGGCCGCAGGCGGGCCGCGGCTCGCAGGGGTTCGCGCTGCGCGCGGTGCTGGCCGATACGGTGGCCGGCGGCGTGCGATGAGCGGAGCCGGCGCGCGAACCGACCGGTTCGACGCGGTCGAGCCGCCCGCCGCCCGGTGCGACGAAGCAGAGGCATGAGGGGAGGGACCGGGTCATGACCCGCCATCGGAATCTCGGCCTGGTGGCCGCCGGTGCGACGCTGCTCGCCGCGGCGCCGCTGTCGGCCATCTTCGAACGCTGGACCTGGCTGATCGAGTCGGCCATCGCGGTCGGCGTGGTCGCCGGGGCGGCCGCGCTGACCCGGGCGCTGCGGGCCCCCCTCTGGGGTCAGGTGCTCGGCATGCTGGCGGGGCTCACCCTGGCGCTCACCTGGCTCTTCCCCGCCGGCAGCGAGATTCTCGCGGTGCTGCCCACGCCGGCCACCTTCGCGCACTTCAGCGAGCTGCTGGGCGGCTCGGTGCAGGACATGCGCTCCTACGGCGTGGAGGTGCCCGACACCCCACCACTGCTGTTCATCACGGTGCTCGGCGTGGGAGCGGTGGCCGTCGTGGTCGACCTGCTCACCGTCGGGTTGCGCCGCCCGGCCCTGGCGGGCCTGCCGATGCTCGCCATCTACTCGGTCCCCGTCGCCGTCTACGTCGACAACGTGCCGCCGGTCCCGTTCGTGGTCGGCGCCGTCGGCTACCTCTGGCTGCTGGGCGCGGACAACGTCGACCGGGTACGCCGCTTCGGCCGCCGGTTCAGCGGGGACGGCCGGGACATCGACGTCTGGGAGGCTTCTCCGCTGGCCGCCGCCGGCCGGCGGCTCGCGGTGCTCGGCGTGGCGGTGGCGGTCCTCCTGCCGCTGGTCCCCGTGCCGGGGATGAACGGCAGCCTGCTCGACTCCCTCAGCTCCGGCAACGGGAGCGGCAACGGCACCGGCCGCCCCGGCCAGGGCGGCGCTCCCGGAAAGATCAACCTGTTCGCCGCGCTCAGCGGCCAGTTGAACCAGTCCGAGGTCGCCGACCTGATCAAGGTCACCACCAACGAAGCAAGCCCGTTCTACCTGCGCTTCGGGGTGGCCGACGAGCTGAAGTCGAGTGGCTTCGAGGTGACCAACCCCTCCGGCCGGCCGGTCACCCGCGACCTGCCCGACCCGACCGTCCCCGAGCGCCGCGGCGTCGAGCAGCGTCAGTACCAGGCCACCGTCGAGGTCAGCCGGGACCTGGACATCCCGCTGCTGCCGGTCTACTCCGAACCGGTCCGCACCGAGGACCTGAACTCGAGCTGGCTCTACGACGACGACCGGCAGATCGTCTTCTCCAACCGGGAGAACTCGCGCGGCAAGCGCTACTCCTTCGAGTACGTCCGGTCGACGTACAGCCCGGCGGCGTTGCGCACCGCGCGGAAGCTGCCCGCCGACCACCCCCTGGTGCGACGGCAGCAGACCAAGACGCCGCCGGTGCCGCAGGTGACGGAGCTGGTGGACCGACTCGTCCAGGGCAAGGTGACCGAGTACGACAAGGTCCGGGCGATCTACGACTACTTCTCCTCCGACAACGGCTTCAGCTACCAGCTGCGCACCGAGGGCGGCACCAGCGGCGAGGACATCGTCGACTTCCTCACGAACAAGGTCGGCTTCTGTCAGCAGTACGCGGCCGCGATGGGGTGGCTGGTCCGGGCGGCCGGTATCCCGGCCCGGGTCGCGTTCGGCTTCACCAGCGGCAGCAACCGCAACGGCAACACCTACACCCTCACCAACCGCAACCTGCACGCCTGGACCGAGGTCTACTTCGACGGGATCGGCTGGGTACCGTTCGACGCCACCCCGGCGTACGGCGTGCCCGGCTCCACCCGGTCCGCCTGGGCCCCGGACACGGACGCGCCGGATCCCCTCCCCGATCAGCCGGGCGCGCCGAACACCGGCACGGATCCGGAGGAGTCCCCCGGGGCGGTGGGCTCGGAGCGGGAGGAGGGGGACACCGACACGGGCCTCTCCCTCGGCGCGGAGACCCCCACCGAGCAGGCCCCCGTCTGGCCCTGGTGGGCCGCCGGTTCGCTGCTGCTCCTGCTGGTGCTCGCGCTGCCGGCACTGCGTCGGGTCTCCCTGCGCCGCCGTCGCGGCGGCCGGACGCCGGTGGCGGTCGCCGCCACCGACCCGGACGTGGGCGTCGGCGTCGGCCCGGCGGCCGGCCAGCGGATGGTGGTGGTCGGCGCGGACGCCGACCGGGCGCGGGCCGACGCGCACGCGGCCTGGGACGAGCTGCTCGACACGCTTGTCGACTACCGGGTGCCGGTGGACCGGACGGAGACGCCGCGGGCGACCGCCGACCGGCTCATCGGGGGCGTACTCAGCGGTCACGCCGACTCCGCCGACGCGATGCGGTTGCTCGGCCGGGCCGAGGAGCGGGCCCGGTACGCACGGAACCCGCTCACCGGTGATCCGTTGGTGCCCGCGCTGCGCGCGGTCCGCGCCACCCTCGCCGCGGCCGCCGACCGGCGTACCCGGTTGCTCGCGGCGGTGCTGCCGCCCTCGGTGCTGCAGCGCTGGCGGCTCGCCGTGGCGGACACCTCGGGCCGGATGGTCGCCATGACCGGCCAGGCCCGGCACCGCCTGCTGCGGTGGAGCCCGCGCCGCCTGCTCGCCGACCGCGCGGCTCGCTGACCGGCCCCGGGGCACGAGAGCGCCCGCACGCCCGGCCACCGGCCGGGCGTGCGGGGATCCGGCGACCGGCCGGGCGTGCGGGGGTCGGAGGCCGAGGGCCGGCCGGGCGTGCGGGGGTCGGAGGCCGAGGGCCGGCCGGGCGTGCGGGGGTCGGAGGCCGAGGGCCGGCGACCGGCCGGGCCTGCGGGATCCGGAGGCCGGGGGTCGGCGACCGGGCGCCGACCGGCAATCGGGCGTCGGCCGGTAATCGGGCGCGCCGCTTGATCCACACGAGTTCCATGAGGTCGGGCTGTCCGGGCCGCGGGACACCGCGACTTACCTGAAGGCGAGTCGATCACCGTTTCGGCGCGACGGCCACCGCCGGCCCGGCCGAGGAAGAGGCCCGAGCGGAAGACGAGGATCCCGGCGGCCTGGCCGGGCGTACGGCCAACGGCGCGGCCCGGCCCGGCCCGGCAGACAAGGCAGCGGACCAGCGGACGGCGAGCGGCCCGGCCCGGCAGACGGCCAGAGGTGAAGGCCCCGGCACAGCCGAAGGACGAGCATCCGGCCGGCCGAGGAAGGACATTCCGGGCGCGGCGGACGGCGAGCAGCCCGCCCGGCCGGAAGAGGAGAGTTCCGGCCCGGCGGGCGGTGTGGGTCAGCGGCGGGTCAGCGGTGCCCCTCCGGGCGCTGACGCCACCGGTCCTCCATCCGGTCGAGGAACGAGGAACGGCGACCGGAGCGCCCGCGAGTGCGGCGCCGACTGGTCGTCCCACCCACCACGTGGAGGTCGGGTGACTGCGCTCGACGGTGCGACTGCACCGCGTACGCAGCCGAGGCCAACATGACGACGAAACCCGCCACAGCCAGCGGCGGAGTCTTGATCACCGCGCCATAGACCAGTAGGGCCAGCCCAGCGATGATGACGCCGGCAGCGACGAGCAGGCGACGCCGCGTGTGGAAACGCGGATCGCTGGCGCGCACGGCCGAGGCGAATTTGGGGTCCTCGGCAAGCGACCGCTCGATCTGCTCGAACAGCCGCTGCTCGTGCTCCGAGAGCGGCACGGCACTCCTCCCCGGTCACGTTGGTCGGCCCGTTCGGACCGACAGACCGTGGCAGCCAACCGGCTGCTTACCCGCAAGTCTACGAGGGGGGTCGCGCGTCGGAAAGCGGGACGACCTATGGCCGGGTCGGATTTTCGTTCCGGCGGGGATCACGGCTGCCGAGCAGACTGGCCGGACCTATGACGGACCGCCCGAATCGGGCAGCGGCGGCGTCCGCGGCGGCCTCCGCTTCGCGCCAGCCGCGCTCGGGAGCGCCGAGCTGGAGCTGCCGGGGTGTCTCCTGCGCCGCGGCGAGCCCCTCGGCCCGTACGCCGACGAGCCTGACCGGCTCGGCCGGGGCGAGCGCGGTCCAGAGCGCCCAGACCGTGTCGAACATCTCTCGGGCCGTGTCGGTGGCGACCGGCAGGGTGCGGGAGCGGGTGACCGTGCGGAAGTCGGCCAGCCGCACCTTGAGCGAGATCGTCCGACCGACCTGATCCGCCCGGCGCAGCCGGCCGCCCACCTTGTCGGCGAGCGCGAGCAGCGCCCGGCGGATCTCCAGCGGGTCGGTCACGTCGACGTCGAAGGTGACCTCCGCCCCGATCGACTTCTCCACGTGCTCGGGGCTCACCGCACGCGGATCACGCCCGTGCGCCAGGGCGTGCAGGTGAGCGGCGGACGCCTCCCCGAGGGCCTTGCGCAGCATTCCGTAGGGCGCCTCGGCCAGGTCGCCGATGGTGGCCAGGCCGAGCCGACGCAACGCCTGCGCGGAGCGCTCACCCACCCCCCAGAGCGCGTCGACCGGCAGCGGGTGGAGGAATTCGAGCACCCGCGTCGCCGGTACGACGAGCACGCCGTCGGGCTTGGCCCGGGTCGAGCCGAGCTTCGCCACGAACTTGCTCGGCGCCACCCCGACGGAGCAGGTCAGCCCCAGCTCCCCCGACACCCGCTCCCGGATGCCACGGGCGATCTCGGCCGGTGAACCGAAGAGCCGGCGGGCACCGGACACGTCGAGGAACGCCTCGTCGAGGGAGAGCGGCTCGACCAGTGGGGTGACGTCCCGGAAGATCTGCATCACCGCCCGGGAGGCCTCGGTGTAGGCGGTGAAGTCCGGCGGGAGGTAGACCGCGTGCGGGCAGAGCGCCCGGGCCCGCATCATCGGCATGGCGCTGCGCACGCCGTAGGGGCGGGCCTCGTAGCTGGCCGAGCTGACCACGCCGCGCGGGCCGAGGCCGCCGACCACCACCGGCCGGCCCCGCAGCTCGGGGCGGCGGCGCACCTCGACCGAGGCGAAGAAGGCGTCCATGTCGACGTGCAGGATCAGGCTGCCGGAGTCGTCGGCGTCCGGACCGAAGCGCGGATCACCGCCCCGTGGCAACGACTGGCTGCGGCCCATGTGCGCAGGTTAACCGGGGGGTACGACGCGACCCGGTCAGCCCCGCACCACCAGCAGCGGGATGGTCATCTCGGCCGCGGTGTCCGACCCGTGGTACGCCACCAGCCGGGACGCGAGCGGGCTCTCCGAACGGGTGGCCAGCACGGCGTACGTGTCGTTGCAGATCACCACGACGTCGCCGATGCGGGCCAGGTGCTCGGCCGGAACCGGCCCGAACCAGCCGGCCGCGACCGCCTCGTCGCGGGTACGCACCCGGGCCGCGTCACCGAGCACCGCCGACCAGGCGGCCACCACGTCGTCGACCGCACCGGGCGCGACGTGCAGGTAACGCACCCGGGCCTCACCGGCGACGACCTGGATGCCGGCGCGCAGCCGGGGATCGGTGTCCAGGTCGAACCGGTGCCCCATGGGCACGTCGAGCTGGCCGTGGTCGGCGGTGACCAGCAGCGCGGCGTCCGCCGGCAGGCCGTCGACCAGCCGGGTGACCAGGGCGTCCACCTCCGTCGCGGCGACCCGCCAGGGCGGTGAGTCGACCCCGCTGAGATGACCGTGCCGGTCCAGGTCGGGGTGGTAGCCGGAGACCAGGGTCGGACCGGTCCCGGCGGTCAGCGCGGTCAGCATGGTCCGGGCGAGCGCGTCGACGCCGGTCGCACCGCGGAAGTCCCCGCCGCGGTTGGCGGCCACCGTCAGCCCGCTGCCGCCGAACTCGGGACGACTCACCGCGGTGACGGCGACACCGGCCGCGCGGGCCCGCTCCAACTGGGTCGGGACGGGTTGCCAGCGCAGCGGGTCCGGGTCGGCGGCCCACTCGATGTGGCTGAGCACCCGCTCCGTACCGGGCACCCGGACGGTGAAGCCGAGCACGCCGTGCGCCCCGGGCGCCACGCCGGTACCCAAGGTCACCAGGCTGGTGGGGGTGGTCGACGGGAAGCCGGAGGTGAGCGGCCGACCGGCCGTCGCGGCGAGTCCGGCCAGCGTCGGGGCGTACCGGGCGGCGGTGGGGATCTGGTACCAGCCGAGCCCGTCGACGAGGAGCACGGCGACCCGGCGCACCCCGGCCAGCTGTGCGGAGAGGCCCAGCCGGTCGGTGGCCCCCGGCACCCCGAGCACGGCGAGCGTGCTGGGGAGCACGTCGGCGAGGCTGCCGTCGCCGTAGCGCGGGGCGACCGGGGAGAGCGGCTCGGAAGCCGCCGGAGGCAGGTCGGGGTCCGGCGGGCCGGACGCGCCCGACGTGGCCGGGCCGGTCATGCCGGCCGGCGGGCGAACAGGTGCAGCTGCGCGGCGAGATCCCGGTACGGCGGCCGGCCGGCCAGCGCCCGCTCCAGCTCGACCAGGGCACCCGGTTGACCGTCGGCCACCGCCGCCGGCAGCAGGTCGGCGAGGACGCGTACGCCGTGGATCTCCTCGACCACGAGCCCGGCGGCGCGCAGCAGAGCCGAGGCGCCGTCGACGTCGTACCGCCGCCGCAGGGTGTCCCGGGCCCCGGCGGTGCCGGCGGGATCCGTGGCCAGGGTGTCCGCGACGTCCAGGTGACCGTTCATCGCGCGGGCCAGCACCGCGGCGGCGCGACCGGCGACCAGTACGCTCGCCGCACCGCCGGGCCGCAGCGCGGTGGCCAGCGCGGTCACCACCGACACCGGGTCGTCGACCACCTCGAGCACGGCGTGGCAGAGCACCAGGTCGACACCGGCCGGTTCGACGAGACCGGCGAGCGCGTCGCCGTCGCCCTGCACGGCGCGTACCCGGTCGGCGACGCCCGCCTCGGCGGCCCGCCGGGTCAGCGCGGCGAGCGCGTCGGGGCTCGCGTCGACCACCGTGACGCGGTGCCCGGCCTGGGCGAGCGGGACGGCGAAACCGCCGGTGCCGCCGCCGACGTCGAGCACGGTCAGTTCGATGCCGCCCCGCCGCTCGAGTTCGGCACGGAGCACCGACCAGATCACGGCGGTACGGGGGGTCAGCGGCGGCCCGGTGAACCGGCCTCGGGTCTGCTCCACCCGGTCGAGCCTAGTCAGGTTCCGGGGTGTCGGCCGGGGGCCCCTCACCAACGGATCCGTCGATGGGGCCCTCCGGCGCACCTCGTCCTTACCTCCGCTCGGCGGCGGAGGTCACGACTCCCCGCCCGCCGCCGGGTCGCGCTCGACACGCGAGCGCCGGACGTTGGCCACGGGGCCGTCCGTCACCTCGTACTCGCGCGGCTCCAGGTGGTGTTCCGGCACCCAGCCGGCGGTGAGGCGAGTACGACGCGCGTTGGCCACTCCGTTGTGACCGTTGTTCCCCGTCACTGCTCTTCTCCTTCGTAGTGCACGATCACCCGTATCAGGGTTGCCACCATGATGATCGGGAACAGCCGCAGGCCGTCACCGAGGCACCACCCCCGCTACAGGAGCTGGAACAATCGGAGGCCCCGCGACGGTGCCGCGTCGCCGCCGAACGTGTTCCGCGTCTCCCCCGGCGCCGAGGCGCACCGGGGTGGAGCTGGACTGACGCGCCGTCGATGCGCGGCTTGTCGATCAGCACTTCTCCGATTGGGGGGCTCCCCAAACCCGGGAACCGGAGCGCACCCGCTCGGGCGGCTGTGTCCCGGGTCTCGCGTGGCCGGGCCGGCGTCCGGGCCACCGCCGGCCGGGGCCACGCTCCTCGGATGCTCGTTCTGCTCAGCGCGTTCGGCATCGTGCTGCTCGGGGCGTTCGCCCAGGCGGTCAGCGGCTTCGGGTACGCGCTGCTGACCGTCCCGCTGCTCGCCATCGCGATCGACCCTCGCAGCGCCGTCGTGGTGTCGGCGCTGACCAGCATCGGGTTGACGCTCACCGCGGCCGTCCGGGAGCGCGCGTACGCCCGCTGGCGGATGGCCGTGACGCTCACCGCCACCGCCCTGCTCGGGGTGCCGGTCGGCCTGCTGGTGCTCGCGTACGCCCCGCCGCGGCTGCTCAGCGCGTTGATCGCGGTGGTGGTGCTCGGCTGCGTCGCGCTGGTGGCCAGCGGCGCCCGGGTGCGCACCGGTCGCGTCGGGCTCGGCGCGGTCGGCGTGCTCGTCGGCGTGCTCACCGCCGCCACCGGCACCAACGGGCCGCCGCTGGTCGCCGCGTTCCACTCCCTCGGCTACGACCCGCGTACCTTCCGGGCGACGGTGGCGGCGACGTTCGCCGGTACCGGCCTGATCGGGCTGGCGGGATTCCTGGTCGGCGGTCAGGTGGACACCCACGTGGCGCGAATCGCCCTCGCGGCGCTGCCCGCCGTCCCCCTGGGCTGGTGGCTGGGCAACCGGCTCTTCCACCGGCTCGACCCGCGGCTGTTCCGGCGGATCGTGCTGGTCGGGCTGATCGGCAGCGCGGGCACGGCGCTCATCGGCCTGGCCGGCTGAGCCCACCCGGCGGGGTCGTCCCGTCCGGCGCATCCCCGCGGTGGCCGACGGCCCGCCAGGCCGCGCCGCCCGCCCGCGTCGCCCGGCCGGGTCAGCGGAAGTCCCGGGAGGCCGGAGTGACCGGCGGCTGGATCGCCTCCAGCCGGTCGGCGACCAGGTTCGTCACCCCCTCGTACCGTTCCAGCCGGCCCCGCACCACCAGCCCGGTACTGGTCCGGGCCACCCGCCGGTAGCGCTGCCACAACCCCGGCGAGCAGGTCACGTTGAGCATGCCGGTCTCGTCCTCCAGGTTGAGGAAGGTGACCCCGCCGGCGGTCGCCGGCCGCTGCCGGTGGGTGACGATGCCGCCGACCCGGATCCGCTGGCCGGGCTCCACCCGGCCGAGCCGGGCGATCGGCAGCGCGCCCAGCTCGTCGAGGCGCGGGCGGATGAACGTGGCCGGATGGTTCTCCGGCGACAGGCCGGTGGCCCAGACGTCCGCGACCAGCCGGTCGACCGCCTCCATGCCGGGCAGGGTGGGCGCGGCCGCGCCGGTCACCGTGCCGGGCAACCGGCCCGGCCGGTCCTGCGCCGCCGCGCCGGCCGCCCAGAGCGCCTGCCGCCGGGTGAGCCCGAAGCAGGCGAAGGCGTCCGCGGTGGCCAGCGCCTCCAGCTGCGCGGCGGTGAGACCGACCCGCCGGGCCACGTCCGGCATGTCGCGGTACGGCCCGTTCGCGACCCGCTCGGCCTCGATCCGCTCCGCCACCCCGTCGCCGAGGGTACGCACGCTGGCCAGGCCGAGCCGGACCGCCGGACCGCCCAGCCCCCAGGCGTGCGGCGGCTCCCCCGGCCCGCTGCCCCACCGGGTGTCGGGCGTGGACTCCAGCACCGCCAGGGCGCCGCTGGCGTTGATGTCCGGCCGGCGCACCTGCACGCCGTGCCGGCGGGCGTCGTCCACCAGGGTCTGCGGTGAGTAGAAGCCCATCGGCTGGGCGTTGAGCAGCGCCGCCAGGAACGGCCCCGGGTGGTAGCGCTTGAGCCAGGAGCTGGCGTAGACCAGGTAGGCGAAGCTCATCGCGTGGCTCTCCGGGAAGCCGTAGCTGGCGAACGCGGTGAGCTTCCGGTAGACGTCGTCGGCCAGCTCCCCGGTGATGCCCCGCTCCGCCATTCCGGCGTAGAGCCGGTCGGCGATCTGCGCCATCCGCTCGACCGACCGCTTGGCTCCCATGGCCCGGCGCAGCTGGTCCGCCCCGGCCGCGTCGAAGCCGGCCAGGTCGATGGCGAGCTGCATCAGCTGCTCCTGGAAGAGCGGCACGCCGAGGGTCTTCTCCAGCGCGTTGCGCATCAGCGGGTGGGCGTACTCCACCGGCTCCTGGCCGTTCTTGCGCCGGATGTACGGGTGCACCGAGCCACCCTGGATCGGGCCGGGCCGGATCAGCGCCACCTCCACCACCAGGTCGTAGAACTCGCGGGGCTTGAGCCGGGGCAGGGTGGCCATCTGCGCCCGGCTCTCCACCTGGAACACCCCCACCGAGTCGGCCCGGCAGAGCATGTCGTAGACCTCCGGGTCGTCCAGCGTCATGTCGCCGAGGTCCAGGCTCATCCCGATCATGTCGTAGCCGTAGTGCAGCGCGGAGAGCATGCCGAGGCCGAGCAGGTCGAACTTGACCAGCCCGACGGCGGCGCAGTCGTCCTTGTCCCACTGGAGCACGCTTCGCCCGGGCATCCGCCCCCACTCCACCGGGCAGACCTCGATGACCGGCCGATCGCAGATCACCATCCCGCCGGAGTGGATGCCCAGGTGCCGGGGGAACGTCTGCAGCTCGTTGGCGTACTCGACCACCTGCTCGGGGATGTCCGCCACGTCGGCCGTGGCGATCGCGCCCCACCTGTCGATCTGCTTGCTCCAGGCGTCCTGCTGGCCGGGGGAGAAACCGAACGCCTTGGCCACGTCCCGCACCGCCGAGCGCGGCCGGTACGAGATGACGTTGGCCACCTGGGCGGTGTGCTCCCGGCCGTAGCGGGCGTAGACGTGCTGGATCACCTCCTCCCGGCGGTCGGACTCGATGTCCACGTCGATGTCGGGCGGGCCGTCCCGCTCCGGCGCGAGGAACCGTTCGAAGAGCAGCCGGTGCCGCACCGCGTCGACGTTGGTGATCCGCAGCGCGTAGCAGACCGCCGAGTTCGCGGCCGAGCCCCGGCCCTGGCAGTAGATGTCCTGCTCGCGGCAGAACGCGACGATGTCGTAGACCACCAGGAAGTAGCCGGGGAAGCCCAGCGTCTCGATCATGTTCAGCTCGTGGTCGAGCTGCGCGTACGCCGTCGGATGCGCCTCCGGGGGGCCGTAGCGCTCCCGGGCCCCCTCGTAGGTCAGGTGGCGCAGCCAGCTCATCTCGGTGTGCCCCGGCGGAACCGGGTACGCCGGCAGCTGCGGCGCGACGAGCTGGAGGTCGAAGGCGAGCTCGGCGCCGAACTCGGCGGCCCGGGCCACCGCGCCCGGGTACGCGGCGAACCGGGCCGCCATCTCCGCGCCGCTGCGCAGGTGGGCGGTGGCGGCGGCGGGTAGCCAGCCGTCGATCTCGTCCAGGCTGCGCCGGGCGCGTACGGCGGCGACCGCGGTGGCCAGCCGACGCCGCCCCGGGGTCGCATAGTGCACGTTGTTGGCGGCCACCGTGGGCAGGCCGGCCGCGGCGGCCAGCTCGGCGAGCGCGTCGTTGCGGTCGGCGTCGACCGGGTGCCCGTGGTCGGTGAGCTCCACCGCCACCGTCTCCGCGCCGAAGAGCGCGGTCAACCGGTCCAGCTCGCGGGCCGCCGCCTCGACCCCCTCGGTGAGCAGCGCCGCCGGAACGTGCCCCTTGCGGCAGCCGGTGAGCACCAGCACGTGGTCGCGCAGCTCCTCGGCGACCTCCTCCAGCTCGCCGTAGACCGGGCGGCCCTTCTCACCGCCGCGCAGCTGGGCCCGGGAGATGGTCGAGGCGAGCCGGGCGTACCCCTCGTGGCCGTGGGCCAGCACCAGCAGATGCCGCCCGAGCGGATCCGGTTCACCGTTCTGCGGGCCGGGCAGCCCGAGCGAGAGCTCGGCGCCGAAGATGGTGGGCAGGCCCAGCGTCCGGGCCGCCTCGGCGAAGCGCACCACGCCGTAGAAGCCGTCGTGGTCGGTGACGGCGAGCGCGGTGAGCCCCAGCCGGGCCGCCTCCTCGGCCAGCTCCTCGGGGTGGCTCGCCCCGTCGAGGAAGCTGAAGTTGGTGTGGGCGTGCAGCTCCGCGTACGGCACCGCGCCCTCGACGCGGGGCAGGGCGGGCGGCTGGTACTGCTCCCGTTTCCGGCTCCAGGCGGGGCTGTCCCCACCGTCGGCGTCCACCGCGAGCGGATCGACCACGTGCAGGTGCCGCTCGTCGCGGGAGCGCCCCCGACCGGACGCGCCGGCCGGGGCGGGCCGCCCGGAGAGCACCCGCTCCAGCTCGGACCAGGGCATCTTCGGGTTGTGGAAGCTCATCCGGCCGCCCCCGCCCGCGGTCGCCGCCCGGCCCGGACGACCGGACCGCCACGCTCAGTCATAGATCGCCTCCACCAGCCACTGCCCGGCCTCGACCACGAGCAGCAGGGCGGTGCCGTTGGCGAGACCGACCTGGAACCGGGCCCGCCGGTGGGCCTCGGCCGGCGCCCACCAGCGCTCGTCGACCGGCCACGGGCCGGCCCAGCCGGTGATCTCCATCGGCCGGGCGGCGTCGATGGTCAACCGGGCGGGAGGCGCGCTCACCTGCAGCCGCGCGCTCACCACCACCGGCGCGCCGTCGGCGTCGTGCACGACCGCGGCGAGCGGGGTGGGCAGCACCACGGCCGGCGCGGGCGGCGGCAGCCGGCCGGGCCACGGCGGTTCGCCCGGCCGCGCCGGCTCGCCGGGACGCGGCGGCTCACCGGGGCGGGCCGGCAGCCGCTCGTCCCCCCACGGCACCAGGCGCACCTGGTCGGCCGGGGAGCGCCCGCCGCCGAGCACCGCGGTGAGCACCGCCTCCGGGCCGAGGATGCCCTGCACCCGGCTCAACGCCCGATGCGCCCGCTCCCGCTCCTCACCGGTCTCCCCCCACAGCCCGGGTTGCAGGCCCGCCTGGGCGATCACCCCGTCCGGGATCAGCCGCAGCCGGATGATCCCGGCCGTCGGACGGGCCCGACCGACCCCACCGCGGCCGCTGCTGCCGGTGAGCCACCCGTCGAGCTGCCAGCGGACCCGGTCGGCGATGGCCGCGGCGGTGAGCAGCCCGTCGTGACGCCAGACCCGGTGCAGCTCCTGGCCGTGCGCGGTGACCGCCTCGATACCGAGCCGGGTGCAGGCCAGCCCGTGCCCGGCGAGCTGGTCGTGCAGCTGCTCGGCCAGCGCCCGGCCGGCGAACGCGGCCGCGTCGACCCGGTCGACCGGCTCGTCGTACTCGGCGGTCACCGTCAGGTCGGCCGGGGGCCGGCGGACGGCGAGCGGGCGGTGGTCCCGCCCGGCCGCCAGCCGGTGGGTGAGCGCGCCGTCGAACCCGAACCGCGCCAGCACGTCGCCGGCGGGCAGCGCGGCGAAGTCGCCGAGGGTGCGCACGCCGAGCCGGCGCAGCAGGTCGGCCAGGGCCGGCCGGCCCAACGCCTCGACCGGCAGAGCGGCGAGGAAGGTCGGGGTGCCGCCCGGTGGTACGACCCGCCCGGTGCGGGCGGCCAGGCCGGCGGCGAAGACCCCGTCGGCGATCCCGACCTGGGCCTCCACCGCGCAGGTCTGGGCGACGTGCTCGATGATCTGTTCGGCGGCCGCCTCCTCGCCGCCGAGGTAGCGGCTCGGCCCTCGGGCGGCCACCGCGCAGGCGCCCGGCCGGACCACCTCCACGCCGGCGACCAGCTCCTCCACCGCGGCGACCACCGGCTCGAACGCCCGGGCGTCGCGTCCCGGGTCGTACTCCACGACGGTCAGCTGGGGGCAGCGGCCCTGCGCCTCCCGTTTGCGCAGGCCCCGCCGCACCCCCTCGGCCCGGGCCCGCTCCGAGCAGGCGACCACCCGGTTGGCGTGCAGGACGGCGACCGGGCCGGTGGCGGGCACCCCGTCGACGATCTCGGCGGCGAGCACCGGCCAGTCCGGGCACCAGAGCAGCAGGGTGCGGGCCGGTGTGTCGGTCACGCCGGCCCGACCAGGGTGAGCGCGCCCCGCCGGGAGACCCCGGCGACGGTACGGCCGGGCGGGGCCACCGGGCGGGGCCGACCGGCGGTCGGGCCGCCGACGGCGGAGGCCACGGCGCGGGGGATCACCCGGGTCAGCTCGTCACCCGGCAGCCAGACCTTGATCTCCTTGGGTCGGGCCGCCGCCCCGCGCCCGCGCGCCGAGACGGTGACCTCTCGGCGGCGCAGCCGGCCCCGGCCCGGCCCGAGCCCCTCCCAGGCGCCCCGGACCACCTGCAACGTCACGTCCGCGCCCTCCCACCGGCCGTACGGGACGAGCACGCTGCCACGCTGCCGGGCCCGGGCGGCCAGCCGGTTGGCGACCGAGGCGGAGACCGAGGCGGGCACCGCGGTGACCACGACGTCCACCCCGTCGATCAGCGCGGCGATGACGGTGGCCCATTCGGGGCCGGGATTCGGCACCAGGGCGAGCCGATCCAGGGCGATCCCGAGTTCGGCGGCCGCGCCCGCCCCGAACGTCGGCACCCCCACCACGGCGCACCACGAGCCGGCCCGGGACGCCTCGGCGAGCAGCGCGAGCACCAGCGAGGCGCCGCCGACGTGCCGCGGTTGACCGGCGGCGACCGCGATCGTGCTGCCGCGCCGCAGCCCCCGGCTGGGCAGCAGGCCGGTCAGCTCGGGGGCCACCGGCAGGATCCGGTGACCGCCGGCCGGGTCCGGCGCGCTGGCCGGACGGACCAGCCCGGCCAACGCGGCGGAACCGACCACCATGTGGCCCGCCATCGGACCAACCCCCCGTCGTGTCGCTGTCGGATCAGGTGTTGCTGTCAAGGCCCCCGGGTCGGTCGCGCCGGGGCGTCCCGCCGGACCGCGCGGCCCCGGTCATCCGGTCGCCGGTCACGCGGAGGGCATGGCCCCCCGAAGGTCCTCGTCGACGACCTCGCGGCTCCCGTGCTCGGTGTCGGCCGCCCGGCTCCCCCCGCCGGGCGGCCGACACACCCGTCCGGCATGACCCGGACGGGCGCCGCCGGCCACGTGGGGCGCGGCGGCAGACCGCGCCCGGACCGGAGCAGGGGCAGCCGGCTCTCGCCGCCGACGCCGATCGCCGTCGGTGATACCGCCGCTCGCCTCAGGCGGCGAGGCCGTCGAGCGCCGGCTGGTGGGCCACGCCGAGCGCGGTCTCCACCACCGCGACGAACTGTTCGGCCGCGCGGAGCAGGTCGTCGGCTTCCCGGGCGCTGACCACCCGGGGTATGCCGGCCTCGGCGGCGGCCCGCTTCCCGGCTCCGGCCGCGAAGTAACGGGCCCACTCGTCGAGCTCGGGGGCGACGGCGCGGAGCAGGATCCAGACGCTGGTGATCTGGTTGCGGCGGGTGGGGGTGGGCCGGGCGCGGGCGGCGAGCAGGGCCGCGGCCGCACGCAGCGCGGCCAGGTGGGCCGCCGCGTAGCGGAGGCCGTCGGGACGGGTCTGGCCGGCCTCGGCCAGCCCGAGCCGGGCCACCGCGAGGAGCTGGGCGGGGGTGCGGTGCGGCAGCACGTGCGCCGGCACCGTCGGTGGCTGAGCCGGGTTGGTCGGCATGGGCTGTCTCCTCCACGTGGCCGAGGCGGCCGGCCGGTTCGTCGCGGCCGGCGGACGCCGGGTCGAGTGGTGCGGAGGAAGACGCACCTGTGTGGTGGCCGGCCGGGTGTGGATGCTTCCCCACACCACACCCGGCCGGCGTACCGGCGGGTTCGTCGTCCGCCGCCCGGGGGTCGTGGGCGGCGGACGACGCTCCTGCCTGGTGGGACCGGGCTCGCGACTGCCCGGCACCCAGGTGCGGACCGCGGTGCCGCACCGCCCCGGGAGGCAGCGCCGCGAAACGCCACTCCCGGGAGGTTGGAACGAACGTTCGAGGCAATCGAACACTCGTTCTAACTGCTGCTGACAGTACACCCCTCCGCCGACGAAAACGCAACGTGTGACGCGCCGGACCGCCGCAAGCGTCAGCGACGCGGGGACGCTGGCCGGGACACGGCGTGGCCGGCCGGCCCGGAGCGGACGGGACCGGGAAGAATGGCCCCCATGCAGCCACACCCCAACGTACGAGCGGTGCAGGACGCGCTCGCCGACGCGAAGGCCCGGGACGCCGCCGGCGCCCCCAGCGCCGTACGCCTACTGCCCGAGGCGGTGCACACCGCGGCGGCGGCCGCCGAGGCGCTCGGCGTCGACGTCGGGCAGATCGCCAACTCGCTCATCTTCGAGGCCGACGGCGAGCCGCTGCTCGTGCTGACCTCCGGCGCGCACCGGGTGGACATCGCCGGCCTGGCCGCGTCGATCGGGTTCACCCGGCTGCACCGGGCCACCCCGGAGTTCGTCCGGGAGCACACCGGCCAGCCGATCGGCGGTGTCGCCCCGCTCGGGCACCCGCGACCGCTGCGCACCCTGGTGGACACCGCGCTCGCCGCGTACCAGGAGATCTGGGCCGCCGGCGGCGTACCTCAGGCGGTCTTCCCGACCACCTACGACGAGTTGCTCCGGATCACCGCCGGCGCTCCCGCCGAGGTGGCGTGAGGGAGCGGAGCGCGTGAACCGTCAGGCACAGCAGCGCGGCGCCGCGCGCCACCGCCCGGCGAAACACAGCGGTGACGTGCGGCGAAGCGGGGCGGCGGCGTGAACGACGTCCCGGAGCTCGTCACACTGCACGTGTGGCGGACCGCCCCGGCGGCGCTGCCCCGGGCGCTGGCCCGGATGGCGCTCGACCCGCGCCGGCTACGCGCCACCGCGGGCGTACGGTTCGGCAAGCTGCTCGGCACCGGGACCGGCACCGGCTTCGGGCCGGGCGACGCCGACCCGACCCGATGGGCGGCGCTGACCGTCTGGGACTCCCCCGCCGCGGCGAGCGGCTTCGACGACACACCCGTCGGCCGGGCCTGGGCGCGGATCGCCCGGGCCGCCGTCCGGGTCGACCTACGCCCGCTGTCCAGCCGGGGCGAGTGGTCACGCCGCCGCCCGTTCGGCGAACCCTCCGGCGGCCACGTCGACGGTCCGGTGCTCGCCCTGACCCGGGCCCGGCTACGGGCCCGCCGGGCGGTCACCTTCTGGCGGGCGGTGCCACCGGTGGCCGCCGCCCTGCGCGGCGCACCCGGGCTGCTGGCCCGGTTCGGCGTCGGCGAGGCCCCGCTGGGCTGGCAGGGCACGGTGAGTGTGTGGCGCGCCCCGGCGGACCTCGTGGCGTTCGCGTACCGTCACCCGGAGCACCGCGCGGCGATCACGCGTACCCCCACCGAGGGGTGGTACGCCGAGGAGCTCTTCGCGCGGTTCGAGATACGCGACGTGGTCGGTGATCGCACGGTGCTGGGCTGGGTCACGGACGACGAGGACACCAGAGGTGGGTGGGCATGAGGTTGGTGCGGTGGACCCCGGACGATCTCGTCCGACGGCTGGACGACGTCGTGGCCGTCTACGGCGAGGCGATGGGTTACCGGACCGACCTGCTGGAGGCTCGGCGCGGCTACATCGCCACCCACGTACGCCGGCCCGGGTTCCGTGCCGTGGCCAGCCTGACCAGCGAGGGTCACCTGGCCGGGTTCGGGTACGGCTACCTCGGCGCCGCCGGGCAGTGGTGGCACGACCAGGTACTGCGGGCGCTGGACCCGGCGGCCCGGCAGCGCTGGCTGACCAGCTGCTTCGAGGTGGTCGAGCTGCACGTCCGGCCGCCGGCGCAGGGGCACGGCCTGGGTGCCGGGCAGCTTCGCGCGCTGCTCACCCTGGCCGAGGGAGCCACCACCCTGCTCTCCACCCCGGAGGCCGACGAGCGGACGTCGCGAGCCTGGCGGCTGTACCGGCGGTTCGGCTTCACCGACGTGCTGCGCGACTTCCAGTTCCCCGGCGACGAACGGCCGTTCGGCGTGCTGGGGCGGGACCTGCCCCTCGACCGTCCGGCCGCATGATCCGCCGGCGACTGCCCTGGGCGCTGCTGGCCGTCCTGGTACTCGCCCAGATCTGCTACCCGCTGACCGACGGCCCGCTCCGGGCCCGGCTGACCGTGGCCACCGTCGGCCTCGGCTACCTGCTCTCGGTCGGCCACGCCCTGCTCAGCCGGGGCCCACGCACCGCGGCGGCGCTGGTCGCGGTGGCCACCGGCGGCGGGTTCGCCGTGGAGGCGGTCGGGGTCGCCACCGGGGTCCCGTTCGGCAGCTACGACTACTCCGGCGAGCTGGGCCCGAAGGTGGCCGGCGTGCCACTGATCATCCCGCTGGCCTGGACCTGGATGGCCTGGCCCGCCTGGCTGGCGGCGGTACGGCTCAGCACCGCGCCGGGCGGCCCGCCCGCCGCTCCCCCGGCGCCGGGTCCGGCCGCCGGCCGGCTCGCGCTGCGGCGGATCGCGCTCGCCGCGACGGGGCTGGCCACCTGGGACCTCTTCCTCGACCCGCAGATGGTGGCCGAGGGCTACTGGCGGTGGCGGGACGTCGGCTGGGCCCTGCCCGGCCTGCCCGGCGTCCCCGTCAGCAACTACCTCGGCTGGCTGCTCTTCGCGGTGCTGCTGATGAGCGCGCTGCCCGCGCTGGCCGGGCCGGCCGCGACGACCACCGACGGCCGGGACACCCCGATGTTCGCGCTCTACCTCTGGACGTACGCCTCCAGCGTGCTGGCCCACGCGGTCTTCCTGGGCCTGCCGGCCTCGGCGCTCTGGGGCGCGGCCGGCATGGGGGTGACCGCCGTGCCGCTGGCGGCGGCGCTGCTGCGGGCCCACCGGGCCGGCGGACCGCCCCGACCGTGGCGACCGCAGCCCTCCGGAGTCGACGCGACCGCATGACCGCCCTGATCGCGCTCGTCCTCGGCGTGGCCGTGTTGACCGGCCACACCCTGGTCAACGCCGCCCGCTGGTTGCGCCGCCCGGCCGTGCCGCCGGGCGAGGTGACCGAGCCGGTGGCGGTGCTGCTGCCGCTGCGGAACGAGGCCGAGCGGGTGGGTCCGTGCCTGCGCGCGCTGCTCGACCAGCGGGCGGTGCCGGGGCTGCGGATCGTGGTGCTCGACGACGGTTCCACCGACGGCACGGCCGACGTGGTCCGGGCGATCGCCGGCGGCGACCCGCGGGTCACCCTGCTCACCGGGGCCACCCCGCCGCCGGGCTGGCTGGGCAAGCCGTACGCCTGCTGGCAGCTGGCCGAACGGGCCGACCCGGCGGCGACCGCGCTGGTCTTCGTCGACGCCGACGTGGTGCTCGCCCCGTACGCCGTGGCGGCGGCGGTCACCGAACTGCGCTCGGCCGACGTGGCGCTGCTGTCGGCGTACCCCCGGATCGTGGTGGCGACGGCGGCCGACCGGCTGGTCCAGCCGCTGCTGCAGTGGCTGTGGTTGACCTTCCTGCCGCTGCGGGCGATGGAGCGTTCGCCGCGGCCGTCGCTGGCCGCGGCGGGCGGGCAGTTCCTGGTCGTCGACCGCGCCGGCTACCTGCGGGCGGGTGGGCACGCCGCGGTCGCCGGCCGGGTCCTGGAGGACATCGAGCTGGCCCGGGCGGTCAAGCGCGCGGGCGACCGGATCGCGCTCGCCGACGCCTCACGGTTGGCCGCCTGCCGGATGTACGCGGACTGGCGGCAGCTGCGCGACGGCTACTCGAAGTCGCTCTGGGCCACGTTCGGTCATCCGGGCGCCGCCGCCGCCGTGCTGGCAGTGCTGCTCCTGCTCTACACCGCGCCGCCGCTGCTGGCGGTGGCCGCGCTGGTCGCCGGGTCGACGCCGGCGGCGCTGGTGGCCGCGGCGGCGTACCTGCTCGGCGTGGCCGGGCGGGTGGTGACCGCCCGGGCGACCGGGGGCCGGTGGTGGCCCGACGCGCTGGCACACCCCGTGTCGGTCGTGTTCCTCGGTTGGCTGACCCTGCGGTCGTACCATCTGCGGAAGCGGCGGCGGTTGTCCTGGCGGGGCCGCCCGGTCAGCTAGGAGGCGCGTGATGGCGCGGATCGTGGTCGTCGGCGCCGGCGTGGGCGGGCTGGCCACCGCCGCCCGGCTGGCCGCCACCGGGCACGAGGTGACCGTGTTCGAGCGGGCCGACACGGTCGGCGGCAAGCTGGGCCGCCACGTGCACGACACCCCGGCCGGCCCGTTCCACTTCGACACCGGGCCGAGCCTGCTCACCCTCCCCGAGGTCTTCGCCGACCTGTTCGAGGCGACCGGGGCGAAGCTCGACGAGTACCTGGACCTGACGCCGCTCGACCCGATCGTCCGCCACGTCTTCCCGGACGGGTCCACGCTGGACTCCTGCGCCGACCCGGCCGAGTTCGCCGCCCGGATCGGCGCGACCCTCGGCGACCGGGCGGCAGCCGACTGGCAGCGGCTCTGGCGGCGCGCCGCCCGGGTGTGGGCGGCCTCCTCCCGGGACGTGCTGCGCCGACCGATCGACTCCCCACGGGACCTGGCGGCGCTGGCCTGGCGGCTCGGCGACCTGACCGCCATCGCGCCGGGCCGGACGCTGCGCGGTCTGGGCCGCCGGCACCTCACCGACCCGCGGCTGCGGATGCTGCTCGACCGGTACGCCACGTACACCGGCGCCGACCCGCGGCGCGCACCGGCCGCGCTGGTCGCGGTCCCGTACGCCGAGCTGACGTACGGCGGCTGGTACCTGCGTGGTGGGCTGGGCACACTCGCCGATGCGCTGCTGTCGCGCTGCCTGGACCTCGGGGTGGTCGTGCAGACCGGCACCACGGTGACGCGGATCGACGCGGCGGGCGGCCGGGTGCACGCCGTACGCCTCGCCGGGGTCACCGCGCCGGTCCCCGCCGACGTGGTCGTGGCCAACTGCGACGCGCTCACCCTCTACCGGGACCTGCTGCCCAGCCCGCGCCGGCTGGCCGGGCTCACCGACCGCAGCCTGGCCGGGTTCGTGCTGCTGCTCGGGGTGGCCGGCGCCAGCGGGCTGGCCCACCACAACGTGTACTTCCCCGCCGACTACGACGCCGAGTTCGACGCGGTCTTCGGCGACCCGGGCCGGGGAGTGCGGGCCCGCCCGGCCGCCGACCCGACGGTCCTCGTCACCGTCGCCGACGATCCACTGGTCCGGCCGGACGGCCACGAGGCGTGGTTCGTACTGGTCAACGCGGCACGCCAGGGCACTTCGACGGGCGCGGTGGACTGGCGTCGCCCCGGCCTCGCGCAGGCGTACGCCGACCGGGTGCTGGAGGTGCTGGCGGCGCGCGGCGTCGACGTACGGGACCGGCTGCTGTTCCAGGAGATCCGCACCCCGGCCGACCTGGACGCCTCGACCGGCGCGCCGGGCGGGGCGATCTACGGCACCGCCGGGGGCCTGCTCCGACCGGCCAACCGCGGCCCGGTGCACGGGCTGTGGCTGGTCGGCGGCTCCGGCCATCCCGGAGGTGGCCTGCCGATGGTGACCCTCTCCGCCCAGATCGTCGCCACCGACATCGGTCCCGCCGCGTAGCCCACTTCCGCCGCGGCGGGCGTCTCAGCCCGCCTCGATCAGGGCCCGGCGGACGGCGGCGAGGAGCTGCCCCAGCCCGAAGCCGGCGAGCAGCACCCAGACCGCGGTCGCCATGGTGATGGTGCCGGCCGCGAGATCCGGCTCGATCAGCCCGGCCAGCCCGGCGACCAGCAGACCACCCAGGGCGACCAGGACCCGGGTTGGGCGCTCCCCCACCGTCACCGCGCCGATCTCCCGCATCCCGGCGGAGACCGCCCGGGCCCGCACGTACTCGTGCAGCCAGGAGAGCGCACCACCCGCCGCCGCCAGCGCGCCCGGCGCACCGACCAGCCAGAACGCCACCAGCCAGGCCGCCTCACCGATCCGGTCGGCCACCGAGTCGTAGACGTAGCCCAGCCGGGTGGTGCGCCCGGTGACCACCGCCACCGCGCCGTCGACGCTGTCCGCCACCCCGGCGAGCAGCACGAACAGCGCCCCGAGGAAGGGCCCGTCGACCGGCTGCACGGCGAAGACCGGCACACAGACGCAGAGCAGCACGCCCGTCACCGTCACCGCGGTGGGACCGACCCGCATCCGGCCCAGCACGTACCCGACGTGGTAGGCGAAGCGCAGCCAACCGCGCACGACGGGGGCGGCCTTGCGCGGGTCGAAGCCCCCGTGCAGCCGCGCCCACGCCGTGGCGTACTCGTCCCAGTTCAGCTGTGTGCCCACCACTGACCAACCGTCGCAGGCCGGATCAGGTGTCGCCAGGTGTCACGTGCGTGCCTGCACCCGGAGGTTCTGCCAGACCTCCCGGGTGGCGGTGGAGCGGTTGAGGGTGATGAAGTGGATCCCCGGCACTCCCTCGTCGAGCAGCCGAGCGCACATCTCGCTGGCCTGCTCGACCCCGAGCCGGCGGACCGCCTCGGGGTCGTCGGCCACCCGCGCGAACCGCTCGGCCAGCGCGGGCGGGAAGGGTGCCCCGGAGAGCTGGACGGACCGCTCGATGGTGGCCATCCGGGTCACCGGCATCACTCCGGCGAGGATCGGCGTGGCGCAGCCGGCGGCGGCCACCCGGTCCCGCAGCCGCAGGTAGTCGTCGGCGTCGAAGAACATCTGCGTGATGGCGAACTCGGCGCCGGCCCGGCACTTGCGGACGAAGTGCTCCGTGTCGCTGGTCACGTCGGGCGAGCGCGGGTGCTTGTACGGGAAGGCGGCGACGCCGACGCTGAAGTCGCCGGCCCCGCGGATCAGCTGGACGAGCTCCGCTGCGTAGCGCACGCCCTCGGGGTGGGCAACCCACTCGCCACCCGGGTTGCCCGGGGGGTCGCCGCGCACCGCGAGCACGTTACGCACCCCGACGCCGGCCAGCCGGCCGATCACGTGCCGCAGCTCGGCGACGGAGTGGTCGACCGCGGTGAGATGGGCCATCGGCAGCAGGGTGGTCTCGGTGGCGATCCGCTCGGTCACCGCGACGGTGGTGTCCCGGGTCGAACCACCGGCGCCGTAGGTGATGGAGACGAAGGACGGCCGCAGCGACTCCAGCTCCCGGATCGCCTGCCAGAGCAGGCGCTCACCCTCCGGTGTCTTGGGCGGGAAGAACTCGAACGAGAAGGTCGGCTGCCGCTCACGGATCAGCTCCCCGATCGCCGGCTGCGGATTGGGGAGGACAGAGGGGAGACCGAGCGCCACGGTCCGACTCTAGCGGGCGACACCCGCCGGATCGGCGAGCTTCCCACCCGCTGGCGCCCCGTGCGGAGCCGGGTCCGGTGGCGGTGCACGTCCCGGCCGGTCGGCGGGACGGGACGGCGCGCGGACGCGGGCGACGCCGAGGACGCGCCGGAACGCGGGCGGCCCGGCGGACGAGGGCGGCCCGCAAGGCGCGGCGGACGCGGGCGGCGCGGGAAAGCGTCGTACCCCCGGGGTATCCAATGGGCAGCGCGGGTGGAGCCGGTCGGGGCCGGACTCCACGGGGGGCCGTGCGGGGGTCGCCGTTGTCAGCGGTGGCGCGGACGTCCGGTGGGCGGTCGCGCCGCCGCACCCGTGACCATCCGGAGGCCCGATGACCTCGCCCCCACCCGGCGGCCCGCTGCTGCTCGGGCCGCTGCTCACCCAGCTCCGGCTGGCCCGCGGCTGGAGTCAGCGGCGCACCGCCGCCGAGCTCTGCGCCGTGGCCGGCGTGCCGACCCTGAGCCGGCACGAGGTGTCCCGGTGGGAGCGGCAGGTGCGCGTGCCCGGCGACTTCTGGCTGCGCTGGCTCGCCGTCGTGCTCGCCGCGCCGCTCGAGCTGCTGACCGACGCGGCGACCAGCGCGCGCCGGCTCGCCCCGCCGCCGACCGGGCCGACCGGCGTCGCCCGGTCCCGCGCCGCGCTGCTCGCCCTGGCCCAGCGGTGGCGGGCCGACCCACGCGCCGAGCTGCTGGTCGCCGCGCCCGGGCGGCTCGCCGGGCCGGACGTGCCGGGCGGCGGGTTCGAGCCGGCGCCACCGATCCTCTCCGACGGCGCGGCCCGGTCGCCCGAGGAGGCGTACGCCGCCGACCTGGCCGGGCTGCGGCGCCTCGACGACCTGTCCGGCGGGGCCGACCTCGCACCGCTCGGCACGGACCGGCTCCGCCGGGTGGCGCGGGCGCTGCCCCGGTCCGGTCCGGCGGGCCGCCGGCGGTTGCTGCCCCTGCTCGCCGAGGCGGCCCAGCTCGCCGGTTGGCTCGCCGCCGACGCCGGTGACCCGAGCGCCGGTCTGGACGCGTACCGGCTCGGGCTGCGCGCCGCCGCGGCCGCCGGCGACCCGGCCCTCGCCGGGCACGTGCTCGGCTCGGCCAGTCACCTGCTCGCCGACGCCGGGGATCCCGAGGGCGCCCTCCTGCTGGCCCGCACCGCGCACGCGGGCAGCCGACGGTGGGCCAGCCCCGGGCTGCGTGCCCTGTTGCTGCACCGGGTGGCGTTCGCCGCGGCCCTCGCGGGGCGGCCGGAGGCGGCCGGGCAGGCCCTCCGCGCCGCCGACCTGGCCACCACGGCTCCCGCCGCCGGGCACGAACCGTCCTGGCTCTACTGGCTCGACGCGCCGGAGCTGACGGCGATGACCGGGCGCACCCTGGTCGCCCTCGGGCGGCCCCGGCGGGTCGAGGCGTTGCTGGCCGGGGCGGCCCGGGAGCGCGGGCGTCCGCGTCGCGCGGCGGTGTACGGCGGTTGGCTGGCCCGCGGCTACCTCCAGCTCGGTGAGGTGGAGCTGGCCTGCGAGGTGGCGGGGGCGGCCCTCGTCGACGCGATCCGTGCCGGGTCGCCTCGGGCCTCGGCCCAGCTGACCGAGGTACGGCGTGGCCTGGCCGCGCACCGGCGGGCGCCGGCGGTCCGTCGTCACATGACGTTGGTCACCACGACCCGCCCCTATCTGCCTCGCCCGCCCTCGTCCGGGCGGGTGCGGGATCGGCGCCGGTGAGCTACGGCTCGCCTTGATACTGGCGGGTATCGCATGCCCGACCCGACCGGCTAGCGTTCACGCGTGAACGACGCAGCTTCCGTCTCCCCCGTCGACCGTGCCGGTCTGCGGCAGCGAATCGACAAGGCCCTCGCCGAGTTCCTGGCCAACCAGCGGATCTGGATGGCCGGGGTCGACGACGCGCTGTCCCCCCTGGCGGAGGTGATCGAGGCGTTCGTACTGGGTGGCGGCAAGCGGCTGCGGCCGGCCTTCGCCTACTGGGGTTACCGCGGGGCCGGCGGCGTCGACAGCGATCAGGTCCTGGCCGCGCTGGCCGCCCTCGAACTGGTGCAGGCCAGCGCCCTGATCCACGACGACCTGATGGACCGCTCGGACACCCGGCGCGGCGAGCCCGCGGTGCACCGCCGGTTCGCCACCCGCCACCGCCGCTCCAACTGGGGTGGCGACCCGGACGGCTTCGGCGACGCCGCCGCGATCCTGCTCGGCGATCTCTGCCTGGTCTGGTCCGACGAGCTGCTGCACTCCGCCGGGCTGGAGCCGGGCACGGTGGCCCGGGCCCGTCCGGTCTTCGACGAGATGCGCACGGAGGTCACCGTCGGGCAGTACCTCGACGTCCTCGCCCAGGTGACCCGGGACACCTCGGTGGAGCGCGCCGGCAAGGTCGCCCGCTACAAGTCGGCGAAGTACACGGTCGAGCGGCCGCTGCTCCTCGGCGCCGCGCTGGCGGACGCCCCGGTGGAGGTCGAGGCGGCCTACTCGGCGTACGGGTTGCCGCTGGGTGAGGCGTTCCAGCTCCGCGACGACCTGCTCGGTGTCTTCGGCGACCCGGCGCAGACCGGTAAGCCGGCCGGCGACGACCTGCGTGAGGGCAAGCGGACCTTCCTGGTGGCGGCCGCGTTGGAGGTGCTCGACGAGGGCGACCGGGCGCAGCTCCTGACCGGGCTCGGCGACCCGGGGCTCGACGAGGAGGGGGTGACCCGGCTGCGCGGGCTGATCACCAAGAGCGGCGCGCCGGTCCGTACGGAGCAGCGGATCACCGCTCTGACCGACAGCGCGCTGGCGGCGCTCGCCCCGGTCGACCTCGACATCGAGGCCCGCCAGGCGCTCGTCGACCTCGCCGCCGCCGCCACCCGCCGCACCGACTGACCACCCACCCCCGCCCCTCACCCCGCCCTCGGCCCCGACCCTCTCCGCGTTGATCATGAAGTTATTGCCCCGACACGCCGCTTCGGCCGGCAACAACTTCATGATCAACGCACGGAGACGCCCGGAGGGGGCGGCGGGGTGGGGCGGGTTAGAAGCCGAGGGCTTGGGCGCGGCGTTTGACCTCGCGGGCCTGGTCGCCGCCGAGGGCGGCGGCCGGGGTTCCGGGCAGGGTGTCGTCCGGCTCGTAGAGCCAGCGCAGCGCGGCCTCGTCGTCGTAGCCGGCATCGGTCAGGAGGTTGAGCACGCCGGGTAGGTGCTTGAGCACCGTACGGTTGGCCACCAGGTCCGCGGGCACCCGGCGGACGCCGTCGCGGCGGACCGCCAACAGCTCCCGGTCGCGGATCATCTGGTGCACCTTGCTGATCGACACGTCGAGACGCTCGGCGACGTCGGGCAGGGTCAGCCAGCCGGCCGCGTCGGCGGGTCCGGGGCCGGCTGCGGCCTGGTCGGCGGGTACGGATTCGGTCACCCGAACACCCTGCCACGGGGCGACCGGGCCAGGCCAAACGGCACCCCGGACACCACGATCCGATACCCAGAGTCACCCATCGATCACCCGGACGGACCGACGGTCGCTCTCCCCGTCCACCGGGCGCGAACCCTCGGAGCCGGCACAGGGGCGCGTTCGCGCAGATCAGCGCCGTCTCCGGGCGGCGGACGAGCGCGGCGGGCGGACGAGGTCGGACCCCGGCTGTAGCATCCTGTTCAACCTTCGACCCCTGGACACATAGACTTCCTGCCGATGGACACACAGGTCGCCGACACGTTGCTTGGCTCGCTGATAGACGGGCGCTACCGCATCCGCGGTCGCGTGGCCCGTGGCGGCATGGCGACCGTGTACACCGCCACCGACGAACGCCTCGAGCGCACCGTCGCCGTCAAGATCATTCATCCGACCCAGGCCCCCGAGGCCCGGGCCCGGATCGCCGGTTTCGTCGAGCGCTTCACCGACGAGGCGAAGACCATCGCCCGGCTCACCCACCCCAACGTGGTGGCGGTCTACGACCAGGGCACCCACGGCGGCCTGCCCTACCTGGTGATGGAGTACGTACGCGGCCGCACCCTGCGCGAGGTGCTCGCCGAGCGGCGCCGGCTCAACCCGGAGGAGGCGCTGGCCATCTTCGAGCAGATGCTCGCCGCGATCGCCGCCGCGCACCGCTCCGGAGTGGTCCACCGCGACGTCAAGCCGGAGAACGTGCTGGTCGCCGAGGCACCCACCGGGGGCATGGCCAATCTGGTCGACGGCGTCGTCAAGGTGGCCGACTTCGGCCTGGCCCGCGCCGTCGAGGCGAGCGCCGACGAGGAGAGCGGCAACCAGCTCATGGCGACCGTGGCGTACGTCGCCCCCGAGCTGGTCACCAAGGGTCACGCCGATCCACGTACCGACGTCTACTCGGCCGGCATCGTGCTCTTCGAGATGCTCACCGGCCGGGTCCCCTACGACGGTGGCCGCCCGATCGACATCGCCTGGCAGCACGTCGACCGCGACGTGCCGTCCCCGTCGACCCTGGTTCCCGGCCTGCCACCGGCCCTCGACAACCTCGTCGCCCGCGCCACCCGGCGGGACCCGGACGCCCGGCCCACCGACGCCGGCGCGCTCCTCGCCGAGGTGCAGGTGGCCCGCGACGAGCTGGGCAACCCGAACAGCCACACCACGGTGCTACGTCGGATCACCACCGAGCCGCCGGTCTCCGAGCCGACCATGGTGGTTGCGGCGGTGCGCCCGGCCGAGCGGCCGGCGTGGGCCCGGTTGCCCGAGGACGGTCAACGGGTCGGTCGACGTCGGGCCGCGCCGCCGGAGAGCGACGGTTTCGGCGCCCGGCTCGGTCGGCTCTTCACGGGGGTGGCCGGCGAGAGCCGCGGTCGCCTGGCGATCATCGCCACCGCTGCGGCGCTCGTGCTGGTCGCCGCGCTCGGCGGCTGGTACCTCACGTTCGGCCGCTACACGGACGCCCCGCAGCTGGTGAGCCTGACCAAGGCGGACGCGGAGGCGCAGATCGCCCGCGCCGGCCTCGTCCTGAAGTACGCCGAGCCCCGCTACGACGCCACCGTTCCGCGCGACAGCGTCCTGCTCCAGGACCCGGGCTCGGCCGATCGGATCCTCAAGGGCGGCACCGTCACCCTGACCCTCTCCCTCGGTCCGGAGCAGTTCCCGGTGCCGGACGTGGTGGGCAAGGAGTTCGAGCTCGCCGAGGCGGACTTGGTCAGCGCCAACCTGGTGGCGGTCAAGGGCACGGCCCGCTACGACGACACCCTGCCCGCCGGGGTGGTGGTGGCGACCAACCCGAAGGTCGGCGCACAGGTCAAGCCGGGCGCCAAGGTGACGGTGATCCTGAGCAAGGGCAGGGCCCCGATCAGCGTGCCCAACCTGGTCGGCAAGAACCTCAACGACGCCCGGGCCGAGCTGTCCCGGCTGGGCCTGGTCGCGGTGGAGAACTTCAAGGACTCGGAGAAGCCGAAGGACGAGATCCTCGGGCAGAGCCCGGCCGACGGCACCGGCGTGGAGCGCGGCGCCGAGGTCAAGCTGGAGATCAGCAAGGGCCCGCCGGCGGTGGTGGTGCCCCGGGTGATGGATCTGCCCTGCCAGCAGGCCAAGCAGGTGTTGGAGAGCCAGGGCTTCCCGGTGACCATCCAGTTCAACCCGAACGCCGTCGTCCGGTTCCAGAACCCGGGCGAGAACTCGCAGGTGCCTCCGGGCACCCCGGTCACGATCGGGTGCTTCTGACATGCCGATGAACGTGGCCCGTCCGGTCGGCACGCACACGCCGACCTCGGGCGGCTTGGCCAAGGCGGCTCTGCCCTATCTCGACGCGACCGGCGCCGAGGTCGTCCAGGTCTACGTCTCCAACTCTCGGGGTTGGGCGCTGCCGGCGGGTGATCCGGTGCAGGACGCGCTGTTCCGCGCCGGCTGCGCCGAGCGGGGCGTTCCGGTCTTCATCCACGCGTCCCTGCTCGTCAATCTCGGCTCCCCCACCGCAGCCACGGTCGAGCGGTCGGCGCAGACGCTGGCGCACGCGCTGCGCCGGGGTGCGGCGATCGGCGCGCAGGGGGTGGTGTTCCACGCCGGCAGCGCGGTCGACGCCGGGCACGCCGAGGCGGCGATGCGGCAGGTCCGCGAGGCGCTGCTGCCGCTGCTGGACTCGGCCGCGGCCGCCGGCGGGCCGATGCTGCTGGTCGAGCCGAGCGCGGGCGGCGGACGGTCGCTCGCCTCCCGGGTGGAGCACCTGGGCCCCTACCTGGACGCGGTCGACCGGCACCCGGGGCTCGGCGTCTGCTTCGACACCTGCCACGCCTGGGCCGCCGGGCACGACCTGGCCGTCGAGGGCGGCATGACCGACACCCTGGACACCCTGGTCGCCACGGTCGGGGCGGATCGGCTGCGGCTGGTGCACGCCAACGACTCGAAGGACCTCTGCGGTTCGACCCGCGACCGGCACGAGAACATCGGCAAGGGCAGCATCGGCGAGCTGCCGTTCGCGGAGCTGATGACCCATCCGGCCACCGCCGGCGTGCCGACGGTGGTGGAGACCCCGTCGGAGAAGCATGTCGGCCACGACGCCGACGTCGCCACCCTCCAGCGCCTGCGCCGCTGACCGGGCCGAGCGCATCCGGCGACCCGGCGCCGCCGACCGAGGCCCGGGCTGGGGCACCGCACCAGGCCGGGCACACCAGGCATTCCACGCGCCGAGGGGCTGTTCCGTACGGAACAGCCCCTCGGCGTGTGACCACGACCCGGGCGGGGGTCAGCCGCGCAGAACGCGGGTGAGGATCTCCACGGCCCGGTCGATGCCGGCGTCGTCGACGTCCATGTGGGTGACCAGCCGGGCGGTACGCGGGCCCAACACCGAGATGAGCAGCCCCGCCTCCCGCGCCGCGGCGGCCAGCGTGTGGGCGTCGAGGGCGGACTTGGTCAGGTCCAGCGGCACGATGTTGGTGCGCACCGCAGTGGCGAGCACACCGAACGGCGCGATCGCCTCGGCGAGCCGGGCGGCCTTCGCGTGGTCCTCGGCGAGACGCTCGACGTGGTGCGCCAGCGCGTACCGGCCGGCCGCGGCCAGGACGCCGACCTGCCGCATGCCGCCCCCCATCCGCTTGCGGATGAGCCGGGCCCGCTCGATCTTCTCGGCGCTGCCGACGACCAGCGAACCGACCGGCGCGCCGAGGCCCTTGGAGAGGCAGACCGACAGGGTGTCGAAGAGCCGGCCGTACTCGATCAGGGGCACGCCGTCGGCGACGTGAGCGTGCCAGATCCGGGCGCCGTCACAGTGCAGCGCCAGCTGCGCGTCGTCGGCGACGCGCCGCAGCTCCCGCAGGGTGGCCAGCGGAATCACCCCGCCGCCACCCCGGTTGTGGGTCTGCTCCACGGCGATCGCCCGGGTCGGGACCGCGAAGTAGCCGTCCGGCCGGATCATGGCGGCGACCACGTCGGGGTCGATGTCTCCGCCGACCGCCGGCCACGTCCGCGACGAGATGCCGCCGTACGCGGCCGCCGCGCCGATCTCGTACGTGACCACGTGGGCGTCGGCGTCGCAGAGCAGCTCGTTGGCCGGCGGCACCACCAGTTGCAGCGCGATCTGGTTGGCCATCGACCCGCTCGGCGCGAAGAGCGCCGCCTCGTGCCCGAAGAGCGCGGCGACCTCGGCCTCGAGGGCGGTGACCGTGGGGTCCTCGCCGTAGACGTCGTCGCCGACCTCGGCGGTGGCCATGGCCTCCCGCATTCCCGGGGTGGGCCGGGTGACGGTGTCCGAACGCAGGTCGATCAGGCTGTCAGGCACAGTTGTCCTTTCGGCTGCCGGCCGCGGCGCTCGCAAGCTCACTGCTCACCTCGGTCGCAGCCGTCTCTTCGGCTGCGACCGCGGGGCTCGCCAGCTCACTGCTCGCCTCAGCCACGCAGCATCTCCGCTACCAGGAAGGCCAGCTCCAGCGACTGCTGGGTGTTCAGCCGCGGGTCGCAGGCGGTTTCGTACCGGTCGGGCAGGTCGAGATCCTCGATGCCCTGGGCGCCGCCGAGACACTCGGTGACGTCCTCGCCCGTCAGCTCCACGTGCAGGCCACCGGGGTGGGTCTCCAGGTTCCGGTGGACCTCGAAGTAGCCGAGCACCTCGTCGACGATGCGGTCGAAGTGCCGGGTCTTGTAGCCGTTGGACGACTCGTGCGTGTTGCCGTGCATCGGGTCGCACTGCCAGACCACCTTCGCGCCGGCCGCGGTGACCTTGGCGACGATGGGCGGCAGCGCGTCGCGTACCCGGTGGTTGCCCATCCGGCTGATGAGGGTGAGCCGGCCGGGGATGTTCTCCGGGTTGAGCTTCTCGCAGAGCTCGATCGCCTCGTCCGGGCTGGTGGTCGGGCCGAGCTTGACCCCGATGGGGTTGGCGATGCGGGAGATGAAGTCGATGTGGGCGCCGTCGATCTGGCGGGTGCGCTCCCCGATCCAGAGGAAGTGCCCGGAGAGGCCGTACGCCCGGCTGTCGGAGACCCGGGTGAGCGCCCGGTCGTACTCCAGCGCGAGCGCCTCGTGCGAGCAGTAGAGGGTGACGGTGCGCAGCGCCTCCTCGTCGGTCATCCCGCAGGCCCGGATGAAGGCGATGGCGCGGTCGATCTCCCGGGCGATCGCCTCGTAGCGCTCGCCGGCGGGCGACTGCCGGACGAAGTCCTTGTTCCAGTCGTGCACCGCGTGCAGGTCGGCCAGCCCACCGGCCAGGTACGCCCGGAGCATGTTCATGGCGGCGGCGGAGTTCGCGTACGCCCGGATCATGCGCTGTGGGTCGGCGACCCGCGCCTCCGGCGTGGCCTCCAGCGAGTTGATCATGTCGCCGCGGTACGCGGGCAGCCCGCGCGCGTCGGTCGGCAGCGACCGGGGCTTGGTGTACTGCCCGGCCACCCGGGCGACCTTGACCACCGGCAGGGAGGCCCCGTAGGTGAGCACGATCGCCATCTGGAGCAGCGTGCGGGCGTTGGCCAGCAGGTGGCTCTCGGTGTTGTCGGCGAACGTCTCGGCGCAGTCACCGCCCTGGAGCAGGAACGCCTTGCCCTCGCAGACCAGCGCGAGCCGCTGCCGGAGCTGGTCGACCTCGTAGGGGGCGACCACCGACGGCACGGTGTCGAGCACCTTGCACACCTCGGCCACCTTCGCCGGGTCCGACCACGGCGGGGTCTGCTCGCGGGGCAGCTCCCGCCAGCGGTCCAGGCCGAGAGCCGCGTCCTCCGCGGAGTCGACGGTAGGACGGCTGGTCTGCAGCCCCGGACCGGCCACCCCGGGGTGGCTCAGCTGATGCCACTCATGGCGCATGACAGCAAGCGTACGGCGACCGGGGCGCGGCCCGGTCGCCGAGGTGCGTGGTTTCCGGCTACTGGGAGCTCACCTGTCGACGGCGGCATCGACGCAGGTCAGGACGCCCTGCTCGGGCTGGGATCGACGCTGGGGCGGGCGCTGGCGGCGATGTTTCCCGGCGCCTCCCCGGAGATGCACCAGTCCGCCCCGTCGCGGGTCACGGTGAAGACCAACGGTCGGGCGATCTTGCGCGAGTCGACGGCGACCGTGACGGAGACGTCCACCTCCTGGCCGTGTGGGCCGGACCGGACGTCGGTGATGGCCGCCTCCGGCACCTTGAAGTGGTCGGCGAAGTCGCCGTTCGGGCCGGTGGCCCCCGCGTCGAAGGCGTCGTGCATCACCGCGCAGAGCTGGCCGCGCCCGGCGTCCACGTCCTTGGCGACCACCGCGTCGAGGTAGGCCTGCACGCGCTCCCGGGACTTCGTGGCGGCCACCTCCGCTGGCCCCTCGGTGGGCTTCGGGGGCTGCTTCGGTTCACCGCCGAGGCCGCACCCGGCGAGGGCGGCCGGCAGGATCGCGAGCGCGAGGGCGGCGCCCGCCAGCCTCACGTGCGTTCCACCCATCAAGCCCCCCTCGGCCGCCGGAATCGAGCCGTACCGAGCGGCGAGTGTGTCACATTCGCCGCACCGGACGACAGGGGTACCCCGCGACACCCCGGCGCGACACGCCGGGCGGGGAGGGACGGTGCGTCCCTCCCCGCCGTGTGGGTGATGCGTCGGCCTACGGCTCAGCCGAGACCGCCCTTGATGGCGCCGATCAGCTCGCCGTTGCCGGTGTCACCGGAGAGCTCCCAGAAGAACGCGCCACCGAGGCCCTGGTTGTTCGCGTACGTCATCTTTCCGTTGATCGTGGCGGGGGTGTCGTAGCTCCACCAGTTGCTGCCGCACTTGGCGTACGCCGCGCCGCCCACGGTGCCGGTGGCCGGGCAGGTGTTCTTGAGGACCTTGTAGTCCTCGATGCCCGCCTCGTAGGTGCCCGGGGCGGCGCCGGTGGCGCTGCCGCCGGGGGCGGCCTGGGTCACCCCGGTCCAGCCCCGGCCATAGAAGCCGACGCCGAGCAGCAGCTTGTTCGCCGGGATGCCCTTGCTCTTGAGCTTCTGGATCGCCGCGTCCGACCAGAAGCCCTGCTGGGGAATGCCGGGGTACGAGGTCAGCGGCGAGTGCGGGGCGGTCGGGCCCTGCGGGTTGAAGGCGCCGAAGTAGTCGTACGTCATCGGCATGATCCAGTTGAGGTGCTGCGCGCCACCCGCGTAGTCGGTGACGTCGATCTTGCCGCCGTTGCTGCCGTCCGCGGTGATCGCCGCGGTGACCAGGGCGTTCGCGCCGAACCTGGTGCGCAGCGCGGAGACGACGTTCTTGAACGCGTTCGGGCCGCTGGCGTCACAGCTCAGTCCGCAGGCGTTCGGGTACTCCCAGTCGACGTCGATGCCGTCGAAGACGTCCGCCCAGCGCGGGTCCTCGACCAGGTTGTGGCAGCTCTCGGCGAAGGCGGTCGGGTTCTGCGCGGCCTGGGTGAAGCCGCCGGACCAGGTCCAGCCCCCGAAGGACCAGATCACCTTCAGGTGCGGGTACATCTGCTTGAGCTTGCGCAGCTGGTTGAAGCTGCCGCGCAGCGGCTGGTCCCAGGTGTCCGCGACGCCGTCGACACTCTCCGCCGCGGTGTACGCCTTCTCGTAGTCGGCGTAGCTGTCGCCGATGGTGCACCGGCCGCCGGTGGTGTTGCCGAAGGCGTAGAGGATGTGGGTCAACTTCGACGCCGAGCCGCTGGTGTGGATGTTCTTCACGTGATAGTTGCGGCCGTACACGCCCCACTCGGCGAAGTAGCCCACGATCTTCTTGCCGCCGGGGTCCGGCGGGTTGGTCGGGGGCGGCGTGGTGGGCGGCGGCGTGGTGGGCGGGGTGCTGCCGCCGCCGCAGGAGGCGCCGTTGATGGTGCAGTTCAGCGGGGCCGCGTACGGGCCGCTGCCGTTGTAACCCCAGTTGAACGAGGTGCCGGGCGCGATCGGGCCGGCCCAGCTCTTCTTCACCGCCACGTAGTGGTTGCCGCTTCGGGTCACGTCGGCGTCCCAGGAGCTGCTGATGCTCGTGCCGGCGGGCAGGTCGAACTCGATGCGCCAGGTGCCGACCGGAGCGTCGGAGCCGTTGGTGATGGTGACCCGGCCCTCGTGGCCGCTCCCCCAGTCCTGCACCTTGGTGAACGTGGTGGTCACGCTTCCCGCTCCGTAGGCGGTGGCGACGGGCGCCAACGTGGCGGTCAGCACGACCACGGCGCCGGCCCAGAGAGCCCGGCGGAGTGATCTCTTCATGGGACGCCTCCCCAAACAGTTAGGAAACTTTCCAAAATGTTGGTGAGACGCTACTCACGGCGTCATCACTTAGTCAAGATGTAAATGCTTCGATTCGTGTCCCGCCGAAACACCCGGCCCCCGACGTGCCGGATCCCGGCCCGACTGTCAACCGACCCGAAGATGATCACCGGACGTCGGCGCGTTCACGCGGAGTTCCGGCGTACGACGTTGACGCGCGACGGGCCCGACGACAACGATCCCTGTCTATGATCTCGAGCCGTAAGGGCGGGTCGGTCCGCCGTGTGCTGCTGCTCTGCCTCGCCGTGGTGACCGCGGTGCTGACCTCGACCGGAGCCGCCCCGGCCGCACCCGCGGCGGCCCGCGTCTCCGCGGCGTCGGCGACCCTCGCCGGCTACCCGGTGTGGGCGCACTTCAGCAACCCGACCGCCGGACGCGACTACACCATCATCAACGAGCTGCAACGGTTGATCGACGGGGCGCCCGCCGGCTCCACCGTCCGAGGGGCGATCCACTCGCTCAGCGTGGACTCGGTCGCCGACGCGCTGCTGCGTGCCCAGAGCCGCGGCGTCACCGTGCTGGCGCTCCTCGACGGAAAGAACGCGACCTCGACCGACCCGGCCATCACGACGGTCAAGCAGCTGGCCAACAACCGGTTCTGCTCGAACAGCGGTGGCGGCCACGGCTGCATCAGCACCAGCCCCGACGGCGACATGCACACCAAGCTCTTCACCTTCACCAGCACCACCGACCCGAACGGCGTGGCCCGCGCCGACGTCGTCTGGTTCGGTTCCAGCAACCTCACGTACGCCACCGGTCCGGACGCGTTCAACAACGCCATCACCGTCTACGGCGACGCCGCGCTCGCCGCCGGGCTGAACGCCAACTTCACCGACATGTGGAACCGCCGCCACTACAGCGGCAACGACTACTACGACTCCGCCTCCGGCCGGGGCTACTACCAGGCCGCCGCGGCCGACGCGTACGCCTCGCCGGAGGGCGCGGGGCAGACCGACACCATCGTCACCCGCCTCAACGACCTGACCCCCGACGCCGACTGCCGGCTGCGCGTGGGCATGGCGTCGGTGACCACCGGACGGCCGCAGCTCGTCAACCAGGTGATCCGGTACCGCTCCGCCGGTTGCAAGGTCTGGATGGTGATCGGCAGCAACGCCGACGGCGGGATCGCCATGAGCCAGTCCGTCTACAACCAGCTGCTCGACGCCGGCGTCGCCATCCGCCGCAAGGACAAGGTGCATGACAAGTTCTTCGCGACGTACGGCAGGTACGGCACCGCCTACCAGTACCGCGTCTACACCGGCTCGCAGAACTGGACCCAGGACGCGCTCGGCGAGAACGACGAGATCTTCGTGAAGATGGCGCCGGAGACCGGGAGCACCCACCCGCTCTACGACGCCTACTACACGCACTTCAACGACGCGTACAACACCGGGGTGACCTGCTCGAAGAGCAACTTCCCGTGCTCCTGACCGCCGGTCGCGCCGACCTGCTCGGCGGGCCCTGCCGGCGGGTGACCGCCGGCCGGGCCCGCCACCCGCGACCACCGGCGGCACCCGGCCCGCCGGTGCGGACCGCGCCGGTGGAGGCGGCGGCGAGCGGCGATAGCCTCAGCCGATGACCGTCTTCGACATTCCGATCGGGGCCCTGAACGGCGGCCCCGCCGACCTCGCCCAGTACCGTGGGCGCGCCCTGCTGGTGGTCAACGTCGCCTCGCGGTGCGGCCTCACTCCCCAGTACGCCGGCCTGCAGGCGCTCGCCGAGGAGTACGCGGACCGCGGCCTCGTGGTGCTCGGCGTACCGTGCAACCAGTTCGGCGGCCAGGAGCCGGGCACCGCCGACGAGATCACCGACTTCTGCCAGGTCAACTACGGCGTCACCTTCCCGCTCACCGAGAAGGTCGACGTCAACGGCCCGGACCGGCACGCGCTCTACGCGGAGCTGGTCGACACCCCGGACGCCGACGGCCACACGGGCGACGTGCGGTGGAACTTCGAGAAGTTCCTGGTCGCCCCGGACGGTGCGGTGGCCACCCGGTTCGCCCCCACGGTGACGCCCGACGCGCCCGAGCTGCGCGCCGCCGTCGAGAAGGTGCTCCCCGGTCCGGCCTGAGCCCCACGGTTACCCGGACGGGTGGCCGGCGGCGACGCCGCCGGCCACCGCCGGAGCCCGGCCGTACCGTGGCGGCAGGCCGCCGAGGCGTCTTCCGGCGGCCGGTGCGGAATGCGGGCCGCGGTGGACGGAGTTGGCACCAGACATGACAACTGTGGGATTCATCGGCAGTGGATACATCGGCGGCACGCTGGCCCGGCTGGCCGTGGCCGCCGGCTACGACGTCGTGCTCAGCAACTCGCGCGGCCCGGAGACCCTGCGCGAACTCGTCCAGGAGATCGGCCCGCGGGCCCGCGCGGTGACGTCGCTCGAGGCCGCGCAGGCCGGTGACCTCGTGGTGGTGAGCGTCCCGCTGAAGGCGTACCGGGCGGTGCCGCCGGAGCCGCTGGCCGGCAAGGTCGTGCTGGACACCAACAACTACTACCCGCAGCGCGACGGGCAGATCGCGGAGTTGGACTCCGACGCGACCACCAGCAGCGAACTGCTGCAACGTCACCTGCCGCAGGCGCGCGTGGTCAAGGTCTTCAACAACATCAACTTCCGGCACCTGAGGACCCTGCCCCGGCCGGCCGGGGCGGCCGACCGCAGCGCGCTGCCCATCGCCGGCGACGACTCGGACGCGAAGGCGGCGACGCGTACCTTCCTGGACCGGATCGGCTACGACGCCGTGGACGCCGGACCGCTCGCCGAGGGCCGGCGCTACCAGCCCGGCACCGAGCCGTACGGGATCATCTACTCCGCGGACCCGACGGACTGGGAGCACGAGGCGCCGGCCGGGGTGGAGAAGGTACGCGAGGCGCTGGCCGCCTTCGACTCCGCCGCCTGAGTCGCAGCCCCCTCCCGCCGGACGTGGCGGGGCCGGGTGCGCCCGGCTCCGCCACGTGCCCGGCCGCCTCCGCCACGTGCCCGGCCGGCTCCGAGCCGCGATCGGCGTGCCTCCGGCTCCCCGCCGCGCTTCTCGGCGTGTCGGGCCGGTGACTGTTGCATCGCAGTCCCGTGGCCGGGACGCTATCGACCGGACCCAATCCGTTGGCCGGCCGCACCCCCGGAGGCGACATGCACCTGCTGCGCACCGCACCACGCCGCCTGCTCGCCGGAGCCGGAGTGCTCCTGCTCGGCGTGGCCCTCCCGACCAGCCCCGCCGCTGCGGCGAGCGCGGCGAGCCCCGGCTACGTGCGGCTCGCCCACCTCTCCCCCGACACCCCGAGCGTCGACGTCTACCTGGCCGCCCCGGACGCGACGGAGCCGCAGGTCTTCCCCGGCGTGGGCTACGGCGTGCTCTCCGACTACCTGCCGCTGCCCGTCGGGCGGTACGCGGTGGCCATGCGCGAGGCGGGCGCGCCGGCCGACGATCCGCCGGTGCTCACCACCGAGGTCGCGGTGACCAGCGGTGCCGCGTACACGGTCGCCGGGGTGGGGCGCTACGCCGACCTGGGGCTGCGCGTACTGCAGGACGACCTCAGCGCGCCGGAGGGCGGCCGGGCCAAGGTCCGCGTCGTGCAGGCCTCGGTGCGCGCCCCGGTGCTCGACGTGGCGGTCGCCGACGGCCCGGCCATCGCCAACGGCGTCCATTTCGCCACCACGACCGACTACCAGCTGGTCGAGCCGGGTCAATGGCGGCTGCGGCTCTCCGGCAGCGGCGGACCGACCACGCAGGCCGAGGTCCGGCTGACCGGCGGCGCCGTCTACTCGCTGCTGGTGCTGGACGCGAAGGAGGGCGGGCTCACCACCGAACTGCGACGGGACGCGCAGGGTGGCACGGTGGTCCCGTCCGGCGGGGTGGAGACCGGGGCCGGTGGCACGGCCGGGACGGGCCGCTTCGGGTACCCGGCCGTCACCGCCGGACTGGCCGGCCTCGCGCTCGTCGGCGGCCTGCTCCTGCTGCGCCGCCGCCGGCGTACCAGCTGGTGATCTCGCCGCCCGGCCCGGCGATCCGCCGGCACCGACGGTCCCGGCCGCCGGTGACCGCGCTTGTCGCGTTCGGGGTGGCGCTCTGCCTGGCCGCCGGGACCGGGGTCGGCCTCGCCGCGACCGAGCCACCGCCGCCCGCCGGCGCCGACCCGACGCCGGCCGCCGCGCAGCCACCGACCGTCGCGGGCCGACCGACCGCCGGGCGGAGTCCCGACTGCGCGACCGGATGCCCGGCGGCCCCACGGGGCGAGCCCACCCGGGTACGCGTGCCGCGCATCGGGGTCGACTCCCCGCTCACGGCGCTCGGCCTGGACCGGGCCGGCGCCCTGGTGCCGCCTACCGACTTCGACCTGGCCGGTTGGTACGCGGGCGGCCCGGCGCCGGGTGATCCCGGCCCGGCGGTGCTCGCCGGGCACCTGGACTCGCGCCACGGACCCGCCGTCTTCGCCCGCCTCGGCGAGCTGCGCCCGGGCGACACCGTCGAGGTACGGCGCGGCGGGCAGTGGCTGTCGTTCCGCGTCACCGGTGCGCTGCGCACCCGCAAGGACCGCTTCCCCACCTCCACGGTGTACGGTCCGACGCCCGGCGCCGAGCTGCGCCTGATCACCTGCGGCGGCGACTTCGACAGGGGTCGCCGCCACTACGTCGAGAACGTGGTGGTCTTCGCGGTCGCCGAACCGACCCGCTGACGCCCGCCGGGCCGCCCGCCCGGTGGCCGGCTCACACCGGCCGGCGACCCGGGAATCCGCACTCGACGCGGTGGTACCAGCCGATGTCCGGATCCCCCTCCAGCCAGCACCAGAGCACGGGCCGACCGTTCCGCTCGCCGGGGAGGTCGAGCAGCAGCGGGGCGATGCCCTTGACCTGCACGTCGTGTTGATGCAGCTCGTCGAGGACGGCGTGCAGCCGGGCCTCCAGGGCCTTGCCCTCGGCCCGGCCGCCGAACGGGCTCGTGCCGTGCTCGGCCAGATCGGCGTGCAGCTCGGCCAGGTCGGCCCGGAGTCGGATCAGGTCGTCGATGCGTGGACGCAGGGTGGCGACCAGGCACCGCGCCTGGGCGAGGGTGAACATCCGGCAAGTATGGTCGCCCGCCCACCCCGGTCACCTCGCCCGTTCGTGCACCTGGCTGTAGCTAACCTTCCTTGACGAGGTATCTACATGTAGCTAAGTTTCGAACAACCGATGGGAGGTGGACCGTGGAGCGCAGACGATTCCTGACCGGTGCGGGTGCGGTGACGGTGGGGGTGGCGGCCGCCGTCGCGCCCGGCTCGCCCGGCCTCGCGACGCCCGGGCTCCGCCGGGTGGAGACCGGGCTCGACGTACTGGTCCGGTCCGACTTCGCCGAGCTTGCCGACCAGCGCGTCGGGGTGATCTCCAACCCCACCGGCGTGGACTCCGCCTACCGGCACCTGGTCGACCTGATGCACGCCTCGGGTGAGGTCCAGATCGCCGCGGCGTTCGGCCCCGAGCACGGCTTCCGCGGCTCCGCGCAGGCCGGCGGCAGCGAGGGCACCGGCATCGACGCCCGCACAGGGATCACCGTCTACGACGCGTACGGCGCCTCCCAGGCGAAGTGGGAGAGCATGTTCGCCGAAGCCGCGGTCGACACGGTCGTCTTCGACATCCAGGACGTCGGCGCCCGGTTCTACACCTACATCTGGACCATGTACACCTCGATGGCCGCCGCCGCCCGCACCGGCAAGCGGTACGTGGTGCTGGACCGGCCCAACCCGGTCGGCGGGCGCGCCCGCGGCCCGATGATGACGCCGGGCTACACCTCGGGCGTGGGGCTCAAGGAGATCGTCCAGCAGCACGGGATGACCGTGGGCGAGCTGGCGCGCTTCTTCAACGCGAAGTTCCTGCCCGCCGAGATCGGCGGCACGGTCGACCTGCACGTCGTCAAGTGCCGCCACTGGAAGCGCAGCCTGCTGGCGGCCGACACCGACCTGCCCTGGGTGATGCCGAGCCCGAACATGCCCACCCAGGACACCGCGCTGGTCTACCCCGGCACCTGCCTCTTCGAAGGAGTCGCCTCGATCACCGAGGGCCGCGGCACCTGCCGGCCGTTCGAGCTGATCGGCGGCCTGGCCGAGGAGTTCGACTACCACTGGAGCGACCGCCTCAACGCCCGCGACCTGCCCGGCGTCGAGTTCCGCGAGGCGTACTTCACGCCGACCTCGGTCGGGCAGAAGCCGGCGCTGCTCAACAAGCTCTGCGCCGGGGTCGAGGTGAAGGTGATCGATCGTGGCGTCTACGACCCGGTCCGGACGGGGGTCGCGATGCTGGTGGAGGCGCACCGCTATCCGGCGTTCGCCTGGCGGCAGGACTCCTGGGACACCGCCCGGCCGTACTGGATCGACAAGCTCACCGGCTCGCCCCGGCTGCGCACGATGATCGACGCGGGGGCGGACGTGGACGACGTGGTCGGCGCCTGGGCCCCCGAGCTGGCCGCGTTCGAGCGGGCGCGCCGCCCCTACCTGCTCTATTAGGGCGTGTGTCGAAGTCCCTGGCCGGCCTGCGGCGGGCCCAGACGACGACCGGCGGCGTCGGCGCTTCGTCCGGATACAACACCGGTATCCGAACGAATCCCGCCTTGCCGGACCGCCGCCTGGACTCCGCCTCGGCTCGACCGAGGACTTCGACACACGCCCCAGGCGACCCCGGGGGCTCAGTCGGCCTGGCCGGCGAGCTCCCGGGCCCGGTCCCGGGCCGCTTCGAGGGCGGCGAGCAGCGCCGCCCGTACGCCGTGCTTCTCCAGCTCACGCACGGCGGAGATGGTGGTGCCGGCGGGCGAGGTGACCGCCTCGCGCAGCTTCACCGGGTGCTCGCCGGAGTCCCGCAGCATCACCGCCGAACCGATCGCGGTCTGCACGATCAGCTCGTGCGCCACCTGCCGGGGCAGCCCGAGCAGGATGCCCGCGTCGATCATCGCCTCGACGAGCAGGTAGAAGTAGGCCGGCCCGGAGCCGGAGAGCGCGGTGACCGCGTCCTGCTGGGACTCGGGGACCCGGACCGTCGCGCCCAGCGGCTTGAACATCTCCTCGGCCAGACCCAGGTGCGCCCCGGTGGCGTGCGGGCCCGCGGAGATCGCGGTCATCGCCTCGTCGACCAGCGCCGGCGTGTTGGTCATGACCCGGACCACCGGGGTGCCCTCGGGCAGCCGCCGGTTGAAGAAGCTGGTGGGCAGGCCGGCGCAGAGCGAGATCACCAGCTTGTCGGCGGGGACCTTCGGCCCGATCTCGTCCAGCAGGGCGGCGGCGTCCTGCGGCTTGACCGCGACCGCCAGCACCTCGGCCTCCTCCACCGCGACGAGGTTCTCCACCACCCGTACGCCGTACCGGCCGGAAAGCTCCTCGGCGCGGGCGGGGCGGCGGGCGGTGGCGAGCAGCCGGTCCGCCGGCCAGCCCGAGCGCAGCAGGCCGGAGAGGACCAGCTCGCCGATCTTGCCGGTGCCGATCACCGCGATCGTGTGCACCCCGGGTGACATGCCGCCCTACCCCTCTCCTCGCCACGCTCGACGCCGCGGTGGCCGTACGACCACCGCGGCGCCGTGGCGGTGAATCAGCTGCCGAAGAAGACCTCGGCCTCGGCGTACCGCTCCAGCGGCACGGTCTTCAGCTCACGGGTGGCCTCGGCCAGCGGCACCCGGACGATGTCCGTGCTCTGCATCGCGACCATCTTGCCCCAGTCGCCCTCGTGCGCGGCGTCGATCGCCTGCAGGCCGAGGCGGGTGGCGAGCACCCGGTCGAACGCGGTCGGGGTGCCGCCGCGCTGGATGTGGCCCAGCACGACCGTGCGGGCCTCCTTGCCGGTCTTCGCCTCCAGCTGCTCGGCGAGCCACTGGCCGATGCCGCCGAGGCGGACGTGGCCGAACGCGTCGAGCTCCTGGTTCTGCAGGACCATCTGGCCCTCCAGCGGCTGGGCGCCCTCGGCGACGACCACGATCGGGGCGTACTGGTGCTGGAAGCGCTTCTCGACGTAGCCGGCGACCTGCTCGACGTCGAAGTTCCGCTCCGGCAGGAGGATCACGTTGGCGCCGCCGGCGAGGCCCGCGTGCAGCGCGATCCAGCCGGCGTGGCGGCCCATCACCTCGACGACGAGGGTGCGGTGGTGGCTCTCGGCGGTGGTGTGCAGCCGGTCGATCGCCTCCATCGCGATGTTCACGGCGGTGTCGAAGCCGAACGTGTAGTCGGTGGCGCCCAGGTCGTTGTCGATCGTCTTCGGCACGCCGATGACGTGCACGCCCAGCTCGTAGAGCTTGGTGGCGACGCCGAGGGTGTCCTCGCCGCCGATCGCGATCAGGGCGTCCACGCCCTGCGCGGCGAGGTTGTCCTTGATCCGCTCCACGCCGTTCTCGATCTTGAACGGGTTGGTCCGGGACGAGCCGAGGATGGTGCCGCCGCGCGGCAGGATGCCGCGGACCTCCGCGATGCCCAGCGGCTTGGACAGACCCTCCAGCGGGCCCTTCCAACCGTCCTGGAAGCCCACGAACTCGTGACCGTACGTGGCCACGCCCTTGCGGACCACCGCGCGGATGACCGCGTTGAGACCAGGGCAGTCGCCACCACCGGTGAGCACGCCGATACGCATGATCTGCTCATCCTCCTGGAGCATCAAGATGAAGCCCTCGTAAGCCCCAGGTTAGGTGTCGATCAGACATCGGCGCCGTTGCCGGCCCGGGGCGGGCCGTCACTGCGCACTGTAGTCCGCCCGTCCGAGCGGCGACAGCGCGGCCCGCGTGGTGCGCCCGGGAACGGGGTGTTCCGTGCCGGACCTCCCGGTTTCCGCTCCGGCCCACCGGCGGTCGCCGCGCCGCGGACCCTCGTGGATCGCGCCGGCACCGTCACCGTGGGTGGCCGTCCGTCGCCCCGGCGGGCGCTCGTCGCCACCGGCGGACCGACCACCGCCCCGGCGGAGGAGAACCGCCCGCCGTCGGGGGCTCAGCGCGCGGTCATGGCCCGCCACCGGGCCAGGTTGTGCCGGGCGTCGACCAGCGCGTCGTGCCGGGCCGCCTCGGCCTCCGGCAGCGGCGGGCGGCCCCGGTCGTCCCAGAGCTGCCGCAGCTCCTTGGTGAACCGCGGGATCTCCCGGGGCAGCGCCGGCATCGCCCCCCACAGCTGCGCCAGCACCACGTGGTCGTACGCGGCGTACCAGGCCCACAGCTCGATCTGCTCCCCGGGGCGGCCGCGGACCGGCTCGGTCAGGAAGTCGTACAGCTCGTCCCGGATGCGCTCGCGGGAGCGCCAGGCGCGGTCGGCCGGGGACGGCAGCCGGTCCAGCACGTTGCGGCGGACCCACGGGATCGCCCGGGAGCCGTCGAACTCCGTGGAGACCGCGTAGAACTCGCGGCCGAACTCGTCGACGACGCCGATCGAGACGAGGTCGACGATCGAGCCGTCCTCGATGAACTCGCAGTCGTAGAAGTAGCGGTAGGCCATCACTGACATCCTCGCCCACCGCCGGTTCGGCGCGTCGGGCGGGGGCAGGCACCGCGGCCGACACCGGGCCGGCGCTCCTCGTCGTACGCCGGCGGCGGCCGCGCGGGCCCCGCACCCGCACGGCCGCCGCCGGCCGGATAACGCCTCCCCGGCCCCACCAGCTGGATCCGCCACCCCACGATGCCGGTTGCCGCAGCTCGGGAGTGTCACGGAAGTGATTTCAGGGGTGTACAGCAAGCGACACGACCGTCATGATCTGATGTGTACCGCTACCCGCGCCGAACGGTGTCAGCTCACCAACCGTCGAGGCCCGTCAGGTTCACCGGTGCGTGTTGTGGTCCTTGACCGGGGAGGGGTTGGGCCGTGGAGGGGGTTCGCCTTCCGGAGCCGGGTGACGCACTCACGGGTGTGGAGATGTTCGCCGGGCTCGAGCCGGAGGTGCGGCAGCGCGTCATCGCCGCCGCCGTGCCACGCACGTACCGCAAGGGTCAGCTGCTCTTCGTCGAGAACGACCCGGGCGAGTCCCTGATCGTGCTGCGCCGGGGCGCGGTCGCGGTCTTCCGCACCGCCCCGACCGGCGAACGGGCCGTGCTGTCGGTGATCCGTCCCCCGGACGTGCTGGGCGAGGTCTCCCTGTTGGACGCCTCCACCCGCTCCGCCTCCGCCGAGGCGATCGAGGACTGCACCGCCCTCGCGCTCTCCCGGGGCGCCTTCATGGAGCTGGTGCACTCCAATCCGCGCATCCTCGACGCCGTGATGCGGTCCCTCGGCGCGCTGATCCGCCGCCTCACCGAGCAGAACGCCGACCACGTCTTCCTCGACCTGCCCGGTCGGGTGGCCAAGACGCTGGTCCGGCTGGCCGGCGAGAGTCAGGCGCCGATGATCACCATCGAGCTCAACCAGAGTCAGCTGGCGGAGATGGCCGGCGGCTCCCGGCAGAGCGTCAACCAGGCGATCGGTTCGTTCGCCAACCGCGGCTGGCTGCGTACCGAGGGGCGCCGCATCGTGGTCACCGACGTGGCGGCGCTGCGCCGACGCGCGGGCATGAACGACCGCTGACGCCGGAGAGGAGACCGGCCGAGGGCCGGTTGGCCGGGGATCGTCCGCATCGGACGGCCCGGTCCCCCACGCGGCCGGCTCGTCGTACGCCGACGCCGTCGGCGCAGACGGATGGGGCCGTCAGGCTCCTGCCCGCCGGCCCCACCCGGTTGCTCAGTTGTCGTTGTCGTCGGCCGGCGGGGCACCGGGCCCCGGGCCGATCTTGGTCGGATCGGTCGGCTTGGGCGCCGCGGGCGTGGTCGTCGTCTCCGCCGACCCGCTCGCCTGACCCTTGGGCTCTTCCACCATGCCCTGCTCCTCCAGCTCGGCGAGAATCACCGCGTCGACGTCGATCGTGTCCCCCGCAGCCCACACCCTGCCAGCCGGATCGGTCCACGGGGCGGACAATCGCACCTGCACGGCACTCTCCTGACGTGAAATTTCCTGGTACGGAAGACTAGCCCCGACCGATCGGGCGCGAGGCCCGCCCGCACGTCGGGTACCCGACTGGGCCCGCGCGCGGCGATACTGGCGCTCTCTGCGTACGGAGCTGGACATCGACCTGAAGTGTGGACACTGCGCACGCGCGGCTGGACCGGACGACCGCTTCTGCGGCGGATGCGGCCAGCCGCTCGCCGTGAGCTGCGCGCAGTGTGGCCACGCCAACAGCACCGAGGCCAACTTCTGCACCAGCTGCGGGCACCCGCTGCGCGACCACGTGGTGACCGTCCAGGAGGACCGGCGACAGGTCAGTGTCCTCTTCGTGGACATCGTGGACTTCACCGCGTACGCCGAACGGGCCGACCCGGAGCAGGCCCGTGGCCTGCAGCAGGCGTACTTCGCCGCGGTGCGCCGGATCGTGCACCAGTACGGCGGGGTGGTCGAGAAGTACATCGGCGACGCGGTGATGGCGCTCTTCGGCGCGCCGGTCGCCACCGACAACGACGCGCTGCGCTGTGTCCGCGCCGGCCTCGAGTTGCAACGCAACCTGGCCCGCCAGCCGGACGGCGCGCGGCCGGCGCTCGGCTTCCGGGTCGGTATCGCCACCGGTGAGGCCCTGGTCGACCTCTCGGCCACCCGCGACGGCGGCCAGGCGTTCGTGACGGGCGACGTGGTCAACACCGCCTCCCGGTTGCAGTCCCTCGCCCCGTCCGGCGGCGTCGTGGTCGACGAGGCCACCTGGTCGGCCACCCGTCACGAGCTCGAGTACGCCGACCGTCCGCCGGTCACGCTGCGCGGCCGCTCGGCGGTGAGCCGCATCTGGCTGGCCGTCCGGGCCAAGCCGCACCGCGACCCGCGAACGGCCGAGCTGACCCCGATGGTGGACCGCGAGCACGAGCGCGGCCTGCTGGTCAACGCGCTGCACCGGATGGTCAATGAGCGGACGTCGCAGCTGATGACGGTCTTCGGCCCGGCGGGGGTGGGCAAGAGTCGCCTGCTGCGCGAACTCGCCCGGCACGCCGGCAGCCTGCCCGGGCCGCCGATCACCTGGCTCGTCGGGCAGTGTCCACCGTTCGGCGAGAACGTCACCTGGGCGGCGCTCACGGACATCGTGAAGAGCTGGGTGGCGATGCCGGGGGCCGAGGACCCGGTGGCGCTGCGCGACCGGCTGCGCGCCCGGCTGGGTCAGCTCGCCGACCCGCACGCCGTACGGCTGGCCGAGGCGCTCGGCCCGCTGCTCGGTCTGCCGGGCGAGCGGCTCACCCTCGGCGAGACCGAGGCGGCGTGGCGGCGGTTCCTGCTCGCGTTGGCCGCCGCCGGGCCGACCGTGCTGGTCTTCGAGGACATGCACTGGGCGGACCAGACCCTGCTCGCCTTCGTCGAGCAGTTGGGCGCGACGGCCCGGGGCGTGCCGCTGCTGGTGGTCGCGACCGCCCGGCCGGAGCTGCGGGAGCGGCATCCGGCGTGGACCGGCACGATCAGCGGCGCCATGTCCATCTCGGTGCCGCCGATGCACGACTCCGACATCGACACCCTCTACTCGCTGCTGCTGGGGAAGGCGACGCTGCCGTCGACGCAGCGCACCCCGCTCATCGAGTTCGCCGACGGCAACCCGCTCTACGCGCAGGAGTACGCCCGGATGCTGCTCGACGGCGGCCTCCTGGACGGGGTCGGCTCGGTCGGGCCGGCCGGCGGCGCGGAGATGCCCCGGACGGTGCAGGCCGTCATCGCCAACCGGCTCGACCTGCTGGACCCGGCCGACCGGGCGGTCCTGCAGGCCGCCGCGGTGGTCGGCGTGCAGTTCTGGGCCGCGCCGGTGGCCACCGCGCTCGGCCGGCCGGTGGGCTGGGTGGAGCGGGCGCTGGACCGGCTGCAACGCCGTGACCTGGTGTACGAGCAGACCAGCACGACGATGCCCGGCCAGTCGGAGTTCCGGTTCCGGCACGTCCTGGTGCGGGACGTCTGCTACCAGCGGCTGCCCCGGGCCGAGCGGGTGCTGCGCCACCACCACACCGCCGACTGGCTGGAGCAGCTCGCCGACGGCCGGCAGCACGACCTGGCCGAGGTGCTGGCCAACCACCGCTGGGCGGCGCACGAGATCGCCCGGACGGTCGGCGTGGACACCAGCCCGTACGCCCGGCCGGCGCGCAACGCCCTGCACCGGGCGGCCCGGCGGGCGTACGAGCTGCACGCGCTGGAGACCGCCGCCACGCTGGTCGGGCGGGCGCTGGCGCTGGACCTGCCGCCGGATCCGGCGCTGGAGCTCTTCGACACCGAGCTGGCGTTCTACCGCGACGGTGACGCGTTCCTGGTGGCCGGCGGTGCGGACATCCTGGCCCGGCTCGCCCGCCGGCTCACCGAGGACGGTGACCGTACGGGCGCGGCGCGGGCCTGGACGCTCCTGGCGACCGCCGCCTGGAGCCGGGCCGACCGGCCGGCCACCCAGCGTTTCCTGGACCGGGCGATCGGCCTCTACACCGAGCTGCCGGACAGCCAGGAGAAGGCGGGCGCCCTGCTGGAGCTCGCCCGGGTGCACATGCTCAACGCGGAGACCGAGCCGGCGTGCGCCGCCGCCCAGGCCGCCGCTGCGCTGGCCGAGCGGCTGCAGCTGCGGGAGTCGCAGGCGAACGCCCGGATCACCCTCGCCGTCGCGCGCTACATGGCCGGCTCCGGCGACGCGTACGCCGAGCTCGCCGAGGTGACCGAGCACTGCCGGCTGGAGCGGCTGGCCAGCCGCCGCCGGGCGGTGCAGAACCTCGCCTGGGCGTTGCAGGAGGAGGGGGACCTCGCCGGCTCGGCCCGGCTGGTGGACGAGCAGCGGACGCTGGACCTCGGCGGCGAGCACAGCATCGCCACCAGCTTCGAGGACCAGTGGGCCCGGGCCTACTACGCGGGCGAGTGGACGTCGGCGTTGGCCACGGCCGCGGAGTCGACGCGCCGGCCGACCGCGGAGTGGGACCTGCACATCGTGGCGGTGTCGGGGTGGATGCGCGGGTTGCGCGTGACGCGGCCGCTGCGGGAGGCCGGGGCGGCCGGCGACGCCGGGGACCTGGTCGAGCAGGCGGTGGTCGCCGCGCGCCGCAGCGGCTTCCACCGGGTGCTGCGCTCCACGCTGGCGCACGCGGCGCTCTGCCGGGCGGTGCAGGGCCGGCGGGACGAGGCGATGGCGCTGCTCACCGAGCTGGACGAGGACTGGCGGCGGACCCAGATGATCCCGTTCGCCGAGTGGGTGCCGGCGGTCGGGCACGTCGCCGGGGTGCTCGGCCCCGACGCGGCCCGGCTCGTGCGGGACCTGCTGGGCCGGGCGCCCCGGATGACCCCCTGGGCGCGGGCGGCCGGTCAGGTCGCCGACGCCGTCCTTGCCAACGCCGCGGGCGACCCCGGTACCGCCGCCGAGCTGATGCGGGGCGCGGCGGCGAGCTACGCGCGGATGACCGACGTGACCGACGAGATCATCACGACCGCGCTGTCGATCGGTCCGCGCTCGGCGGTCGACCCGGCGGGCGCGGCCGAGGCCCGGGCCCGGCTGCACGAGTTCGCGATCCGCAACGACGCCGCCGGGCTGCTCCGGTTGGCGGGTGTCCGCTAGCCGGGTCAGGCGGCCACCGGCGCGGCGGGCTGGTTCTTCATCTTCTGCGCGTACACGTCGACGTACTCGCGGCCGGAGAGCTCCATCAGGTCGTACATGATCTCGTCGGTGACCGCACGCTCGACGAACCGGTCACCGGTCAGGCCGCGGTAGCGGGAGAAGTCGAGCGGGGCCCCGAACCGGATCCGCACCCGGGCGATCTTCGGGATCAGCTTGCCGGGTGGCTGGATCTCGTCGGCGTTCAGCATCACCACCGGCACCACCGGCGCGCCGCTCTCCAGGGCCAGCCGGGCCACCCCGGTCTTGCCCCGGTAGAGCCGGCCGTCCGGCGAGCGGGTGCCCTCCGGGTAGATGCCGGCGATGCCCCCGCCCCGCAGCACCTCCAGCTGGGTGTCGAGGGCGGCTCGGGCCGCCCGCCCGCCGGAGCGGTCGACGGGGATGGTGCCGGTGCTGACGAAGAACATCTTGGTCAGCCAGCCCTTGATCCCCTTGCCGGTGAAGTACTCGGCCTTGGCCACGAAGGTGACCTTCCGCTTGACCATCAACGGGGTGAAGATCGAGTCGGAGAAGGAGAGGTGGTTGCTGGCCAGGATCACCGGGCCGGTGGCCGGTACGTGGTGCAGCCCCTCCACCTGCGGACGGAAGAGCACCCGCAGCAGCGGGCCGAGCAGGACGTACTTCATCAGCCAGTAGAACACCGGCGTCCTTTCCCAGTGGCGGTCACGACGTCGTCCGCCCTCGGCCTGTCGGTCGGGAGGCCGGACGGTCGACAGGGGAAGAAGCCTACGAAGCACGGGCACCGGCCACAACGGACTCCTCGGCGGACTGACACCTGTCGATTTCGCCTGTCATGATGCGCCGCATGTCGCTGCACCGCCGTACCGTGCTCGGGGCCGGTCTCGCGGCCGCGTCCGCAGCCCTCGCCGGCTGCCGGGAGGTGACCCGTCCGGTCGCGGCCGAGCCGGCCACCAGCCCCGCCGCGAGCGGGAGCGCCGCCCCGCCGTCCGCGCCGGGCCGGGCGCCCGCGCGCGGCACCGGCCAGGCCGCGCCCGATCCCGCCGCGCCCGCGCCCGGACGCGGCCGGACCGACCTGGCCGGCAGGTTGCGCCTGACCCTCGACCGTCATCTCTCCCCGACCGACGACAACCCCGACCATCCGGCGTACGCGGGCGCGGTCACGCTCTGCCAGCTGAACGGGGCGGACCTGGCGAAGGCGTGGGTGGGCAAGGCGCTGCGGTACGGCGCCGGCCCGGTGCTGCTGCCCGAGTCCAAGCAGGTCGCGATGCGGTACGACTCGATCTTCGACCTCGCCTCGCTCACCAAGGTCTACACGGCGATCCTCGCCCTGCAGCAGGTCGACAGCGGGCAGCTGAAGCTGGACACGAAGGTGGTGGACCACCTGCCCGGGTTCACCGGCGCCGGCAAGGACAAGATCACCGTCGCGATGCTGCTGGCGCACACCAGCGGCCTGCCGGTCGGCGCCAAGGTGGTCGGCCTGCCCGACGACGCGGCTCGCCGGGCGGCGGTGCTGGCCACTCCCCTGGTCAGCGGGGCCACGCCCGGCACGGTCTTCCGCTACTCCAGCGTCGGGTTCATGGTGCTCGCGTTCCTCGTGGAGAAGGTCACCGGCCGGCCGCTGGACCAGGCGCTCCGGGCCGGGCTGACCGGTCCCCTCGGCCTGCACGACACCGGCTTCAAGCCGAAGACCTGGCTGAGCGCCGCGGAGCAGGCGGCCCGGCTCGTCGCCACCGACGCCCGCTCGTCGCGGGGGCTGCTGCGCGGGGTGGTGCACGACGACGTCGCCAACCACATGGGTGGGATCGCGGGCCACGCGGGCATCTTCAGCACCGCCGCCGAGGTGGCCGTCATCGGGCAGCTGCTGCTGGGCGGTGGCGCTTACCGGGGCACCCGGATCCTGTCGGAGGAGCTCACCCGGCGGATGCTCGAGAACGTGAACGCGGGGCTGCCGGCCGTGGATCCGGAGCGCCCGCACCGCACCTCGGCGCACGGTCTCGGCGTCGTGCTCGACCAGCCCTGGTTCATGGGCCGGCTGAGCGGTCCCCGCACCTTCGGGCACACCGGCTTCACGGGCACCTCCCTGCTGGTCGACCCGGCCCGGCAGCTGGTCCTCGTGCTGCTCACCAACCGCGCCCACCCGAACTGGAGCTGGGCGGACCCGGATCCGGTCCGGGTGTCGGTCGCCGACACGGTCGCCGCCCCGAACGCCCGATGACCAGTTCGTGATCGACTCGGGTTCGAGGAAGTCGGGGTCTCCCGCTCACCCGGACCGCCCTGCTCCATGGACGTTCGAGTCGATCATCCGTCGGCGGCCGGGCTCGCGCGTCCGGGCGCATTCCGCCCTGCGGACCGCCTGCCGTTCTCCGCACAAACAGACATACGACGCTGCCCGCGACCAGCGACACGGGGTCCGAGTTTGGAAGACGCGACACAACGCACTCCCGCAACAGGGTCGTGACGTGTCACGATTCAAAGCACGGCGTGCGGGTCACGCCGTGGGGGATGGGGCGGCCGCGCCGCAGGCGCGTTGAGGAGGGTGTCCGGTGTCAGCGGGTGGGGCCCGCCGGGGACGGCGGGACAACGGGCTCGACGCGAGCGAGTACGCCATCGCCGGCGACGTCGATCCACGCGTCGGCGAACACCTGCTGGACGTCCTGGCCGCCGGCGGCATCGCCGCGTACCTCCAGCCGTCGGCCGATCTCAACCCGGTCACCCGCACCACCACGGTCCCGGCCCGGCCGGTCGACCGCCTCTACGTCGACCGCTCGCACCTGACGACCGCGCGGGACTACCTGAGCCAGCTCGCCGACGAGGGCACGCCGGAGCAGCCCCCCACCGACGAGCCGGACATCGACGCCGAGTGGGCACGGATCGTGGCCGGCTTCCACACCACGCCGACCGCCGGCGCCAACCCCTGGCCGGCCGCCGAGGACATCGACGAGCCGAGCGGGCCGGCCGCCGGCCCGCTGACCCGGGCGGGGACCGACGAGGCCGGGCCGACCGCGACCGATGTACGCCGCCTGCCGTACGCGGCCGACATCTCCGGCGTCTCGGTCGGGCGCACCGACCGGCACGACGAGCCGTCGCTGCTCGACGGGCTGGACACCTTCGGCGCCGACCTGCCCGACGACGAGGACGAGCGCTACACCCCGCCGCCTCCGCCGCCGCTGCCGCGAATCTCCAAGTACGCCGCGGTCGGCGTGCTCGCCGTGGTGGTCGGCTTCGTGCTCTTCCTCTTTCCGTCGCTGCTCCCGATCGACCGTTCGATGGTCACGTTGGTCGGCTTCACCGGGATCCTCGCCGGTTTCGTCACGCTCGTCTGGCGGCTGCGCCCCGGCGGCGACGAGGACGACCGCGATCCCGACGACGGCGCGGTCGTCTGACCCCTCCGCTACCGGGCGGTCACCGACCGCATCGCGGGACGACGCCCGCCCACGGTGGGTGTGTCAGTGGTGTAACTTACGGTCAGCAGGAATACCGCTGAACGTCACGTCCACCGCTGACTGACCGGTTGTTCCTTTCTCGTGGCGGTCAGTCCACTGCTGATCGGAATGCCCGAGATGCGACATAGTTCACTCGTCGTCGTGGCCAACCGCCTACCCATCGACGACAGCATCGCCCCCGACGGCGCCTGCGAGTGGCGGCGCACCCCCGGCGGGCTGGTGAGCGCGCTGCACCCGCTGCTGCGGCACACCCCCGCGACCTGGGTCGGCTGGGCCGGCGGCACGGGCCCCGCCCCCACCCTGCCCGACGTCGACGGGGTGCACATGCGCGCCGTCCCGCTCACCGCCGAGGACCTGCGCGACCACTACGAGGGCTTCGCCAACTCGACGCTCTGGCCGCTCTACCACGACGCCGTCGAGCAGCCGGAGCACCACCGGCGCTGGTGGGAGGCGTACCAGCGGGTCAACCGGCGGTTCGCGGAGGCCGCCGCCGAGGTCGCCGAACCGGGCGCGGTGGTCTGGGTGCAGGACTACCACCTGCACCTGCTCCCCGGCCTGCTCCGGGCGATGCGGCCCGACCTACGGATCGGCTTCTTCCTGCACGTGCCGTTCCCGCCGCCGGAGCTGTTCATGCAGCTCCCCCGCCGGGCCGAACTGCTGCGCGGCATGCTCGGCGCCGACCTGATCGGGTTCCAACGCGTCCAGGCCGCGCACAACTTCGCCCAGCTCGTGGCGAAGGTGCTGAGCCTGCCCGCCACCGACCGACGGATCGGTGTCGACGGGCGGGTCGTACGCATCGGCGCCTTCCCGGTCTCCATCGACACCGCCGAGATGGCCGCGCTCGCCGCCCGCCCCGACGTCGCCGCCCGGGCCCAACGGCTGCGGCAGGACCTCGGCCGTCCCGAACGGGTGATCCTCAGCGTCGACCGGATGGACTACACCAAGGGCATCGAGCAGCGGCTCAAGGCGTACAGCGAGCTGCTGGCGAGCGGGCACGTCAAGGTCCGCGACACGGTGCTGGTGCAGGTCGCCGTGCCCAGCCGGGAACGGGTCGGCCAGTACCAGATCCTGCGGGAACGGGTCGAGCGCGAGGTCGGACGGATCAACGGCGAGTTCGGCCGGGTCGGCGAGCCGGCGATCCACTACCTGACCCAGCCGTTCGACCGGGCCGAGCTGGCGGCCCTCTACCGGGTCGCCGACGTGATGGCGGTGACCCCGCTGCGAGACGGGATGAACCTCGTGGCCAAGGAGTACGTGGCCGCCCGCGTCGACGACACCGGCGCGCTGCTGCTCAGCGAGTTCGCCGGGACGGCCGCCGAGCTGTCCCAGGCGTACCTGGTGAACCCGCACGACCTGGAAGGGCTGAAGGAGGGGCTGCTCGCCGCGCTGCACGCCGCCCCGGCCGACGTCAGCCGGCGGATGCGGGCGATGCGGGCGCACCTGCACGAGCACGACATCCGGGCGTGGGCGCGCTCCTACCTCAGCGCCCTGGATGAAACCGGCCCGCTGGTGCGGCGGCTGGTGAGCGGGACGGACGCCGCCTCGATCACCGTGCCCGGCCAGCCGGACCGCTCCGCCACCCGGGTCGAGCACCCGTCGGGCGGCTGACCGGTCAGTGCGCCGCCGGCTCCTTCTCGAGCCAGTCCAGCAGCGCGTCGATCGGCTCCCGCCACCGGGCGTCGAGCATCAGGTCGTGCCCCATCCCGGGGAAGAGCAGCGGCGCCGAACCGTAGCGGCGGGCCACCCGGCTGAGCGCGGCGGCCGGCACCACCCGGTCGTCGGGGCTGCCCAGCACCAGCACCGGCGGGTCGCCCACCGGCGGCTCCAGCTCCGGGCGGGTCAGCAGCTGCCACTGGGCCCGCCGGCTCGCCCGGCCCAGCGTCGAGACGTACCGCCGGGCCTCCGAGTCGGGCAGCTCACGGCTGAACAGCTGCGCGCGGCTCAGCCGCAACCGCCCGCCGAACGCGGCGGGCAGCGTACCCGCCGGGTTGCGCCGGAGCGCGGTGCCGAGCGTCCCCCAACCGCCGAAGACCGGCGAGACCAGCACCGCCGCCCGGGCCGGGTAGCGGGCCAGCGCGTGCGCCACCACGAGTGCCCCGGCGCCGTGTCCCACCAGCACCGCCTGGCGCGGCAGGCCCGCGGCCACCTGGACCACGTCGTGGACGTACGCCCGCAGCGACGCCTTCGGCGCGGCCTCGCTGCCGCCGTGGCCACGCAGGCTCACCGCGTGCGCGGGGAACCCGCGGGACACCGCATGCCCCAGCCAGTGCTCGGCGAACGCCCACGCCCCGTGCCCGAAGCCCGGTACGAAGAGCAGCGGCGAGCGCCCCTCCTCCAGCTCCGGGGTGTTGCTGAGCACCTCACGCCGGACCGGCCGGACCGGCCGCGCCCACTCCGACCCCCGGATGACCCGGACACTGCTCACGGAATCAGCCCTTCGCTCGTGACTGCCCGGCCCGCGGGCCCACTCTGCTCACTCGCGCTGCCGCCCCGCTCCGGGCGACGGCACGCGGCCTCGACGACGGTTCGCCCGCGGCGCGCGCTCACTTCCCCTCCAGGGAGTCGAGGGCACGCTGCACGGCGCGCAGATAGTCGACGTGCCCGACCTCGAACCAGTGCCGGGTGCTCTCCTTCACCGGTCCTGAGTAGCGCTCCCCCGCCCGGGCCTGGGCGGTCGCGGCGAACGCCGCCGCCCGGTCCGGGCGGGTACGGCGTGCCTGCAGCAGCCGGGCGAAGAGCACGGCCTGCCAGTGCGCCAGCGGGAACAGGCCCGAGTCCGGCTGGAGCAGGCCGACCACGGCCAGCGTGGGATGTCCCGGCGCGAACGCGTTGAGCCAGAGGTTGGGGCGGCCGGTCCCGGAGTCGTCGCCGAGCACCTTCGGATCGAGGAAGTCGAAGCGCGGCAGATAGCCGGTGGCGAAGACGACCAGCTCCGGTTCGATCTGCCGGCCGTCGGTGAGCTGCACCCCGTACGGGTTGAAGCCGGCGACCTCCGGCACGGGCGTGATCGCCCCGTGCCCCACGTGGTAGACGAGCTGGCTGTTCGCGATCGGATGGGTCTCGTAGACCCGGTGGTCCGGCGCCGGCAGCCCGAACCGGGTCAGGTCGCCGACGGTGAGGCGCAGCGTCGAGTGGTAGAGCCACTGCCGCATCCGCAGCGGTACCCGCAGCGCGAGCAAGGTGTCATTGACCTGGTCGGCGGGGCGCCCGAGGACGTACTTCGGGGCGTACCAGTAGCCGCGCCGGGTGGAGTGCCAGCAGTGCGACGCCTGCTGCGCGGCCTCGACGGCGATGTCGCAGCCGGTGTTGCCGGCACCGACCACCAGGACCCGCTTGCCCCGCAGCTGGGCCGGGTCCTTGTACGAGGACGCGTGCATGACCTCGCCGCGGAACTCCTCCAGCCCCGGGTAGCCGGGGAGCTTCGGCGACCAGTTGTGCCCGTTGGCGACCACCACTGCCGCGTAGCGGGAGGTGCGTTCCGGGCCGTATCCGCCGGTGCTGCGGGTGGTGACGTCCCAGCCGTCTCCCTCGACGGGCTCGACCCGGATCACCTCGGTGCCGAACCAGATGTGCGAGCGCAGGTCGAAGTGGTCGGCGTACCGCTCGAAGTAGGCCAGCAGCTGGCTGTGGTGCGGGTAGTCCGGCCAGGAGTCCGGCATCGGGAAGTCGGGGAACTGGGTGAACGGCCGGGACGAGATCAGGTGGGTGCTGGCGTAGACCGGGCTGCGGTCGTGGCGCCAGTTCCACGCGCCGCCGACGCCGGTCTCCCGCTCGTAGCAGTCGACACCGAAGCCGTGTTCCTTGAGGTTCTTCATCGCTGCCAGGCCACTGGCCCCGGCGCCGATGACGCAGACCGTGTCGCCCCGGTCGGAGACCGGGCGGCCGTCGCGGCTCAGGGCGAGCGTGGTCGCCTCGGGATCGGGCCGGTCGGTGGAGGTGGTCACCGGAACATCTCCTTTTGTGCGGCACGGGTGCCGGTCGCCGCGAAATCCTCCCCACATCGGAGCCGGTTGTCCAGCCCTGGCGGGTACCGGGTTGCGGGCGCGGCCGAGTGCCGGCACGGAGGCGGCCGGCGCGACCCGGGTGCGCTCAGCCGGCTACCGGCAGCAACAGGTCGACCAGGACCGGGAAGTGGTCGCTGGCCCGGCGGGTCTGCGGGGTGTCCACCACGTCGTAGTCGACCACGGTGATCCGCGGGTCGACGAAGAGCGCGTCGATCCGCGACCGGGGGTCGGCGCAGGAGTAGGTGAGCCGCTCGGCCCGGTCGGCGGCGACCGCCGCGTCGGTCAGCCCGTGGGCGACGGTGGACCAGGCCGGCCCGTCCGGTCCCTCGTTGAGGTCCGCGCCGACCACCAGGGGCGTGGTCGCGGCCCCCAGCTCCCGTTTGAGGACGGCGGCCTGCGCGGGACGCTCGGCCGGGTCGGTGGAGAGGTGCGAGCCGGCCAGGGTGAACCGGGCGCCGCCGGCGACCACGCAGTCGGCGTACGCGGCGCCGCGCAGGTGCCGCCCGGGGGTGAGCGGGAACCGCTGGCACCGGGTGGCGAGCACCCGGACCCGCAGGCTGGTCAGCAGCAGGTTGCCCAGCGCGGGCAGCCCGCCGCCCGCGACCACCAGGTTGACCGACTCGGCGAGCGCGGCCGACTTGCGCCGCCAGCGGAACCGCCGTGGGCCCTCCTGCACGATCACCACGTCCGGGGCGGCGTCGCGGATCACCGCGACCAGCGCGGCCCGGTCGTCTCGCTGACCGTGGATGTTGTACGACAGCACACGCAGCGGCACCCCGGAGCTTCCCGTCACGGCGACCCGCCCGCCTACATCCGCCGGGCCAGGTCGGCGGCGCCGATGACGCCCGCGCGGTTGCCCAGCTCGGCCGGGCGGATCTCGGCGACCGGAAGCCGGCTGCGCTGGGCGAGCGAGTCGATGTAGGAGCGCCGGGTCGGCCCCATCAGCAGGTCACCGGCGTCGATCACGCCACCGCCGACGACGAGCACCTGCGGGTCCAGGATCTGGGCCATGTCCGCGAGGCTGGTGCCGAGCCAGCGGCCGACCTGGGCGAACGCCTCGGTCGAGACCGGGTCGCCGCCCTTGGCCGCCGCGGTGACCATCGGCCCGGTGATCGCCTCGGCCTCACCCCCGGCCAGCTCCAGCAGCGCCGCGGCCCGCTGCGGCTCCTGCCGGGCGGCGGCGCGGGCGAAGCGGACCAGCGCGCTGCCGCTGGCGTACTGCTCGATGCAGCCGAGCCGTCCGCAGCCGCACTGGTGGCCGTCCGGGACGGTCAGCATGTGGCCCAGCTCGGCGGCGATGCCGTGCGCGCCGCGGACCAGCTCGCCGCCGAGCACGATGCCGCCGCCCACACCGGTGCCGATGGTGAACATGACCATGGAGTCGTCGGCGTGCCGGGCGGCGCCGTGGCGGAACTCGGCCCAGGCGGCCACGTTCCCGTCGTTCTCGACGACCACCGGCAGGCCGCTCTTCTTACTGACGTAGTCGCGCAGCGGCTCGTCACGCCAGGCGAGGTTCGGGGCGAAGAGCACGGTGGAGCGGGTGGCGTCGATCCAGCCCGCCGCGCCGACGCCGACCGCCTCGATCGACCGGTCGGCGGCCAGCTCGCTGACCAGGTCCGTGATGACGTCCCGGGTCTTGGCGACGTCCTCGGCGGGAGTGTCCCGTCGGGCGTGCACGAGCACCTTGCCGGTCTCGTCCACGACACCGCCGGCGACCTTCGTGCCACCGACGTCGATCCCGATGGTCAGCGTCACCGCTGCCACTCCCCTCTGCTGTGCTGCCCCGCCCGTGCCGGCCCTGCCGGCAAGTGCGGGATGTCCCTGGTCAGGCGCCGTCGCCTGGTGCGTCCGCGCCCACGTCGCCGGGGGCACGCGACGCGGGCACCACGGGTCGGTCGGCCGGCGCCCGGTCGGCCGTCGCCGCAGCCGGCCCGGCGTCGTCGACGGGCGGCACGGGAACGGCCGGGGCGGTCGTGTCGTCCGCCCGGGTCGCGGAGGACCACACGTCCTCCTCCGACGCCGGCTGAGAATCATGCCCGCTACGGGTGGCCTCGCGCCAGACGAGGTCGTTGTCTGACGCGCCACCTCCCGCCTCGGCGGAAGGGTACGCGGGCCGCGGCGGCGGGTTCGCGGAGGCGAAGGCGCGCATAAGACTGGCCACACCGGCCGCCAGATCGCCCGCACCGGTGGCGAGTCGCTCGGCGAATTCGGGACTCGGATCACGAAGAGCGGCCATACCGCGACATACCGGGCAGATGCAGCACTCGGCGGTTCCGGTGGCGAAACCGCCGGATTCCGGGTGCGACTCCTCGGTGGACCGGCCGCTGTGACCGAGGACACTGGCCACGATCCCGCCGAGCGGGCCCCAGGCCCCTGCTGTGGGGTTCGCGGCGGCCAGCCGCGCGGTCGCCAGGAGCGTGGCGACGAGTCGCTCCGCCTCCTCCCGGGCCGAGCCCGGATCCGTTGCCACCATGGTCGACTCCTCTACCGTGGCGGCCGGGCCGCCGGACGCGTCACTGCGCCGCACCGGGTGCTTCTACCCGGCGCTTGAGCTGCTTCAACGCGGTATCCATGATCATTTTCTCGGCCTTGCGACGGAACATACCGAGCATCCCGACCGAAAGCTCCACCTCGAGCGTGTAGGTCACCGTGGTCGTGCCGCCCGGCTCGCCGACCAGGTCGTACGAACCCCGCTGCGACCGCTGCATCTTCGACGGCGCCACGAGGTGCCACTCGATGCGGCTCAGATCCTCGGCGTAGGCGTAGGCGAGCACGTACTCGTCGGCCAGCACGCCCGCGTCGATGACGAACCGGACCTGGCTGGCGTAGCCGTCCTCGTACTCCTCGACCACCTCCACCCGCCGCATCGCCTCGCTCCATTCCGGGTAGCGCGCGAAGTCGCAGATGACCGCCGCCACCTGCTCCGGTGGCGCGTCGATGACGATCGACTGGGTGGAGGTGTCCGCCATGGGGGGAGGCTACCCGGCGCGGCGTGACGCCCGGCCGTCCCGCCCCCACGCCACGCCACACCCCGGGGCGGCAACCTACCGGGAGCGCCCGGACGGACGGACAGGTAGGTTTCGACAGAGCCGGCCCGTGGGCGCGGCCGATCGACCAGTGCGAGCACGAGGAGTGTAGGTGCGCGAGTTCTCGGTACCACCGATCGTCACCGTCGGCGACTCCGCCAACCTCACCGACCCCGTCTGGGAGAACGCCGAAGCCGCGCCCGACACCGTGCAGTTCGTCCGCCCCACCGGCGCCAGCGAGGGTCCGGCCTGGGCCGACGTCACCTGCCTGCAGTTCCGTGACGAGGTGGCGGCCGTGGCCCGGGGCCTCGTCGCGGCCGGCGTACGGGCCGGTGACCGGGTCGGGCTGATGAGCCACACCCGCTACGAGTGGACCCTGATCGACTACGCCATCTGGGCCGTGGGCGGGGTCTCCGTGCCGATCTACGAGACCTCCAGCGGCGAGCAGGCCGCCTGGATCCTCGCCGACTCCGGCGCGGTGGCCTGCGTGGTCGAGACCAACGCCCACGCCACCCTGCTGGCCGGCGTACGCGACCAGCTTCCCGACCTCGGGAAGGTCTGGCAGATCGACCTCGGCGCGGTGGACGAACTCGTCGCCGCGGGCGCGTCGGTCGACCCGGCGGAGGTCGACAGGCGTCGCGCGGCGCTGCGCAGCGCCGACCTGGCCACGATCATCTACACCAGCGGCACCACCGGCCGCCCCAAGGGCTGCGTCATCACGCACCGGAACATGTACGCCGACATCGCCAACGCGGTGCCGGTGCTGCCGAACCTGTTCAACCCGGGCGCCAGCACCCTGCTCTTCCTTCCGCTGGCGCACGCCTTCGCCCGGCTCATCCAGGTCGGCGTGGTGTACGCCCGCGCCACCATGCGGCACTGCGCCGACCCGAGGAACCTGGTCGCGGAGTTGCAGGAGTTCCGCCCGACCTTCGTGCTCTCCGTCCCCCGCGTCTTCGAGAAGGTCTACAACGCCGCCAAGCAGAAGGCCGAGGCCGACGGCAAGGGCGGCATCTTCGCCCGCGCCGAGCAGGTCGCCGTCGCGTACAGCGAGGCGCTGGAGTCCCCCGGCGGGCCGGGCTTCGGCCTGCGGGCCCAGCACGCGCTCTTCGACCGGCTGGTCTACCGCAAGCTGCGCGCCGCGCTCGGCGGCCGGTGCCGGGACGCGATCTCCGGCGGCGCCCCGCTCGGCGCGCGCCTCGGCCACTTCTTCCGCGGCATCGGGGTGCCCGTGTTCGAGGGGTACGGGTTGACCGAGACCGCCCCGGCCGCCGCCGTCAACCTGCCCTCGGCGACCCGCGTCGGCACGGTCGGCCGGCCGCTGCCCGGCGTGACCATCCGCATCGAGGACGACGGCGAGATCCTCATCGCCGGCGAGCTGGTCTTCGACGGGTACTGGCGAAACGAGGACGCGACCGCCGAGGTGCTCACGAAGGACGGGTGGTTCCGCACGGGCGACCTGGGCCAGCTCGACAACGACGGCTACCTCAGCATCACCGGCCGGAAGAAGGAGATCATCGTGACGGCCGGCGGCAAGAACGTCGCCCCGGCCGTGCTGGAGGACCAGGTCCGGGCCCACCCCCTGGTCAGCCAGTGCCTGGTCCTCGGCGACCAGAAGCCGTTCATCGCGGCGCTCGTCACCCTCGACGAGGAGGCGCTGCCTCGGTGGCTGGAGTCGGTCGGGCTGCCCGCCGACACGCCCGCGGCCGAGCTGCGCCAGCACGAGGGGCTGCGCGCCGAGATCCAGAAGGCCGTGGACCTGGCCAACGCGGCCGTCTCCCGGGCCGAGGCGATCAAGGTGTTCCGGATCCTCCCCCGGGACTTCACCGAGGCGACCGGTGAACTGACCCCGTCGCTGAAGGTCAAGCGCCAGGTCGTGCACAAGACGTACGCGGCGGAGATCGCCGAGATCTACCAAGGCTGACTACCATCCGTCACGTGCCCGCCTCGACAACCGCCCGACCTCACCCCCTCGCCGCCGCCGCGCGCCTGGTGATGCTGGCGCTGGTCGCCGTCCTGACCCTCTTCGCCACCCGCGAGCTGGCCCAGCTCTGGTGGATCGCGCTGCTCGCCGTGGCCGGGCTGCCCGCCCTGCTCGCCCCGCAGCACCGGATCATCGCCCCGCTCAGCCGGGTGGCGGAGGTGGTGGTGCTGGGGCTGGCGGCGAGCCATGTGGCGGCGGTGGCCCTGGTCGGCGGGTCGATCCACGGCCTGGGCGCGTCCGCGGTGCTGCCGTACCTGGCGGTGCCGGTGACCGTCACCGCGCTGCGCCGCCGGTTCCGCGAGGGCGCCGGCCTGCTCGCGGTGGCCGCCGTCGCCCTGCTGGTCAGCGGCGCGCTCACCGAGGTCGACGGGGCCCGGCAGATCACCCAGCCGGGCTACCTGGCCGTCTGCGCGCAGTGGCTGATCCTCGCGGTGCTCGGGCTCTACGCCGCCCGCACCCTGCACCGCGTGATGCAGGCGCGCGGCGAGGGCAAGCCGCAGCCGTACGCCGAGGCGACCCGCCTGCTCACCCAGCTGCGTACGGTCGCCCGGCAGCTGCCCGGCGCGACCCTCGACCCCGGCGGCATCTCCGAGCACCTGCTGGAGGAGCTGCGCAACGTGGCGCCGAGCAACCGGGCCGCCGTGCTCTCCGCCAGCGGCGGTGGCCGGCTCGTGGTGCTCGCCCAGGTGGGCGTCGACCGGGTCGACTGGGAGACGACGCTCGACGCGGACTCGGCGATCGCCGACGCCTGGGCCAGCCAGCAGCCGCAGACCGCGGCCCGGTCGCAGGCCCGGTCGCACCCGGGCGGCGACGTCTCGGCGCTGATCGTGCCGCTGGTCGCCGGAGTCCGCACCGTCGGCCTGGTGGTGCTGGAGGCCGACGCCGGGCACGCCTACCCATCGCCGGTGGTGTCGCGGGTGACCGCCCTGACCGGCCCGGCCGCGCTGCGGCTGGAGGCGGCGCTGCTCTTCGACGAGGTCCGCTCGCTGGCCACCAACGAGGAGCGGCAGCGCCTGGCCCGGGAGATCCACGACGGGGTCGCCCAGGAGCTGGTGATGGTCGGATACGGCATCGACAACGCCCTGGCCACCGTGCACGACGACACCGAGGAGACCGCCGAGGCGCTGCGCACGCTGCGCGCCGAGGTGACCCGGGTGATCACGGAGCTGCGGCTGAGCCTCTTCGAGCTGCGCAGCGAGGTGGACCGGCACGGCGGGCTGGCCGCCGCGATCGCCGAGTACGCCCGCACCGTCGGCGCGTCCGCCGGCCTGCGGGTGCACCTGTCGCTGGACGAGTCGACCGCCCGGCTCCCCGCCGCCACGGAGGCGGAGCTGCTCCGCATCGCACAGGAGGCGGTGACGAACGCCCGCAAGCACGCCGGCGCGTCCAACCTCTGGGTCACCTGCGAGGTCGACCCGCCGTACGCGCAGATCGAAGTGTCGGATGACGGTCAGGGGATCGCTGACCAGCGGCCCGACGGGCGGTACGGTCTTGCGATCATGGCCGAGAGGGCGGAACGTATCCGGGGCCGGTTGGAGATTCGACCCCGGCGACCGAGCGGCACGACCGTGGCGGTGGTTCTCGGCACCTCGCCCCGGCGCGATAACGTGCGCGGTAGCGCAGCAGCAGAAGGGGAGTAACCCGAGGATGACCACAAGCCCGACACCGGCCACCCGTACCAAGGTCCTCCTGGTCGACGATCATGACCTGATTCGGAAGGGCCTGCGGCACGCCTTCGAGCGGGACCGGCAGTTCGAGGTCGTCGGTGAGGCCGCCACCGCGGCGGAAGGGGTCCGCCAGGCCGGGGCTCTGCAGCCGGACGTGGTGATCATGGATCTCCGGCTGCCCGACGGCAGCGGCCTCGAGGCCACCCGGGCACTTCGCAAGTCCAGCGCCTCGATGGGCATCGTGGTGCTGACCATGTACGCCGGCGACGACCAGCTCTTCGGCGCCCTGGAGGCCGGCGCGAGCGCCTTCGTGCCGAAGACCGCGCCCGCCGACGAGGTCGTGGCCGCCGCCCGGCACGCCGCCTCCTCCCCCAGCGCGTTCACCGCGGCCGACCTGGCCGAGGCGATGAAGCGCCGGCTGGCGCCGTCCGGGCCGCAGCTCTCCCCCCGTGAGGGCCAGGTCCTGCGGCTGCTCGCCGACGGCATGAGCGTGGCGGGCATCGCCAAGCAGCTCTTCGTCAGCGAGTCCACCGCGAAGACCCACATCTCGAAGCTCTACGAGAAGCTGGGCGCGGCCAACCGGGCGCAGGCGCTGATGACCGCGCTGCGGCTGGGCCTGCTCGAGGCTCCGGACGCCCCCAAGTTCTGACCGCTTCGCCGCCCTCCGGCGGCACGGCGTAGGGCGGGTCTCTCGCGGACGCGCCCCGGATCCGCGTCGGCCGCGACGGCCGGCGCGGATCTCGCGTATCGACCGGCGTCGGCTGCCGAAGTGGTGGCCGACTATGGTCACCCGGGCACTCGGAGGGGCAGAATACCCGCGGTGCGGCGGGCAACGACGCCCGTGCGCCGAGGGCGAGGGGTGGAGCATGCAGCGGCCGGACTGGGCACCCGAGACGATCGACATCGAACGCCCGAGCGTGGCCCGCATGTACGACTACTACCTCGGCGGCTCGCACAACTTCGCCGCCGACCGGGCCGCCGCCCAGGCGATGGTGGCCGCGGTGCCGGAGGCGCCGCTCATGGCCCAGGCCAACCGGGCGTTCCTCCGCCGGGCGGTGCAGTTCCTCACCGAGGCCGGCGTCCGCCAGTTCCTGGACATCGGCTCGGGCATCCCGACCGTGGGCAACGTGCACGAGATCGCCCGCCGCACGGCACCGGGCTCCCGCGTCGTCTACGTCGACGTCGACCCGGTGGCGGTGGCGCACAGCCGGGAGATCCTCGCCGGCGACGACCACTCCGTCGTGGTCCAGGAGGACCTGCGCCACCCGGAGCGGATCCTCGCCCACCCGGACGTACGCGGGCTGCTCGACCTCGACGAGCCCGTCGCCGTGCTGGTCGTCGCGGTGCTGCACTTCATCTCCGACGACGACCGGCCGGCGGAGATCCTCGGCAACCTGCGGGACGCGCTCGCGCCCGGCAGCCACCTGGTGATCTCGCAGGCCAGCGACGAGGGGCGCGACGTCGAGGAGCGGGGTGAGGCGCAGCGTGTCTACCGGCGTACCGACAACCCGCTCTGGATCCGCAGCCGGGCCGAGCTGACCGCCTTCTTCGACGGCTTCGAACTGGTCGAGCCGGGCGTGGTGTGGGTGCCGCAGTGGCGTCCGGAGGCGCCGGAGAACGCCGAGGACGCGGAGCGGGCCGTCTTCCTGGGCGGCGTCGGGCGACTCGGTGGCTGAGTCGGCGGCGCTGCGTTCACCCTCGCGTCCCGGGACGTTCGCCCGAGCCTGGGCCAAGGCGGTCGGCGGCACCAGTTTCCTGCCGCTCACCCATGCGCAGCTGGAGGCGCTGCTGCAACGCCTCGCCGACCAGCTGGCCGCCGCGCTGCTGGCCGAGCCCTTCGACCTGCGCCCCGGTCACCGGGTGGGCGCCGAACTGGTCGCCAACCACATCGCCTCCGCGGAAGGGCTGGGCCGCACCGTCGAGGTCGTCCAGCTCCGGCTGCTCCGCGACCTGGGCCTGGTGGGCGACGACGTCGAGGACCGGATGGCTCGGCTGCTCGCCGCGGTGGCCACCGGTTACGCCCGGGCGTTGCGCGACCGCACCCTCGACGAGCAGGAGTCGATCCGGCGGGCCGTGATGATGGCTCGCACCCAGGCGGAGCGCGCGTTGCGGGAGAGCGAGGCCCGGTTCCGCCGCCAGGCCACCCACGACTCGCTCACCGAGCTGCCCAACCGGGCGCTCTTCACCGAGCGGCTCACCGACGCGCTCAACGAGCCCGGCCGGGGGGCGCAGCGGATCGGGCTGTGCTTCGTCGACCTCGACCGGTTCAAAGTGGTGAACGACTCGCTCGGCCACCAGGTCGGTGACCGGCTGCTCATCACGGTCGCCGACCGGCTGCGCCGGGCCCTCGACGGGCACCTGGTGGCCCGGCTCGGCGGGGACGAGTTCGTCATCCTGGTGGAGCGGACCGGCGGCACCGACGACGTCGTCGCGGTGGCCGAGGCGGCGCTCGCGGCGGTGCGTGAACCGGCCTTGGTGGACGGTCACGAGCTGGTGGTGACGGCGAGCATCGGCATCGCGGAACGGCAGGTGGCCGGCACCACCCCGAGCGACCTGATGCGCGCCGCCGACAGCACCCTGCACTGGGCCAAGGCGGCCGGCGGCGCCCGATGGGAGATCTTCGACGCCGAACGCAACCGGCGGGAACTGGCCCGCTACGCGCTCTCCGCGGCCATTCCCCCCGCGCTGGAGCGAGGTGAGTTCTACCTCGACTACCAGCCGCTGACGTCGCTGCGCGACGGCAGCCTGCTCGGGGTGGAGGCGCTGGTGCGCTGGCGTCACCCGGAGCTCGGCGTGCTACGACCGGGCAGCTTCATCGGGTTGGCGGAGGAGACGGGCCTCATCGTGCCGCTCGGCGGCTGGGTGCTGGCCGAGGCGTGCCGGGAGGCGGAGGGCTGGTCGGCGCGGGGCGGCCGGACGCCGTTCGTCAGCGTCAACCTTGCCGTACGTCAGGTGCACCGGCCGGGCCTGGTGCAGGAGGTGCACGGGCTGCTGGAGCGGACCGGGTTGCCGCCGGACCGGCTCCAGTTGGAGATCACCGAGAGCACCATGATGAGCACCACCGAGGAGCCGGTACGGGCCCTGCGCGGCCTCGCCGACCTGGGCGTACGGATCGCCATCGACGACTTCGGCACCGGCTACAGCAACCTCGCGTACCTGCGGGACCTGCCGGTGACGGAGCTGAAGGTGGCCGGCGAGTTCGTGGCCGGCCTGCGCGCGCCGGCGGCGGATCCGGGCAGCCGCACCGACGAGCGGATCCTCGCCTCACTCGTGTCGCTGGCGCACGCGCTCGGTCTCACGGTGACCGCCGAGGGGGTGGAGACCGCCGGCCAGGCCGAACGGCTGCGGGCGATCGGCTGCGACGCCGGCCAGGGGTGGCACTTCGGCCGCCCGGCACCCGCCGACCGGATCCTGGAGCGCGTCGGCTGAGCAGGCGTAGACAATGTCTACGCCCACCTGGTAGACACTGTCTATGCAGGACTCGGAGCCGGACATCCGCACTCGGCTGATCACCGCCGGGGTGGAGCTGGTGCACAGCGAAGGGCACGCGGCGGTCTCCCTGCGGGACATCGCCCGCCGGGCCGGTGTCTCGCACGGCGCACCGAGGCGCCACTTCCCCACCCATCTCGACCTGCTCTCGGCGATCGCCCGGCAGGGGTACGCCGACCTCGGCGTCCGGATCGCCGCGGTCGTACGCGACGCCGGACCCGACCCGCGCGAGCGGCTCCTCGCCCTCGGCCGGGCCTACCTCGACTACGCCGCCGCGCAGCGGGGGATGTTCGAGCTGATGTTCCGGCACGACCTGCTCAACAGCGGCCGGCTCGGGCTGCGCGACACCAGCCTGCCACTCTTCACCCTGCTGGCCGACCTCGTCGCGCAGCTACGGCGGCCGACCGACGCTCCGGCCACCGTCCTCGCCGGCGCGCTCTGGGCGAACCTGCACGGCCTCGCGCAGCTCTGGGCCTGGGGAAGCCTGCAACTCGCGACCGGCGCCACCGACGACGACGCCCTGCTCCGGGCCGCGCTCGACGCGCACCTCGGCCCCGCCCGCGCCGGACAACCCCGTACCTGATCGGAGGAGCTGTGCCCCTGCTGTACGACCTCGGCAAGCTGACCGTCGGCACCGCGCTACGGCTCGGCTGGCGCCCACGGGTGGAGGGACTGGCCCACCTGCCCCCACACGGCGGCGCCATCCTCGCCGGCAACCACCTCTCGGTCGCCGACGAGCTCTTCCTGGCCTCGGTCACGCCGCGCCGGATCGCCTTCTGGGCCAAGTCGGAGTACTTCTCCGGCGGGGGTGCGCGCGGCTGGCTCAGCCGTCGCATCGTCAGCGGCATGGGTGCCATCCCCGTCGAGCGCGCCGGCGGCCGGGCCGTCCTCACCGCGTTCGACGCCGCCGTGCCGGTGCTGCGCGCCGGCGGCCTCGTGGCCGTCTACCCGGAGGGCACCCGCTCCCCCGACGGCCGGCTGCACCGCGGCCGCACCGGCGTGGTCCGGCTGGCCCGGGACGCCGAGGTGCCGATCATTCCGGTCGGTGTGCTCGGCACCGCGGAGGTGCTGCCGATCGACGCGCGCCTGCCCCGCCGGCATCCGGTGACGCTGCGGTTCGGTGCGCCGATCCCGGTGGCCGGACGCATCCACGGGCCGCGTGACATCCGGCTCCTCACCGACGAGGTGATGGCGGCGATCCAGCAGCTGACCGGCCAGGAGTACGTGCCCCGGTACGCCCCGAGGCGGGAGTCGCTGGCCGCCTGAACAGCGCGGGCCGCTGGCCGCCTGAACAGCGCGGGCCGCTGGCCGCCTGAACAGCGCGGGCCGCTGGCCGCCTGAGCAGTGCGGGCCGCTGGCCGCCTGAGCAGTGCGGGCCGCTGGCCGCCTGAGCAGTGCGGGCCGCTGGCCGCCTGAGCAGTGCGGGCCGCTGGCCGCCTGAGCAGTGCGGGCCGCTGGCCGCCTGAGCGGCGTGGGCCGGTGGCCGCGTGAGCGGCGCGCCGGGGGGCCGTCGGCGCTGCTGTCCGCCGGGTCAGCCGGCGAGCAGTGCGGCCATCCGCTGCGCCTGGGTCTCCCAGCGCCACTCCCGCTCCACCCAGGCCCGCCCGGCGGCGCCGAACTGGCGCGCCAGGTCCCGGTCGGTGAGCAGCAGCGACACCCGGTCGGCGAGCTGGGCCACGTCCCGGCCGTTCACCACGTAACCGGTCTCCCCCGCACGGACCGCGTCCGGCGCGCCACCGGAGTCCCCGGCGACCACCGGCAGGCCCGCCGCGGACGCCTCCAGGTAGACGATGCCGAGGCCCTCCACGTCCAGCCCCCGATTGCGGGTGCGGCACGGCATCGCGTAGACGTCACCGGCGGCGTAGTGCGCAGGCAACTCGGCGGCGGGCACCGACCCGGTGAAGACCACGTCCCGGTCCACCCCGGTCTGCCGGGCGAGCTTCTCGAGCGCGGCCCGGTAGGGCCCGTCCCCGACCACGAGCAGTGCGGCGTCGGGAACCCGGCGGATGATCTCGGGCATGGCCCGGATGAGCATGTCCTGGCCCTTACGCGGAACGAGCCGGGACACGCAGACCACCACCGGTCGGTCGGAGAGCCCGAGCCGGGCCCGCACCGGCTCGCCGTCCACGTCCGGGTGGTACGTGTCGACGTCCACGCCGGGCGCGAGCCGTTGCAGCTCGGTCAGCCCGTCCAACGCCCGCGCCAACCGCACCCGCGTGTACTCACCGAGGTAGGTGGTCACGTCGACGCCGCGCGCGATGTGCCGCAGCGCGGCGCGCGCGCCGGGCAGCGCGGCCCAGCCGATCTCGTGCCCGTGCGTCTGCGCCACGAACCGGCGGATGCCTGCCCGCCGCCGCAGCCCGCCGGCGAGCAGCCCGAGCGGGGCGGCCGCGCCGAACCACACCGTGTCGCAGTCGTATTCGCGGGCGAGCCGCGCGGCCCGCCGCGCCACCAGCGGGGTGGGCAGCAGCATCCGGGTGCGTTCCCGGATCACCTCGTACGGCTGGTCGGCGTCGAACTTCTCCGCCCCGGGCCAGGTCGACGCGTAGACCACCACGGAGCCGGTCGGCTGGTGCACCGCGAGGTTGTGCACGAAGGACTGGATCCCACCTGGGCGGGGCGGGAAGTCGTTCGTGATCAGCAGCGTCCGGGTCATCTACCGGCCTCTCTGGCGTAGGCGCGGGCGGCTGCCATCCGCTCGACCGTGGACGGGTGGGTCGCGGAGTACAGGTACTCCCAGCGTGGTGGATCGGGGTCGGCCAGGTTGATGGTGGCCAGCCGCCGTTGCATCGACTCGAAGGCGGACGGGTCGCCGGTGAGCGCGAGCGCGTGCGCGTCGGCCCGCGCCTCGACCCGCCGGGAGATCAGCGCCTGGACCGGTGCGGCGACCAGACCGACGACCGTCACCAGCGCCACCAGCAGCGGGAACGCGCGTGGTTCGGCCACCGAGTCGACGCCGGCCAGCCGTAACAGGGGTGCCCACGAGCCGATCAGGTAGAGCGCGACCACCGCCGCCGCGGCGCCGAGCGCGCCGGTCAGCGTACCCACCGTGACGTCCCGGTCCCGGGCGTGTCCCAACTCGTGCGCGACCACGGCGGTCACCTCCGCCGGCGGGGCCTCCCGCAGCAGGGTGTCGTAGACGACCACGCGCCGGGTCGGCCCGATCCCCGAGACGTACGCGTTGACCGCCCGCGTCCGACGTGACGCGTCGGCCACCAGGACGTCGCGCACCGGTACCCCGTCCCGCGCCGCCATCGCCATCAGCTCGGTGCGCAGCGGGCCCTGCTCCATCGGGGTGAACCGGTTGAAGACCGGCTCCACCAGCACGGGCAGCACGAAGGAGAGCAGCACCACCAGCCCCGCCGCGCCGGCCGCCCCGAACGCCCACCACCAGCGCGGCGCGAGCCGGATGACCGCGTAGAAGCCGAGCAGCGCCACCGCGCCGATCACCGCGCTCACCGCGTACGACTTGAGCAGGTCGACCAGCCAGCCGGCCCAGCCGTTGGTGCTCAGCCCGTAGCGGGTGAGTACTGCCTGCCGCCAGGCGGAGAACGGAAGGGTGACCAGGTCGGCGACGAGCACGACGGCGAGACCGCCGAGCACGGCCTGGGCCACCCAGTGCCCGCCGAAGGGGCGCCCGGCCAGCTCGACGAGCCGGCTGCCCAGCGGGGTCAGCCCGAGCGCGAGGGCGATCAGCAGGCCGATCACGAGGCTCGCGTAGCCACCCGGGCGCAGCGCGGCCCGGAACTCACGCGAATGGGTCACCTGGTCCGGCGGAAGGTCACCCAACGCGGCGAGCTGGTCGGCGCGGGGCGCCGGCGGGCGGTTCCAGGGGATCAGCAACGCGGCGGCGACCACCAGCGCGAGAGCGAGCCCGGCCAGCGCCACCAGGGCCCAGCCGCGCGGGCTCATCGCGGCACCCCGCCGCGCGGGCGCCCGTCCCCGCCCCGCGATACCCGCGTCATCCACGCTCCTCTCGCCGTGACCGCCAATCCTAGGGCTCCCCTACCGTGTCGCACCGACGGTGCCCGCCCGCCCGCGCCGAACGGCTGCCGGGACGCGATGAGTGCGCCCCCGTGCCGGCGATGCGCGCCCCGCCCCGCCGCGCCGAAGCGGCCGCCACGCGACGAGGCGGCCGGGTAGCTTCCGGTGATCGCTTCGGCGACCTCCGTACCGTGGCGCGACCACACGCCGGAAGCACCGGCCGACCGCGCTACGCCAGGACGCCCTCCACGGGTCGTAACGGACCAGCGTCGGCGGGTGCGCCTCGGCGTCGGCGTGCGCGGCGCGCAGCGGCCCGGTGTCGAGGTGGTGCCGTGGCAGTTCACCGCCGCGTTGCCCTGCACGTCCTCCAGCGGCACCCCCTCGGCGCGCCGGTAGCGGCCGCCGTGAGGCGAGCGAGCGCGCGGTAGCGCAAGCGCCACGCACGCGACACGCGATTGCGCCCGGAGTGACCACGCGGCGGATTGGGCGAGATCGGCGCGGCGGAGGCCAGCGCGGCGGGCGGCAGGGCCGGAGACGTCGGCGGCGGGAGCCGGCGAGGTCGGCGCTCGGGTCAGGCGATCTGGCGGCGACGCAGCGGCCAGCGTCGGCGAGGTCGGCGACAGGGCCGGCGCGGCGGGAGCCGGCAAGGTCGGCGCTCGCGTCAGGCGATCCGGCGGCGACGCAGCGGCCAGCGTCGGCGAGGTCTGCGTCGGGCGGCAAGGTCGACGGCAGGCCGGCAAGGTCGGCCGGGCGGGCCTGCAAGGCCGGCGCTCGGGTCAGGCGATCCGGCGGCGGCGCAGCGGCCGGGGCCGCGCGGCCGGCGGCCGCGGTGGGGGCAGTACCTCCACCTCGAACCCCGCCCGGACGAAGAGCTCGATGGCCCGGTGCTCGGCCGGGCCGAGGTCGGCCACGGGGGAATGCTCGTCGAACAGTGCGGTCACCAGGCAGCCGGAGCAGCCGGCACCTCGGATGCGGCACCGCTCGCAGTCGATCAGCATCAACGCCTCCTGACGGGCTGCGGCGGCCTGGACGACCGGATCGTCGCCACCCGACCACCGTCGGTCACGCCCACGCTAGGCCCCGGGTACGACAGAACCGGACAACGAGCATCGAACCGGCGCTGATCAACTCGACTTCATTGAAGTCGGGGTATCAACGGCGGGTTATCGCCCGACTTCATGGATGTCGAGTGGATCAACCCGATCCAGGCGGGTCAACCTGAGCCGAACGGGTCACCCGACCCGAGTGGATCAACCCGAGGTCGGTTCGATCGGAGCGGGTCAGGAGCGGGCCAGGCGGCGCAGCAGCGAGTCCGCACCCAGCGGGTACGCGCCGTGCCGGCGTACCCCGTCGGCGACCTCGCGGTCGGAGGAGATCACCACGACCGGCCGGCCGGACGGCTCGGCGCGGACCAGGCGCCGGATCAACTCGTCGGCGGTCTCCCCCTTGCGGGAGAAGAGCACCCGCACGCCGCGCGGGGTGGGCGGCAGTCCGGGGATGCGTTCGGCGCCGTCGAAGACCACTGTGACCTCGTCGCCGGTCTGCGCGGCGATCCCACCCAGCCCGGTGATCAGGCGCTTGCGCTGCTGCTCCAGCGACATCTCGCCGAAGCCCCGCTTGGTGACGTTGTAACCGTCCACCACCAGGTGGGCCCGGGGCAGGGCGAGCAGCTGGTCCAGCCGGGCCGGGTCGTCGGTGTCCCGGGCGCGGGTCGCGGCGCCGGTCGCGACGCCGGGCTGGTCGGCGAACGCGTCGGCCACGAAGTCGGCCGGGAGCGCGTCGACCGGGTCGAGTGCGAGCTCGCGGCGCAACCCGACCGCGGCCTGCCCGATCGTCTCCAGGAGCAGCCAGAGCCGGGCGTCGTCGACCGAGCGGGCCTCCTTGGCGCTGGTCCGGGCCGCCCCGGCGGCGGCTTCGGCCTCGGCCAGTCGGGCCCGGGCCCGACGCAGCTCCGCGTCGGCGTCCGCGCCCGCCCGGGCCGCCCGGCCGCGTTCCGTGGCGAGCAGCTCGGTGGCCCGCCGCTCCCGGGCCTGCGTCTCGCGGAGGGTACGGGCCAGCTGCCGGGCCTCCTCGCGCTGCTGGCCGAGCTCCTCGCGGACCCGGGCCAGCTCGTCGCGGAGCTTCTCCGCCTCGACCCGGGCCACCGCCCGGTCGTGCTCGGCCCGGGTGGCCCGCTGCTCGGCCTCGCGTACCAGCTCGGCGACGACCGCGCTGTCCGCCTCGGCGCGTACCGCCGCGCCGCTCGCCTCGATGAGTTCCCGCCAGCCGGACGGCCGGGCCAGGTAGGCCAGGGCGGCCACCTCGACCGGGTCGGCGGCGGCCGGGGCGGTGCCTTCGACCACCGCGGCGCCGAGATCGCCGGCGTCGGTCAGCACCCGGGCGCTGACCCGCTGCCGGAAGAGCGGGTCGGCGGTGAGCTGGGTGGCGATCGCCGGCGCGCCGAGCCGGGCGCGGCGGTTGGGGGCGAACTTGGCGACCCGGCGCAGCGGCACCGGCACCTCGTCGGCGGGGAGAACGGGCAGCACCGCGGCGGTGAGGGTCACGATCCGCTGGCGTACCGGCTCGGGCAGGACGGGCTCGGGCTCCGGAGCGCCGTCGTCGTCCCCGCCGGCCCCAGCCGGGTCGGCAACAACGCCGGCCGCAGCCAGGTCGGCAGCGCCGCGGGCAGCAGCCAGGTCGGCAACACCGCCGACAGCGTCCGGGTCGGCAACACCGCCGGCAGCGTCCGTGATCGCCTCGACGCCGGCCTCGGTGTCGACAGGGGGCGAGGCCACCTCCGACCCGGCCGACCGGTCGACCTCACCGGTGTCGCGCGCGGCGGCGACCTGCTCCTCCGGCGGGAGGTGGTCGTCGTACGGCTCGGTGAGGGGCATGTGGCAAGTCTCCCACCGCAGCCGGGCCCACCGCCCGGTGAGTGAGCCGATCTCTCATCCTAGCCTGGTGTCGACTGGTGAGGCGGCTGAGACAGGAGTGTCGGACCGGGACGCTAGCGTGCCGCGGATGGCTCAGGCGGAGTACGTCCAGCAGGCGCTGGCCGGCCTCGACCCCACCACGGGGGTCGACCCGGCGCTACCGCTGTACGCGACCACGTTCGTGGTGGTCGACCTGGAGACCACCGGCGGTTCCCCCGACGGGGGCGGAATCACCGAGATCGGCGCGGTCAAGGTGCGCGGCGGCGAGGAGCTGGGCGTGCTCGGCACCCTGGTCAACCCGGGGGAGCCGATCCCGCCGTTCATCACCGTGCTGACCGGCATCACCCAGGCCATGGTGGTGCCGGCGCCGCCGATCGAACAGGTGTTGCCGAGCTTCCTGGAGTTCATCGCCGACGCCGTGCTGGTCGCCCACAACGCGCCGTACGACGTCGGTTTCCTGAAGGCCGCCTGCGCCCGGCACGGCTACCGCTGGCCCAACCCCCGGGTGCTGGACACGGCCGCGCTGGCCCGCCGCGTGCTGACCCGCGACGAGGTGCCCAACCGCAAGCTCGGCACCCTCGCCGCTTACTTCCGGGCCGCCACCCAGCCGAACCACCGCGCCCTGGACGACGCCAGGGCCACCGTCGACGTGTTGCACGCGCTGATCGGCCGCCTCGGCGGGCACCGGGTGGAGACCGTCGGCGACGCGATCGAGTTCGCCAAGGCGGTCACGCCCACCCAGCGCCGTAAGCGGCACCTGGCCGAGGGGTTGCCGAAGGCGCCCGGGGTGTACATCTTCCGCGCCGCCGACGACCGGCCGCTCTACGTCGGCACCTCCGGTGACATCGCCACCCGGGTACGCAGCTACTTCACGGCGGCGGAGAAGCGGGCCCGGATCTCGGAGATGCTCGCCGCCGCCGAACGGGTCGAGGCGGTCGAGTGCGCGCACTCGCTGGAGGCGGAGGTTCGGGAGCTACGGCTGATCGCCGCGCACGCCCCGCCCTACAACCGCCGGTCGAAGTATCCGGAGCGGATGCTCTGGCTCAAGCTCACCGACGAGCACTATCCGCGGCTCTCGGTGGTCCGTGAGATCTCCCCAACCGACCAGGCCTACCTCGGGCCGTTCACCTCCCGGCGGGCCGCCGAGCTGGCCGCCGCCGGCTTCTACGACGCGGTGCCGCTGCGCCAGTGCACCCACCGGCTCTCGCTGCGGACCGTCACCCCGGCCTGCGCGCTGGCCGAGCTCGGCCGCTGTCCGGCGCCCTGCGAGCACCGGATCAGCCCCGAGGCGTACGACGAGCGCGCGGCCGCCCCGTTCCGGGCCGCGACGGCCGACGACCCGCAGGTGGTGGTCGACGCGCTGCTGCACCGGATCGAGACGCTCTCGGCGGACCAGCGTTACGAGGAGGCGGCGGTGGTCCGGAGTCGGCTGACGGCGCTGCTGCGTGCCGCGGTGCGGATGCAGCGGCTGGCCGCGCTCGCCGGCATCGCCGAGCTGGCCGCGGCCCGGCCGGCCGCCCGGGGTGGCTGGGAGCTGGCGCTGGTCCGGCACGGCCGGCTGGCGGGCGCCGGCGTGTCCCCACCGGGCGTCCATCCGCGACCGACGCTGGCCGCCATCCGCGCCACCGCGGAGACCGTCGCGCCGGGTCACGGGCCGGTCCCCCGTGCGACGGCCGAGGAGTCCGAGCGGATCCTGTCCTGGTTGGAGCGGCCGGAGACCCGGCTGGTCGAGATGTCCTCCGGATGGTCGTCCCCGGTGCGTGGCGCGGCACGTTTCCGGGACCTCCTGGTCAAGGCCGAAGCCGCCGCGGCCCACCAACTCTCGACCGAACGCCCATGACCAACTGACCGATCGGACTACGTCGACTCCCTTACTCTGTTAGAGAAGTGCATTCCTGCCCGTTTCGTGGGCCTGCTCCCGGTTGCCGGTCCTCCGGTGGCCGCGGGGCCGGGGTGAGGAGGTGTCCCTCGTGGACGTCGACGCCGGACACGGCGCCGCCCTGGGGGGCGCGCTTCCCACTCAACCTGGTGAGCTGCCACTGACCCGCCGGCTCCGGTCACTGCTCAACTGGCCGGCCGCCGAGTCCGACCCGGTCGGGCAGCTGGCCCGCGCCCACCGGGTCATCCACTCCGGCGCCGACCCCGCGGTGCTGCGCCGGGCGTACTCGATCGCCGAGACCATGCACCGCGGGCAGTTCCGCAAGAGCGGCGAGCCCTACATCACGCATCCGCTCGCGGTCGCCCAGATCTGCGCCGGCCTCGGGATGGACACCACCACGCTGGTGGCCGCGCTGCTGCACGACACGGTCGAGGACACCCGCTACACGCTCCAGGCGCTCGCCGACGACTTCGGGCCGAAGGTGGCCCACCTGGTCGACGGGGTCACCAAGTTCGACAAGGCCTTCTACGGCAAGGCCGCGGAGGCCGAGACGATCCGGAAGATGATCATCGCGGCAGGCCGCGACGTCCGGGTCCTGATCATCAAGCTGGCCGACCGGCTGCACAACATGCGCACCCTCGGGGTCCGGTCGGCCGCGTCCCGGGAACGGATCGCCCGCAAGACCGAAGAGGTGCTCATCCCGCTCTGCGACCGGCTGGGCATCCAGACGCTCAAGCGCGAGCTGGACGACGTGGTGCTGCAGCACCTGCACCCGGAGGAGCACGCCCGGATCGCGCGGCACGTGCACGACCGGCCCGGTTGGGACGCGTACCTCGCACAGGTGGTCGCCCAGGCGAAGGTGGCGCTGCGCCGCGACCGGGTCGACGCCGAGGTGGCTCCCCGTCCGCGGCACCTCTACTCGATCTGGAAGGACACGGTCGCCGGCAGCCATAGCGCCCCGTACGACCTGCCCCGGATCGCCGTGGTGGTGGACGGCCCAGCGACCGACTGCTACGCGGCGCTCGGCGCGATCCACGGGCTCTGGCGCCCGATGCCGGGCCGGTTCAAGGACTACATCGCCTCGCCCAAGAACAACCTCTACCGCTCCCTGCACACCACCGTCTGCGGGCCGAAGGACCGCACCGTCGAGGTGCTCATCCGCACCCAGGAGATGCACCGCTCGGCCGAGTACGGCATCGCCGCCGACTACCGCTTCCCGCAGACCGGTGGCGGCGCGGGCGGCGCCGAACAGTTGGCCTGGCTGCACCGGGTGCTGGACTGGGAGCAGAACGCCGCCGACCCGGCCCAGTTCCTCGAGTCGCTGCGCTGCGACCTGGCCGAGGCGCAGGTCGAGGTCTTCGCGGACGGGCGGCAGATCGTACTGCCGGCCGGCGCCACCCCGGTCGACCTCGCGTACGAGCTGGGCACCGAGCGCGGTGACCACTGCCTCGCGGCGCGGATCAACGGCCGGCTCGCCCCGCTCTCCTCCGAGCTGGAGGAGGGCGACGTGGTGGAGATCTTCACCGAGAACGACGCCGAGAACGGCTTCGAGGCGGAGGCCGCGCCGCGAGGCCCCCGCCGGGAGTGGCTCGGCTTCGTGAAGTCCCCGCACGCCCAGATGCAGATCAACCGCTGGTTCGCCGAGCACACCGAGCCGGGCATCTCGATCAACGACAAGGTCCGGCTCGGCCGGGCCACCATCGGGCTCACCCTCCGCCGGCACAACCGGGGGCTGGCGAGCGAGCTTCCACTGCTGCGTCTCGCCGAGGAGCTCGGCTACCCCGACCTGGAGACTCTGCTGGTCGCGGTCTTCGACCGGGTGGTCGAACCGGACACCGTGGTGCGGCAGCTCATCGACCTCGTCGACCATCGGCAGTGATGACCGGCCCCCGCCGGGCACCAACCCCATTCGTGGCCATTAGCCTGGTGTCATGATCCCTCGCTCGCGCGCCACCGGTCGGGCCATCGGCTACCAGGTCTTCTACCGGCTGCCGCTGCCGGTACGCCGCCGCCTGGTCCGGATGGCCGTGCCGAAGTACATCGTCGGCGCGGTCACCCTGGTCCGGGACTCCGAGGCCGAGGGGGCGGGACGGCTGCTCCTGCTCCGTCAGCCGCCCGGCCGTGGCTGGACGCTCCCGGCCGGGCTGCTGCAACGGGGTGAGAACCCGGCGGTGGGCGCGGCCCGTGAGCTGTACGAGGAGTCCGGCATCCGGCTCTCCCCCGCCCGGCTCGTTCCGGCCGTGCCGAACGCGATCGTGCACGCCAAGGGCTGGGTGGATGTCGTCTTCACCGCGGAGGTGCCGGCGTCCACCACGGAGTTGAAGGTCGACGGCGCCGAGGTCTTCGAGGCCGCCTGGCATCCGCTGGACGACCTGCCCCGGCTCAGCTGGGCGACGGCGCGCCTGCTGGCGTACTACGGCATCGGGCCCCTGGTGGGGCAGTTCCCGCCGCCCCTGCCGGACACGGCGGAGTGAGCGTGCCGGCGGTCGGCGTGCCGGACCTCTGCGCGGTGGTGCTCGCCGCCGGCGAGGGCACCCGGCTACGGCCGCTCACCGAACGGCTGCCGAAGGCGCTCTGCCCGGTCGGGAACGTGCCGCTGCTGGACCGGGCGCTCGCCCGGCTCGCAGGCCTCGGCCTCTCCGGGCCGGCCCGGGTCGCGGTGAACGCCTGCTACCTGGCCGGCCAGGTGGTCGAGCACGTCGGCGGCCGCGCCCACCTCTCGGTCGAGCCGGGCGATCCGCTCGGCACGGCGGGCGGGGTGGCGAAGCTGAAGGAGTGGATCGCCGGGCGGCCGGTGCTGGTCGGCAACGCGGACGCGTACCTCGCCGACCCGACCGCTGGACCCGGCCCGGACCTCGCCGCGATGCTCGACGGCTGGGACGGGACCGAGGTGCGCCTGCTGGGCCAGCCGGCCGCCGATCCGGGAGCGCCCGGAACCTTCCGCGGGCACGTCTTCACCGGGTTCTCGCTGCTGCCCTGGCGGGCGGTGCGCGACCTGCCGGTCGAGTTCGGCGACCTGGTACGCGCGGTGTGGCGACCGGCCGAGGCGGCGGGCGCGCTGCGGGTGGTGCCCTACCGGGGCACCTTCTACGACACCGGCACCCCGGCCGACTACCTGGCGGCGAACCTGCACGCCGCCGGCGGTGACGTTCTCGTCGATCCGGCCGCCACGGTCACCGGGCGGTGCCGGGAGTCGGTGGTGGGGGCAGGCGCCGTGGTGCACGGTGAGGTGATCCGGTCGGTGGTCTGGCCCGGCGCGACGGTGCGGGCCGGGGAGCGGCTGCACGAGGTCGTCCGGGCCGCTGACGGGCTGACCGTGCCGGCGGGTCGGGGACCGGCCGGAGGCTAGGCGCCGCCCGGCCATCGCCCGGGTCCGGGACAGCCGGGCGTGGTGTCCTGGAACAGGCCTAGAGTGGGCGACGACGTCGACGAAACGGAGAACCTGCCCGTGATCACCGCGATCGTTCTGATCGACTGCGCCACCGACTCGATTCCCGAGGTGGCCGAGACCCTGGCCAATCTTCCCGGCGTCAGCGAGGTCTACTCGGTCGCCGGGCACGTCGATCTGATCGCCATCGTCCGCGTCCGGGAGTTCGACCAGATCGCCGAGGTGATCGCCGGGCGCATCTCGAAGGTGCCCGGGGTGAACAACACCGAGTCGCACATCGCGTTCCGGGCGTACTCCCAGCACGACCTGGAGGAGGCGTTCGCGATCGGCCTGGCCAACGCCGACTGATCGCCGCCCCCTCGTACGCCACGGCCCGCCGGTCCACGACGGGGCCGCCGGTCACCGACGGACGAGCAACGGCCGGCCCACCGTGTGATGGGCCGGCCGTTCGTGCTCACCGAGGTCAGCTCACGCCAGGAGCCGGGGTCTCGGTGGTACCGCCGCCCGGAGCCGGCGACTCGGTCTCGGTACCGCCCGGAGCCGGCGACTCGGTCTCCGTGCCGCCGGGAGCCGGCGACTCGGTGGTCGCGCCGGGGCTCGGCGTACCGGTGGCGCTGGCCTGCGGGACCGGGATGCCCAGCTGCTGAGCCAGCTGGACCAGCTCGTCATAGTGCGTCTGGAGCGCCGGTAGCGCGGTCTGCGCCAGCTGGATCACCGACTGTTCGGAGCCCTGCGAGATCTCCGTCTGGGTGGCCTGGATGGCCTGCAGGTGGCCGGCGAGCTGCGCGGTCACCCACTCCCGGTCGAAGTTCTTGCCGCTGGCGTTGTTCAACCGGTCGATCACCGCCTGTTGGTCGGCGGTGGGCCCGTTGGGCAGTTGCACGTTGAGCTGTGACGCGGTCTGCTGCACCGTCTGGTCCAGCTGCGTGTGGTCGGTCACGAACATCTTGCCCAGGTCCTTGACCCGCTGGTTCTGGCCCTTCTGCTGGGCCAGCTCACCCGTGGTGATCTCGAACAGGTTGACCTGGTGGATCGCCTGCAGGTACTGGGTGTCCTGCTCCGACGGTTGTGCCTTGGCCTGCGCCGCGGCGGCCGGCGCGACACCGACCAGCACCAGCGCGGCCAGCAGGCCGAGCCGTTTGATTCCCAACATGCTTCCTCCCCGTGAGACGTTGGACCGCACGGTTACCCGGCTCACCGGGGTTATTCCTGCGATCCCCGTGCGCGAGGGGACGGCCCGCTCGGGCCCGTCGTCCGCTCTGCGCCGACTCAACCGGCTTCCCGCCTGGTCGGGGCGGACCGGGGCGGAAACGGGACGTGGCGCCCACCGGAGGATCCGGTGGACGCCACGTTCAGGTGGGTCGAGGTCAGTGACGCGACTCGGAGCCGCTGCTGATCTCCGCACGCTCCGGTCGGGGCTCGACCGGCGGGTGTCCCGGCGAGACCGGCGCGTCGACCGGCTTCTCGATCGGGTAGAAGAAGCCCCGGATGGCCGGGCCGAGGGCACCGAGCCGGTTCATCTTCTTCGGCACCACCCAGCCGGTGTACTCCAGCGCCCCGTGGCCGTCGTGGTCCTGCGCGCTCAGCGGCTGGTGGACCTCGACGAACTTGCCGTCCGGCAGGCGCCGGATGATGCCGGTCTCCACGCCGTGCGCCAGCACCTCGCGGTCGTGCTGCTGCAGACCGAGGCAGATGCGGTAGGTGACGAAGTACGCCAGCGGCGGCAGGATGAGCAGGCCGACCCGGCCGGCCCAGGTCATCGCGTTCAAGCTGATCTGGAACTTGTCGGCGATGACGTCGTTGGCCCCGGAGAGGGTCAGCACCAGGTAGAAGGCGACCGCCATGGCGCCCACCGCAGTGCGGGCCGGCACGTCACGAGGACGCTGGAGCAGGTGGTGGGTCCGGTAGTCCTTGAGGTGCCGGGCCTCCACGAACGGGTAGAGCGTGGAGAGCCCGACCAGGATGCCGGGTAGCACCACCGTCGGCCAGAACAACGGCGGGATCACGTAGCCGTCGCCGAGTGGAATGTCGATCTGCCAGGCCGGCATGAGCCGGGTCGAGCCGTCCAGGAACATGACGTACCAGTCCGGCTGGCTGGCGGCGGAGACGACCCAGGCCTCGTACGGGCCGAAGAGCCAGATCGGGTTGATCTGGAACAGACCGCCCATCAGCGCGATCACGCCGAAGACGATCATGAAGAAGCCGCCCTGCTTCAGCGCGTACCGCGGGAAGAACCGCTCGCCGACCACGTTGCCGTTGGTCCGGCCGGGGCCGGGCCACTGGGTGTGCTTCTGCGTGAAGACCAGGCCCAGGTGGACGGTGATCAGCGCGAGCAGCAGGGCCGGGATGAGCAGCACGTGCGCGATGAAGAACCGGCTGATGATGATGGTGCCCGGGAACTCCCCGCCGAAGATCGACGAGGTGAGCCAGGAGCCGATCACCGGGATCGACAGCATGATGCCCGAGGCGATCCGCAGGCCGGTGCCGGAGAGCCCGTCGTCCGGCAGCGAGTAGCCGGTGAAGCCGGCCAGGAAGCCGATCCAGAAGAGCAGCGAACCGATGATCCAGTTCGCCTCACGCGGCTTGCGGAACGCGCCGGTGAAGAAGATCCGCAGCATGTGCACGACGATCGCGGCCATGAACAGCAGGGCCGCCCAGTGGTGCATCTGCCGCATGACCAGACCACCCCGGACCTCGAAGGAGAGGTCCAGGCTGGAGGCGTACGCGGCGGACATCGGCGTGCCGCGCAGCGGCGCGTAGCTGCCGTTGTAGACCACCTCGGTCATCGACGGCTCGAAGAAGAACGTCAGGAAGGTGCCGGTGAGCAGCAGCACGATGAACGAGAAGAGCGCGATCTCACCGAGCAGGAACGACCAGTGGTCCGGGAAGACCTTGTTCAGCAGGCCGCGCAGCGGAGTCGCCACCTTGAAGCGGTCGTCGATCCCCACCGCAGCCTTGCCCGGCGTCGCCGCCAGGTCGAACTTACGACGCTTCACGGCCGCTCCCAGAAGTCGGGCCCGATGGTCTCGGTGTAGTCGGACTTCGCCACGAAGAAGCCCTCAGAGTCTACCTCGATGGGCAGCTGCGGCAGCCGTCGACTGGCGGGGCCGAAAACAGGCCGGGCGTTGTCGGTGATCAGGAACTGCGACTGGTGGCACGGGCAGAGCAGCCGGTTCGTCTGCTGCTCGTAGAGGCTGGCCGGGCAGCCCGCGTGCGTGCAGATCTTGGAGAACGCCGCGTAGTTGCCCCACATGTAGTCGCCGTGGCCCACTCGCTCGTTGGCCCGCCGCGACTCCTGCGCGTCCTCGTCCCGGAGGTGGATCAGCAGCGTCGGCGAGTCCGCGTGCTGGTTGCTGATGCCGTGCTCGATGCCGGGGAAGACGGTCAGCTGGCCGCCGGCGCTGACGTCTGCGGGGCGGATCGGGCGGCCGTCCTCACGGACCAGCCGGATCCGCTGCCCACCCTCCGCCGGGGCGAAACCGGTGGTGAACATCTGGTTGTTCTTGTGCGGGTTGGAGATCAGCCCACCCACCAGCGGCGCGGCAGCGACCGCACCGATCGGCACGAGACCCGCCAGCAGCGAGATGCCGAGCAGCGGGCGACGCTTCACGCCGAACTCGTCCGCCATGTAGACAATCGTCTGGCCGGTGATGGTGCGGTTGTCCTCGGAGACCGCGCCCTCGTGCCGGTCCTGGATCGAGACCTCCTTGGGCAGCAGCTTCTTGCCCCAGGTCAGGATGCCGAAGCCGACGCCGAGCAGGGAGAGGCCCAGGGTCACCCCGAGCAGCGGGGTGTACCACTTGTCGCTGCCGCGACCCGGAGCGTACTCCCACGGCCACCAGATGTAGATGACCAGGAAGGCAGTCCCCACCAGGCCGGCGAGCAGGAAGAACCAGGCGACCAGGCGGACGAGTCGACGCTCGGCCTTCGTGCCCGGCGCGACCTGCGGCTCGTAGTGGACGATCTCGATGTCGTCCCGGCGGGCGCCCTCGCGGACGATGTCGAAGCGGGTAAGCCCGGGGGTGTTCACGTCGAGCGGCTCCCGACCCTGCTGGGTCTGGTGCTCGGTGTGCGTGCTCATGCCGTCACCTCGTTACCGGCGGTGCCGCGCGACGGCACCACAGCACTGGATCGAAAAGTCCGCTCGGTCACGACTTGCCCGCAATCCACAGGGTGGCGAAGACGAGCGCGACGATGCCGACCAGGAAGATCGCCAGACCCTCGGTGGAGGGGCCGTACCGGCCCAGGTTGAAACCACCCGGGTCCTGGTCGTGCTTCAGGGTCTCCTGGATGTAGGCGATGATGTCGGCCTTCTGGTCCGGCCGAAGCTGGTTGTCGCCGAACACCGGCATGTTCTGCGGACCGCTGAGCATCGCGGCGTAGATCTGCCGGTCGCTCGCCGGGCGCAGGCTCGGGGCGAACTTGCCCGAGGAGAGCGCGCCACCACCGGCGCCGAAGGCGTGGCACTGCGAGCAGTTGATCCGGAACAGCTCACCGCCGGTCGCGATGTCGCCGCCCTCGCGCAGGTTGGTGCCCTGCGGCAGCTCCGGGCCGCCGCCGAGCTCCTGGATGTACTGGGCGAGCTGGCGGGTCTGCTCGTCGGTGAAGAGCGGCGGCTTGCGGTGCGCCTGGGCCTCCTGGCGCGTCGCCGGCATCCGCCCGCTGCTCACCTGGAACTCGACCGAGGCCGCGCCGACGCCGATCAGGCTCGGGCCGCGTCCCTCGACACCCTGCGCGTTGCGACCGTGGCAGGTCACGCAGCTAACGTCGAACAGCGCCTTGCCCTCGGCAGCGGCGCTGCTCAGCGGCGGAGCGTCCTGGGCCTGCGCACCAGGGGCGAAGACGGTGTAGGCGCCGCCGGCGAGCGTCAGCGCGGCGAGCAGCCGGACCGCGGCGCCCAGCCGGCGGCGGCCCCTGCTGCGCGCCGCGGGCCGCCCGCGCAGCCGCGCGAGCAGACCGCGTCGGCGGTCGTTGTCAGAAGTCATGACCTGTGTCCTTAACCGGTTGGACCTTCTCAGGGGACGGAGCAACGGCGCAGTTCGTGATGCGCCAAGATCACTGAAGCCAGTAGATCATGGCGTACAGCGCGATCCACACCACGTCGACGAAGTGCCAGTAGTACGACACGACGATCGCCGAGGTGGCCTGCGCCGGCGTGAACCGGCCCATGGTGGTGCGGATCATGAAGATGATGAAGGCGACCAGACCGCCGGTCACGTGCAGACCGTGGAAGCCGGTGGTCAGGTAGAACATCGACCCGTAGCCGTCTTCGTTGATCTTCACGCCCTCGTGCACCAGCGTGCGGTACTCGTTGAGCTGCCCGAGTACGAAGATCAGGCCCATCACGAAGGTGATCGTGAACCAGCGCCGCAGCGCGTGCACGTCACCCCGTTCCGCCGCGAAGACACCGAGCTGGCAGGTCACCGAGGACAACACCAGGATCACCGTGAAGGTGGTCGCGTACGGGATGTTGAGGTGCTCGGTGTGCTTCGCCCACTGCTCCGGCGCCGCGGCGCGGATGGAGAAGTACATCGCGAACAGCGCCGCGAAGAACATGAGTTCGCTGGAGAGCCACACGATCGTCCCGACGCTGACCATGTTCGGTCGGGTCAGAGAGTGGATCCGGCTCTTGTCAATGGCTGGGGCCGCAGTCACGCGGTCATTATTGCCCCTGACCGGCATCCACGATCAGCGGGGGGCCAAACCGGTGGTCAGGGTGGCCCGATCGTGGTCGTCCGGTTCGCCTGGCCTAGCCTGAAAAGCGTGCTGCACGTCGATCCGATCTTCGCCGCCACCTCGACCGCCTCGGTGTACGCCGCCGGCGGCGTCTCTGCCCTGCCGTCGAGCGCGGCCGGCGGGGAGGCGCTCCCGCCGCCGTTCACCATCGGCGCCGTACTGACCGAGACCCGGCTGGACAGCTGGCTCGCGGTCGGCCTGGTGCTCGCCGCCGGGATCTACCTCTACGGCGTACACCGGCTGCGGGTGCGTGGCGACCACTGGCCGGTGGCCCGGACCGTCTTCTTCCTCGGGCCCGGCCTCGGGGGGATCGCGCTGGTCACGGTGAGTGGGCTGCACGCCTACGACACGGCGCTGCTGAGCGTGCACATGGTGCAGCACATGATGCTGTCGATGGTGGCGCCGATCTTCCTGGCGCTGGGCGCGCCGATGACGCTCGCCCTCCGGACGCTTCCGCAGCGACCCCGCAAGCGGCTGCTCGCGATCGTGCACAGCCGGATCGCCCGGGTCTACAGCTTCCCGCTGGTGGCGTTCGCCATCTTCGTGGTCAATCCGTTCGTGCTCTACTTCACTGACCTGTACCGGTTCACGCTGGAGCACGCCTGGGCGCACGAGCTGGTGCACGCGCACTTCATCATGACCGGCTGCGTGTTCTTCTGGCCGCTGCTCGGCCTGGATCCACTCCCCGGACGCTGGCCCTACCCGGCGCGGGCGCTGCTGATGGTGCTCTCCGTGCCGTTCCACACCGTGCTCGGGCTCACCGTCATGCAGAGCACCACGCTCTTCGGTGGCGACTGGTACCCCTCCCTCGGTCTCGACTGGGCCGACCCGTTCGACGATCAGGTGCTCGCCGGCGGCATCCTCTGGGCGGGCGGCGAGTTCGTCAGCGTGACCATGCTCGCCGTGCTGGTGATCCAGTGGATCAAACAGTCGGAGCGGGAGGCACGCCGCGTCGACCGCGAGCTCGACCGGCAGGAGGCCCGCGAGCGCGCCGCCGAGTCAGCGGCCTGAGCTGCGCCGGGGTACGTCGCCGAGGAGCGGCGCCGGGCGGGATGTCGGCTGTGTCACGTCGACCGGTACGATCGGCGGGCAGCTACGAGGTGGGATAGCGAAGCGGAGTGTCGGCATGAGCGATCGTGAGTGCACCGTCCTGCTCTACAGCGACGACCCGCAGGTCCGTGACCGGATGCGGCTCGCCGTCGGCACCCGGCCCGCGCCCGGTCTCCTGATCGAGTTCGTCGAGGCCGCCACCTACGCCGAGGTCGTCCGGCTGGTCGACGACTACGAGATCGACCTCCTGCTGCTCGACGGCGAGGCGACGCCCGGCGGTGGCATCGGAATCGCCCGCCAGATCAAGGACGACCGGGCCGACGCGCCGCCGACCTGCGTGGTGATCGCCCGCACGGCGGACCGATGGCTCGCCGCCTACGCCGAGGTCGACGCCACTCTGGTGCACCCGCTCGACCCGGTGACCACCGGCAACACGGTGGCCGAGCTGCTGCGGACGCACGCACCCGCCTGACGTCCCCGCTCCGGCACCGACCACGGCGCCGGACCGACCGGCGCCGGTTCACCCACCCGCATCCGCATGCTCGGGAGGCCCGCGATGGGCGATCGGACCTGGCCGCACCTGCTCAACGCGCTGCTGCGCGGCGAAGAGCTCTCCACCGCCGACACGGCCTGGGCGATGGGCGAGATCATGAGCGGCGCCGCCACCGCCGCGCAGGTCGCCGGGTTCGCGGTCGGGCTGCGCGCCAAGGGTGAGACGTCGGCCGAGCTGGCCGGGTTGGTCGAGGCGATGCTCACCCGGGCGGTCCCGGTGCAGCTCAGCGACGAGCAGCGGGCCACCGCCCTGGACGTGGTCGGCACCGGGGGCGATCTCGCTCACACGGTCAACATCTCCACCATGGCCGCGCTCGTGGTGGCCGGCGCCGGCGTACGGGTGGTCAAGCACGGCAACCGCGCCGCCTCCTCGCTCTGCGGCACCGCGGATCTGCTCGAGTTCCTGGGCGTACCGCTGGATCTCGGCCCGGAGGCCGTGGCCCGGTGCGTGGCGGAGGCCGGCATCGCGTTCTGCTTCGCGGCCCGCTTCCACCCGGGTATGCGGCACACCGGCCCGGTCCGGCGCGAACTGGGCGTGCCCACCGTGTTCAACTTCCTCGGCCCGCTGAGCAACCCGGCACGCCCCCGCGCCGGCGCGGTCGGCTGCTTCGACTCCCGGATGGCGCCGGTGATGGCCGGCGTCTTCGCCGCCCGGGGCGACTCGGTGCTGGTGATGCGGGGCGAGGACGGGCTGGACGAGTTCAGCACCGCCGCGCCGACCCGGGTCTGGGTGGCCCAGGGCGGCACCGTACGCGAGACGCTGCTGGACGCGGTCGACCTCGGGGTACCCCGGTCCACCCTCGCCGACCTGCGCGGCGGTGACGCGCCCTACAACGCCGCCGTGGCGCTTCGCCTGCTGGCCGGCGAGCCCGGGCCGGTACGCGACGCCGTCCTGGTCAACGCGGCGGCGGCGCTGGCCACCCAGGGCCCGCTGGACGGCGATCTCGTCGAGGCGCTGCGGGGCGGGCTGGCCCGCGCCGCCGAGTCGATCGACTCCGGCGCCGCGGCGGCCACCCTGGAGCGTTGGGTCGAGGTCGCCAAGGGGCTCTGAGGCCTCGCCTCGGCCGAGGTCGCGGTGGTCACGGCCGCCGCGGCCGAGGTCGCGGTGGTCACGGCCGCCGCGGCCGAGGTCGCGGTGGTCACGGCCGCCGCGGCCGAGGTCGCGGTGGTCACGGCCGCCGCGGCCGAGGTCGCGGTGGTCGCCGCCTGGATCGTCTTGATCGACTCGACTTCGCTGAAGTCGGGGTGTCCCAGCGACCGCGATGGCCCGACTTCCTTGAAGTCGAGTCGATCGAGCGCACGCGGGCGCGACCGTTCATGTCGGAGCGGCGTGCCAAACTACAACGGAGTGATTCGACCTCCGTCGGGCCGACGCCCACGACCGGCCCCGCTCCCCCGAGCGGCACGGCGTCACTCCGGCGGCCCACAGCGAGAGGAGACGCCCGTGTCGGAGCGAGAGCTCTACTGCGACAGCTGCCAGGGCGTTCAGCAGTTCGAGACGCCACCCTGCGTCGACGGGCACGGCGCCGACTGCCCCGAACTCGTCTGCACCCGCTGCGGCGGCGCCGTGTTGATCGCCACGTTCACCTTCCGCGCGCCTCGCCTCGGCCAAGCCCGCGGGCAGTCCCCCGCCCGACGCCGGGCCGCCTGACGGCACCCGCGCCACGGCCCCGCACTCACCACGCCGCACCGGCCCCGGACACCCGAAAGCCCGCCTCCGAGGAGGCGGGCTTTCGTGGTTGGTCCGGTTGCGGCGGGCTCAGTGCTCCGCGGTGCGCCGGGTGCCCGAGTAGTACTCGAAGAGCAGCCCGCACACGGCGAAGATGACCGCCACCAGGCCGGCGCCGACCAGCCAGAACTGCCAGAAGACCAGGCCGAGGCCGGCGACGGCGGCGGCGAGCGCCAGCCCGAACGGCCAGTAGCTGCCGGGGCTGAAGAAGCCGACCTCGCCCGCGCCGTCGGCGATCTCCGCGTCCGGACGGTCCTCCGGACGCAGGTCGATCCGGCGGGAGACGAACCAGAAGAAGCCGCCGCACATCGAGCAGAGGAAGAACGACAGTGCCAGCGCGGTGGTGCCGACCCACTCGACCCGGCCGTCCGCCTCACCGGCGGTCCAGGCGCCGTAGAGGATCGTCGCGCCGAAGAGGAAGCCGGCGATGATCAGGAAGATACGCCACTCGGTCTTCATGCCCGCTCCCTCAGCGTCCCGCGCCGGCCGGGGCCGGGTCCGGGTTGAAGTTGTGCTCCGTACGCCGCGTCTCGAACGGCGCCGTGGTCTGCGCGTACGGGTCCTCGCCGATCGCGGTCAGGGCCTCCTGGGTGGTCTTGCCGTCCCGCTTGGCCGCGAGGAACTGGTCGTACTCCTCCGGCGAGACGACCCGCAGCTCGAAGTTCATGAACGCGTGGTAGGTGCCGCAGAGCTCCGCGCAGCGTCCGACGTAGGCGCCCTCACTGTCCAGGCTGGAGACCTCGAACACGTTGCGGATCTTGCCGGGCATCACGTCGCGCTTGAACAGCAGCTCCGGCACCCAGAACGAGTGGATGACGTCCCGGCTGGTCTCCTCGAAACGGATGGACCGACCGGTCGGCAGCACGAGGATCGGAATGACCTCGCTGGTGCCGAGCGTCGAGGCGACCGTGTTGGCGTCCACGCCCTGGCCGTCGCGGTAGTTGAACTGCCAGTTCCACTTGAACGCCACCACCTCGACGGTGACGTCCGGGTTCTTGCTCAGCTTGTTCACGTCGGTCTGCACGATCGCCGTGTAGTAGAAGAGCACGGACACCACGAGGATCGGCGCGATGGTGTAGAGGAACTCCATCGGCATGTTGTAGCGGGTCTGCACCGGCAGGTCGTTGCCCCGCTTCCGGTAGCGGATCACGCACCAGAAGATGAGGAACCACACGAAGACGCCGACTGCGAGCGCCGCGATGCAGGATGCGATCCAGAGGTCGTACATCCGGTGCGACTGCGGCGTGATACCGCCCTGCGGCCAACCGAAGCCGTGGAACGTCTTGCCGACGTCACAGCCCGTGAGCAGGAACAGCAGCGCCGCGCCGCCGAGACCGAGCCCGGCGAGCCGACCAGCACCACGCCGCCGGCGCCCGCCGGCTCCCGCGTTGTGCCGTACGGCCGACGGCCGTACCTCCGAACTCCTTGCGACCACCTGGTCCTGCCTCCCTAGCGCGCCGCGGTGTCTGTCCTTGTCCTGTCGATCTCCGGCTCCCGGAGCGACAGCACCTGCGGCAAAGGCGTCACCGACGGTCGCAGATTACTCGACCATGACCGGCTGGACCGTGTTGGGGTCACTCTCCGACCCCCAACGGGGGATCTTGGCTCGATCGGCGAGATAGCGTAATGAGTCGTGAGCGCCTCCCCGGTATACCTGGACGCCGCCACGGCGACGCCGCTGCACCCGGTGGCGCGGCAGGCGCTGTCCGCCGCCCTCGAGGACGGCTGGGCCGACCCGGGCAAGCTCTACACGCAGGCCCGTCGGGCCCGCCAGCTGCTCGACGCGGCCCGGGGCGCGGCCGCCGAGACCCTGGGCGTACGCCCCGACGAGCTCTCCTTCACCGCCAGCGGCACGGCCGCCGCGCACGCCGCCGTGCTCGGCGGACTGGCCGGTCGACGGCGGACCGGCCGCAGGCTGGTGCACTCCGCCATCGAGCACTCGGCGGTGCTGCACGCGGCCGAGCGGCACGTGTCCGGCGGCGGCGACGCCGTCGCCGTGCCGGTGGACCGGCTCGGGCGGCTCGATCTCGACGCCTGGTCGGCCGAGGTGCGCGAGCCGGGCGTGGCGCTGGCCGCGCTGATCGCGGCCAGCCACGAGGTGGGCACCCTCCAACCGGTGGCCGGGGCGGCCGCCACGTGCGCCGAGGCCGGGGTACCGCTCTACGTCGACGCGGCCCAGGCGGTCGGGCGGATGCCGGTGCCGGCGGGCTGGTCGGTGCTGACCGCGAGCGCGCACAAGTGGGGCGGCCCGGCCGGCGTCGGCCTGCTGGTGGTGCGCAAGGGCGTCCGCTGGGAGTCGCCCTACCCGGCCGACGAGCGCGAGTCGGGTCGTACGCCGGGGGCGTTGAACCTGCCCGCGGTGGTGGCCGCGGCGGCCAGCCTGCGCGCGGTGGCGGCGGAGGCCGAGGCGGAGGCGGCCCGGCTGACGCCGCTCGTCGACCGGATCCGGGCCCGGGTGGCGACGGAGGTGCCGGACGTCGAGGTCGTCGGCGACCCGGAGCACCGGCTGCCGCACCTGGTCACCTTCTCCTGCCTCTACGTCGACGGCGAGGCGTTGCTGCACGCGCTGGACCGGCGGGGCTTCGCGGTCTCCTCCGGCTCGTCGTGCACCTCCTCGACGCTGCGGCCGTCACACGTGCTGGAGGCGATGGGAGTGCTCTCGCACGGCAACGTCCGCGTGTCGCTGCACCGGGAGACCTCGGCGGACGATGTCGAGCGCTTCCTCGCCGAGCTGCCCGGGATCGTCGCCCACCTGCGGGCCGAGGCGGGGGTGGTGGGGCTGTGACGATGCCGGACGAGGTGCTCGACTGCCGGGGCCAGCGCTGCCCGTTGCCGGTGATCGCGGTGGCCCGCCGCCTGCCGGAGCTGCCGGTGGGCACGGTCGTACGCGTGCTCGCCGACGACCCGGCGGCGGCGGTGGACCTCCCCGCCTGGTGCCGGATGCGGGGACAGGAGTTCGTCGCCCGGGTCACCGGACCCGACGGGCCCGCCTACGACGTCCGCCGCGTGCACTGATCACACCCGCGCCGGCCGTTCCGCCCGAATAGCGGCTCAGGCCACCAGGTGCGGGCGGACCTCGTCGGCGGCCACGTCGCCGTACGACTCGCCGAGGCGCTTGATGAAGAGGTCCCGGCGTACCTGGTACTCCTGCGTACCGACGGTCTCCAGCACCAGGGTCGCCAGCAGCGAGCCCACCTGGGCGGCCCGCTCCAGGCCGACGCCCCAGGAGAGCGCGGTGAAGAAGCCGGCGCGGAAACCGTCCCCGACACCGGTCGGGTCGACCGCCCGGATCTCCCGGGCGATGGGCACGTGGATCGGGTCGAAGTCGCGTCCGGCGATCTCCACGCCGTCCTTGCCGAGCGTGGTGACCCGGACCTTCACAAGGTCGAGCAGCTGCTCGTCGCTGAGCCCGGCCTTGCTCTGCAGGAGCGACTTCTCGTAGTCGTTGGTCATCAGGTACTCGGCGCCCTCGATCAGCGCGACCACGTCCTCGCCGGCCATCCGGGCCAGCTGCTGGGAGGGGTCGGCCGCGAAGGGGTAGCCGCGCTCGCGGCACTCGGCGGAGTGCCGCAGCATCGCCTCCGGGTCGTTCGCGCCGACCAGGACCAGGTCGAGGCCGCTGAGACGATCGGCGACCGGGGCGAGTTCGATGTTTCGTGCCTCGCTCATCGCCCCCGCGTAGAAGGAGGCGATCTGGCACATGTCGAGGTCGGTGGTGCAGACGAAGCGGGCGGTGTGGGCCACCTCGCTGACGTGCACCGAGTCGCAGTCCACGCCGTGCCGCTCCAGCCAGGAGCGGTAGTCGGCGAAGTCCGCGCCGACCGCCCCGACGAGCACCGGGTGCAGGCCGAGCTGCCCCATGCCGAAGGCGATGTTCGCCGCCACTCCGCCGCGGCGCAGCACCAGATCGTCCACCAGGAAGGAGAGCGACACCTTGTGCAGCTGGTCGGCGATGAGCTGGTCGGCGAAGCGACCGGGGAAGCTCATCAGGTGGTCCGTGGCGATCGAACCGGTCACCGCGATCTTCATGTCAACCCTCATGGTTCGGGAGCGGGGCGCGGCCAGCCTACCGGGCCGGTAATCCCGCGGTGTCCGGTCGGTAGGACGGCGGTCACCCGCCGGAAACCGGGCCGCAACGAGGACGGGGCCGCCCAGATGGGCGGCCCCGTCCTCGTTGAGGTCGATTCAGCTGAAGGAGTCACCGCAGGCGCAGGAGCTGCCCGCGTTGGGGTTGTCGATGGTGAAGCCCTGGGCGTCGATCCGGTCGGCGAAGTCGATGGTGGCGCCGGCCAGGTAGGGGGCGCTCATCCGGTCCACGACGACCTCGACGCCGTCGTAGCCGCTGACGACGTCACCGTCGAGGGAGCGCTCGTCGAAGAAGAGCTGGTACCGCAGGCCGGAGCAGCCGCCCGGCTGCACCGCGACCCGGAGCCGCAGGTCGTCACGGCCCTCCTGCTCGATCAGGGCCTTGACCTTCTGCGCCGCGACGTCGGTGAGGACGACGGTGGTGGCGGCCTGGGCCTCGGTCGACTCGGTCTGCGCTGGCGTGGTCACGTGGAATTCTCCCTGCGCGCTCGTGGTGTGTTCGTCCCCGACCAACGTCACCCGTCCGTCGGCGATTCCCACTGTGGTCCAATTTTTGATTGTAGGCCGGTCCGGGCCGCACTGACCCCTGGACGTGAGCTCGGGATTGCCCCGGGCGGCGCGGGTCACACCTGCCGGGGGCGGCTCCACTGCCCGGCCAGCCGGGCGCCGAGCTCGCGCAGCCCGTCGGCGGGCCGGCTGAGCGCCTCCGCCAGGCCCCGCTCGTCGCCCCCGAAGTGCTCCACCAGGCTGTACGCGTCGGTGACCCCCGCGGCGGCCGCCTCCCGCCGGCCGGTGCTCACCTGACCGGCCAGGACCAGGCAGGGAAGCCCCCGGTCCCGAGCCGCCCCGGCCACCCCGGCGACCACCTTTCCGCGCAGCGACTGATGGTCGAAGGAGCCCTCGCCGGTGATCACCAGGTCGACCTCGTCCAGCGCCTCGTCGAGGCCGATGGCCCGGGTGACCAGGCCGATGCCCGACTCGCAGCGCCCACCGAGGGCGAGGACCGCCGCGCCGATCCCGCCGGCGGCCCCGGCTCCGGCCAGCGCGCCGAGGGACGCCGGACAACCGGGCAGATCCCGTTCCAGCACCGCCGCGAAGCGTTCCAGCGCGGCGTCCAGCAGGAGCACGTCTGCCCGGTCCGCACCCTTCTGCGGGCCGAAGACGTTGCTCGCGCCGTGCAGTCCGAGCAGCGGATTGTCGACGTCGGTGGCGGCCACCAGGTCGACGCCGCGCAGCCGGGGCGCCCCGTCGAGCCCGGCGACGGCGGCAAGCGCCGCGCCCCCGTACGGCAGGGCCAGGCCCGCCTCGTCGAGCGGGGTGACGCCCAGCGCGGCGAGCATTCCCGCCCCCGCGTCGTTGGTGCCCGAGCCGCCGAGCCCGATCACCACGCGCCGGGCGCCCCCCTCGACCGCCGCGGCGACCAGCAGGCCGAGGCCGAAGGAGCTGGTGATCTTCGGATCCCGCTCGGCGTCGGCGAGCAGGTGCAGACCGCACGCCTGAGCGCTCTCGACGTAGCCGGTGCCGTCGGCGGTGAGCAGGATCTCACCGGTGACGGGACGGCCGAGTGGATCGACCGTCGGCACCGTTCTCCGGTGGCCGTCCGACGCGTCGGCGAGCACGTCGACGAAGCCGGGCCCGCCGTCGGCGAGCGGCCGGATCAGCAGATCGTCACGGTTGGCGACCGTACGCCAACCCGCCGCGATCGCGGCGGCCACCGCCGGTGCGGTCAGGGTGCCGGCGAACTTGTCCGGGCAGAGCAGCACGCGCATGCCGAGCAGTGTGGCAGCACACACCGGCGGAAGCTGCACACCGTTCGCGCTGTGGGACCATGGGGGACGTGACTTCCACCTGGGTAGAACCCTCCAACACGGCCACGGCCCTGCTGCTGCTCGGGCGGGGAAGCGACCCGGCGACGGAGCGCGGAGTGGAGTGTCCGGGCGATCTTCCGGCGCCCAGCGACCCCGACCTGGTGGCCCGGGCCGCGGCCGCGAAGGCCGCGCTGGGGAGCAGGGTGTTCGTGCTGGGGCACCACTACCAGCGCGACGAGGTGATCCAGTTCGCCGACGTCACCGGCGACTCGTTCAAGCTGGCCCGGGAGGCGGCGGCCCGGCCGGACGCGGAGTACATCGTCTTCTGCGGCGTGCACTTCATGGCCGAGAGCGCCGACATCCTCACCACCGACAGCCAGAAGGTGGTCCTGCCGGACCTGGCCGCCGGCTGCTCGATGGCGGACATGGCCGTCCTCGGGCAGGTCGAGGCCGCCTGGGACGTACTGACCGAGCTGGGCGTCGCCGAAGAGACCGTCCCGGTGACCTACATGAACTCCTCCGCCGACATCAAGGGCTTCGTCGGCCGGCACGGCGGGGTGGTCTGCACCTCGTCGAACGCCAAGCGGGCGCTGGACTGGGCGTTCGAGCAGGGTTCGAAGGTGCTCTTCCTGCCCGACCAGCACCTGGGCCGCAACACGGCGGTGCTGGAGATGGGCTACTCGCTCGACGACTGCGTGCTCTTCGACCCGCACAAGCCGAACGGCGGGCTGACGCCGGAGCAGCTGCGGGACGCGAAGATGATCCTCTGGCGGGGGCACTGCTCGGTGCACGGCCGCTTCACCCTGGAGAGCGTGAACGACGTCCGCGAGCGGGTGCCCGGGGTGAACGTGCTGGTCCACCCGGAGTGCCGGCACGAGGTGGTGACCGCGGCCGATCACGTCGGCTCGACCGAGTACATCATCAAGACCATCGAGGCGGCGCCGGCCGGCTCGGCGTGGGCGGTGGGCACCGAGCTCAACCTGGTCCGCCGGCTCGCCATCGCCCACCCGGACAAACAGATCATGTTCCTGGACCGGGCGGTCTGTTACTGCTCGACCATGAACCGGATCGACCTCCCGCACCTGGTCTGGGCGCTGGAGGAGCTGGTGGCCGGTCGGGTGGTGAACCAGATCACCGTGGATCCGGACACCGCCCGGCACGCTCGTTCGGCCCTGGACCAGATGCTGGCACTTCCCGGCGTCGACGCCGCGGTGCCGACCGCCAACTGATCACGTTCCGTAGCGTCGTTGATACCCATTAGTGCGGGATCGCCGATTTAACACCCTCCGGGTGGTGTGACCGGTTCCATTCTCGCCGCCGAGGACTATGCTGCCGGAGCAACGACGCAGGCGGTCCGTTTCGATACGACCGCATCCGGGGTAGCGGTAGGCATCGCGCCCCACATCAACACGGCAGCACCGATGCGCTGGAGGTTGCGTTGACCGAGGACGTCCTGGTCGTGCACGGAGGCACTCCGCTCGAAGGGCGGATCCGCGTGCGCGGCGCGAAGAACCTCGTCTCCAAGGCGATGGTCGCCGCCCTGCTCGGCGACAGCCCGAGCCGGCTGTTCGACGTGCCGAAGATCCGCGACGTCGAGGTGGTCCGAGGCCTGCTCGGGCTGCACGGGGTCAAGGTGACCGACGGCGAGGAGGACGGCGAACTCGTCTTCGACCCGGCCAACGTCGAGAGCGCCAGCACCGACCAGATCAACGTGCACGCCGGGTCGAGCCGCATCCCGATCCTGTTCTGCGGGCCGCTGCTGCACCGGCTCGGGCACGCGTTCATTCCCGACCTCGGCGGTTGCCACATCGGGCCACGCCCCATCGACTTCCACCTCCAGGCGCTGCGCGAGTTCGGCGCCACGGTCGACAAGCGGCCGGAGGGGCTGCACCTCTCCGCCCCGAACGGCCTGCGCGGCACGAAGTTCTCGCTGCCGTACCCCAGCGTCGGCGCCACCGAGCAGGTGCTGCTCACCGCAGTGATGGCCGAGGGCGTCACCGAGCTGCGCAACGCCGCCGTGGAGCCGGAGATCCTCGACCTGATCTGCGTGCTGCAGAAGATGGGCGCGATCATCAAGGTCCACACCGACCGGGTGATCGAGATCCAGGGCGTGCCGAAGCTGCACGGCTACACCCACCGGCCGATCCCGGACCGGATCGAGGCCGCCAGCTGGGCCGCCGCCGCGCTGGCCACCCGCGGGCACGTCGAGGTGCTCGGTGCGCAGCAGGCCGACATGATGACCTTCCTGAACATCTTCCGGTCGGTCGGCGGCGAGTACGAGGTGACCGACCTGCGGCCGCCGCGTAACGGCCAGCCGGGCCAGGAGGGCGGCATCCGGTTCTGGCACCCGGGCGGCGAGCTGAAGTCGGTGGCGCTGGAGACCGACGTGCACCCCGGCTTCATGACCGACTGGCAGCAGCCGCTGGTGGTGGCGCTCACCCAGGCCCGCGGCCTGTCGATCGTCCACGAGACGGTCTACGAGCAGCGGCTGGGCTACACCGAGGCGCTGAACTCGATGGGCGCCAACATCCAGGTCTACCGCGACTGCCTCGGCGGCACCCCGTGCCGCTTCGGCCGGCGCAACTTCAAGCACTCGGCGGTCATCGCCGGGCCGAGCAAGCTGCACGCGGCCGACCTGGTCATCCCGGATCTGCGGGCCGGATTCAGCCACCTGATCGCGGCGCTCGCCGCCGAGGGCACCTCCCGGGTGTACGGCGTGGATCTGATCAACCGCGGCTACGAGGACTTCGAAGCGAAGCTCGCCGACCTGGGCGCCCACGCCGAGCGGCCGTAGCGTTTCACCCCTTCGAGTTCGCGCCCGGTGCACCGCGATGTGCACCGGGCGCCGTCGTTTGGCTACCCTTTCCGCGTGCCGTCGCTGTTTCGCCGTAAGCCCACCGACCTCGCCGACGAGGCCGTCACCCCGGTGACGCCCAGCGAGGAGTCCGAGTCCGCCCGCCCCCGCGGCTACACGCCCGCCAAGGGGCGCGAGACCCCGAAGCGGCCGAGTGTCGGCCGGCGCCCGGGCGGCGCCCCCACCAAGCCCCTCACCAAGGAGGAGGCCCGGGAGCACCGCCGGCGGATGCGTGCCGAGTCGGCCGCCGAGTTCCGTCGCGAAGGTGGCCCCCGCGACCGGGGCGAGGAGCGGCTGCTGGCCCGGAACGTGGTCGATTCCCGGCGCAACGTCGGCACCTGGTTCTTCGGCGGCGCGTTGATCGTGCTGCTCGGGTCGAACGGCGCGATGCCGCCGCTGGTCCGGCTGATCTCCAACCTGCTCTGGGGCGTGCTGGCGCTCGGTGTGGTGGTCGACTCGATCCTGATCTCGCGGAAGATCGGCAAGCTGGTCCGCGAGCGCTACCCCACCACCGGCCAGCGCATGGGCTCGCTCTACCTCTACGCGATCATGCGGTCGATCACCTTCCGACGCATGCGGACCCCGCAGCCGCGCGTCGAGATCGGCGACTCGGTCTGAGCCGAAGCCACGTCGCGGGGTGCGGTGGCGAGGCGAGCGAGCACCGTCCGGTCACCCTCGGTTCGCGGTAGCGTACGCATGGTCAACCATGCGGAACGCGCCACCGAGAGCAACGGAGTGACCGATGCCCGCTCCCCCGCTGGCCGACATCGCCGCCGCGCTGCGCCGGGAACGCGAGCGGGCCGGGCTGACGCGGGCTGACCTGGCACACCGGGCCGGGCTCGCCGAGTCCGTTCTCGCCCGGTTCGAGAGCGCCGACGGCGATCCGAGCGTGGGGTCGCTCTGGGCGCTCGCCGACGCGCTCGGCATACCCATCGCGCGGCTGTTCGAGGGGCAGCCGCGCGAGGTACGGATGATCCCGGCCGGTGAGGGTCCACGGATCCGCTCCGAGCACGCGGACTTCGCCGGGGCGCTGCTCAGCGCCGGCTCGGCGGAGGTGCGCCGCGACATCTACCTCATCCGGCTCGAACCCGGCGCGGTGGGCAACGCGGAGGCGCACACCCCGCGCAGTGTCGAACACATCGTGGTGGCGACCGGGCGGCTGCGGGTCGGCCCCGAGTCCGAGTTGGTGGAGCTGGGCCCCGGCGACTACGCGGCGTTCCCCGCGGACACCCCGCACCGGTACGAGGCGCTGGCGCGCAACACCATGGCGGTACTGGTGCTGGAGCACCCCTGAGGTCGTGCTCAGCCGGTCCCGGCCACCGCCGGGGCCGTCGTCTCCGGCGGTGTCCGGTAGAGCCGCGTCACGACCTCCTCGATGTCCGGCTCGACGACCGACAGGTCCCGCAGGCTGGCCAGGCCGGCGAGGCCGGAGACCACCTGCGCCACCCCGGCGGACTCCAGCGCGTACACCAGGCGGCGGCCGTCCGCCGCCACCTCCCGCAGCAGGGCGCCGGGCAGGGTCGGCGGGTGCGGCAGCGGCGCGTCCAGTTCGGCGACGACGAGCCGGCGCGACCCGTACCGCTCGTGCAGGTCGGCGATCGAGCCGTCGTGCACCACCCGCCCGTGGTCGATCACCACCAGCCGGGGGCAGAGCCGCTCGATGTCGGCGAGGTCGTGGGTGGTCAGCATCAACGTGGTGTCACCGGTGCGGCCCAGCTCGTCGAGGAAGCCCCGGACCGCCTGCCGGCTCACCACGTCCAGGCCGATGGTCGGCTCGTCGAGGAAGAGCACCTCCGGCCCGTGCAGCAGCGCGGCGGTCAGCTCGCCGCGCATCCGCTGGCCGAGGGAGAGCTGCCGGACGGGAACGTCCAGGAAATCGTCCAGGTCGAGCAGGGCGCGGCAGTGGCGCAGCCGCGCGGCGTGCTCGGCCGCGGGTACCCGGTAGACGTGCCGGAGCAGGTCGAACGAGTCGCGCAGGGGCAGGTCCCACCACAGTTGGGAGCGCTGTCCGAAGACCACCCCGATGCGCAGCGCGAGGCGGGTGCGCTGGGCGACCGGGCGCAGCCCGCAGACCCGTACCTCGCCCGCGCTCGGCGTGAGCACGCCGGTGAGCATCTTCAAGGTGGTGGACTTGCCGGCTCCGTTCGGCCCGATGTAGCCGACCGTCTCGCCCCGCTCCACCCGCAGGTCGAGCCCGTCGACCGCGGCCCGGATCTGCTTGTGGCGCCGCAGGCGACCGGCCTTGACGCGTACCGTGAACTCCTTGCGGAGCCCGCGCGCCTGAATTATCTCAGTTCGTGACTGCGACGCTGCCACGCTCACCCCTCGCCCTCGCCCTGATGGTCGACCCCGTCACGAGCCCGTACTCCGGTAGTGGCGGATCCCGAAACGCCAGGCCCCGGCGGCGAGCGCGGCGGCCACCACCGCGACCCCGGGTGCCGCCCAGCTCACCCACTGCGGGAGGCCGAGCGGGTCGGCGCGGCCGAGCAGCGCCAGCGCCGGGTGGTAGCTGACGAACGCGAACCCGAGGCCGTACGCGAAGAGCGCGCGGAACCAGCCGCCGTAGACGGTGACGGGGTACGAGGTGAAGTCACGCCCGCCGTAGGTCAACGAGTTGGCCAACTCGCCCGACTCGATCCAGAAGAACGAGACGGTGGCGGTGGCGACGAAGACGGAGCCGAAGAAGACCACCCCGGCGGCGGGGGCGGCCACGGCCAGCACTGCCCGCGCGGGCGTCCAGTCGATGTCGGCGGCCGCGACCGCGGTGACCCAGACGGCGAGCCCGAAGAGCGCCCGGGACACCTTGCGCAGCGGTAGGTCCATCAGCAGCAGCTGCGGGAGCGCCCCGAGTGGTCGCAGCAGCACCGCGTCGAGCAGGCCGGTGCGTACGTACCGGGGGATCCGCTCGATGTTGCCGACCAGCAGGTCGGCGGTGGCGAACGCGAACGCGGAGAGGCCGACGATCACCATCGTCTCGCGCAGCGTGAAGCCGCCCAGTTCCCGGGTGACGCCGAAGAGCACGAGGACGGTGAGCACGTCGAACACGGTGGCCCCGACGTTGCCGACCAGGTCCACCACGAACGAGGCCCGGTACGCCGTCTGCGAACGCGCCTGCGCGCCGAGCAGCGCCCGGTACGCGGTGAGCGTCCCGCCCGGCCGGTCAGCCACCCTGGACCACCAGCCGACGTTCGGCCCGGCGCTGCACGAGCCGGCAGGCGGCCAGCAGGAGCGCGGCCCAGCAGATCTGCACGACGACCAGGGTCACCTGCACCGGCGTGGGGTCCCGCTCGACGAGCACGTCGAGTGGGGTCTGCAGGAGGCTGGGAAACGGCGTGACGATCCACAGTGGCTGGTACACCCACTCGGGGAGGAAACGCAGCGGGAAGTAGAGCCCGCTGAGCACACCCGAGCCGAGGGTCCAGAGGACCAGCGGGCCGCGCACGTCCGCCAGCCAGTAGGCGGTGGTGTTGACCAGGTACCGGCAGGCGAAGGAGAGCACCACGGCGGCGACGACCGAGCCGACGAAGAGCGGCACGGTCGGCCAGCGGGCCGGCAGGTACAGCTCGAAGAAGAGCGGGGCCACCAGCACCGGGGGCAGGAGCCGCACCACCGCGGCGTAGCCGGCGCGACCCGTGTCGGTGGCGAGGTACGCGGTCACCGGGTGCACCGGACGGAGCAGGTCCCCGACGACGTCCCCGGTGCGGATCCGGTCGGCCAGCTCCGTCCAGCCCCAGAGCTGGACGACGGTGAGCAGACCCTGTCCGACCCAGACGAACGTGGTGAGCTGCCGCCGGTCGTACCCGGCCGCGGAGCCGGCGGCGCCGGCCACCGCGAGCAGCACGTAGCAGCGGAGGAATCCGAAGACGGTGTTGGTGACGATCCCGGCCAGGGCGGCCTGACGGTAGGTGGAGTATCGTCGGAAACCGGATGCGGCTATCGCCCAAAATGTCCGGAACCATAGGATAACGTTTGACGTGGTGAACGGTGCCACAGTGGCGTTGACCGAGCCCACGCCGTTACCCTCCATCCGCAGCCACGCCCTGCCCGGGAACCCGCGACTTTACCGGCAGGTCGGGGCCCCAGCGCGACAATTGGCAACGAGGTGACAACGCCGTGACCGAGCGGACGCGAGCCGGCCACCTGAACGCGGTCCAGAACGGTCCGGCGTCCGGCAGTCACCGTGTCGCGGTCACGGCCGGACGGGGGCGGGCATCCGCCGGCACGTGCCCCGGGCGAGGCGACAGGCACGCCGGATGAGCAGCCGGTACGCGGATCGGTGGCAGGACCCGGCCGAACCATCCTGGATGGTCGAACCCACCCACGAGTGGCACCCCCAGTTCCCCGGTCAGCGCTACCCCGGCGACATCGGCGCGCAGTACACCCCACCACCGCGCGGCCGAGCCACGGTGGTCAGCCGCGCCGAGGTGCCCCCGCTCGCCCCCACCCGGCCCGACGGCACGTACGTGGGCCGCTCGTGGACCGACGATCCGACGCCCGAAGAGGAGGCGCACGGCCGGGAGCGCCGGTCGGGCCGCGTCGACGGGCGCTGGCACGACGACGAGCCGTACCGCGGTCCACACGGCGAACCGGGTTGGCCCGACGAGCGGCCGCCGACGCGCCGCCCCGACCCGGACGGCCGGACCGAGTGGACCGACCGCCGCGCCCGCGGTGAGGAGCGCGGCGCTCGCGAGAACGGCTGGGACCGGGGAACGACACCCGACTCCCGCCCGCGCCGGGACGAACGGCACCCCGGGTACCCGCCGGTCTCCCCCGCCCCCCGCTCCCCCCAGCCGGGCTGGATGCCCGAGCCGGACGAGGAGTCGACACCGCGCCGCCACGACGGCGGATGGCCGGGCGCTCCCGAGGGGCGGTTGCCGGCCGGCGGCCGACAGCGCTACCCGTGGGGTCACGCACCCGAACGGGATCGGCGTCCGGACGACCTCCGCCACGACCCGGCACGGCACCCGGAGCACGGCCGCCACCCCGACGACGTACGCGGGCCGCGTTATGACGACCGTCGGCACTACGAGGAGCGGCCGCAGCGCCCCGCCGGGCGGCCCCGCAATGACGACGAGCAGTTCCGCCGCCCCGACCACGAGCGCCAGAGCCAGCCGCGTTACGAGGACGACCGGGCGTACGACCGCGGTGGGCCTTCGCGCCACGAGGACGACCGGCGCGGCCAGCCCCGCGAGGCGGCCGGTTACGCCGATCCGTACGCCGAGCGCCGTCCGCGCGAGGAGGTCCGGCCGGAGTCGTACCGGGAGGCCCGCCCACGCCCGGAGCACGAGGCGGGAGCGGCGCGCCCCGGCCGGGACCCTGGGCTGCGTGGCGAACCGCGACCGGACCAGCGCCGACCGGTCGAGCCCGACCTGCCGCCCCGTGGCGCCGGCCGGCAGGAACCTCCACCGTGGCACGACGACGCGCGCCGGGCGCCCGGGCGGCCCTACCCACCGGCCGCCGCCGCACCGGCCCGGGACGTGCCGCCGTCCGGCCCGTCCGCGTCGCCTCCCGGCGGCCGACCGGCGACGCCCACCGCCGGCAGGCCGTACCCGGCGCCGATTCCGCCGACGCACGGCACCCCGCCGGCGCACCCCACTGCCCCGCGGCCCGGCGGACCCGACCGACCGATCTCGCCCGCACCAGCCCGGCCCGTCTCACCCGCGCCGGTCCCGCCGACGCACCACACTGCCCCGCCGCCGCATCCCGCCGCCCCGCGGCCCGGCGGGCCCGACCGACCGATCTCGCCCGCACCAGCCCGGCCCGTCTCACCCGCGCCGGTCCCGCCGACGCACCACACTGCCCCGCCGCCGCATCCCGCCGCCCCGCGGCCCGGCGGGCCCGACCGACCGATCTCGCCCGCCCCGGCCCGACCCGTCTCAGCGGCACCGGTGTCGCCGACGCACGCCACCCCACCGGCGCACCCCACTGCCCCGCGGCCCGGCGGACCCGACCGACCGATCTCGCCCGCACCGGCCCGACCCGTCTCAGCGGCACCGGTGTCGCCTGCTTCGGCGAGCCCCGTCACCGGACCGCCCGCCCGGCCCGGCCCACCCGCACCCGTCTCGCCCGCACCGCCCGAGACGCGTGCGCCGGTCCGGCGGCCGCAGGACGAGGCACCACCTCCGCGTGACGGGCGGCCTGACGTGGCCCGCGAGCGGCCGACGGACCTGACCCGTCCCGGCGTCGAACGCCCCGACGGCCACCCGCTCGCGGGCCAACGGGCGACCGACGCCGGACGTGGCACGGATGGCGACGTCGCGCCCGGTCCGCACGGCGCGGCGACGCCGCCGCTCTCCCCGGCACCCGGCGTTCCCCGGGTCTACGTCCCGCCACCGCCATCGGATCCGCCCGCTCCCGCGTACCGACCGGAACCTCAGCCCAGCGGCGGTGCGGAGGCCTGGTTCCGTCCCGCCCGTCCGACGCCCGACGAGTCGGCGCCGGCCACCGGCCCGGCGGAGCAGGCTGCCGAGGCCACGTCGGAGCCGCCGACGCCGACCGGCGCTTCGGTCGCCCCGTCGGCGTCCGGAGCTGTCGAGGGGCCGACGTCCGACCCGGCGTCACCGCCGGCGACCGCCTCCGTCGCGCAGCCCGCGCAGACGATCGACGAGCCGCGGTCTGCGGTCCCCGAACCGGTCGAAGCGGCCGCACCGGCCGCCGCCTCCGTCGACGCCCCGGCACCCGCGTCGGCGACCGGCCGCTCGGACCCGGGGCAGTCCCCGGCGGCCGAAGCGGACGTGCCGAACCCGTGGGCACCGGCGAACCGGGGAGAGCCCGACCCGCAGCCGGTCGCTCCGGCCCGCCCGCACCCGGTTCCCGGGCCGGAGAATCCCGCCCCGCCGGTCGCCGCCGAGCGGTCGCACTCCACGGCGGACGGCGGTACGCCGCTGCCGGACGTACCGGCACCGGACCACGGCGACGATGACCCCGCCGTGCCGACCGCCACCATCGCCCCGGCGGCCACCCGTGCCGAACCCACTTCGACCCCGCCGCCGGTACCCGCGGTGCCGGCGAGCGGTGCGGTGCCGGCGACTGACGTCGCGGCCGTACCGGCCGAGCAGGTTCCGGCGTCGCCCCCCGCTGACCTCGCGGCACCGGTCCCCGGCCCGGCGCACCCGGTCTCCGCACCGCCCGCCGCCCCGGTCTCCGCACCGCCCGCCGCACCGGTCTCCGCACCGCCCGAAGCGGCGCGACCCGTCCCGGCGCACTCCCCGCCCGGTCCGGCCACGCCGGAGCCGTCCGTCGCGTGGACGGCCGGTACGGAGACGTCCGACATCCCAACGCCGGGCACCCGGCCGGCCGGTCCGGCGACGCCCGGTCCGGAGAGCGCCGACGACCCCGACGCGGCCGGCACCGCGGGCCCGGTCCCGGGACCGTCCACGCCCGACGCGGGAGGACCGGATTGGCCCATCCAGCCCACCGGTTCCGACACCCTCGTCGCCGCCACCGCGACCGCGGTGTCCGCACCGCCCGCCGCTCGGCCCACAGCAGCGGAGCCGGGGCTCACTGAGCCGCTGCCCGGGGCTTCCACGCCGCCCGCCACCAAAGCCTCCGGGCAGCCGACCCGGCCGCTGCCGGAGCCCGAACTCACCCCGCCTGCCACGACCGACCTCGGCGGACGGCCGGCGGCGGAGCCGGCCATGGCAGCGCGCCCGACCTCCGCACCGCCCGCTCCCCCGCTCCCTCCGGCACCGGCTGCCTCGGTAAGCACGCCGCCGGAGTCCGGGCCGCCGGGACCGTCCGACGGGCCGGACCCGACATCCTCGGACGCACGGGTCACTGGCGCGCGGAGCGCCACCCCGACCGACGCTTCGCCGAGGCCGGTCGACACGACCGCACGGCCCGACGCGACGGCCCGGTCCGACGGCTCGGCGCGGCCCGACGGCTCGGCGCGGCCCGACGCGACGGCACGGCCGGACGATTCGGCGCGGCCCGACGCGACGGCACGGCCGGACGATTCGGCGCCGGTAGACGCGACGACGGGGCCCGGCGCGGAGGGTTCCGGCCGGATGCCGCAGCCGGGCACGGCTCCGGGGTCCGCCCCGGAGCCCGCATCCCCGCCGCAGCCCGCCGTCGCTCCCGTCCCGGGGTCGGCACCGACGACCACGCCCGGCCCCGCGTCGCCGCCGCAGCCCGCCACCGCCGCCACGCCGGTCTCCGCACCGCCGGCTCCGGTCTCCGCACCACCGACACCGCCGATCTCCGCGCCGTCCGACGGTGGGGGGCCCGGAGCCGGGTTCGCGTCGCCGTCACCCGCGGCCACTGTCGCGTCCGAGCCGGAACCCGGTCGACCGGACGAGCCGGTCTCCGCGCCACCCTCCGGCGCGACTCCCGCGCCACCCACGGCAGCGGTGACCGCGCCGCCCACCGCCCCCGACACCACGGTCACGGCCGCGCCGGTCTCCGCACCACCCGCGGCGACCGCGCCCGCCCGACCGATCTCCGCACCGCCCGCAGCGACCGCCCCCGTCTCCGCGCCACCGGCAGCGACCGCGTCCGCCCCCGTCTCCGCGCCGCCGGCGGCTACCGCCCCCGCCGCACCGGTCTCCGCACCGCCCGCGACGACCGCGTCCGCCCCCGTCTCCGCGCCACCGGCGGCGACCGCCCCCGCCGCACCGGTCTCCGCGCCGAACCCTGCCGAGCAGGGCGATCCCGAGCAGGTGCTGGCGGGGTACCGGTGGCGGATCGATCCGGAGACGCTGCGGGAGATCGTGGACGATCCCGACGAGTTGCAGATCGTCCGGCGACGGCTCACCGAAAAGTTGGGTACGGCCGTCGACAACCGGGCCCGCGCCCGGCTGCTGAGCCTCCGGGCCGTGGTGTCCCGCGTCCTCGGGGAGCTGGACGACGCCCTCGCCGACGCGCGCCTCGCCCTCACGTACGCGGAGGCGACCGGTGAGCTGCGCCGGATCGCGCTCGCCCAGGCCCGGCTGGGTCAGGTGCTCCGCTGGCGGGGAGAGTTCGTGGAGGCCGACCAGCTCTTCGCCCGGGCCACCTCGCCCGAGTTGCCGGACCGGCTGCGCGCCGCGCTGCACGAGCACGCCGGGCGCTCCTGCGTCGACCAGGGCCGGTTCATGGAGGCGTGCCTGCACTTCGAGCGGGCGCTCGACCTGCGCGGCGCCGGGGACGCCGACCTGCTGGACCGCGTCCGGACGGCGCTCGACGCGATCGCCGAGCGTGCGGCGGAGGGCCTCGGGCCGTACCCCCGCAGCCGGGACGAGGTGCTGGAGCGGATCCAACCCCCGGTGCCGGCCCGCGACGGCGCGCTCTGGGGTTACACCGACCCGGAGGGCGAGCTGGTCGTCCCCGCCCGGTACGCGGAGACCCAGCAGTTCCGCGAGGGGTTGGCCTGGGTACGCCGTCCGGAGACCGACCGCTGGTCACTGATCGCGCTCACCGGCACCACGGTGATCGAGCCGTCGTACCTCGCGGTCCGGCCCTTCTCCGACGGGCTGGCCTGGGTGGTCCGCAACGCCGCCGAGGGCTGGCTCGCCGTCGACCCGACAGGGGACGTGGTGATTCCGCCCGGCTTCGCCGACGTACGGCCGTTCCGCCGGGGCGTGGCCGCGGTCCGCCGCGAGGGCTGGGGCGCGGTCGACCGGACCGGCCAGATCGTGGTGCCGACGCGGTACCACAGCTTCCGCACGGCGCTCGCCGACGGGCGGTACGTCGACGGCTTCACCGACGAGGGGCTCGCCGTGATCGAGCTGGGCGGCCGGCACGGCGTGGTGGATCACACCGGCGCGGTGCTCGTGCCGCCGGTGCATCCGGCGTTGGTCGTGCATCCGGTCGCGTTCCTGGTGGGTACGGGCGCCGGACGGTGGGGCGCGCTCGACCGGCGCGGCAACCCGCTGATCGACCCGGCGCACCGCACCCAGGAGGAGGTGCTCGAAGAGATCGAGCGGCTGCTCGCCGACACCAATCCGGTGCTCTAGCCCACAGCCGGTACACGCCGGGGGACGGCGAGGCGAGGCCCGCCGAAGATCGGGGTTAGGGTCGAGGTCATGGAATTCCGTCACCTTGGCCGTTCCGGCCTGATGGTCAGCGAGATCTCGTACGGCAACTGGATCACCCACGGTTCGCAGGTCGAGGAGGACGCCGCCCTCGCCTGTGTCCGGGCCGCTCTCGACGCCGGCATCACCACCTTCGACACCGCCGACGTGTACGCCGGCACGAGGGCCGAGGAGGTGCTCGGCCGCGCCCTGAAGGGTGAGCGGCGTGAGGGCATCGAACTCTTCACCAAGGTGTACTGGCCGACCGGCCCGGGTCGCAACGACCGGGGCCTGTCCCGCAAGCACATCATGGAGTCGATCAACGGCTCGCTGCGCCGGCTGCAGACCGACTACGTGGACCTCTACCAGGCCCACCGGTACGACTACAGCACGCCGCTGGAGGAGACGATGGAGGCCTTCGCCGACGTCGTGCACTCCGGCAAGGCGCACTACATCGGCGTCTCCGAGTGGAAGGCGTCCCAGATCCGCGAGGCGCACAAGCTCGCCCGCGAGCTGAACATCTCGCTGATCTCGAACCAGCCGCAGTACTCGATGCTGTGGCGGGTCATCGAGGGCGAGGTCGTACCCACCAGCGAGGAGCTGGGCGTCGGCCAGATCGTCTGGTCGCCGATGGCCCAGGGCGTGCTCACCGGCAAGTACCAGCCGGGTCAGCCGCCGCCCGCCGGCTCGCGCGCGACGGACGAGAAGTCGGGCGCGAACACCATCGCCCGGTTCCTCAACGACGCGGTGCTGACCCGGGTGCAGCAGCTCCGGCCGCTGGCCGAGCAGGCCGAGCTCAGCATGGCCCAGCTCGCCATCGCCTGGGTGCTGCAGAACCCGAACGTGTCGTCGGCCATCATCGGCGCGTCCCGCCCCGAGCAGGTGCACGACAACGTGAAGGCGGCCGGCGTGAAGCTCGACGCCGACCTGCTCAAGGCGATCGACGAGATCGTCAACCCGATCACCGAGCGCGACCCGGCCAAGACCGAGAGCCCGGCGCAGCGCCCGTGACACCCACCCGGTCCGGCCGGCGCGTTCTGCCCGGCCGGACCGGACGGGTCGCCGGACGCCCGAGCGACCGGCCGCGCCGTCGCCCCGCGACGGGGCCCGTCAGCCCTGCCAGAAGCGGATCAGGTCGAGCCCGGCGGCGTAGAGCCAGGACGGCAGGCCGAGCAGCTCGCCGACGCTGAAGACCACGTCGAAGAACCAGCCGCTGATCCGCGGGTTCCACAGCAGCGCGAAGAGCAGGATGAAGCCGTACGGGGCGAAGAGGTCGTACATCTTGCGCCACTGCGGGTTCAGCCAGGGCTGGATCATGTTGCCGCCGTCCAGTCCCGGCACCGGGAGCAGGTTCAGGGCGCTCGCGGTGAGCTGGAGGAACGTCAGCAACGCCACACCGGCCCAGAACTCGATCGACCCGCCGGTGCCGCTGCCGACCCTCAGCACCAGCACGAGCACGAGGGTGAAGAGCACGTTGGTGGCCGGCCCGGCGAGGCTGACCAGGGTGTGCCGCAGCCGGCCCGGGATGGCGTGCCGGTCCACCCAGACCGCGCCGCCGGGCAACCCGATGCCGCCGAGCAGCACCACGAGCACCGGCAGGGCGATGGAGAGCAGCGGGTGGCTGTACTTCAGCGGATTGAGCGTCAGGTAGCCACGGTGCGCGACGCTGCGGTCACCGGCCCGGAAGGCGACGATCGCGTGGGCGTACTCGTGCAGGCAGAGCGAGACCAGCCAGCCGGAGACCACGAATCCGAAGACGTCCAGCCGGACGTTGCCGACCTCGTTCCAGGCGAGCGCCCCGGTGGTCGCGAAGAGCGCCACCAGGGCGACGAAGACGGGGCTCGGCCGGAACGCCGCCCGCGGTACGCCGAGCACCAGGTTCCCACCCGGGCGGTCGTACGCCATCACTCGGCCGTGGGCAGCAGGCTCATCCGGTACTCGACGCGGTCGTCCTCGACGAGCGCGACCGAGGTGACGCCGGACGACGCGAGCTCGCGCCAGACCTGACCGATCCAGGACTCGGCGTCGGCCTGGCTGCCGAACGACTCCGCCGGACCCGTCGCCGGCTGGCCGTCCGTGCCCTCGTACCGCCAGCTCCACGCCATGCCCGCGTCTCCCCTCGTCGCTGTGGTCCCCATGGGACGAACCCCCGCAAGCGTAGTCGCCCCGGCGCGCGCCGGCCGCGCCCTCGCCCCCCGCGCGGTCCTACGGGCGTCGATGACGGTCTCCGCACCGGCCGGTACGGTGGCTCGGTGCTGACTCGGGGAGTGGTGCTCAGCGAGCGTTACCGGCTGAGCGAACGTGTGGCGACCGGCGGAATGGGCGCGGTCTGGCGGTGCACGGATCTGCTGCTGGAACGCGAGGTGGCGGTCAAGGTGCTGCTACCGACGCTGGTCGCCGACGCCGAGTTCACCACCCGGTTCCGGGCGGAGGCGCGGATGCTGGCCGCGCTGCGGCACCCGGGCGTCGTCGCGGTGCACGACGTCGGCCAGGCCGTCCTCGGCGACGACAGCCTGGTCGACTACCTGGTGATGGAGTACGTCGAGGGCGAGCCGCTGACCCACTGGATCGGTCGCGCCGGCCGCCTGGACGCCGGGTCGACCATGTCGGTCGTGGCGCAGGCGGCGGAGGCGCTGCACGCCGCGCACGTCGCCGGGATCGTCCACCGCGACGTGAAGCCGGGCAACCTGCTGGTGAAGTCGGACGGGCGGGTGGTGCTGGTCGACTTCGGCATCGCCCGCTCGCGGGCCCTCTCCGGGCTCACCGCGGCCAACATCGTGCTCGGCACCGCCTCCTTCATGTCGCCCGAGCAGGCCACCGGGCAGCCGGTCTCGGCCGCCAGCGACGTGTACGCGCTGGGCGCCGTGACGTACCTCTGTCTCGCCGGGCAGCCCCCGTTCGTGGGTGAGAACCCGCTCGAGGTGGCGCTGCGCCACCAGCAGGACGAGCCGGCCCCGCTGCCGCCGGGCACCCCGCCGGCGGTGGTCGAGCTGGTGGCGCGGGCCATGGCGAAGCGCCCGGCCGACCGGTACGGCAGCGCCGCCGAGCTGGCCCGGGCGGCCGCCGAGGCGCGGCGCGGCATCCTGGCCGGCAGCGCGCACCCCGTCCCACCGCCGTGGGCGGCAGCCGGTGGGCCCGCCCAGCCGCCGGCACCGCCGGTCGCTCCCGGGGGTGTGCACCCGCCGGCCACGCCGGTGCCGCCCCCGCCCCCGGTGCCGGAGGACCTCACCTACTTCGGGCCGGGGCCCGCGCACCCCGCCGACGGCGCCGTCCCCGCCGCTCCCGCCGGCTCGGCCGGACCCGCGGTTCCCGGTGCGCCCGACTCCACCACCCCGTCGAACGGGTACCCCGCGCCCCACCCGTCGCCGCCCGCCACCCCGGCCGGCGGGCAACCGGCCGTCGCTGTGCCGCCCCCGCCCGCGTTCCCCACGTCGCCCGGTCTTCCGCCGGCCGGCGGCCCGAACCCACCGGCCGGCGGCCCGAACCCACCGGCCCACGGCCCGGCCGGCGGCCCGAACCCACCGGCCCACGGCCCGAACCCACCGGCCCACGGCCCGGCCGGCGGCCCGAACCCACCGGCCCACGGCCCGGCCGGATTCCCGAACCCACCGGCCCACGGCCCGGCCGGATTCCCCACCCCACCCGCCGGCGGCCCCGCCGGATTCCCGGGCGGATTCGCCGGTGCGACCCCGATCGGTCAGCCCGGTCCCAGCGAGTGGCCGAACAGCCTTCCGCCGATACCGGGGCCCGAGGCCGACACCCTGGAGAACCCGGTCGGCTCCGGGTCGTCCCGCCGCCGGGTCGGGCTCATCGGCGCCGCCGCGGCCGCCCTCGTGGCCCTGGTCGCGACGATCGGCGTGATCACGCTGCGCACCGGTGGCGAGGCCGACGACGGCGACCGGCCGCCCGCGCTGGCCGCCGAATCGGCAGCGGCGCAGGAGCAGGGGCAGGAGCCCGTGCCGGACTCCGCCGGCGCCACCCCCGACAGCCGGCCCACCGCGACTCCGCGCGGCACCGGTTCGGCGAGCCCCACGGCGAGCGCCGGCGGCTCGGCCGTCCGGACCGCCGCACCCGGCGGCGAAGAGAGCACCGAGCCGGCGGGCGGCGACGGGGACGCGCCGTCCCCGACCTCGAAGCCGACGAGCAGCAAGCCCGAGAAGCCGAACCCGTACACGGCGAACCAGGCCTGCGGTCCCGGCTACCAGGTGATCGACTCGGCGACGCTGACCGGCGGGGACGGACGCCGCCGGGGGCGCGTCTACCTGCTCTACAACACGGGCAACGGCAACAACTGCGTCGTCACCCTGAAGGACACCGCCGTCGGCACGAAGACGACGGTCTCCGCGTACCTCGAGGTGAAGGGGCAGGACCGCACGACCGAGAGCGGCTCGTTCGACTACTACGCGGGGCCGGTAACGGCCACCGCCCCCGGGAAGTGCGTGAAGTGGGGCGGGTCGACCGGAGGCGCAAGCTACGCCAGCCCCTTCGAACACTGCGACTGAGTCCGGGCCGGGCGGCAACCACCCCACCGACGGCCTTAAGGTACGGGCATGTCGGTTGACGGGTGGAACACGGTCCTGGTGCTCGGCGGCATCCGGTCCGGCAAGTCCGAGTTCGCCGAGTCCCTGGTCGGTGACGCGCCGGTGGTCCGATACGTGGCCACCTCGCCCGAGGGGGACCCGCAGGACACCGAGTGGGCGGCTCGCCTCGCGGCACACCGCGCCCGCCGGCCGGGCAGCTGGACCACCGAGGAGACCGCGAGCGACCCACGTCGGCTCGCCGACGTGCTCGCCGCGGCGGAGCCGAACGAGACCCTGCTCGTCGACGACCTCGGCGGGTGGGTGGCGGTGCTGCTGGATCCGGCGCACCAGCCCTCCGACGACACCGGGACGATCGCCGAGCTGGCCGAGGCGATCCGCCACTGCACCGCGCGGGTGGTGCTGGTCAGCCCCGAGGTCGGGCTCTCCCTGGTGCCGACCACCCCCGTCGGCCGGGCCTTCACCGACGCGCTGGGCGCGACCAACCGCGCCGTCGCCGACGCCTGCGACGGGGTCGTACTGGTGATCGCCGGGCAGCCCACCTGGCTCAAGGGCGCGACGGTGCGCCCCGCCGGAGCCGCTGCCGGCGCGGAGACCCCGCGGGTCGCCGGGGCGAACGGCGCGGCCGTGGCGCCGATGCCCGACCTCGTCGACCTCTCGGACGTGGCGAACCCCACACCTCCGCCGCCGATGCCGCCGACCGAGAACGGCACCGCGTGGTCCACGCCGACCATGGCACTGCCGATGGTCTCCACCGGGCTCGTCATTCAGCCCGGCATGGAGCTGCCGATGCCCGACGAGTACGCCGGCCCGCAGGCGATCGAGCGGCTCGCCACCCTGGACGTGCCCGGCGCGGGACTGGGCGTGCTGACGCAGCTGGTCGGCTTCGCCGCCGCCACCCAGGGCACCCCCACCCCGGCCGCCTGGACCTCCGTACGCGTGCTGCTGATCAACGGCGACCACGCCGGCGGGGCGTCCGCCGGCAACCGGCCCGGTGAGTCGGCGCGCCGCGCCGGGCAGGCGCGTGCCGGCCGGGGCGCGCTGGCCCGGTTGGCCGCCGAGGCGGGCGCCGGCCTCCAGGTGGTGGACGCGCCGAGCGCCGCCGCCATGGAGGACGAGCCGGCGCTCACCGGCGAGCAGGTCGAGTCGGCCCTGCGCTACGGCTGGCAGCTGGCCGAGCAGGCCGCCGAGGCGGGCGTACAGCTGCTGGTGCTGGCCGCATCCGGGGCCGGCACCGAGGCGGCCGCCGCCGCCGTGCTCGCGGCCACCGCCGGCGCCGAGCCCGCGGCCGTCCTCGGCCGGGTGGTCACCGACACCGGCGAGATCGACGACGCGGCCTGGATGCGCCGCTGCGCGGCGGTACGTGACGCGATGCACCGCAGCCGGCTCTCCTCGCGGGCGGCCAAGGACGTGCTCGCCGAACTCGGCGGCGGCGACCTGGCGATCGCCACCGGCGTGCTGCTCGGCGCGACGGCGCGGCGCATCCCGGTGATGCTCGACGGCCCGGTCGGGCTCGCCGCCGGCCTGGTCAGCCGGGACCTGGCCGGGCAGGCCCGGCACTGGTGCCTGCTCGCCGACCACGGCGGCGATCCGGCGGTGAAGCTCGCCGCCGACGTGCTCGGGCTCACCCCGCTGCTCGACCTGCGGCTGGGGCTCGGCGAGGGCGCCAACGCCCTGGTCGCGCTGCCGATGCTGCGCTCGGTGCTGGCGCTGGCCGCCGCACTGCCCACGCACCCGTCGCTGACCGCCGGGGACGAAGCCGACGAGGACGTCGAGGAGGCGGAGCCCGAGTTCGCCGAGCCGGAGCCGGCCGGGCCCGGCCCGACGAGCACCGAGCCGGACGAGGAGCGGGTCGACCCGTCGGGCCGTGCCGGCTGACGGGCGGTTCGTCGCCGGGGCGCGGCTGGCGCTCACCACCTTCACCACGCTGCCGGTGCGCGCGGGCCGGATCGACCGGGCCGTGGCGGGTACCGCGATGTCGCTCGCTCCGGCGGTCGGCGCACTGCTCGGCACGGTGCTGGCCGGCGTGCTGCTGCTCCTCGCCGCGCTCACCGCGCCGCTCGTGGCCGCCGGGGTGACCGTCGGCGTCGGCGCGCTGCTCACCCGGGGTCTGCACCTGGACGGGCTGGCCGACACCGTCGACGCGCTCGGCTCGTACCGGCGTGGGGCGGCCGCCCTGGAGATCATGAAGAAGCCGGACGTCGGCCCGTTCGGGGTGGTCGCCCTGGTGGTCGTACTCCTCGTGCAGGCCGCGGCGCTCGCCGAGCTGGCCGGACGGTCGTGGCCGGCGTGCCTCGCGGCCGTGGTCGCCGCGACGGCGGCCGGCCGGCTCGGCGTCACGCTGGCCTGCCGGCGGGGCGTGCCGGCCGCCCGTCCGGAGGGCCTGGGCGCGCTGGTCGCCGGCACGGTCGGTCCGCCGGCCGTGGCGCTGGGCGCGGTCGCCGTCGCCTTGGTGGCCGCCGCCGCGGTGCCGGGCCGCCCGTGGCAGGGGCCGCTCGCCGTCGGGGTGGCCCTCGCCGTCGCGGTGGCGCTGCTGGCCCACGTGGTGCGCCGCCTCGGCGGGGTCACCGGCGACGTGCTGGGAGCGACCGTCGAGGTGGTCACCACGCTCGTCTACCTCGGACTGGTGCTGTCCGGCTGAACCCGACTCGGCGTGCCGGGTAGCGTTCGGCTCGACAGCAGTGGCGCCGCCAACGGGGGACGAGAATGCTCATCACCGACGACTTCCTGCCCGTACCGGTGCCGGAGTCGCTCAGCGCGACCTACCTGGTGCCCGTCGAGGGGTTGCCGCAGGTCAGCACCAAGAGCGCTGTGGCGGCGCTCGCCGGCCGGATCGCCGAACCGGTGTACGGGCTGGCGAAGCAGATGCTGGACAGTCCGCTGATGAGCGTGGACACCCGGCCGATCGGCGAGTTCCCCGAGTTGCCGCCGGACCTGCTCACCGCGTTCGGCGCCAGCGAGGCGCAGCTGGACCGGCTCGCCGCGGCCACCCATCTCGTGGTGGTGCAGGCCGAGTACCGGCCCGGCTGGCCGCCGGCGCACGAGTGGGCGGCCCGGGCGGTGGCGGCGGCGGTGGCCGACTCGGTCGGCGGTGACGTGGTCGACGTCTTCGGGTTGCAGTTCCTGGACCCGGCGGCGGCGCTGCGGTCACTCCCCGACGAGACGGGCCGCATCCGGCTCGTCGACTGGGTGTTGGTGCCCTACTCCTCCGACGACGAGGGGCTCTGGTTCACCACGAAGGGGCTGCGCCGGTTCGGCCTGCTGGAGTTGCAGACGCAGGGCGTGCCGGACCACCTGACCCGGGCCTGGGGAGCGGTGATGACCGGCGCGGCGCGTCGGCTGCTGCGCGACTGGACCGACGGGCTCTCCGGCGAGGAGGTGCCGGCGTTCGTGCAGCTGCCGGTGCTCGCCACGGTGACCGGGCACGACATCGCGGTGGCGTACGGCAATCCGGAGCAGCACGGCGCGACCGCCCCGGTGCTGCTCCGGATCGAACTGGACCCGGCGACCGACCCGGACGCGGACTCGTTCCTCAGCCTGCGCCCGCCCGAGGGACACTCCGGCCCCGACGGCCGGTACTTCGCGGCGGCCTGCGCCACGCTCTTCGCCGGCATCCAGCCGGACGTGCGCTACGCCCGGCCCGGGGACGCCATGAGCAAGGCGATCGCCACCGCCCGGGCGGGGCTGGTCGACGTACGGGCCCGCTTCGTCGACGGGCGGTTGCCGCGCGAGTCGCAGCTCGTGGTCAAGTACGGCCTGCCCGGTGAGGACGGCCCCGAGTTCGTCTGGGCCGGCGTCACGACGTGGGACACCCCGGAGCGGATCGTCGGGGTGAGCGCCAGCGACGCCAACTCCGACCCGACGGTACGGATCGGCGCCCCGGTCGTGGTGGAGGCCTCGGACGTGGTCGACTGGGCGGTGTTGGACGGCACCGGCGTCATCGAGGGCGGCTGGACGCAGGCCGTCCTGGACGCCGGCGAACGCCCCACCCCCTAACCCCGCCCCCGCCCCCGCCCGCCTCCCCCCTGACCTCGGTGATCAAGAGGTTTGCGTCAGGATCGGCGCGATCCGTGACGCAAACCTCTTGATCACCGGCCTTGGCGTCGTGGGGGGAGAGGGGAGGGAGAGGGGTGGGGGTGGGGGTTACTTGACGTGGGGCTGGACGAAGGGGGGGCGGGTGACGCGCATCTGGGCGCGGCGACCGCGGACGTCCACCTCGACCAGGTCACCATCGGCCAGGTTCGCCGCCGTGTCCAGCAGCGCCAGCGCGATGCCCTGCTTCAACGTCGGGGAGAACGTGCCACTGGTGATCGTGCCCACAGTCGCCGCACCGGAGTACACGGTCATGCCGGGGCGCGGAATCGCCCGGTCGACGGCCTCCAGGCCGCGCAGCGTACGCCGGGCACCGGCCGCCTTCTCCGCGCGCAGCACGTCCCGGCCCCAGAACGCCGGCTTGTCCCAGCCGACGGCCCAGCCGGAGCGGGCCTGCACCGGAGTGATCTCCAACGACAGGTCCTGCCCGTGCAGCGGGTACCCCATCTCGGTGCGCAGTGTGTCGCGGGCGGCGAGCCCGCAGGGGCGCACGTCGTACGACTCGTCGGCGGCGAAGAGGGCGTCCCAGACCGCGACGGCGTGCTCGGCCGGCACGACCAGCTCGAAGCCCAGCTCACCGGTGTACCCCGTCCGGCAGACGGTCAGCTCGACCGGTACGCCGCTGTCCAGGGTGGCGGCGGAGAAGCTCATGTAGTCGTGTGCGGTCGGCAGGCCCAGCGAGTCGAGCAGCTCGGCCGAGCGCGGCCCCTGCACGGCGAGCACCGCGTACGCCTCGTGCTCGTCGGTGATCGTGATCGTCTCCGGCGCGGCGGCGCGCAGCCGGCGCACCACCTCGGCCGTGTTCGCGGCGTTCGGGATCAGGAAGACGTGGTCGTCGGCGTGCAGGTAGGCGATGATGTCGTCCACGACACCGCCGGTGGCGTCGTCGCAGCAGAGCGTGTACTGCGCCCGGCCGGGGCCGATCCGGCCCAGGTCGTTGCTGAGGCAGGCGTTGACGAAGTCCGCGGCGCCCGGCCCGGTCACCCGCGCCTTGCCGAGGTGGGACACGTCGAAGACACCCACCCCCGTGCGTACCGCCGTGTGCTCCCGGAGCACGCCGCCGCCGGCGTACTCCAGCGGCATCTCCCAACCGCCGAAGGGAGCGAACTTGGCGCCGGCAGCGGTGTGCCGCTCGTGCAGCGGGGAACGACGCAGCCGGGTCTCGGCTACGTCGGTGGTCACGTCGGTCATGGGTGGCAACTTACCGGGGCCGGACGCGCTGGTTAGCATCGGCGGGACCCGCCGATTCGTCTCGGCGGGACAACCCACACGTCCGGCGGGTAGGTTCGCCGCCGGAGACCTTCACCGCCGGTACGCGTCGTCGCGGCCGGCCCGGCCCGCCCGGAGTAGCTCAGTGACATCGCCCCGCACCACCCTCAGCCTGGTCGACACCGACCCAGCCGAGCTCGCCGTCGACGCCATCGTGATCGGCGTGCACAGTCAGACCGGTGAGCAGGCCGCCACCAGCGGCCTCGCCGGCACCCTGCTGCTCGCCAGCGGCGCCGAGAGCATCGCCGCCGCCTTCGACGGGAAGCTCACCGAGACGCTGGCGCTGCTCGGCGCGACCGGCGGCCCGGGCGAGGTGATCAAGCTGGCGACGCTGGGCACGATCACGGCTCCGGTGGTCGCCGCGGTCGGCCTCGGCCCCGAGCCGACCGGCGCCGCGCCGAAGCCGGAGGTCCTGCGCCGGGCCGCCGGTTCGGCGGTACGCGCCCTCGCCGGCGCGTCCCGGGTGGCGGTGGCCCTGCCGCTGCCGGACGACGCCGACGCCCCGGCCGCACTGCGCGCGGTCGCGGAGGGCGCGCTGCTCGGCGGGTACCGCTTCGCGGGCTACAAGACTCGGCCGCAGCCGGCCCGGCGGGAGCCGGTCGCCGAGGTGCTGGTGGCCGTGCCGGACGCCACGGAGGGCACCGCGCAGACCGAGGTGGCCCGCGCCGCGGCGGTGGTCGGGGCGGTTCTGACCAGCCGCGACTGGGTCAACACCGCGCCGAACGAGCTGCGCCCGCCGGCCTTCGCCGACGCGGTCGCCGATGCCGCCCGCGAGGCCGGGCTCGGCGTCGAGGTGCTCGACGAGGCGGCACTGCGCGACGGCGGCTACGGCGGCATCATCGCCGTCGGTCAGGGCTCCGAGGCCCCGCCGCGGCTGGTGAAGCTCACCTACACGCCGCAGGGTGGCGGCAACGGCAAGCGGGTGGCGCTGGTGGGCAAGGGCATCACCTTCGACACCGGCGGTATCTCGATCAAGCCGGCGCAGGGCATGTGGGAGATGAAGTCCGACATGGCGGGCGCGGCGGCGGTCGGCGCGGCCATGCTGGCGGTGGCGGCGCTCAAGCCGTCCGTCGCGGTGACCGGCTACCTGCCGATGGCCGAGAACATGCCGTCGGGGACGTCGTACCGGCCGGGTGACGTGATCAGCATGTACAGCGGCAAGAAGGTCGAGGTGTTGAACACCGACGCCGAGGGCCGGATGATCCTGGCCGACGCAATCGCCCGCGCCTGCGAGGACGGCACCGACTACCTCTTCGAGACCTCCACCCTCACCGGTGGCCAGGTGATCTCGCTGGGCAAGCGGATCGCCGGTGTGATGGGTACGCCGGAGCTCTGCGAGCGGGTGAAGGTCGCCGGCGAGGCGACCGGCGAGCCGGCGTGGCCGATGCCGCTGCCGGACGACGTGCGCAAGGGCATGGACTCCGACGTGGCCGACATCTCCCAGGTCAACGCCGGGATGGACCGGGCCGGGCACATGCTGCAGGGCGGCGTGTTCCTGCGCGAGTTCGTCACCGAGGACGTGGCGTGGGCGCACATCGACATCGCCGGGCCGGGCTACCACTCGGGTGAGCCGACCGGCTACTGGACCAAGGGCGGCACCGGTGTGCCGGTCCGCACCCTCCTGCACCTGGTCGAGGACGTCGCCGCCAACGGCTGATCCCCGCCCGCCCCGGCCAGGGGCGCTGCGCAGATTCACGGAAAGAGTGGCTGTTCCGCGCGGAACAGCCACTCTTTCCGTGTACGAGGCCCCACGGAGGGGGCGGGTGGGGGGGTCAGTAGAGGTCGGGGCGGCGTTTGCGACGTTCGTTGAAGTCGCGCATGCGCTGCGGGTAGCCCATGAGGCGCACGTCGTAGACGGGGATCCCCAAACGGTGGGCGAAGCGACGCGCCCCGTCGGGGCCGTCGATGCGTCGGCGGGTCCACTCCCCGTCGTCGGCGATCAGGATCACCGTGGTCTCGGTGACTGTCGTCCGGGGCTCGATGTACGCCTCGACGCCGCGCCGGGTGCGGACGAAGTTCTCAAGATGCTCCAGATCGGCACGGTCGACCGCCCGATCCTGGCTCACCGCGCGCGTCGGCTTGCGGCGCCGGAACAATCCCACGGACCTCTCCCCCACAATCCGTCATCGACGACGGGGCCAAGCGTACGTGTCGGAGACGTGTCGTTGGGCACCTCGCTACGCGCTCTGTGGCCGGTGGTGACAAGATGACCGAGGTGGGGTCTGCCCAAGAGGCGTCCCGCCATGACCCCCGATGCACTGTCGCTACCTGGGAGTTGGACGTGAGCGAGCCGAACGACGCAACCTTCGACATCGTCATCCTCGGAGGTGGCAGCGGCGGCTACGCGACCGCGCTGCGCGCCGCCCAGCTGAACCTCTCGGTCGCGCTGATCGAGAAGGGCAAGCTCGGCGGCACCTGCCTGCACAACGGCTGCATCCCGACGAAGGCGCTGCTGCACGCGGCCGAGGTCGCCGACCAGACCCGCGAGTCGGAGCAGTTCGGCGTGAAGGCCGACCTCGTCGGCATCGACATCGCGGCGGTGCACTCGTACAAGGACGGCGTGATCGGCCGGCTCTACAAGGGCCTGCAGGGCCTGCTGGGCAGCTCCAAGAACATCACCGTGGTGGCCGGGGCCGGTCGCCTCGTCGCCCCGAACGCCGTCGAGGTCGACGGCAAGCGCTACACCGGCCGCAACATCGTGCTGGCCTCCGGCTCGTACGCCAAGAGCCTGCCCGGCCTGGAGATCGACGGCGAGCGGGTCATCACCAGCGACCACGCGCTGACCCTGGACCGGGTTCCGTCCTCGGCGATCGTGCTGGGCGGCGGCGTGATCGGTGTCGAGTTCGCCAGCGTCTGGAAGTCCTTCGGCGTGGACGTGACCATCATCGAGGCCCTGCCCCGACTGGTCGCCGCCGAGGACGAGGAGTCGTCGAAGGCGCTGGAGCGGGCCTTCCGCAAGCGGAAGATCAACTTCAAGGTCGGCAAGCCGTTCGAGAAGGTCGAGAAGACCACCGACGGTGTCAAGGTGACCATCGCGGGCGGCGAGACCGTCGAGGCCGAGCTGCTGCTGGTCGCCGTCGGCCGGGGGCCGACCACCGCCAACCTCGGCTACGAGGAGCAGGGCGTCAAGATGGACCGCGGCTACGTGCTGACCGACGAGCGGCTGCGCACCAGCGTGCCGAACGTCTACGCCGTCGGCGACATCGTGCCGGGCCTCCAGCTCGCGCACCGCGGCTTCCAGCAGGGCATCTTCGTCGCCGAGGAGATCGCCGGCCAGAACCCGGCCGTGATCGACGAGGCGGGCATCCCGCGGATCACCTACTGCGACCCGGAGGTCGCCTCGGTCGGTCTCACCGAGGCGAAGGCCAAGGAGCAGTACGGCGCCGACAAGGTCAAGACCTTCAACTACAACCTCGGCGGCAACGGTCGGAGCCAGATCCTCAAGACCGCCGGTCACGTCAAGCTGGTCCGGGTCGAGGACGGCCCGGTGGTCGGCGTGCACATGATCGGCGCCCGGGTCGGCGAGTTGATCGGCGAGGCGCAGCTCATCTACAACTGGGAGGCCTACCCGGCCGAGGTGGCGCAGCTCGTGCACGCCCACCCCTCGCAGACCGAGGCCCTGGGTGAGGCGCACATGGCCCTGGCGGGCAAGCCGCTGCACGTACACGCCTGATCGAGAACGTATTTTGCGGCGTCCGGCGACGGGCGATGATCCCACCAGGGGAATGAAGGAGTCTGGAGAACATGCCGGTATCGGTCACCATGCCTCGGCTCGGCGAGAGCGTCACCGAGGGCACCGTCACCCGCTGGCTCAAGCAGGAGGGTGACACCGTCGAGGTCGACGAGCCCCTGCTCGAGGTCTCCACCGACAAGGTGGACACCGAGATCCCGTCGCCGGCGGCGGGCGTGCTGACCCGGATCGTGGTCGGCGAGGACGAGACCGCCGAGGTCGGCAGCGAGCTGGCCGTCATCGGCGGCGAGGGTGAGCAGGCCGGCGCCGCCGCGCCGCAGCAGCAGGCCCCGGCCGAGCAGGCCGCTCCGGCCCCGCAGCCGACGGCCGCCGCCGAGGGCACCCAGCCCGAGCCGGCGCCGCAGGCCGCGCCGGCCCCGGCCGCCGCTCCCGCGCCGTCAGGCGAGGGCACCCCGGTCACCATGCCGGCCCTCGGCGAGAGCGTCACCGAGGGTACGGTCACCCGCTGGCTCAAGCAGGTCGGCGAGACAGTCGAGGCGGACGAGCCGCTGCTGGAGGTCTCCACCGACAAGGTGGACACCGAGATTCCGTCGCCGGTCGGCGGCACCCTCCTGGAGATCAAGGTCGCCGAGGACGAGACCGCCGCGGTCGGCGCGGAGCTGGCCGTGATCGGTGCCGCCGGTGCCGCCCCGGCCGCCCAGCCCGAGGCGAAGCCGGCCCCGCAGCCCGAGGCGAAGCCCGCTCCGCAGGCCGAGACGAAGCCCGCTCCGGCTCCCGCCGCCACCCCGGGGGTCTCGTACAACGAGCCCGCCGCGGAGGCCGAGGTCGCCAAGCAGCCGGTCCAGGCCGAGCAGCGGGCGGTGCCGCCGGCGCCGGCCCCGACCGCGCAGGCTCCGGCGGCTCCCGCCCAGGGTGCCGAGGCGGCCGGTTACGTGACTCCGCTGGTCCGCAAGCTGGCCGCCGAGCACGGTGTCGACCTGGCCTCGGTCAAGGGCACCGGTGTCGGGGGGCGCGTCCGCAAGCAGGACGTGCTGGAGGCGGCGGAGCGGGCCAAGGCCGCCCAGGCCGCTCCGGCTGCCGCCCCGGCCGCTGCCGCGCCGGCCGCCGCGGCGAAGCCGGCCGCGAAGCCGCAGCCGAGCGCGAAGCGCGGCACCACGGAGAAGCTGACCCGGATCCGTACCGCCATCGCCAAGCGGATGCAGGAGTCGCTGCACGAGATGGCGCAGCTCACCACGGTGATCGAGGTGGACGTCACCCGGGTCGCGAAGCTGCGGTCGCAGGCCAAGGACTCGTTCCAGCAGCGGCACGGCGTGAAGCTGTCGTTCCTGCCGTTCTTCGCCCTCGCGGCGATCGAGGCGCTGCAGACGTACCCGATCGTCAACGCCCGGATGGACCTGGCCGGCGGGACGATCACCTACCCGGAGGCGGAGCACCTCGGCATCGCCGTCGACACCGAGCGCGGCCTGCTGGTGCCGGTCATCCACAACGCGGGTGACCTGAACCTGGGCGGCATCGCCAAGCGGATCGCGGACCTGGCCGAGCGGACCCGGACCAACAAGATCAGCCCGGACGAGATCGCCGGCGCGACCTTCACGCTGACGAACACCGGCAGCCGGGGCGCGCTCTTCGACACCCCGATCGTGCCGTCGCCGCAGTCGGCGATGCTCGGCACGGGTGCCGTCGTCAAGCGCCCGGTCGTGGTCAACGACCCGGAGCTGGGCGAGGTCGTCGCCGTTCGGTCGATGGTCTACCTGGCCCTCTCGTACGACCACCGGCTGATCGACGGCGCCGACGCGGCCCGTTTCCTGGTCGCGGTCAAGGAGCGGCTGGAGGCCGGCAACTTCGAGGCGGAGTTGGGTCTCTGACCTGCTGATCCAGCCACCGCGAAGGGCGCTCCGGTCACCCGGGGCGCCCTTCGCCGTCACGGCCCGCGGCGCCGCGGCACCTGTTGATCTGATTCCGGCCCGGGTCCGGCCCGGCCGCTGACAGACTCGTCCGGTGGGTGGTTCTCGGTGGCGTGGGCGGCTCGGGCCGGCCGTCGCGATCGCACCGGGCGCCCGGGTCGACAAGTTCGAGATCTTCTTCGACCTCGTCTTCGTCTTCTCCTTCTTCATCATCGTCCGGACCACCGCCATGGAGATCAGCGGACGCAGCCTGCTGCACGGCCTGCTCGTGCTCGCCGTGCTCTGGTGGTGCTGGGTGATCCACAGCGTGGTCGCCGCCCGGGTACGGCTCGGGGAGGGCTTCGTCCCGGTGCTCATGGTCGTCGGGATGGCCGCCCTGTTCTGCTTCGCGCTCTCCCTGCCGCAGGCGTTCGGCGACCCTCGGCGGACCGCCGCCGGACCGATGGTGGTGGCCGTCAGCTACCTCGTGATCCGTGCCGTGCACCTGCTCCTCTACTGGCACATCGCCAAGGAGAAATCGGGCGAACGCCGGCTGCTGCTCAAGTACTCCCCGGAGGTGGTCGTCAGCACCCTGCTGCTGCTCGCCGCCGCGCTGGTCCCGCCGTACGTCGACGACATGGGCCGGGCGGCGATGCTGCGTGACGCGCTCTGGGTCGCCACGGTGCTGTTGCAGTACGGCAGCGGCCTGGTCGCCGGCGCGTGGGGTTGGACGGTGACCTCGGCGGAGCACTGGACCGAGCGGTACGACCTGATCCTCATCATCGCGCTCGGTGAGTCGATCATCTCCGTCGGCGTCGGCGGCAACCTGCTCGGTCAGCCGGTCACCGCCGCGACGGTCGCGGCCGCCTCGTGCGGCATCGTCTTCACGGCGGCGCTCTGGTGGGCGCACTACGACGTCATCGGTCCGGCGGCACGGATCGCCCAGCACGAGGCGCTGGGCCGTCCCCGGGTGGCCCTGGCCCGCGACGCGTACGCCTACCTCTACCTCGTGATGATCGCCGGGATCATCACCTTCGCCCTCGGCGCCGAGGAGGTCGTACGCCAGATCAGCGATCCGCACGTCAGCCTGGCCGCACCGGCGCACGGGCCGGGGGTGCCGCTGCTCTTCGGCGGGGTCATCGGCTACTTCTGCGGCAACATGCTGTTCCAGGCCCGCACCCTGCACACCCTCTCCTGGACCCGGGTGGGGGTGGTGGTCGTGCTCGCCGCCGCCATTCCGGCCGGCGCGCAGCTGCCGGCGCTCGCCACCCTCGCCCTGCTGACCGTGATCTGCGTGGGCCTCGTAGCGGTCGAGGTGGTGGTCATGGCCGACGCCCGCAAGGCCCTGCGCTCGTACGTCTTCCAGGAACGGACGAGTCACGAGGCGCACGAGGTCGCCTACCGTGCGGCCTGGCACGAGCCCGAGGGGGGCGGTGGCGCCCGACGCGGTGACGCCGGGCGCGGGCGTGGTCCCCTCTGCCGGTAGCAGAATCGCGGGTTTCGGCTGGCTGCGGCGGGGTTCGGCCCGGCAGGCTGGGCGACATGGTCACCTTCTCCCTCCAGGCCAGCCCCTCCGACGCCGCGGGCTGGATCGAGCTGGCCCGGCGCGCCGAGGCCGCCGGGTACGACGCCCTGCTCGCCGCCGACCATCCGGGTGCGGTGGCCGCTCCCTTCGTCGCGCTGGCCGCCGCCGCGACGGCGACCAGCTCGATCGGTCTCGGGTCGTACGTCTCGAACGCCGGGGTCCGGGAACCGATGCTGCTCGCCGCCGACGTGGCGACCCTCGACCTGCTCTCCGGCGGGCGGGCGCGGCTCGGCATCGGCGCCGGGCACACCCCGGCCGAGTGGCGGGCCGTCGGCCGGGAGCGACCGGACGTGGCGGGTCGGGTCCGCCGCGCGGTGGCCGTCATCGAGGCGACCCGCGCCCTGCTCGACGGCGACGAGGTCACGGTGGAGACCGCCGACCTGGCCGTCCACGGTGCCCGGCTGGAGCGACCCCGCCCGGTCCAGCGGCGGATCCCGCTCACCGTCGGCACCGCGAACTCGGCGCTGCTGCGCTGGGCCGGCGCGCACGCCGACGTCGTCGGGCTCGCCGGTTTCGGCCGTACGCTGGCCGACGGCCACAGCCACGAGGTGCGCTGGCGGGCGGCGGAGATCGAGGCGCAGCTCGCCCGGGTGGCGGCCGGCGCCGAGGGCCGCGCCGAGCCGCCCGAGCTGGAGGCGCTCGTCCAGCGGGTCGTGGTGACCGACGACGCGGAGGCCGCCGCCGCGGAGACCGCCGAGGAGACCGGCCTGACCGTCGCCGAGCTGCTCGCCACCCCGTTCGTCCTGATCGGTACCGAGGACGAGATCGTCGCCTCGGTCGCCGCTCACCGTCGCCGCTGGGGCGTCACCCGCTACGTCGTCCGCGCGGACGCCCTCGACGCCCTCGCCCCCGTGCTGCCGCGCGCCGCCGCGCTCGCCTGACCCGTCAGCGCCCGTCAGCCGGGGCCGAGCCGCACGACGCCCACCTGCCGCCGTCCCGCCACCCGCGGGCCGGCGGCGTCCACGTCCCGCCACGCATGGCCGCCGGCCGCGACGAGAGTCGGGTAGCCGAACACTGCCTTGACGTCGTCAGCCGCCACGCCGAGATTGGAGATGTCGTGGAGAGGTGACCTACCGTGAACATCGAGATCGCTCGCGTGGCTGATCTCGATCGGGTGGAGACGCTGGTCTCGTGGCTGAAGCGCCCCCATCTCGACCGGGTCACCATCACCATGCCCGGGCTCGACACCACAGAGCGTGAACGAGCCGCCAGGACCATCCGCCACCTGTTCAACGACTGCGGCTGCGCCTGGGCGGCGCTGGCGTTCGTCGTCGCGGTGCCGGCGGCCGTCCTGGCCCGACCGAGCGGCGGCGCGGCGTACGCGGTGGCCGCCCTCAGCTGTCTCGCGGCGGCCGTCGCCGGCAAGCTCCTCGGCCTGGCGTGGAGTCGCCAGCGCCTGCTCGCCCGGCTACGTGCCCTGCGATCCGCCTCCTGACACCGAAGGGGCGATCTCTCATGGCACTGGTCTGCACCGAAATCACCGAATGGATCGAGGAGGAGGTCTCCAAGCCGGTCGAGGAGTGGGAGGAGCGGCAGGAGAAGCGCTGCAAGGACTACCCCTGGTACGACCCGCGGGGCTGGGTCTGCTGGTTCGTCACGATCCTCGTGAAGGTGGTCCGGTGGGTCGTCGTCATCGTCGGCAAGTGGGTGACCCGTACGGTCTGCAAGCTCGTCGGAGTGGTCGTCGAGGCGGTCGTCCAGATCGTCGGCGGGCTCTGGGACGTGATCGTCGGCATCGTGACGCTCGACTGGCGCCGCATCCTCGACGGGTTGCTGCGGATCGGCCTCGGCGCGGTGCTGGGAATCATCCGGCTCGGCCGCATCCTCCTGCTCGGGGACACGATCGACTACATCATCGAGGAGATCAACAAGGAGCGGCTGCGCCGGTACGTGCGCGGTCTGCTGGAGGCGAAGTACTCCGGCGACACGCTGAGCCAGATCAAGGCGGCCATCCGCCTCGACCACGGCGCGTTCGGGCTGCGCCTGCACGGCACCGCGTACCGGACGGTGCTCGACTCGGAGACGCCCTCGCCACGCGAACCGGAGGTGCCGAACCTGGTCGTGCTGCACGAGCAGGGTGCCATCAACCTCCGGGCGCTCTGTGGCTTCGAGTTCGACGAGGGCTTCTGGAACCGCAAGCGCTACAAGACGCTCAAGAAGGAGACGGTGCTCGGCGGCGGTGGCGGCGGCGAGTTCGACAACCCGATCTCCGCGGACGACCTGGAGACGTACCTGACATCACGGGGCGCCGACGGCCCGCCGTTCATCGTGCTGCCGATGCGCGACGGCGCGCTGGACACGAAGCTCTCGACCGCCAGCGAGAAGGGGCGCGAACTGGCGCTCATGCTGGACTTCGACCGGGAGAACCGGGAGGTCACCGAGGCGGCGCACATCGTCCACCCGGGCTATGACCGGCCGAACACCCACTCCGCGGTGACCGACTTCCTGACCGACGTGCTCGACCGCCGGAACAAGGACACCGAACCGGACGGCGCCACCGCCGATCTCTGCCACCCGGTCGCCGCCGGCGTCTTCCGCTACACGGACGGCCTGCGCGGCATCGCGAACAACCTGCACGACAGCGCCTGCGGACTCGACGGCAAGAGCACCTCCGGCGTCACCTTCATCGACAACACCCCGGACCAGCTCTGGAAGTACGTACCGATCCACGAGCTGGGCCACTACTTCGGTCTGTGCCACACCGACGGGGTGGACCGGATCATGTACTCGCCGAAGACGAACAGTTGGTGGCGCGGCTGGGCGATCCCGCGCGGGGTGCTGAACATCTACCTCCAGGGCGAGCCGACGTTCGGTTACGGCGAGGCGAAGGCGACCTGGGACTACGTGGTGGCCCACTTCGCCCCGCAGTGCCTGGGCGCCCGGCCGGTCGTCGTCGAGGTCCGCCGGGCCGCCGCCGGCCCCGCGGGCGCGGTCGCCTGACCAGGCGTACGCCGCCGCCGGCGCGCACCGTCGGCGGCCGGCGCGACTTGGTCCACCCGACCTCCGCGAAGTCGGGGTGTCCCGCTCGGCCAGACACCCCGACTTCCCGCATCGGCTGTCGGTCCAGCCGCGTTGGCACGCGCGCCCCGCTTGACTTCGCGCGCACTCGAAGCTGGAGGCTGTGCGCATGACGACGACACGGAAACTGGGCCGCAGCGGCATCGAGGTCAGCGCGATCGGCATGGGTTGCTGGGCCATCGGCGGGCCACTGTGGGGTGACGGTGGGCAGCCGTTCGGCTGGGGTGAGGTCGACGACGACGAGTCGGTCCGCACCATCCACGCCGCCATCGACGCAGGGGTGACCCTCTTCGACACGGCCAGCAACTACGGCGCCGGGCACAGCGAGCGGATCCTCGGCCGGGCGCTCGCCGGCCGCCGCGACCGCGTGGTGCTCGCCACCAAGTTCGGCAACCGCTCCGACGAGGCCACCCGGCGCTGGATCGGCACCGACCCGGCCCCGGCGTACGCGGTGCGCAGCCTCGATGAGTCGCTGCGTCGGCTCGGCACGGACCACGTCGACCTGTTCCAGCTGCACCTCAACGACCTCCCGGTGCCCGTCGCGCTCGACCTGGTCGACACGCTCGAGGGGCTCGTTACCGAGGGGAAGATCCGGGCGTACGGGTGGAGCACCGACCATCCCGACTCGGCCGAGGCGTTCGCGAAGGCGGGACCGCACTGCACCGCGATCCAGCACGACCAGTCGGTGCTCGCGGACAACGCCGCGATGCTGGCGGTCTGCGAGGCGCACGACCTGGCCGCCCTGAACCGGGGCCCGCTGGCGATGGGGCTGCTCACCGGCGCACAGCGGACAGCCGGCCGGGACGACGTGCGCGGGGTGGCGCCGGAGTGGCTGGTCTGGTTCACCGACGGCCGTCCGACACCCGAGTGGGCGGCCCGGGTCGAGCAGATCCGCGCGGCGCTGACCGCCGACGGCCGTACGCTCGCGCAGGGCGCGCTGGGCTGGCTGCTGGCCCGCAGCCCGCGCACGATCCCGATTCCCGGGGCCCGGACGGTGGCGCAGGCGGAGGAGAACTTCGCGACGCTGACGCTCGGTCCGCTGCCCGCGCAGGCGTACGCCGAGGTGGAGCGGCTCCTCGCCGACCTGCGGCCGACCCCGGTGGTGTGAGCCGGTCGTAATCGGCTCGACGTGCCAGGTCGGCCCCGCGTACCCGAAGATAGGGGCATGCGGATCCTCATGGCCGGCGCGTCCGGCTTCCTCGGCACCCGGCTGATCGACCGGTTCACCGCCGACGGGCACCAGGTCACCCGGTTGGTCCGCCGCCCGGCGCGGACCCCCGACGAACGCCAGTGGCAGCCGTCCGCCGCGCAGCTCGACCCGGCCGTGGTCGCCGACGCCGACGCGGTGATCAACCTGGCCGGCGCGGGGGTGGGCGACCGGCGGTGGAACGACGAGTACCGGCGGCTGCTGCGCAGCAGTCGGGTCGACTCGACCACCACGCTGGCCATCACCATCGCCGGCCTGCCCGCCGAGGACCGGCCGAAGGTGCTGCTCAACTCGTCGGCGGTGGGCTGGTACGGCGACACCGGCGACCGGGCCGTGGAGGAGGACGCGCCGGCCGGCGAGGGCTTCCTCTCCGACCTGTGCCGGGTGTGGGAGGCGGCCACCCGGCCGGCCGAGGACGCCGGCGTACGGGTGGTCCGCCTGCGCACCGGCCTGCCGTTGCACCGTGACGGCGGAATGCTCAAGCCGCAGCTGCTGCCGATGCGGCTGGGCATCTCCGGCAAGCTGGGCGGGGGCCGGCAGTGGTGGCCGTGCCTGTCGTTGGCCGACTTCCTGAGCGCGGTGACGTTCCTGCTGGACCGTGAGGAGGTGGCCGGACCGGTCAACGTGGTCGGTCCGGCGCCGGTGACCAACGCGGAGTTCACCAAGGAGCTCGCCCGACAGCTGCACCGGCCCGCGATCATGCCGATTCCCGCGCTGGCGCTGAAGATCGTGCTGGGCGGGTTCTCGGTCGAGGCGCTCTCCAGCTCCCGGGTGCTGCCCGGCGCCCTCACCCGCGCCGGCTTCACCTACCGCCACCCCGACCTACGTTCCGCCCTCCAAAGCGCCCTAACCGACTGACCCCCAGCCCCGTTGATCAAGAGGTTTGCGTCACGCCGGGGCCGGAACTTAACGCAAACCTCTTGATCAACCAGGTGCCCAAAGGGGGGTGGGGGGTCAGCAGCCGATCACCCAGTGGTTGGGGGCGGTCTGCTTGAGGGTGGTCGTGTAGAAGGTGTTGTAGAGGCCCATCCGCTGGTTGGAGCCGTTCGCGTAGGCGTACCCGCCCGAGTGGTACGCCCGACCGGCGGCGACGTGCGCGTAGTTGCTGGCGGTCGTGCAGACCGGCGTGGGCGGATCCGTCGGCGGCGGGTCGGTGGGCGGCGGGTCGGTCGGGTCGCCGCCACCCCCGTTCAGACCGAAGAAGGCCGCGTCCCGGTACGCCGAGCAGATGGTGTCCAGGAAGTAGGCGGCCGCGTTGCCGCACTGCTCCGCTCCGCTGCCCGGGTCGACCGGGGTGCCGTGGCCCATGCCGGAGACCCGGTAGAGCCGGACGACGTCGTTGCCGTACACCTCGAGGCTGGTGCCGCCGGGCAGCGACGAGGTGCTGGTCGGGGTCTGCGCGACGCCGCGCACGTTCGTCCACTGGTCGCGGGCCTCAGCGGCGTTGAGCGGGGCGACGGTGGTGTCCGAGGTGCCGTGCCAGATGGCCACCCGGGGCCGGGGTCCGCTGTAGCCGGGGTACGCGTTGCGGACGAGGTCACCCCAGGCGGCCGGGCTCTTGTCGGTGCCCGGGTTCATGCAGCCGAACGCGTTGATCATGCTGGTGGCGCAGCGGTACGGGATACCGGCGACGATCGACCCGGCGGCGAAGACGTCGGGGTAGGTGGCGAGCATGACGGCGCTCATCGCGGCGCCGGCGGAGAGGCCGCTCACGAAGACCCGGCCGCTGTCGATGCCGAAGTTCGCCTTGGCGTGGTCGACCATCTGCTTGATGGAGAGCGCCTCGCCCTGGCCACGGGCGGTGTCCCCGGTCTCGAACCAGTTGAAGCAGCTGGTGGCGTTGTTCGCGGACTTCTGCTCGGCCACGATGAGCGCGAAGCCCCACTGGTCGGCGTACTTGCGCCAGCCGGAGTTGGTGAAGTAGCCGGAGGCGTTCTGCGTGCAGCCGTGCAGCAGCACGACGGCCGGGGAGTTCGCCGGCAGGTTGTCCGGCCGGTAGGCGTACATGGTGAGGTTGCCGGGGTTCGAGCCGAAGCTCGACACCTGGGTGAGGGTGGCCGCCTGGGCGGGCGCGGCGAGGGTGACGGCGCCCGCGGCGGCGAGGACGAGCCCGGCGGCCACCGCGGCCAGCCGGGCGAGGAGGGATGAGGGGCGGCGCACGGCGGCCTCCAGAGGAAGGTGTGAACTGGGTCACCTGCGAATTGCCGCGACGTTACGACGAAATGACAGAGCTGCGACATGGGTGACCGGCACACATTCACAACCACCGCTGTGTTCGCCGCGAGCGGCGCTCGCGATTCGCCGGGGGTGAACCGGGCCGCGCCCGGCGGAGACGACAAGAAGGGGACGCTCCTTGCATGTATGACCGGCACGTCCAGTTCCGATTGGTAACGTCCGCTGCGTGCCGACCTCCCCGTCCGTGACCACCGGGCCCGCGCCCGCCTCGCCGCCGCGCACCGTCCGGGGGCGCGGGATCGACCTGATCGTGGTGCTGGCCGCGCTCGCTCTCGCCGTCTGGGTGACCAGTGGGCTGTGGCGCGACCCGAACGTACGGACGATCACCGTCAACTCCAGCGACCAGGCGCTCTTCGAGTGGCTGCTGGCGTTCGGCGGGCACACGCTCACGCACGGCGAGAACCCGCTCTTCACCCACCTGATCAACGTGCCGGACGGGGTGAACCTCGCGGTCAACACCTCGATCACCGTGTACGCGGTGGTCTTCGCGCCGCTGACCTACCTGGTCGGTCCACCCGTCACGTTCCTGGTGATCCTCACCCTGAACCTGGCCGCCACCGCGATCGCCTGGTACGTGCTCTTCTCCCGGCAACTGGTCCGCAGCCGGCTCGCCGCCGCGGTCGGCGCCCTCTTCATCGCCTACTCCCCCGGCATGGTCTCGCACGCCAACGCCCACCTGAACTGGACGGCCGGCTGGCTGGTGCCGCTGCTGATCTGGCGCGCGTTCGCGCTGCGCCGACCCGGGCACTGGCTGCGCGACGGCGTCATCCTCGGCGTGCTCGTGGCGATCGCGTTCTCCATCGCCGCCGAGGGGCTCTTCTTCACGGCCCTCGCGCTCGGCCTCTTCGTCATCGTCTGGTCGCTGCACCCGGCCCGGCGCGCCGAGGCGAGGGCGGCGCTGCCGAACTTCCTCCGTGGCCTCGCGGTCACCGCCGTGGTCGCCGGCGCGCTGCTGGCGTACCCGCTCTGGCTGCACTTCGCCGGCCCGCAACGGTTCCACGGCACCGGCTTCGACCCGGTGACCCACTCCGAGGACATCGCGGCGTTCGGCGCGTACCCGCGGCGCTCCATCGCCGGCGAGGCCGGGTTGGGCACCTCACTGGCCCCCAACCCGACCGAGGAGAACTCGTTCTTCGGGATCCCGCTGTTGCTGCTCACCGTGGTGTGCTTCGTGGCGCTCTGGCGGCGCGCCGACCCGGCCCGCCGCGCAACGCTCTGGGCGCTGGCCGCGGTGGCCGTCGTCTTCGGCGTGCTCTCCTGGGGGCCGGTCGCGAAGTTCGACGGCGACCGCACCGACGTGCCCATGCCGTTCGACGTGCTCGGACAGCTGCCGGTGGTGAACGCCGCGCTGCCCGCCCGGCTCGCGCTGGTGGTGGCGCCGGTGATCGGGCTGCTGCTGGCGTACACCCTCGACCAGCTCCGGTCGGCGCGGCGTCGACGTTCGACCGAGGTGGCCTGGTCGATCGGCTTCGTGGTCGCGCTGCTCCCGCTGCTGCCCACCCCGCTGCTGACCGACGAGCGCGAGCCGATCCCGCGGTTCATCACCGCCGGGACCTGGCGCGATTACGTCTCCCCGGGTGGGGTGCTCACCCCCGTGCCGACGGCCGTGGACATCTACCCGGACGGGCAGCGCTGGCAGGCGTACGCCCTCTCCCACCGGCAGGGCGAGTTCCGCATCCCGGCCGGCTTCTTCCTCGGCCCCGGCGGCCCGGACGGCCGGGGCCGGATCGGCCCCGTGCCGCGACCGTTCAGCGCGCTGATGGACCAGGCCGCCCGGACCGGCCTGGTGCCGATCGTCACCGACGGCACGCTGCGCGAGGTCCGCGCCGACCTGGCGTACTGGCGGGTCGAGGCGGTGGTGCTCCCCGACCAGGTGCACGGGGCGAAGTTCGAGGTGGACCAGGACGCGGTCCGGCGCACCGCGACCGCCCTGCTCGGCGAGCCGCAGCGGGTGGACGACGTCTGGCTCTGGCGGGTTCCGCAGGACTGATCCGGCGGCGGGGTCGGCTGCCCGGGTCGCCGGCGCGCCGAGCCGGCGTGCGGCGGCGGTGCGGCGGCGGTGCGGCGGCGGTGAGGCGGCTCACCAGCGCCACCGGCCGGTTACCGGACTACGCTGAACGGCGTGAGCACGATGACCTCCGGCCTGACGGCCGTCCGCGCCGGCCTCCTCGACTACCAGGCCGCCTGGGACGAGCAGCGGCGGCTGCACGAAGCGGTGGTGGCGGGCGAGCAGGGCGACACGGTCCTGCTGCTGGAGCACCAGAGCGTCTACACGGCGGGCAAGCGCACCGAGCCGTGGGACCGGCCCACGGACGGCACCCCGGTCATCGACGTGGACCGCGGCGGCAAGATCACCTGGCACGGTCCGGGCCAGCTCGTCGGCTACCCGATCGTGCGGCTGCCCGACCCGGTGGACGTGGTGGCCTACGTGCGGCGTACCGAGCAGATGCTGATCGACGTCTGCGCCGAGTTCGGGCTCACGGCCGGCCGGGTCGAGGGGCGCAGCGGCGTCTGGGTGCCGGAGGACGACCGCGGGCCCGCCCGCAAGGTCGCCGCGATCGGCATCCGGGTGGCCCGTGGGGTGACCCTGCACGGCTTCGCCATCAACTGTGACTGCGACCTGAGCTACTACGACCGGATCGTGGCCTGCGGCATCCGGGACGCGGGGACCACGTCGCTCACCGCCGAGCTGGGCCGTGAGATCACCGTCGCCGACGTGCTGCCGGTGGTGGAGCGCCACCTGGGCACCATCGTCGCCGTCGAGTCCTGACCGGGATGCGGGTCGACCTCGTCACCGTCGTGGTCGCCGAGTACGACCCGGCGATCACCTTCTTCACCGAGGTGCTCGGCTTCGAGCTCGCCGAGGACTCGCCGTCGCTGACCAACGACGGCCGCCCGAAACGCTGGGTGGTCGTACGGCCGCCCGGCGGCGGGACCGGTCTGCTCCTCGCCCGCGCCGACGGAGACGAGCAGGCCGCCGCGATCGGCAACCAGGTAGCGGGTCGAGTAGGTTTCTTCCTGCAGGTCGACGACTTCGACGCCACGTACCGGCGAATGGTCGACGCGAAGGTGGAGTTCGTCCGACCGCCGCGCACCGAGCCGTACGGCCGGGTGGCCGTCTTCCGCGACCTCGCCGGCAACCGCTGGGACCTGCTCGGCCCCGCCTGACCGCGAAGGAGTCCCGTTGACCGACGTGCTGTCGACGCAGCAGCAGATCGCCACCGACCTCCAGGTGCCGTCGACCTTCGACGCCCCGGCGGAGATCGAACGCCGGATCGTCTTCCTCGCCGACCGGCTGGTCGAGACCGGACTGTCGACGCTCGTGCTCGGCATCAGCGGCGGGGTGGACTCCACCACGGCGGGGCGGCTCTGCCAGCTCGCGGTCGAACGGGCCCGGGAGGCCGGCCACCCGGCGACCTTCGTCGCCATGCGCCTGCCGTACGGCGTGCAGGCCGACGAGCACCACGCCCAGACAGCCCTGGAGTTCATCCGGCCCGACCGGGTGCTCACCGTCGACGTCAAGCCGGCCAGCGACGCCGCGCTGGAGACGCTGCTGGCGGGCGGGCTGACCTTCCGCGACGTCGCCCAGCAGGACTTCGTGCACGGCAACGTCAAGGCCCGGCAGCGCATGATCGCCCAGTACGCGGTGGCCGGCGCGATGGCTGGGTTGGTTGTCGGCACCGACCACGCCGCCGAGGCGGTCACCGGCTTCTTCACCAAGCACGGCGACGGGGCGGCGGACGTCGTACCGCTCACCGGGCTGACCAAGCGGCGGGTACGGGCGATCGCCGCAGCGCTCGGCGCCCCCGCCGAACTGGTCGGCAAGGCGCCCACCGCCGACCTGGAGAGCCTCACCCCCGGCAAGCTGGACGAGGACGCGCTGGGGCTGGCGTACGAGCACATCGACGCGTACCTGGAGGGGCAGCCCGTGCCCGCGGAGGTGGAGGAGGCGCTGGTCGCCCGCTACCGGGCCACCGAGCACAAGCGCCACCTCCCGATCGCGCCGCCCGAGGAGGGGGTCAGCGCTGCGGCTCCCGCCACCGGTGACGACCGCGTCCGCAGCCACGGGTCCCGGTAACCGGCGTACGCACGGCTCGACCGCTCACCCCGCCAGGTCGATCGAAGCGTCACCGCCAGCAGCCGGGCATGGGGGTAGATCCTTGACCTACCGGAACTGAACAAATCCCGGGAGCTGGACAAAGTCCTCGGCTTCGCTGACCTCGACGGGCACGCCCGTGCGGTACCGGTCGGGGAACTCGGCACGGGCGCGAGCGACGTCGCCTTTCACCCCGACGGGCAGCACCTGCCCGGTGTTGTCGAAGCTCACCTGCGCGACGGTGATGTTCCGCGCCGCCCAGTACGGCCGGTCGGCCATGATCTGGTCCGCGCGGGCCTTGCTCTCCCTCGCCGAGTACCGCGCGTCGAACAGCGCGACGCAGTCGCGGGCGAACTCGCGGAGCACGTACTCGTCGAACGCGCCCGACGGCTTGCGGAACAACTCGATCCGGTCCCGTGGGTTGGCCAGCCGCCCGCCCGCGTACACCTGCGGGAACCTCCGCTTCACCACCGGTTCCACCCGGTCGTACAGATCCATGAGCTTCGGCTGGTTGGCGGGCAGACCGTGCTCATCGTCGGCCGCCGCGCTCGGATCGGCGGTGGCGCAGCCCGCCGTGAGCACGACCCGCCCCGTCGGCATGTCCGACGGCGTGGTGGTGGTCGAAGGCACGACCGCACCGCCGGGTGAAGGCACGGCGGTCCGGCTCGGCGACGGCGAGACGGTGGGGCCAGCCGAGCGCATCGCCGGAGCTGATTCCCGGCCGCCCGCGACGGTCGTGGCCGACGGCTGAAGGCCCACGACCAGCGGTAGCGTCACCGCGACCACGGCCAGGACGGCCCCACTCGACGCGGCGAGCCGGCGACGGCTGCGGGTCCGACGCCCGCGCGTCACCACCCCCGCGGTGTCGAACGGGCTCGGCGGTTCGGTGCCCAGCGCGGTCGACAGCAACCGCCGGACGTCGCGTTCCTCCATGTCGTTCACGCTCCCTTCTGCTCGATCAGGAACCCGTCTCCGAGACGCACACGCAGCGCCTGCAGGCCCCGGAAGGTGTGGCTCTTCACCGCCCCGGGGCTGCACCCCAGCGCGGCGGCGGTCTCTTCGACCGACAGGTCCTGCCAGAACCGCAGCACCAACGCGGCGCGTTGCCGCCCGGGCAGCCCGGCCAGGGCGTCGAGCACCAGCCGCTGCTGATCCACCTGCCCGGTGTGGTCGTCCGCGGCCCGGTCCGGCACCAACTCGACGGGGTGTTCCCGCCGTCGCCACGGCCTGCGCCACTCGTCGGTCAGGGAGCGGGTCAACACCCGCCAGGCGTACCCGTCGATGTCGTCCCGCCGGGTGAGCCGAGGCCACGCCAGGTAGAGCTTCGTCAGGGTGGCCTGCGCGGCGTCGTCGGCCGCGTGCCAGTCGCCGCAGATCAGGAACGCCGTGCGCCGCAACGCGGACGCCCGCGCGTCGACCCAGTTGGTGAACTGCTGCTCGTCATCCCCGTGCATCGGCTGCGCGTCCTCTCCCTCGCGTCATACACGGGCGGAGGGCGCGGGCAGGTTTACCCGCGCCCTCGACGAATTCTGCGTACTAGGGGGTCAGGCGGTGCAGGTCGCGGGGGAAGGCGGTGACCTCGCGGACGTTCGCCGCGCCGGTCAGCCGGGCGACGAAGCGCTCCAGGCCGATCGCGAACCCACCGTGCGGCGGCATCCCGTGCCGGAAGGCGTCCAGGTAGCCGGCGTACGGCTCGACCGGTTCACCCCGCGCGGCCAGCGCCACCAGGTAGTCGGCGTGCCGGTGCAGCCGCTGCCCGCCGGTGACCAGCTCCATCCCCCGGAAGAGCAGGTCGAAGCCGTTGCTGTGGCTCGGCCGGGCGGGGTCGGGGTGGGTGTAGAACGGTCGCTTCGCCATCGGGTACCCGGTGACGAAGAGGAAGTCCGACCCGTGCTCGCGGCGGGCCCACTCCCCCAGCGCCCGCTCGTGCGCCGGGGCGAGGTCCGGCTCGTCGGCGGGCGCGCCCGCGATCTTCAGCGCCTCGGTGAAGTGCACCGCCGGGATCTCCTCCGGCACGGCCGGCAGCGCGATCCCGAGGGTGGCCACCGCTCCCACGGCCCGCTGCGCCACGCTGCCGAGCATGCCGGCGAGGACGTCGCGCAGCACCCGCATCACGTCCCGGTGGTCGGCGACGAAGCCCAGCTCGACGTCGAGCGAGGTGTACTGGGCCAGGTGCCGGACGGTGTCGTGCGGCTCGGCGCGGAAGACCGGGCCCACCTCGTACACCTTCTCGAAGACACCGACCATCAGCTGCTTGTAGAACTGCGGCGACTGGGCCAGGTACGCGGGACGGCCGAACCAGTCCAGCTCGAAGACGTTCGCGCCGGACTCGGTGGAGGAGCTCACCACCTTCGGCGTGTGGATCTCCACGAAGTCGCGGCAGTCCAGCGCGGCCCGGAAGCCGGCCACGCTCGCCGCCGACACGCGCAGCGCCGCCGAGCGCAGGGGATGACGCAGGGCGGTGGGCGCGTGGTCGAGCTGGGTGGGCAGGCTCGCGGTCAGCACCGGGCGGTACAGGTCGAACGGTGGCGGTACGGCGGGCGGGCCGAGCGGACGTACCACCGGGTCGGTCAGCTCGACCCCGACGGGCGCCGTCGTGTTCGCCACCACCGTGGCGGTGACCTCGACGACGGTCTCCTCGGTCAGCGCCTCGATCTGGGCGCGGGTCGCCGGGTCGGTCACCACCACCTGCGACAGCCCGGCGGCGTCCCGGACGATCAGGAACGCCACCGACTTGAGCAGCCGGCGACGGTGCACCCAGCCGGCTGTCCGGACGGTCGCACCGATGTGGGCGGAGAGCTGGGTGGAGAGGATGCGTTGCACGGTGTACCTCCTCGTCGAATCGCAACGCGATCCCGGGAGGTGCGGGCGAGCGGGTCCTCGCGGTGCCACCACACCTTCGCCCCCGCCTGGGCGGGAGCCTCGTTCGTCGCCCGTGACGTGGGCCAGCCGGCGGGCTCTACTGGACGTCGCCGTTTCGTGGCGCGCCGTTCTTCCCGCTGCTCGGGAGGGTCTTCACGAGCCCGTCGCCAGACCGCCTTCCAGCACTTCGGCGGCTCTCTGCACTGGCGGGCGGGCCGCTACTCGGCTCCGTCGTCGCAATTGCCGAGGACACTAACACCGATCATCGCGAGATGTGACAACGTTTTCGGCGGGGCCGGTGTTCGGCGTCACAAGGCCTGGGGACGTGACGCCGGTCGCCCGCGCTACATCGACAGCCGCCGTCGGGCGTAGGCTCGGTTTCGTGACGATCGAGCACTCCGCGCCGACGACCGGCCAGGCCGCGCGTACCGCGACGCCCGCCCCAGAGGGGCGGCGCATGCTGCGGATCGAGGCCCGCAATGCCGAGACGCCGATCGAGCGCAAACCACCGTGGATCAAGGTCAAGGCCAAGATGGGGCCGGAGTACACCCAGCTGCGCGGGCTCGTCTCGCGCGAGGGGCTGCACACCGTCTGCCAGGAGGCCGGCTGTCCCAACATCTACGAATGTTGGGAGGACCGGGAGGCCACCTTCCTCATCGGCGGCGACCAGTGCACCCGCCGCTGCGACTTCTGCCAGATCGACACCGGCAAGCCGGCCGAGTTCGACGCGGACGAGCCGCGCCGGGTCGCCGAGTCCGTGGTGTCGATGGGCCTGCGCTACGCCACGGTCACCGGCGTGGCCCGCGACGACCTGCCCGACGGCGGCGCCTGGCTCTACGCCGAGACCGTCCGCCAGATCCACGCGTTGCAGCCCGGCTGCGGCGTGGAGCTGCTGATCCCCGACTTCAACGCGGTCCCCGAGCAGCTCGCCGAGGTGTTCGGTTCCCGCCCCGAGGTGCTGGCCCACAACGTCGAGACCGTTCCGCGGATCTTCAAGCGGATCCGGCCGGCGTTCCGCTACGAGCGGTCGCTGGACGTGATCCGGCAGGCCCGCGCGGACGGGCTGGTGACCAAGAGCAACCTGATCCTCGGCATGGGCGAGGAGCGGGCCGAGGTGTCCCAGGCGCTGCGTGACCTCCACGAGGCCGGGTGCGAGCTGATCACCATCACCCAGTACCTTCGCCCCAGCCCCCGGCACCACCCGGTCGAGCGGTGGGTCAAGCCCGAGGAGTTCGTGGAGCTGAGCGCGGAGGCCGAGGAGATCGGCTTCGCGGGCGTCATGAGTGGGCCGCTGGTGCGCTCGTCGTACCGGGCGGGCCGGCTCTACCAGCAGGCGCTCGCCGCCCGCGACGCCAGCCCGGTCGTCACCGCCGGCTGATCCGCGCCGCTGCCGGTCCTTCCGGCCGGCGGGTGCCATGATCAGGTCATGACGGCCGGCGTACGCCAGGAGACCCACGACGCGCGTGGCGGGCTACCGGCCGCCGGCCGAGTCCGGCTGCCCGTGCTGCTCACCGTGGTGGCGCTGCTCGCCGGGGTCGGCTACCGGCTGGCCCTGCTCGCCTTCGACGCTCCGGCGACCAACAGCGACGAGGCCACCATGGGGTTGGCCGCGCTGCACATCGCCCGCGGGCAGGACTTCCCGGTGTGGTTCTACGGGCAGTCCTACATGGGGACGCTGGAGGCGTACCTGGCCGCGCCCGTGCTCGCGCTGACCGGGCCGTCGCTCTTCGGCCTGCGCCTGGTCACGGTGGCGCTCTACGCAGCCTTCGCGCTGCTCGCCTGGCGGTTGACGCTGCGGCTGACCGGTGACCGGTGGTTCGCGCTGCTGGTGGTGGCGCTGCTCGCGCTCGGCTCGGACCGGATCGTCAAGAACCAGCTCATCGCCGGTGGCGGCTACCCCGAGATGAGCCCGGCCGCCGCCGCGCTGGCGCTGCTCGCGTACGACCTCTGCGCCGGCCGGCCGGGCCGCCGGCTGCCCCGGTGGACGGCGTGGGGTCTCCTCGCCGGGCTGATGCTCTGGGTGGATCCGCTCGTGCTGCCGTACGTGCTCGGCGTCGGCGCGGTGCTCGTGGCGTTCCGCCGGCGGGAACTGCGGGCGCGGGCCGGGGCGGTGCTCGGGATCGCCGTCCTGGTCGGTGCCGCGCCCCTGCTCGGGCACAGCCTGGCGACCGGCCGGAACCCGCTCGCCGCCGTACTCGCCGCGGCGGGGGGTGGCGCCGACGCGCCGGCCGGCTGGGCGGACCGGCTGCACGGTGGCCTGCTGCTCGGCCCGTCGCTGGGCATGGGCTTCTGCTCCCCCGGCAACTGCGCGACCGGGCAGCTCTGGTGGGCACTCGCCCTGCCGGTGCTGCTCGTCGTAGGGGCGGTGTCCGCCGGTCGCGCGCTGCGAACGGGCCGCGCCGATCACGTCGGGGACGGCGGTGCCGCACGTCCAGGAGCTGCCGGCGACGCGCCGGCGAACGGCCGCGTCGGGGCGGCCCTGCGGCTCGCGCTCGTCGCGGCGGGCACGGCCACGCTGGTCGCGTACACGCTGAGCGGTTCGGCGGGCCGGACTCCCGTGGAGAGTTCCCGTTACCTCTCCTGCCTGCTCGTCTCCCTGCCCGCGCTGCTCTGGCCGCTGTGGCGCGCCGCCCGCCGGCTGGCCGAAAACCGGTCACGGGGTCCCGGTCGACGCGTCGTCGGGATCCTGGCGGCCGCCGTGCTGGTGGCGACCGTGGCCGGTACGGGCTACGCGACGTACCGCGCGGCCGGCACCGCCTCCGCCGCCCGAGCCGCCGAGGCCCGGCACACCGAACTGGTCGGCACGCTGCGTGAGCTGGGCGTCCGGCACGTCTACGGCGGCTACTGGACCTGCAACCGGCTCACCTTCGCCAGCGGCGAGGAGGTGGTCTGCGCGGTGGTCGACGACGAGCTGCGCCCCGGCCACGACCGGTACGCCCCGTACCGCCGGGCGGTGGCGGCGTCGGCGGCGCCGGCCTGGATCGCGCCGACCGGCTCCCCGCTCGCGGCCCGGCTGGACGAGCGCCTGCGCGCCGCACCGGGGAGCCTCGACCTGATCACCATCGACGGCTACCGCATCTACCTCGCGCGCTCCTGACGGCTGCGGGCGCTGACCCAGGACGCGGATCACCCGCACCCGGCGAGACCACTAGACTCTGCGGCATGGCAAAGCCCCAGGAGAAGGTCTCGTTCGGCCAGCGGCTGAAGCAGATCGGGATGGTGTTCCAGTTCACCGCCAAGCAGGACCGGTGGTTCGCCCCGCTGGTCGCCGCGGCGGTGCTGATCCCGATCGCGCTGACCGTGGTCGCCACGATCCTCTGGGGTTGGATCTTCATCCCGCTGGGCATCCTGTTCACGCTGCTCGCGGTGCTGATCGTGCTCAACCTGCGCTCGAACAGCGCGATGATGAATGCCGCCGAGGGGCAACCCGGAGCGGCGGCGCAGATCATGGAGAGCATGCGCGGCGACTGGCGGGTGACCCCGGCGGTCAGCTCCACCACCCAGATGGACATGATCCACCTGGTGATCGGCCGGCCGGGCGTGATCCTGCTGGCCGAGGGGAACCCGCAGCGGGTGCGCGGCCTGCTCGGCCAGGAGAAGCGCCGCCTGGCCAAGGTCATCGGCTCGGCGCCGCTGCACGACTACGTGATCGGCCAGGGCGAGGACGAGCTGCCCATCCGCAAGCTGCGGACCACGCTGATGCGGCTGCCGCGCAACCTCAGCGGCAAGGACGTCAACGCGCTCGACAAGCGGCTCAAGGCGCTGAGCGCGCGGCCGCAGCTGCCCAAGGGGGCGATCCCGAAGAACATGCGACCGCCGCGGGGCGCGTTCCGCCAGACCCGGGGCCGCTGACTCCGGTCGTACCGCCGAAGAGCCGGACCCGTACGGGTCCGGCTCTTTTCGCTGTCTCAGAGACTGTCGGGAAGCCCTGTGGCAGGGTTTCCCGACAGTCTCTCAAACGGAGGTGACGACCGAGCCGCTCGCCCGGTCGTGCAGGCCACGGCGGTGCGAATCCATGATCAGGGCGGGTACGACCAGCGCGAGGAGCAGGCCCCGCAGCAGCCCACGGAACACCCCGATCCGGCCGCCGTCGGACCAGGAGACGCAGCGGATCCGGGTGATGTACATGCCCGGGGTCTGGGCGAAGAGGCCGAGGAAGAAGCCGTACTCGAGGACGAGCACGAGGACGGGGGCCCACCCGTCGCTGACCGGGTCGGCGAAGATCCCCGCCACGAGCAGGCAGAGCACCCAGTCGATGATCAGTGCGCCGAACCGCCGGCCCAGCGTGGGCGGGGTGAACGAGGGGTCGACGGCGGGGGGCACCGGATGCGGGTCACGCGGGTTGGTCACAGCGGTCAAGGGTAACCAGCGGGTCCGCCACCGGCCGGAGCGGACCAGCACGACCTACCCGCCAATTCGGACAATCGAGGTGCCAGTGTTTAGGATTGCCGCAAAACGCCGCCACGATCGGAGCGATCGAGCGTTTCCACCAGCACCGATGACGCTCCGCGAGGGACGTAACACGGCAGAAACACTGAAGACACGGCCGGGCAACCCCCCCGCCATAACGTCGCCAGAAGCCTAAGCCACCAGTGGACGTGCCAGGAGGAAGTGTGTTCGCCAACCCCGAGGAACTTCTGCGCTACCTCAAGAACGAGGACGTGAAGTTCGTCGACGTACGCTTCTGTGACCTGCCGGGTGTGATGCAGCACTTCAACCTGCCGGTCGAGTCCGTCGACGACCAGATCTTCACCGAGGGCCTCGCGTTCGACGGCTCGTCGATCCGCGGCTTCCAGGCGATCCACGAGTCGGACATGCTCCTGCTCCCGGACGTGGCGACCGCCTTCATCGACCCGTTCCGCGCGCAGAAGACCCTCGCGCTGAACTTCTTCATCCACGACCCGTTCACCCGCGAGGCCTACAGCCGCGACCCGCGCAACGTGGCGAAGAAGGCCGAGGCGTACCTGGCGGCCAGCGGCATCGCCGACACCGCGTACTTCGGGGCCGAGGCGGAGTTCTACATCTTCGACTCGATCCGCCACGAGACCTCCGCGCACCAGTCGTTCTACTACATCGACTCGATCGAGGGCGCCTGGAACACCGGCCGCGAGGAGGAGGGCGGCAACCGCGGTTACAAGACCCCCTACAAGGGCGGCTACTTCCCGGTGCCCCCGGTCGACCACTACGCCGACCTGCGCGACAAGATCGTGCGCCGGCTCGTCGACGGCGGCTTCACGGTGGAGCGCTCGCACCACGAGGTGGGCACCGCCGGCCAGTCCGAGATCAACTACAAGTTCTCGACGCTGCTGCACGCCGCCGACCAGCTCCAGCTCTTCAAGTACATCGTGAAGAACGAGACCTGGGCGAACGGCAAGACCGCCACCTTCATGCCGAAGCCGCTCTTCGGCGACAACGGCTCCGGCATGCACACCCACCAGAGCCTCTGGCTCAACGGTGAGCCGCTCTTCTACGACGAGACCGGCTACGCCGGCCTGTCGGACACCGCCCGCTGGTACATCGGCGGTCTGCTGCACCACGCGCCGTCGCTGCTCGCCTTCACCAACCCGACGGTCAACTCGTACCGCCGCCTGGTGCCGGGCTTCGAGGCACCGGTCAACCTGGTCTACTCGCAGCGCAACCGCTCCGCCTGCACCCGCATCCCGGTGACCGGCAGCAACCCGAAGGCGAAGCGCGTCGAGTTCCGCGTGCCGGACCCGTCGGCCAACGTCTACCTGGCCTTCGCCGCCATGCTGATGGCCGGCCTGGACGGCATCAAGAACAAGATCGAGCCACCGGCGCCGATCGACAAGGACCTGTACGACCTGCCGCCGGAGGAGTGGGGCGACGTCAAGCAGGTGCCGGGTTCGCTGTCGGAGGTGCTCGACCGGCTCGAGGCCGACCACGACTACCTGCTCGAGGGTGGCGTCTTCACCCCCGACCTGATCTCCACCTGGATCGAGTGGAAGCGGACCAACGAGGTCGACCCGGTGCGGCTGCGCCCGACCCCGCACGAGTTCGCCATGTACTTCGACTGCTGACTCGAACCTCCTCCGGCCGGGCCGGTTCCGCATCGCTGCGGAGCCGGCCCGGTCTTGTATCGCCTTCCGGCATACCTTCGGGTCCGATATATTGGCGGCGTGGACACTCCGCTACGCGAACCCACCTTCCTGATCCTCACCGCGCTGGCCGCCGCCCCGATGCACGGCTACGGCCTGATCGGCGAGGTCGCCGCCCTCTCCGACGGCCGTGTCTCGCTACGCCCCGGCACCCTCTACGGCGCACTCGACCGGCTGGTCGACGCCGGCCTGGTCGACGTCGACCGGGAGGAGATCGTCGACGGCCGGCTACGTCGCTACTACCGCCTCGCCCCACGCGGCGAGGCCACGTTGAGCGCCGAGACCGACCGGCTGCGCCGCAACGTCGAGGCGGCCACCGCCCGGCTGCGTTCCCGCGCCGCCGCTCCCCGGGCCGCCACCCCCCGGCTCGCGGGAGGGCCGGCATGAGCGACCTGGAGCGCCGTTACCTGCGCCTGCTGCGCGCCTACCCCGCCGACTACCGCCGCTCCCGCGGCGCCGAGATCGTCGGCACTTACCTCGACCTCGCCCGTCCCGACCAGCGCTGGCCGTCCGCCGCCGACGCCGCCGATCTGCTGCGGGGTGGCCTGCGCCAGCGGGTACGGGCCGCCGGGGCCGCCGACCTGACTCCCGGCGTACGCCTCGCGGCGGTCCTCGCCCTCCTCACCGCCACCACCCTCGCGGCGACCTGGTCGTTGCTGGAGCTGCGGCCGCCCCCGGCCGATCCCAGCCTGCCCGCCGCGGGGCCGTTCGTCTCGCTCGGCATCGGGGCGTGGGTCGCCTGGCTGCTCGCCGCGGTGGTGTACGCGCTGGCGCCCGGTCGGTGGGCCCGCCGTGCCGTCGTGCTCGCCCTGCTCCTCACCCTCGGCCTCGTTCCCGCCGCCCCGCTGGTCGGCCTGCCCCGCCCGCCGCTCTTCGTCCTGCTGCCGCAGATCGCGTTGGGCCTGGTCGCGCTCGGCCTACCGGACGCGCTGCCGACGGCGCTGCGGGCGGCGCCACCGATCGCCGTGGGCGTCGTCGCCCTGGCGGGGACCAACCTGCATCTGCTGTCTCCGCAGAGATTCGGTGCGAGCTACTACGTCGGGACGGTCGTGCCGGTGCTGCCGGTTGCCGCCGTCGCGCTGCTCGCGGTGGCGCTGCTGCTCGCGGCCGGCCTCATCGTGCGCGCCGACCAGCGGGGCGTCTGGGCGGCGCTGATCCTGCTCACCCCCGTCGGCCTGCTCGCGCTGCAGCCGCTGGCCGGAGCGATTGACGGGGTGGGCAGGACCGTCGCGGTCTGGTCCGAGCTCGCCGCGACGGCCGTCGTGATCGGGGTGGTCGGCCCCGCGCTGCTGCCGCTGGCACTCGCCCTCCGCCGCCCGCCCCGTTCACCCCACCCCACCCCCCGCTGACCCCACCCCCGCTCCCCCCTCCTCCCCTCCCCCCATTCGCCCTGTTGATCAAGAGGTTTGCGGCGCTATTGGAGATCGAAAACGCCGCAAACCTCTTGATCAACGCGGGGACCGTCGGCGGCGGGTCCGGGACAGGGTCAGGAGGGTGAGGAGAGCCAGAGCGAGGGCGGTCATCGCTATCGCGCCGGGGGCTTTGGTGAAGCGGGCCAGGTTGGTGCCGTCGGGCAGGGTGAGGAACGCGACGAACGCGCTGGGCAGCACGAACCAGATCGTCCGGGTCGCGGCGACCGCCAGCAACGCCAGCGGCCAGGTGGCGTACCAGGGGTGGAACACCGGGGCCAGCACCACCGTGGCGGCCAGCGCCAGCCCGGCCGCGTACAGCGCCACCCGGGGGCGGGCGACAAGCGGCTGGGCCTCCCACTGCCGGACGCCCTCCGACCGGCGAAGCGCCGTCCAGGCCCGCCACCAGAGCAGCAGCAACACCCCGGCCAGCAGCAGCACGCCCACCGCCCGCGCCACCGGCACGGCGTCCGGATCCCGGCCGGCGAGCGCCCCGACGTAGTCGACGACGAAGCCCACCGCCGTCGGCAACGAGGTCCACTGCTCCGAGTCACCGCTGCGACTCAACCCGCCGACCCAGCCGAGCCCGAGGCCGGAGAGGAGCGAGCAGCCGGCCAGCGCCGCGAGCGCCCCGCCGGCCAGCCAGCCGCCGTCGCGCAGCAGGGCGCGTACGGTGAGCCGGCCGGGCACGGCCGCCAAGGCCGCGTACGGGAGCACCACCACCGCGGTCACCTTCACCGCCACGGCCAGCCCGAGCAGCGCCCCGGCGAACAGCAGCGCGGCGGGGCGGCCCGGCCGGCGGAGCAGCACCAGCAGGCCGGGTAGGAGCAGGCCCAGCATCACCGCGTCGTTGTGTGCCCCGGCCAGCAGCTGCACGCCGACCAGTGGGCAGGCGAGCAGCAGCCACACCGCCTGGCGGGCGGGCACCCCGGCGGCCCGGGCCAGACCCGGCAGGCAGAGCGCGACCAGCAGCACCCCGGCCAGCGCGAAGAGCCGCAGCAGCACGATCGTGCCGGTCAGGCCGCCGCCCAGCACCACGGAGAGCGCGGCCAGCAGCACGAAGACCGGGCCGTACGGGGCGGGAGTGTCCCGCCAGATCGGCGCGACGCTCTCCACCCAGGGACAGCCCGCGTCGGCGACCCCCGTGACGTACGGGTCGACGCCGTGCGCGTACGCCCAGCCCTGGCAGGCGTACGAGTAGACGTCCCGGCTGCCCAGCGGCGCGGTGACCAGCAGCGGCAGCGCCCAGAGCCCGGCGCTGCGGTACGCCCAGCCGGTCGACGGCACGCCCCGGCGCAGCGACCACCACGCGCCCACCAGCAGCGCGGTGCCGACGAGCCACGCGCCGAGGATCAGCGGCCCGTGCGGGCCCTGCCAGATGGTCACCGGGGTGACGCCCGACCGCACGGTCGGCAGCGCACCGCCGAGGTATCCGGCGATCGCGAGCAGCACCGCGCCGGCCAGTCCGGCGTACCGGGCACGAGTCGCGGCGGCCGGGCGAGGCTCGTCCCGACGGTCGGACCCGGGCGGCGGCACGCCGGGTCCGGTCACCGGCGTGGCCTCCTCAGTCCGTGCCGACGGTGGCGGCGACCGGCTGACGGGTCGCCCGAGCCGAACGTACCAAGCGGACCACCACCACGATCACCAACAGCGTCATCAGCGGAGCACCGACCGTCTTGGTGTAGCGGGGCAGCCCGGTGCCGTCCGGCAGCACCAGGAACGCCGAGACGAGGGCGACCACGGCGAACCAGCCGATGCGCTGCCGCGACGTGGCCGCGAGCACCGCCAGGGGCCACGTCCAGTACCACGGGTGGAAGAGCGGGGCGAGCGCGACCGTGGCGGTGAGCGCCAGCGCGGCGTGCCAGAGCGGGTCCCGGTCGCGGGCCCGGAACCAGAGCCACACCAGCAGGACCGCCAGCGCGCCCATCCCGATGCCCCGGGTGACCGGCAGCGGATCGCCGTGCCAGCCGAACGGCAGCCCCAGGTAGGCGACGGTCTGCCCGAGCGCGGTGGGCGGCGAGGTCCAGGCGACCACGAGGCCGCCCTGCTCCAGGCCGCTGATCCAGCCGAAGTCGAGACCGGCGGCGAAGGTGGCCCCGACCACTGTCGCGACCGCGCCACCCACCACCCAACCGCCGTCGCGGATCAGCGCCCGGACGGAGAACCCGCCGGCGATCGCCGCCAGCGCCGCGAACGGCACCACGACCAGCGCGGTCGCCTTGATCCCGCCGGCCAGCCCGAGCAGTACGCCCCCGGCGAGCAGCATGCCGGGGCGGCCCGGACGCGCGGCGACCACCGCGAGCCCGGCGATGAGCAGCCCCACCATCGCGGCGTCGTTGTGCGCCCCGGAGAGCAGCTGCACGCCGATCAGCGGGCTGCCCAGCGCCAGCCAGACGGCCCGGCCGGCCGGTACGCCGCAGCGGCGGGCGAGCGCCGGCAGGCTGGCCGCGGTCAGCACGATGCCGGCCACCGCGAGCAGCCGGAACAGCACGATGGCGCCGACGAGCGAGCCGGTCGCCTTCACCACCGCACCGGCGATCATCACGAAGAGCGGCCCGTACGGCGCCGGGGTGTCCCGCCAGATGTAGGAGATGCTGTCCAGCCACGGGCAGGGCAGGGTGGAGACGCCCTGCTCGTAGGGGTTGATGCCGGCGGCGTAGCTGGCGCCCTGGCAGGCGTACGCGTAGACGTCCCGGCTGCCCAGCGGCGGGGTGACGAGCAGCGGCAGCAGCCAGAGCCCGACGGTGACCAGCGCCCAGCGGGTCGACGGCACCCCGTCGCGCAGCGACCACCAGGCATACGCCAGCACGGCGGTGCCGACGGCCCAGCCGATCAGGATCACCGGCCCGTACGACCCCTGCCAGATGCTGAGCGGGGTCGGGCGCAGATCACCGTGCGGCATCGCGCCGCCGAGGAAGGCGACGACGGCGAGCAGCGTCGAGCCGGCCAGGCCGGTCCAGCGCGCGAGGTGGGAAGGCACCCGGACATGCTGCCAGTCCCGGGTTTCCGGCCCCCAGGTGGGCCGGTGGCCGCTACGGGCAGCGTCCGTCCGGTGACAGGCTGCTGGTCAGCGCAAACGTGCCGGGGGTGCCCGCCCGGACGGTGGTCCACCCGTCGGGGCCGGGGGCCAGGCAGCCCGCGCCGCCGTCGAGGGAGAGCCAACGGTTCCAGCGCACCCGGATCAGGACGTCGCCGGGGGCGTCGGTGCTGAACCGGACCCCGGCCGGCGTGGAGCCGACCAGCGTGGCCGGCGGGGAGACGAGGGGCGCCGGGTCGGTCACCTGGTAGAGCCGCCACCGCCCCGGCCGGGCGACCTCCCGCAGGTACGGCTGGCCGGCGAGCACCAGGGCCGCCTCGGCCTGCGCGTACCGGTCGGGGGCGGTGTCCGGCGCGACCGCCACGAAGCTGACCGCGTTACGCCGCAGCCAGTCGCCGTACTCGGCGGGGTCCAGCGCGGAGCCGTAGAAGAGCGCGTTTCGCTCCACGTCCACCTGCCGCTCCCAGCCCCGGGCCAGCGGCACGGCCGCCGCCACGTACGCGCTCTCCCAGTGGTCGCGCAGCGGTACCACCTCGACCCGGCCGACCGGCGCCCGGCGGCCCAGCTCGTCGAGGAGCGGCTGGTGGAACGCCGCATACGCGGGCGCGGAGCCCATCCGGGTGAGATCACTGGTCATCACCGGTGACTGCCACCACACCAGCGCCGCCAGCAGGGCGGCGAGCCAGCGTGCGCCGAACGGCACGAACGCCGCGACGATCGGCAGCGCGAAGAGCATCGGCAGGCGCAGCGCGTTCGAGCCGATCGGGCTCGGCACCTGGTACGCCGCGACCAGCAGCAGCGCGGCCAGCGCCGCGCCGACACGCAGCACCCGGACCGGGACGAGCGCGAGCACCACCACGGCGAGCGCGACGTTGATCCGCATGGACTCGGCGGTGAACGGCTGCCGCCCGCCGTTGCCGAAGAGCAGCGCCATCGGCACCACGGCCAGCACCGGCACCAGACAGAACAGCAGATTCTCCGCCCTCGGGCGCCGGGGCGGCCGGCCGCCCCGCCAGGCGTCGGTGAGCAGCAGCGCTCCCCCGGCCAGGCCGAGGAAGAGGCCGGCCACCGGGCTGCCCCAGGTGGCGAGCGCCGCGAGCGCCGCCCCCAGCAGCAGGCGCACCCACCGGGGCGGCCGGGTGGCGTGCACGGCGCAGAGCGCGAGGAGCCCGAAGGTCAGGCCGACCGCGAACGTGATCCGCCCGCTGGCCAGGTTTCCGACCAGCACCGCCGCGCCGAGCAACCCGCCGAGCAGCGGCCGGCGGGCCCGCCCGCGCAGGAGCAGCCAGGCCAGCGCCACCGCCGAGACCACGGCCGCGACCGCGCCGACCAGCCGCACGCCGACCGCCGCACCGAGGAACTGGGTGAAGAGGCTGTACCCGAACTGGCCGTCGCCGCCGTACCACGAGAAGTCCACCGGGGCGGGCCCGTGGCGCTCGGCGAAGACGGCGCGGGCCACCTGCGCGGAGAGGTCGGTGCCCATCGGCGGGGCGAGCAGGAAGGCGCCGGCGAGCAGCAGAGCCACGACGAGCGTGCCGAGCAGGGTGCGCCGGGGCTCAGGCGTCGAGGACCCGCTCCATCGCCGCCCGCGAGCGGCGGGCGGTGCGGAGGTAGTCGTCGAGGAACTGGCCTGGGTCGTCGGCACCGAGCAGTCGTACCACGCCGGCCAACTCCACGCCGTGCCGGGGCAGCTGGTCACCGGCCCGGCCCCGGACCAGCATGAGCGCGTTGCGGACCTGCGCGGCGAGCGTCCAGCCGGCCGCCATCGCCGCGGCGTCCGCCGGATCGACCAGGCCCGCGTCCCGGGCGGCGGCGAGCGCGTCGAGGGTACGCGTGCCGCGCAGCGCGGGCAGCGACCCGCCGTGGCGCAGCTGGAGCAGCTGCACCGCCCACTCGACGTCGGCGAGCCCGCCCCGGCCCAGCTTGGTGTGGGTGGTCGGGTCGGCGCCCCGGGGCAGCCGTTCGTGCTCCACCCGCGCCTTGATCCGACGGATCTCCACCACCTGCTCGCGGGTCAGCCCGTCGGCCGGGTAGCGGACCGGGTCGACGAGCGCCTCGAACTCGGCGGCCAGGTCGGCGTCGCCGCAGACGAACCGGGCGCGCAGCAGCGCCTGCGCCTCCCACACCCGGGACCAGCGGGCGTAGTACTGCGCGTAGGCGGCGAGGCTGCGCACCAGCGGCCCCTGCCGCCCCTCCGGGCGCAGGTCGGCGTCGACGCCGAGCGGCGGGTCGGGGGCGGGCATGCCGAGCAGCCGGCGCAGCTCCTCGGCGACGGCCTGCGCGGCGGCGCTGGCGGCGCTCTCGTCCGTCCCCGGCGGCGGGTCGTAGACGAAGAGCACATCGGCGTCGGAGAGGTAGTTCGACTCGTACCCGCCGAGCCGGCCCATGCCGATCACCGCGAGACGCAGCCCGGGCGGGGTCGGCTGGGCGGCCCGAGCGATCCGCAGCGCGGCGGCCAGGGTGGCGTCGGTGACGTCGGACAGCGCGGCCCCGACCCTCGTGACGTCGGTCAACGTCGCCGCGACCCGCCCGTCGCCGTCCGCGCGGGGCGGGGCGGGGGTCAGCGAGCCGGCCCGGCTCAGCACGTCGGCGCAGGCGATCCGGACCAGTTCGCGGCGGCGCAGCGCCCGTACCGCCCGGGTCGCCTCGACCGGGTCGCTGTGCCGGGCGGCCGCGGCGGCGAAGCCCTCGCAGAGCACCGTACGGGGGCGCGGGGTCAGCTCGGTCTCCTCGGCGAGCAGCCGCAGCGCCTCCGGCTCCCGGGCCAGCAGGTCGGCGGCGTACCGGGAGGACGAGAGCACGCGGGCCAGCCGGCGGGCGACGGGGCCCTCGTCGCGCAGCAGCCGCAGGTACCAGGGGGTGCTGCCGAGCTTGTCGGAGACCTGCCGGTAGTTGAGCAGCCCCCGATCCGGTTCCGGCGCGTCGGCGAACTCACTGAGCAGCACGGGCAGCAGGGTGCGCTGGATGGCCGCCGTGCGGCTCAGCCCGCCGGTGAGGGCCTGGAGGTGCCGGAGCGCCCCGGCCGGGTCGGCGAAGCCGAGGATCTCCAGACGGTGCCGGGCCGCCTCCGGGGTGAGCCGCAAACCGTCGGCGGGCACCCGGGCGACCGCCTCCAGCAGCGGGCGGTAGAGCAGCTTGGCGTGCAGCCGGCGTACCTCGGCGGAGTGAGTGACCCACTCGGCGCGGAACGCCTCGACGGCACTGCGGCCCGGGGTGGCCGTGTAGCCCAGCGCGGCGGCGAGCCAGCGCAGCGCGCCCGGGTCGGTCGGCACGGTGTGGGTGCGGCGCAGGCCCTGCAGCTGGAGCCGGTGCTCGACGCCGCGCAGGAAGCGGTAGCCGCGCAGCAGCGCCTCACCGTCGGCGCGGCCCACGTAGCCTCCGGCGACCAGCGCGCGCAGCGCCGGGATGGTGCCCGGTTCGCGCAGCGACTCGTCGATCCGGCCGTGCACCAGCTGCAGCAGCTGGACGGCGAACTCGATGTCGCGCAGCCCGCCCGGGCCGCGCTTGATCTCGCGCTCCAGCTCCTTCGGCGGAACGTTGTCGATGATCTTCCGGCGCATGGCGCGGACGTCCTCGACCGCTTCCGGCCGCTCGGCGGCCCGCCACACCAGCGGGGCGAGCTGGTCGATCCACTCCTGCCCCAGCGTCAGGTCGCCGGCGGCCGGGCGGGCTTTGAGCAGCGCCTGGAACTCCCAGGTCCGGGCCCACCGCCGGTAGTAGGCGAGGTGGCTGGCGAGGGTGCGCACCAACGGTCCCCGGCTGCCCTCGGGGCGCAGTGCGGCATCGACGGGCCAGGCGACCAGCCCACAGATGTGGATCAGCCGGGTGGCGATCGTGGTGGCCGCGGCCAGGTCGTCGTCGGAGGCGGCCACGAAGATGACGTCCACGTCGGAGACGTAGTTCAGCTCGTCCCCGCCGCACTTGCCCATCGCCACCACGGCCAGGCTCGGCGGGGGTGTGCCCTCCGGCAGCTCCCCGACGGCGAACCCGTACGCCGCCCGGAGGGTGACGTCGGCCAGCGCGGAGAGCGCGGCCATGGTCTGCTCCAGCTCCTGGCCGCCGGTCAGGTCCGCCGCCGCGATGCGCAACAACGCCAGCCGGTACGCCTGCCGCAGCGCGGCGATCGGGTTGCCGCCGACGATCGGCTCCAGCCGGCCCTCGGCGGTCGGGGCCGACCCGTCGGGACTGGTCCGGAGCACGGTCCAGTGCTCCGGGTTCGCCACCAGGTGGTCGCCGAGCGCGGACGAGGCGCCGAGCACGGCGATCAGTCGCCGGCGCAGTCCCGCGTCGGCGGCCAGCGCCGCCAGCAGCGTCGAACCGGCCCCGATGCCGGCCGCCCCGTCGCCGGCTGCCGCGTTCCCCTCGGCGGTGGTGGCCGACCTCCCGTCGCCGGCGGCCCCACCCGCCGCGTCGGCGGTGGCTGATCTCGCGTCGGTGGCGGCCTGGCTTGCGCCGGTGGTGGCGGCCGGCCGGGTCGACGCGGCGTTCCCGGCCGCCCGCTGCTCGGCCTCCACCAGGCGGTGCAGCTGACGCAGGGCCAGGTCCGGCTCGGCCGCCCGGGAGAGCGCGGCGAGCAGCTCCGCCGCACGCTCGTCGACGGGCTCCTGGCCGGCCGGTCGCCACAGGCCCAGGCCGTCCGGTCCGAGCAGGTCCGCGGCGCGGACGCCGCCGTCGGCCTCAGCCGTGCCGAAGCCGTACCGGGCGAGCCGTCCGGGAGCGCTGGTCGACCGGCTCATCACTGCCCGAGCAGGGGCAGGCTGCGACGCGCGGCGCTGCCGTCGTCCAGCTCGCCGAGGGCCAGCGCCGCGAACCGCGCGGCGAACGGCTGCCAGACCTCCTCGATGTCGACAAGCACCGCCTCGCAGGCCGCCACCACCAGCTCCGGGTCGTAGCCCAGCTCCGCGAGAGCTGTCGAGTCGGCCGCCCACCGGGCGATCTGGGCGGCGTCGCACTCGATGTGGAACTGCAGCCCCCAGGCCCGGTCGCCGAGCCGGAACGCCTGGTGCGGGTAGCGGGTGGAGGCGGCCAGCAGGGTCGCGCCGTGCGGCAGCTCGGTGATCTCGTCGGCGTGCCACTGGAGGACGTCCGGGATGAGCGGCACGTACCGGAAGAGCGGGTCCTGCTCGGCCGCGTCCCGCCGGCCCACCACCGCGGGCCCGATCTCCGGGCCGGAGGGGCTGCGCTCGACCTGCCCGGCGTGCGCGGCGGCGAGCAGCTGCGCACCGAGGCAGATGGCCAACGTGGGCACCCGGTGCCGTACCGCCTTGCGCAGCAGGCCCTCCAGCGCCGGGAACCAGGGTGCGCCGGGCGAGCCGTCCGGCAGGGGGTACGCCTGCTGTGCCCCACCGAGCACCACCAGCGCGGCGTAGCCCTCCAGGTCGGCGGGGAGTTCGTCGCCGGCGTGCGGACGCACCACCCACAGCTCGAGGCCGGTTTCGGTCAGCCACTCGCCCAGCCGGCCCAGTTCGTCGCTCGGGTCGTTCTCGATCACCAACGCGGTTGCCACGCAGTCGAGGCTATCCGGTGCGCCCCCGAGCCCCGCACCCTCGTCCGGCCGGTGGCATCGACGTGGCGGCCCGCAGGGCCCCCGTCGAGGTACCTGCCCGGCGACGGGAGGCGGGCCGGTGGGAGGCGCGGGATAGGCTCTGCCGCTGTGACCAGCGCTGCCCTCACGGTCCTCCGCCCGCCCGTGCTCCGCCCCGGCGACACGGTGATGCTGGTGTCCCCGTCCGGGCCGACCCGCCCCGAGCGGGTGGCGCGCGGCGTCGAGCTGCTCACCGGCTGGGGACTGCGCCCCGTGCTGGCGCCGCACGTCTACGACCGGCAGGGCTACCTGGCCGGCGCGGACGAGCTGCGGGCGGCCGACCTGAACGAGGCGTTCGCCGACCCCCGGGTACGCGGCGTCATCTGCACCCGCGGCGGCTACGGCGCGCAGCGGGTGGTGGACGCCATCGACATGGACGCCGTACGGCGGGATCCGAAGGTGGTGGCCGGCTTCTCCGACGTCACCGCGCTCCAGCTCGCGTTGTGGCGGGGCGCTCGGCTGGCCGGCGTCCACGGGCCGGGGGCGGCGTGGACGGACGAGCGGACGCCGCTGCGCTCCGCCGAGTCGCTGCACGCCGCGCTGATGACGACCGAGCCGGTGACGGTGGCCGCGGTCGCCGAGGAGGAGACCTTCGCGGTGCGGGTGCCCGGCCGCGCGACCGGCCCGCTGCTCGGCGGCAACCTGTGCATGATCACGGCTTCGCTCGGCACCCCGGACATGCCCGACCTGACCGGGGCCGTGCTGCTCGTCGAGGACGTGCAGGAGCCGCCGTACAAGGTCGACCGGATGCTCACCCAGCTGCGCCGGGCCGGTGCGCTCGACGGCCTGGCCGCGGTGGCGGTCGGGCAGTTCACCAACTGCGCGGACGGCTGGCCGGTGACCGTCGCGGACGTGCTCGCCGAGCGCCTCGGTGACCTCGGCGTGCCGGTGCTCGGTGGTCTGCCGATCGGCCACGGCGTCGGCCAGCTCACCGTGCCGGTCGGCACCGAGGCCACCCTGGACACCACCACCGGCACGCTCACGGTCACCCCGGCCGTCCGCTGAGCGACCGCACCCCGTTGATCATGAGGTTGGCGGGGTGAGTCGACCGGTTCGGCCCCGCCAACCTCCTGATCACGCCGAGCGTGGGGTGAGGTGGGCCAGGTGGCCGGTTTCGAGGGCGGCCCAGACGGTGGCGTCGGAGGCGATCGTGAGGCCGTGCGGCTCCGAGTTCGGGGTGGGCAGCGGGTAGCTCTCGATCCGGCCGGCCACGTCGACGTGACCGATCCGGTTGCCGCCCCACTCGGTGTACCACGCCCCACCGGCGCCGTCCCCGACGATCGCGTGCGGCCGGGCGGAGCGGTCCGGCAGCGCGTACTCCCGGATCCGGCCGTCCGGCTCGACCCGACCGAGCTGGCCGGCGGCGATCTCCACGAACCAGAGCCCGTCGGTGTCCCCGCTGATCCCGACCGGCCCCGCGTTCGGCGTCGGCAGCGGATGAACGGTGACACCGCCGTCCAGGTCGACGCGGGCGAGCGCGTTCGCCTGGTTGAGCGTGCACCAGACCGCCTCGTCCGGCCCGGCGGCGACCATCGACGCGAACGCCCCGGTCAGCGGCAGCGGGACCGTGGTCACCGTGCCGTCGGTGGTCACCCGGCCGACGGTGTCGGAGTTCATTCCGGCGTACCAGAGCGCGCCGTCCGGGCCGGTGACGATGCCGCACGGGCCGGTGCCGGGCGGCAGGGTGACCGCGCTGAGCTCGCCCGCCGTGGTGATCCGGCCGATCCGGTCGTCGCCGGAGCGGGTGAACCAGAGGGCGCCGTCCGGGCCGGGCGCGATGATCAGCGGTCGGCTCTCCGGCGCGCCCAACGACCAGGTCCGGACGTCGCCGTCCGCGCCCACCCGGGCGACACCCGCGGCGTGGACCAGCGTCAGCCAGAGCGCGCCGTCCGGGCCGGTGGTGATGCCGTACGGGCCGGCTTCCGCCTCGCTCACCGGGAACTCCCGGATGGGGGTGTCGGTCACGCTGTGCTCCTCGGGCTCCGGCCGGGCCTCGACGGTGCCACCCGGTCCGCCGGCCAACCCTGCCGACGCTCCGGCACCGACGCAACCCGTTTGTCCGGGTCCCCGGCGAGACTCCCAGCCGACTGACAGCCTCACCACGGCTGCCGCCAAGCCGCCCTGGTCACTGTCGGTGAAGTCAGGGCATCAGGACGAGGAAATTGGAGGACCCATGTCCCGCGGCATCAGGAAGAAGCACCTGCTGGCCGGTCTGGCCACGGCGGGCGTACTCGGGGTGGGCATCGCCGCGCCGACCATGGCGTTCGCCGCCGACGGCGGCACCCCGACGCCGAGCGCCAGCACCACCACCGACGGCGACCAGCAGAAGGCGGCCGACCACCAGGGGAAGTTCGCCGAGGAGCTCGCCAAGGAGCTGGGCGTGCCCGCGGAGAAGGTGACCGACGCCCTGAAGAAGCTGCGTGACGAGCACAAGGCCGACCGGCCGCAGCGCCCGTCCGCCGAGGATCGGCAGGCGCGGCTGAAGGAGCGCCTGGACCGGGCGGTAAAGGACGGCAAGCTCACCCAGGAGCAGGCCGACGCGATCGTCAAGGCCGTCGAGGCCGGCGTCTTCCCCGGCGGCCCGGGCGGTCACGGCCGCCACGGCGGTTGGGGTGGTTGGGGCGGTCACCGCGGCGACAGCGGCACGCCCGAGGGCACGACCGGCAGCTGACGGCCCACGGCCTCGCCCGCCGACGTACGGGATGCGGCCGGCCGCCGAACCCGGGACCCGCACGGGCCCGGCGGACGGCGAGCGGCGAGCGGCGAACAGGGCCGCGCGGACCGACCCGGGGTTCGGCGGCGTGGGGTGTCGAACGGGACACCGCCACGCCGCCGACCCGGGGTGCGGCAGCGGAGCATCGTCCGCGCCGCCGACCGGTCAGGCGCCGGCCGGCCCCGGCGGCGGCGTGAAGACGCCGACGTGGTTGCCGGCCGGATCGAGGATGTGGGCGAAGGTGAGCCCGTTGTCGTTCCGCTTCGTCGGCACCAGCACCTTGCCGCCCGCCGCCTCGGCCCGCCGACAGGTCTCCGCCACGTCGGTCACCTGCACGTAGAAGATCGCGTAGTTCGGCCCGGTCCCGGCGGTGCCACGGATCGCGCCGCCGATCCCGCCCTCGCCGCCCTCGGTCGTCCGGTACGACGCCTCCCCGCTCCCCTGCTCGGTGAAGCTCCAGCCGAAGAGGTCGCCGTAGAACCGCTGCGCCTCGTCGGGCCGTTCGGTGCCGATCTCGAACCAGGTGACGGCGTTGTCGATGGTCATCTGTGGCCTCCCGTTCCACGCGCCGGCCACCCGGCCGGCGCTGTCAGAAACCAGCCTCGGCCTCGCTCGCGACACCGTGCTGTCGGTGTTTCCCGGGCAGGTCCACGAACTTCCGCACCGGCGCCGCGCCGGCTCCCACCGCGGCGGCGAGGGTGTGGCCGGCCGCGCTCAGACCAGACTGAGCGGGCGCACCCGCTCGTGGGGGATGTCGAGGTCATCGAGGCTCAGTTCCCGGGTGACCACCTCGGAGAGCGGCTGCACGGACACGATCCGGTCGGTGCGGAAGGCGCGGACTCCGGCGCGCAGCCGGCACCAGGCGAGCAGATACCAGTGCCGCGGGTTGCCCAGGTAACCCAACGGCTCCACCGCGCGCAGCGAGTCGGCGCCGCTGCGGTCGGCGTACCGGATGCGAAGCACCCGCCGTGCGAGGACCGCGTCGGCGACCGCGGCCGGGACGGGCGTCACCGGCCCGTCGCCGATCAGGTGCACCCGGCCCGCGAGCCGGTGCGCCTCGGCGACGTCCGCCGCCGGCATCACGGCGACGAGCTTGCGCAGCGCGGTGGCGGCGGCCGCGACGAAGGGCGTGCCGCGCAGCCGGTGCAGCGCCATCGCCATCGCCACGGCCTCAGCCGCGGTCAGGTTGACCGGCGGCAGGGTGCGGGCACGGTCCAGCACGTAGCCGCCGGTGCGGCCCGGCTCGGCCCAGATCGGCACCCCGGACTGCTGGAGCGCGCCGATGTCACGTTCGATGGTGCGGCTGCTCACCTCGAAGCGCGCGGCCAGCCAGCGGGCGCTGCGCGGCCGCGGTGACACCGCCCGCAGCTCCTCGACCAGGGCGTAGAGGCGGTCGGTGCGGTTCACCGCGTCAGGCTAGGCCGGGGGTACGACGAACCCGCGCGACCCGTACGCCGCCGGCGGTGGAACCGGTCAGAGCGACAGGTAACGCTGCCGCTCGTACGGGGTGACCTCGCGGCGGTACTGCTCCCACTCGGTGCGCTTGTTCCGCAGGAAGAAGTCGAAGACGTGCTCACCGAGCACCTCGGCGACGAGTTCCGACCCGGCCATCACGTCGATCGCCTCGGCGAGGTTCTCCGGCAGCGCCTCGTACCCCATCGCGCGCCGCTCCGCGCTGGTCAGCGACCAGACGTCGTCCTCGGCGCCCGGCGGCAGCTCGTAGCCCTCCTCGATCCCCTTCAGGCCGGCGCCGAGCAGCACCGCGAAGGCGAGGTACGGGTTCGCCGCCGAGTCTGGCGAGCGCACCTCGACCCGGGCCGAGTTCGGCTTCCCGTACGCGGGCACCCGCACCAGCGCCGAGCGGTTGAGGTGACCCCAGCAGACGTACGCGGGGCTCTCCGTGATCCGGTCCGGCAGGTGCTGCGGGAAGAGCCGCTTGTACGAGTTGACCCACTGGTTGGTGACCGCCGTGTACTCGCGGGCGTGCACCAGCTGGCCGGCGATGAAGGACTTCGCGACCTTGGAGAGCTTCATCGGGTCGCCGCCGTCGTGGAACGCGTTGCGCTCCCCCTCGAAGAGCGACAGATGGAGGTGCATGCCGCTGCCCGGCTGGTCGGTGAAGGGCTTCGGCATGAAGCTCGCCTGCACGCCGGTGGAGAGCGCCACCTCCTTGACGACGTGCCGGAAGGTCATGATGTTGTCGGCGGTGGTGAGCGCGTCGGCGTACCGCAGGTCGATCTCCTGCTGCCCGGGCGCCACCTCGTGGTGGCTGAACTCCACCGAGATGCCGATCCGCTCCAGGGAGAGCACCGCCTGGCGGCGGAAGTCCCGCGCCACGGCGTGGGTGGTGTGCTCGAAGTAGCCGCCGGTGTCGACGGGGGTGGGCAGCGAGCCGTCCTGCGGGCCGTCCTCGAGCAGGAAGAACTCGATCTCCGGATGGATGTAGAAGGTGAAGCCCTTGTCGGCGGCCCGGGAGAGCGCCCGGCGCAGCACGTGCCGCGGGTCGGCCCAGGACGGGCTGCCGTCGGGAAGCAGGATGTCGCAGAACATCCGGGCGCTCTCGCCGCTGACGCCACCCTCGAACGGGAAGACCTGGAAGGTGGTCGGGTCGGGCATGGCCACCATGTCCGATTCGAAGACCCGGGCGAAGCCCTCGATGGAGGAGCCGTCGAAGCCGATGCCCTCCTCGAACGCGGCCTCCAGCTCGGCGGGGGCGACCGAGACGCTCTTGAGCGTGCCGAGCACGTCGGTGAACCACAGCCGGACGAACCGGATGTCCCGCTCTTCCAGCGTACGGAGGACGAACTCCTGCTGACGGTCCACTTCCACCCCTCGTGACGCTCTTCGTTACCGCCGACTGGGCCGGCGCGGCCTGACCGACCAGTCTCCACGGGCCTGGTTACGCCGACGTTACGCGACGGGCCGGCACCCGTCCCGTCGTGCGTCGGCAGGCAGGCCGGCGGGCCGCGCCGCCGGCCGGTTGGCCCCCGTGTCGGGGCACTCCGGCGTCTCCCACGCCCGTGGTGTCGGCCCGACGCTCTGGGGAAAGATGGGGCCATGCCCACCCTGCGTATCGCCTTGTCCCAGGTCAACCCGACCGTTGGCGACCTCGCCGGCAACGCGCGCCTGGTCCGCGTCTGGGTGCGCCGGGCCGCCGACGCGGGAGCCCAACTCGTCGCGTTCCCCGAGATGATGCTGACCGGGTACCCGGTGGAGGACCTGGTCTTCCGGCGGTCGTTCGTGGCGGCGTCGAAGGCGGCGCTGGACCGGCTCGCCGCCGACCTCGCCGCGGACGGGCTGGGCGAGCTGCCGGTGGTCGTCGGCTACCTGGACGCCGACGGGCCGCCGCAGGTCTCCGGCGACGCCGAGCCGGGCCGGGGCGCGCGCAACGCCGCCGCCGTGCTGCACCGCGGCGTGGTGGCGACCACCTACTTCAAGCACCACCTGCCGAACTACGGGGTCTTCGACGAGGACCGGTACTTCCTGCCCGGCGACATGCTCACCGTCGTGCGGATCGGCGGGGTGGACGTGGCGGTGACCGTCTGCGAGGACCTGTGGCAGGCGGGCGGCCCGTTCGCCGCGGCCCGCCAGGCCGGGGTGGGCCTGGTGGTCAACATCAACGGCTCGCCGTACGAGCTGAACAAGGACGACATCCGGCTGCCGCTGGTCCGCCGCCGGGCCGCGGAGGCCGACGCCGCCATCGCGTACGTCAACATGGTCGGCGGGCAGGACGAGTTGGTCTTCGAGGGGGACTCGATGATCGTCTCGGCCGACGGTGAGCTGCTCACCCGCGCCCCCCAGTTCGTGGAGCACCTGCTCGTGCACGACCTGGAGCTGCCCGCCGCCGGGGAGCCGGTCGATACGGGCGAACGGCTCGCCGACGGGCTACGGGTGCTCCGGACGACCGTCAGCGAGGAGCTGCCGGCCCCCGTGGGTCCACCCGCGGTCGGCGGGACGATCGAGCCGGTCGCCGACGAGGCCGAGGTCTGGCACGCGTTGGTGCTCGGCCTGCGCGACTACGTCAACAAGAACCGTTTCCCGTCGGTGGTGCTGGGCCTCTCCGGCGGCATCGACTCGGCCGTGGTGGCCACGCTGGCCGTCGACGCGCTCGGCCCGCAGCGGGTGGTCGCGGTCTCCCTGCCCAGCCAGCACTCCTCCGAGCACTCCCGGGAGGACGCGGCGGACCTCGCCAAGCGCACCGGGCTGGACTACCGGATCGAGCCGATCCAGCCGATGGTGGACGCCTTCCTCGCCAACCTGTCGCTCTCCGGCGTGACGGTGGAGAACCTCCAGGCCCGGGTACGCGGGGTGATCCTGATGGCACTGTCGAACCAGGAGGGCCACCTGGTCCTGACCACCGGCAACAAGAGCGAACTGGCGGTCGGCTACTCGACGCTCTACGGCGACTCGGTGGGCGGCTTCAACCCGGTGAAGGACGTCTGGAAGACGCTCGTCTGGCGGCTGGCCAAGTGGCGCAACGCCGACGCCGTACGACGCGGCGAGACCCCGCCGATCCCGGAGAGCTCCATCGGCAAGCCGCCGAGCGCGGAGCTGAGCCCGGGCCAGCTCGACAGCGACACGCTGCCCGACTACGACGTACTCGACCCGATCCTGATCGGCTACGTCGACGGCGATCTCGGTCGCGACGGGCTGGTCGGGGCGGGGCACGACCCGGCGGTGGTCGACAAGGTGCTGCGGATGGTGGATACCGCCGAGTACAAGCGCCGGCAGGCAGCGCCCGGCCCGAAGATCTCGATGAAGGCCTTCGGTCGGGACCGGCGGCTCCCGATCACCAACCGCTGGCGGGAGGACGGCTGACGTACCCCGGTCGGTGTCGGAGTGAAATCCTCCACTGCGCCCTGCCGCCGCCGGGTCGTCCGGTGCGACGATCGCGGCGGAACCCGGGGACCGCGCACGCGGCCTCGAGGAAGGAGAGAGCCATGGTGGAGTCCACCCCGACCGAGGTGACCGCCCTCTACGGCGGGCCGGCGACCCGGCGGGTACGCACCCGTGACCTGATCGCCGCCAAGGAGCGCGGCGAACGGTGGCCGATGCTCACGTCGTACGACCAGTACACCGCGTCGATCTTCGACCAGGCCGGCATTCCGGTGCTGCTGGTCGGCGACTCGGCGGCGAACAACGTCTTCGGCTACGAGACGACGATCCCGGTCACCGCCGAGGAGCTGCTGCCGCTGGTACGCGCGGTGGTCCGGGCCACCCGCCAGGCGCTGATCGTCGGCGACCTGCCGTTCGGCTCGTACGAGGAGGGTCCGGCGCAGGCGCTGCGCACCGCCGTCCGGTTCATGAAGGAGGGCGGCTGCCACGCGGTGAAGCTGGAGGGTGGCCGGCGCTGCGCCGAGCAGATCGCCGCGATCACCGGCGCCGGCATTCCGGTGATGGCGCACATCGGCTTCACCCCGCAGAGCGAGCACGCCATCGGTGGCTACCGGGTGCAGGGTCGCGGCGACGCCGCCGAGGAGGTGCTCGCCGACGCCCGGGCGGTGGCCGAGGCGGGCGCGTTCGCCGTCGTCCTGGAGATGGTGCCGGGCGACGTCGCGAAGCGGATCACCACCGAGCTGAGCATCCCGACCGTGGGCATCGGCGCCGGTCCGGACACCGACGCCCAGGTGCTGGTCTGGCAGGACATGGCCGGGCTGCGCACCGGCCGGGCGCCCCGCTTCGTCAAGCGGTACGCCGACCTGGCCGGCGCCCTCGCCGACGCCACCCAGCGCTTCGCCGACGAGGTACGCGGCGGCCAGTTCCCCACCGCCGAGCACACCTTCTAGGGTCTGTTTCATAAGGCTCGCCCGAGCGAGCCGAGGCCCAGGCGGCGGTCCGGCAAGGCGGAGGTTCGTGCGGATACCGGTGTGGTATCCGGACGAACCTCCAACGCGGCCGGTCGTCGCCTGGGGCCGGCGCAGCCGGGCACGGTCTTATGAAACAGACCCTCGCGGCGAGTCTGGCCGGACGCCGGGCAGCGCGCCGGCGTCCGGCCCCCCGGCCCCGTGGGGCGAGGTCGACCGGCGTCGGCCGGGTCACGGTCCTGCCGGGCACCTCGCCGCCCGCCGCCGAACGCCGGCGGGGTGACCGTCAGAGATCGGTGACGCGGATGCCGGAGTGCGCCTTGTAGCGCTTGTTGATGGCGATCAGGTTGGCGGTGAAAGCCTCGATCTGGTGGGCGTTGCGCAGCCGGCCGGCGTAGATCCCGCGCATGCCGGGGATCCGCGCGGCGAGGGCGGCGACGACGCCCACGACGTCCCGGTCCTCGGTGCAGATCAGCACGTCCAGCTCGATCCGGTCGACCTCCGGGTCGGCCAGCAGCGGCGCGCTGACGTGGTTGAACGCCGCGCAGACCCGGGAGTCGGGCAGCAGTGCAGCGGCCTGCTGCACCGCGCTGCCCTCCTCCACCTTCAGCGGGTACGGACCCTGCTTGTCGAAGCCGAGCGGGTTGACGCAGTCAACGACGATCTTGCCGGCGAGCGGCTCGGCGAGGGCGGCGACGACGGCCGCGTGCCCGTCCCACGGGACCGCGATGATGACCACGTCGCTGTCCCGGGCCACCTCCTCGTTGTCCGCGCCCGCGATGCTCGCCCCGGCCGGCACGCCCGGCAACGCCGCGATCTCCTGCGCCGAGGCGGCGGCCCGCTCGGCGGAGCGCGATCCGATCAGCACCGTCTGCCCGGCCCGGGCGAACCGGTAGGCGAGGCCTCGCCCCTGGTCACCGGTGCCGCCGATGATGCCGACGGTCAGCCCGGTCACGTCGGGCAGCGTGCTCGCGTCGTATCCCATGGGCTCATCCTCGCAAACCCCCGGCCACCCGCCGAGAGGCAGGCACCCGGCACGGGCGGGCCGCTCCCGCGCCGGGCGCGACGGCGGACGCCGGTCAGGCGCGTTCGAAGAGCACGGTCCGGCCGGCCGGGTCGGCGCTGACGAGGCGGGCCCGGATCCGTTCGCCGAGGGGCAGGTCACCGAGGCAGCGGGAGCGTACCGGCGGATCGTCCAGGGCCACCGTCCCACCGGGCGGCCGGGGGCGGGAACGGCCGTTCGGCGGCGCGTCGACGTCGAGGACCGCCGCGTCGAAGACCTCCCCCACCCGCTCCGCCAGCAGCACCGCCTCGGTGAGCTCCACCGCGCCGCGGGCGGCGGCGGAGGCCGCCCGATCCGTCGTCGCCATCACCTCCGGCAGCCGGGGCAGCGCCGCGCGCGCCCAGTCCGGCACCGGGCGGTCCTCGTGCAGGGCCAGGCAGACCTCGGTGGCGTACCGGTCGGCGAGCCGTCGCAGCGGGGCCGTGACGTGGGCGTACGCGGCCGCGACCCCGCCGTGCTCCGGCTGTTGCGGCAGTTCGCCGTCGAAGGCGGTGTACGCGGCCCCGCGCATCAGCTCGGCCGCCTGGTCGATGAAGGCCGCCGCCCGGGGCTGCGCGGGGTCGAGGCCGGCGATGACCTCGCCGGGGCTGGCCCCCTCGGGCCAGTGCACGCCCAGCGGCGCGGCGGCGGTACGCAACCGCTCCACCGCCTCCGGCTTCGGCGCCGGCATCGTACGCAGCAGCCCGATCCGCCCGGCGAGCATGATGTCGGCCGCCGCCATCCCGGTGAGCAGGGAGATCTGGGCGTTGTGCTCCTCCATCGGCACCGGCCCGCGCAGCACCAGCCGCCAGCCGTCACCGTCGGCCTCGACCTCCTGCTCGGGCAGCGGCAGGTTGATCGCCCCGCGGCGCAGTCCGCGCTCGGTCAGCCGTACGCCGAGCTCCGGAAGCAGGGCGATGGGTTCGGGCAGCCGGCCTTCGTCGGCCCCGGCCTGCACCCCGGCGTAGTTCAGCTGGGCGCGGCTGCGAACGAGGGCGCGTTCCAGTTCGACCGCGACCGTCGCGCCGTCGGCGTCCAGGTCGATGGTCCAGACGACGGCGGGGCGGTCGACGTCGGGGAGCAGGCTCGCGGCGCCCTCGCTGAGGGACTTCGGGTGCAGCGGCACGGTGCCGTCCGGCAGGTAGACGGTCTGACCTCGACGCCAGGTCTCCTCGTCCAACGCACCGCCGGGACGGACGCGCGCTGCCACGTCGGCGATCGCGTACCGCACCCGGTAGCCGCCGCCGGGGCGGCGGCTGAGGTGCATCGCCTGGTCGAGATCACGGGAGCCGGCCGGATCCACCGTCAGGAACGGAACATCGGTCCGGTCGACGCCGGGTCGGGGCGGGTCGGCGGCTGCGGCGTCCGCCTCCTGCCGGGCCGCCGCCGGGAACTCCTCGGGGAGTCCCAGCTCGCGGCGCAGCGCGGCGAAGTCGATGCGGGGCGCGAGGACGCGTCGGATGACCACGCGCCCATCCTGACAGTGCGGGCGGCGTTGCGCCCGCCCCGGGCAGCCGGGCACGCACCGTGGACCGGCGCGGTGTCGGTGTCGGCGTCGGCATCGGCATCGGCATCGGCATCGGCATCGGCGGGACCAACGGGCCGGCCGAGGTCCGTGCCGGCCGAGCTGCGGGGCGGGCCGGCCGGCCGGGAGCCGGCCGGCCCGCTACCCCGGTGTACGGGTGCCGACGGCGGGATCCGGGTGAGCTACCCCGGTCTTACCGGCGGCGCGGCAGGTCAGCGGGCGGACTTGCGGGCCGCGACGGTGGTACCGCGCGCGGTGGTGGCGCGGGTGGTGGTCGGGGTGGCCTTGCGGGGCGCCGCCGTCCGGGCCGGAGCCTTCTTGGCCGCGGCCTTCCGCGCGACGCCCGCGGTGCTGACGGTCGCCTTGCGGGCCGGAGCCTTCTTCGCGGCGGTGCTGCGCGCGGCCGTGGGGCGGGTGGTGGCGGTAGTCCGCTTGGCCGGGGCCTTCTTCGCGGGAGCCTTCTTGGCGGGGGCCTTCTTCGCGGCGGTCTTCTTCGCCGCGCCCGTGGTCCTCTTCGCGGTGCTCGTGGTCTTCCGGGCGGTGCTCGTGGCGCTCTTGCGGGCCGCGGTCGTGGACTTGCGGGCGGCCGCCGTCGTCTTCTTCGCCGCTGCCGTGGTGGTGCGCTTGGCCGCGCCCGTGGTCTTCTTCGCCGCGCCGGCGGTCTTCTTGGCGGCCGTCGAGGCCTTGGCGGGTGCCTTCTTCGCCGTGCCGGTGGCCTTCCGGGTGGTCGTGGAGGCCTTCGCCGCGGCCTTCTTGGCGGGGGCCTTGGCGGCGGTGGTCTTCTTCGCCGGAGCGCGGCCCGCCCCGCCGGCCGCCTTCTTGGCCGGCGCCTTGGCGGCCGTCGCGGTGGTCCGGCGTGCGGGGGTGGTGCGGCTGGCGGTCGTGTTCCGCTCCGCCGCGGCGGTCTTCTTCGCGGTGGTACGTTTCGCGGCCGGTCGGGTGGCCTTCGGTGTTACGGCCATCTCGGTTCCCTCCTTGGGGACGTGCTCTCGCGTGTCTCCTCGCGGAGCACGGAGTACCTCGACGCGGGCCGTCCCGCGCCGTCTACCTGTCCTCCCCGGCCCAGCGGGCGTCCTCGGCCTCCCACGCTTCGTTACGCTCCTGCACCCGCTGCAGCGCGTTCTCCGCCTCGGTGGCCGAGGTGTACGGGCCGAGAACGTGCCTCGCCGGACACACGTCGGCATCGGTCTCGACCCGGTGGTGTCGGACGCACCAGTAGTAGTGCGTACCAAGTCCGCTGTCGCTCATGAGGCTCACTGTGCACCGCGAACCACCCGGCCGCCACCGGAACACCACAAGTCACCGACCGTATCCACAGTAGAGACGGATCAGCCGATTCGGGACGGAATCCGACAAAAAGACTACTCGCGGTGTGGTCCCCCGGCGATCCCGGGCACTCGTCGCCGGGGCGGGCCGGCGCGATCGGCGGGGGTAGGGTCGCCGGGTGGGCGTACCGGACTACATCCTGCGGATGCGTAAGCGCATCGGCCACGACCTGCTCTGGCTGCCGAGCGTCAGTGCGGTGGTCCGCAACGACGCCGACGAACTGCTGCTGGGCAAGCGCGCCGATGACGGCCGGTGGTCGGTGGTGAGCGGCATCGTCGAGCCGGGGGAACAACCGGCCTCCGCAGTCGTCCGGGAGGTACGCGAGGAGACCGGCCTGGCCGTCGAGCCGATCCGGCTCACCAGCGTGGTCTCCCACCCGCACACCTATCCGAACGGTGACCGCTGCGAGTACCTGAACCTCGGCTTCGAGTGCCGGCTGCTCGGCGGCACGGCCCGAGTCAACGACGACGAGTCCGAGGCCGTGGAGTGGTTCGCGCCCGACCGGCTGCCGAAGCTCGACGCGCACGCCCGGCTGGTCGTCGCGCAGGCGTTGGCCGGCGCGGAGCAGACCTTCTACCTGCCCGCCGGCACCGACTGGGACGACAACTAGTCCGACGATCGGTGTAGCGCCGACCCGACCTCAATGAAGTCGGGGCATCCCCATGACAGGACACCCCGACATACAAGAAACCGAGTCGATCACCGGTGCAGCCGACGGGTCAGCCGACAACCTTGGCCAGGAAGGCGGCGAGGTGGCTCGTGGTGCGCTCGACCTTCTCGGTCAACGTGATGGACTCGTCGATCCGCCGTCCGGCGTTCCGCTTGCCGCGTAGGTAGAGCGAGCAGGCCAGGTCGGTGCAGATGTACGCCCCGACGGAGTTGCCCTGCCGCCCCTCCCGTCCGGCCTTGCGCGCGGTCATCAGCGATACGCCGTCGCCGGTGTGCGTGGTCAGGCAGAGCGAGCACATGCTGCGCCGCACCCGCCCGGTCTGGGAAGCCACCCGCAGCGCCACGCCGACGAGTTCGCCTGCGGACTCGGCGACCAGGTAGGCCCGCTCCGGGGCCCCGGGATCTCGCCAGCCGAGGAAGTCGAGGTCGGACCACTGGCGCTCGGCCAGGTCGTTCGGCACCGCCAGGCGCGTGACCTCGCCCTTCGTGCAGTTCACGAAGGCGGCGCGGATGGCAGGCTCGGTGAGGGGTGTCATAGGAACTAGCCTAACACCATTAGGCAAACCATTAAGATCTCTAGGTGTAGAGTGCTGCCCATGACGCGTGCGGGACTGACAGCCGAGCGCCTGACCGTGGCGGCGGCGGAGCTGGCCGACGAGATCGGCTACGAGAACGTGACGGTCTCGGCGGTCGCGCGCCGGTTCGGCGTCAAGGACGCGAGCCTCTACTCGCACATCAGGAACGCGCAGGACCTCCGGGTCCGGGTGGCGCTGCTGGCCCTGTCGGAGCTGGCCGACCGGGTCGCCGCCGCGCTCGCCGGCCGCGCCGGCAAGGACGCGCTGGTGGCCTTCGCCAACGCCTACCGGGCGTACGCGAAGGAACATCCGGGCCGGTACGCCGCGATGCAGATCGACCTGGATCCGCAGACGGCGGCGGCGAGCGCCGGCCCCCGGCATGCCGAGATGACGCGGGCGATCCTGCGCGGCTACCAGCTCTCCGAACCCGACCAGACCGACGCCGTACGGATGATGCACAGCACCTTCCACGGGTACGTGAGCCTGGAACGCTCCGGCGGCTTCCGCCACACCCCGCGTGAGGTGGACGCGTCGTGGGCCAGGTCGCTGGACGCCCTCGACTCCGTCCTCAGGAACTGGCCCCCGCAGTGACCGACGGTCAGCCGTTGCCGGCCTGACCGCGCCGCCACACCTCACCCTGCACACCGTGCCGTTCGGCGGCATGCTGCTCCTGGATCGACGCGGCATCACGGGCGGCGGCCGTGTCCTCGGCCCCGGAGAGTCGCTTACGGTCCCGCCAGCCGACGAAGACGAACGCCGCGACCAACAGCACCACCAGTACGACGAGAACCACCACGAGCGTCATCCCATCGACGCTACGACATGCTTTCCAGCAGCCGGGCCGGATGGCCGGCGGGTCACGCGTAGGCCGCGTTCCGGCCCGGCTCCGGGCCGGCTAGGGCAGCTCGCCGTTCGACTTCATCTCGACGCCGACGGCTATCGCATCGAAATCGTCTTCCAGCGCCGAGATGTCATCGACGACCTCCCACCGAATCAGCGACCCGTGGGAGTCGATCTCAAACAGGACGCACTCGCCGGCACCGACGACCAGCACGCCGTACTGACTGTCGTCCTCACCGCTGACGAGGCCAGCCAGCAGAGTGTCGCCGGGAGGGAGATCCTTGGATGTCAGGACGTCGCGGAGATCAGAAAAGTCGCTGTCGTCTCGCATGAGGGACGTCAGCTTGGCAACTTCCAGGCGGAGTTCCCCGCTACTGATGAGACCACGCGTCATGTCAACTCCGTATGCCAGCGGCTGACCGGGTGGGGCGACGGGCCGATCGCGCTCGCCGGCGAGGCCCCACCCCCATCTGGCCGTCGATACGATGCGCATGTGACCCGAGCGATCCCAGTGACGCCCGTCAGCAAAATACTCCTTCTCGCGGGCGTCACGCTGATCTGCCTGACCGGCTGTGGTCTGGACTCGGAGGCGCAGGCGACGAAGGCGGCGACCGATGCGGTGCGATCTCGCGCGGCACTCGCGCAGGACACCGCTACCGCCGTGCTTGCCAGTCCGAAGCGCGCAGCTCAGACTACGGAACAGCGGCTCACCGCCCTGGCGACAGCTGCAAGCGCCGCCGACCGCCACGGGGTGGTATTCGGGCAGCGGGCCGGCCAGGACGGACGCCTTGAGGTGGACGTCGCCTATGACGAGGCCGGCCAAGGTGGTGGCTATGTCGCCGCCGAGGTCCACGTCCGGCTCTGCGTTCGACTGTCAGGGGTGGCGGACAAGGATCCGCACGTCGACATGGTCGACATCGCCTGCGATCCGGCATTGGACGAGCGACCGAATCGGCCCGACAAGATCGTCAAACTGCGCCCGTGAGTCGGTAGCCATCGCCGGGAGACCCGGAGTGAGGGGTTCGAATCCCCTCCCCGGCCTCGCGGTGCCGGTGGCACGAGCAGACCGGTGACGCGGCCACCCAGCCGCCGAGGTGAGTTGGGCTGGCGGCGGGCGTTACTGCTCGAACGTGGCGGGCGCGTCGGTAAGGTTGCGCTCCAGCTCGTGGGGCAACTGCTGCCAAGAGTCGTACGTCGAGGTACGGAAGTCGGGGTCGCCCGGGCGGGCGGTGGTGCGCCCGGCGCGCTGAAATCCGGCAGTGTCGTAGTCGATCCGCTTGAAGACTGCGACGCGCCAACTGGTGCTCGCCCAAGGGGGCAAGCGACTTCCGTCGAGCCGGAATGGCGTGCTGGATTTGTCGGCGAGGCTGTCGAGTTCCGGTTGGGGCGGCATACGGGTGCCGGTGAAATCGAGGGCGACGAGGACGGGGGCGACGGAGTGCCGCTCGTCATCGATGTGGGCCACCCGCAACAGCACCAGATTGCCGTTGACGGCGCGGTAGCTGAGAACATCGCCGGGTTGCAGGTCGGTGACGTGTCGGCTGGGAGGACGCACCTTCTCGCGCTGAGGCTGCGGGCCGGTCAGTTGTGCGCGTGCCTTGTCCAGCACGTCCCGGCGTTTAGCGGCGAGGCGAGGGGTCTCCGACCATCTGGCCAGGTCGGCCCCTTTGTCAATGGCGGCGACGGCACGCTCGCGAACCCTGGGGTCAAGGCGTCCGAGCTTGGATTGGGTGACAGCCAAGGCCAGCCAGACTGATGTGGCTTCGTCTGGGTCATCGAGCGCATCGGCATAGGCGTCGAGCATCCATTGCGTGGCCTCGTCGTCGTCCAGGCCGTCTTCGAGCATTTCGCGGTACTCATCGCGCACGTCACATGCCGTGTCGTCGGAGAACAGGCCAGGCCCCCAGGCGCCCATGGTCACTCCTATGCGTTCACGTGTCCGCGCCTGGACAACCTGCCACAGGTTCGGGATCGCCGACACCTCGGGCCTGATGTCGCCTGTCTAGCCCCACGACATGCTTGACGTTTCCGTCCCAACACATGCTTGGCGGTTGGTCTAGGAAGTGCGGGTCTTCCTGGTGGGTCATTCGTAGCCGCTGGCCATGACGAGGGCTTCGGCGAAGGTCTTCCAGGTGGGTTGGTCGGGGAGGGTTTCACCGCGGTTGGCGTGGAGGTGTGGGAGGGCGTCGAGGGTTGCTGACAGTGCGTCGAGGAAGCGTTCCAGCGTCGGGTTCTCCCAGTCCGCGGGGTGTTCGCGGAGGTCGTTGAGCATCTCGTCGACGACTCGTGCGAGGTCGGCAAGGGAGTTGACTTGGTCGAGGTCGGTGACCTCGGCGAATCGGCCCGTGTCGTAGGGGTTGCTCATCAAAGCATCGGCCTTCCTGTTCTGCTTATTAATGCTCGCGGGGTCGGTGGGCTTTGATCCGGTGACGGGGTGTCGTTGGTGCGGCGGACGGCGCTAAGGGCCGTTGTCGCACTCGATGACCAGCTCGGTATCCGAGTTACAGCTGCGCCGATACCGACATGACGCGAACAAGCTAGGAGTCAGCCTGGCCTGTCTCTGGGCCGCTTGGGCCGTTCAGCGCCGGCCGAGCTTGGGGGCACAAGACACCAAGGATGGGTCTCTGCTGCCGAATTTCTCTGTTTTGGATCAAGGCACCGCGCTCCGCACGGTGCGGGGCGGCAAGCCCGGCCGGCGGCAAGCCGCCCCGGCCGCCTACGGCGCCGGGGCGGTGAGCCACCGACAGCCGCCGGGACACCGCCCCCACAGTCGGATCTCAGCCCAGCGCGAGTTCGTCCGGGAAGCGCTCATGAAGCGCGGCAACCGCATGCCGCAAGCAGTAGTCGAGGCTGTGACCGTCGACCCTGATCGAAGCGCCTTCAAGCCGCTGACCCGAGATCACCACCGTCCAGGGCTTGCGCTCCCGCTCTCCGTCAATCTTGACCAGCCCAACCAGACCCATCTCCCCCAGGTGCTCCAGCAGCTCCGGCACGCACTCGTCCCACCTCATCCACGAATGGGACCACCAAGACCGCTACGGAAGCCAGCGAGTCGGCCTGGTCGTGCGTCAGGGCTTCCGGCTGCCGCGCCAGTCCAACCCCGGGACTGGCTTGCCACCGAGTCACCGGGTCGCGGCGGCAGCTCCACCGCCAAGACTTGCCCGCCCCTCCCCCACGGCCGCCGGTCGACTTCCGGGACCATCGAACGCCGGCCGAGAGAGGGCCACGACGACGCAGCGGCCGGATTGAAGCCGAGGCCAACTGAGCCAGCACTCAGGCCGTCTCCAGGCCGTCCCAAGCCGTGGCCAAGCCGTCAAACGCCACCCAACGATGACCAAGGTCGACCAACGGCACCAGACAAAGAACCACGCTCAGAGCCTTGGCCAGGTCTCTGAGCTGGTGGGCGACGGACGAGTCGACCTGTACGCCGGATTTTGTGCGCGGCGCGCGCCCGGAGGCTCGCGCCGGCGGCGGCCATCCATCTCGGCCTACCGTCGCCGGCAGGCTCCAGCGGCCTACCCGCAGACATCGGGCGGGCAGCCCTCGAGCGTCTGCGCGGGGTCGTCATCTTGCGGTGACGGCCCTTACTTGGCCTTGCTCCGGGTGGGGTTTACCGAGCCACCCCGGTCACCCGGGGTGCTGGTGGGCTCTTACCCCACCGTTTCACCCTTACCGTCCCCGATGGGGCCGGCGGTCTGTTTTCTGTGGCACTGTCCCGCGGGTCACCCCGGGTTGCCGTTAGCAACCACCCTGCCCTGTGGAGTCCGGACGTTCCTCGGCGGCGGGCTCGAGGCCCGCCGACGCGACCGCCCGGTCGACTCGTCCGTCGCGCTGTTCATCCTAACGACGCCGGGCGGCCGACTATTGCCGGCCCGCCACGGCAAGATCCTGGACGTCAAACCCGGTATGAGACAGATGGGGCAACCGGTCACGGCGACCGGTGCGCTGCCCGCCGCTCGGGCCGGATGGGCGGGGACTAGCCTCGGGGGACCATGGACCTCTCCCACGCCGTGCTGCTGCTCGCCGCCGGCCTCGCCGCGGGCACGGTCAACGCGGTGGCCGGTGGTGGTTCCCTCATCACCTTCCCCGCGATGATCGCGATCGGGCTCCCCCCGGTGCCGGCCAACGTCAGCAACTCGGTGGCGGTCTTTCCTGGGTACGTGGCGAGCGTCGCCGGGAGCCGCATGGACCTTCCGCCCGCGCGCACCCTGGCCACGCTGCTGCCCACCGCCGTGCTCGGCACGATCGCCGGTTCGCTGGTGCTGCTCGCGACCCCGGCCCGCGCCTTCGAGGTGGTCGTGCCGTTCCTGGTGCTCGGCGCGACCGCGGTGCTGGCGTTCCAGGATCCGCTGCGCCGGCTGGTCGGCCATCCGCGGGACCTGTCGCCGCGCCGCCGTACCGTCACGGTGCAGAGCATCGTCGCGCTCGGCTCGGTGTACGGCGGCTACTTCGGCGCGGCGCTCGGGGTGATGCTGGTGGCGGGCCTGGCCCTGGTGCTGGACGCCACGCTGGCCCGGGTCAGTGCGATCAAGAATCTGCTCTCCGCGGTGGTGGGGCTGACCACGTTGGTGGTCTTCGCGCTCTTCGGGCCGGTCAACTGGGCGGCCGTGGCGGTGGTCGCGCCGGCCACCCTGGTCGGCGGGTACGTCGGTGCGCGGCTGGTGCGTCGGCTGCCCCCGGTGGTGCTGAAGACCGTGATCGTGCTCTTCGGCTCGGTGATCGGCCTGTTCCTGCTCTGGCGCGCCCTCGGCTGACGCCCACCCGCTCCCGAGGGCGGGACCGGGGCACAAGATCCGGACAGATTCCCTGAAAGTGTTGCCTCAACGCGCTCCGAGGCAGCACTTTCCGTGAAAGTGCTGCCTCGGGGGCGCCGAGGCGCGCCGCCCCGCCGCAAGGGTGGTGCGGCGGGGCGGCGCGGGCGGGGGACGGTGGGTCAGTACGCCTCGCCGACCGGCTCCTCCGGCGCGCCCTCCGCGCCCGCGGCGGCCCGGTTCCAGCGGGACCAGAGCACCCGCTCGCCGTAGCCGGCGGCCATCAGGTGGGCGGTGCCGAGGTAGACCAGCACACCGACGGCGAGCACCGCGAAGCCGACCCAGTACGGCAGGCCGAGCGAGTGCTCGGCGAGCTTGCCCGAGATGATCGGCGCGGGTGCGGCGGCGCCCCAGCGGACCAGGTTGAACGCCCCGGTGGCGACCCGGCGGTCGGCCGAGCCGAGGCCGAGGGCGAGGTCGGTGAGGTTGGCGTTGGCCAGGCCCATGCAGAGTCCGGAGAGGACCAGCACGACCAAGGACTCGGTGGTGCTGGTCGAGGTGGCGAAGAGCACCATGCAGGCGAGCAGCCCGACGATGGCGACGCCGATTGTCTGCACCGCGCCGATCCGGTGGGCGAGTCGATGCCCGATCAGCAGGATGCCGGCGGCCAGGCCGAGGCCCCAGCCGGTGAAGGCCAGCCCGAGCGGTACGACGTCGAGGCCGAGGAAGAGCGGCGTGTAGCCGAGGACCACGAAGAAGACGAAGTTGTACGCCGCGGTGATCAGGCAGAGCGCGATGAACGCAGGCCGCCGGTAGGTGCCGAAGATCTGTCCGACCCGGACGGGAGCCTGCCGGTTGGCGGGCTCGCGCAGCTTGCGGGCGGCCACGGCGAGGGCGAGCACCATGAACACGCCGCAGACGAAGAACGGCAGCCGCCAGCTGATCTTGCCCAGCAGGCCGCCGATCAGGGGGCCGACGGCGAAGCCGAGGCCGAGGGCGGTCTCGAAGAGTCCGACGACCCACTCCCGGTCGACGGCGAGGTTGACCAGTACCACCATGGCGGTGGCGAAGAACATGGCGTTGCCCAGGCCCCAGGCGCCACGCAGCACGCTCAGCTGGACGATGTTGTCGCTGGCCGACGCGAGGATGGCGGCTATCCCGACGACGGAGACACCGGCGATCAGCACCGGTTTGAAGCCGAAGCGGCCGCTGGCCAGGGTGGCCGGGATCATGCCCACCGCCATGACCGCGATGTACGCGGTGAAGAGCAGTTCGACCTGCCAGGCGGTGACCCCGATCGCCTCCCCGATGGCCGGCAGGATCGGGTCCACCACGGCGATGCCGGCGATCGCGAGGAAGGCCACCAGCGTGGTGGCGTAGATGGCACTGCGGTTCGGTTCGGCGCGCCGATCCACTCCGCCTCCCAGATAGCTGTATCTTACAGATATTTATCCTGTATCATACAGCTATGAATGCGGACCTCTCCACGGGCGCCGACGACGACGAGGTCACCCTCGGCCGGATCGAGACCGAGGTGGCGATGCTGATGCGGCTCGGCGAGGCCACCCGGCGGCGCACCGGTGCGGAGCACCGGGTGCTCGACCGCGCGGCGTACGTCATCCTGCGGCACCTCGCCGACGCCGGGCAGCAGAACGTCTCCGCGCTCGCCGCCCGACTCAACCTGGACGGCTCGACGGTGACCCGGCAGGTCTCGGCCATGCAGCGCGACGGCCTGATCGTCCGCGAACCCGACCCGCGTGACGGGCGGGGCATGGTGGTCTCCCCCACCCCCGCCGGCCTGCAACGGATGGCGGCGGTGCAGGCGGCCCGCACCCGGCTCTACGGCGACATCCTGGCCGGCTGGGCGCCGGAGGATCGGGACACCCTCGCCGACATGCTGCACCGGCTCAACGAGGCCCTGGAACACCGCCCCCACCGCTGAGCCGAGGCGCCCGCGCCGTGACACGGAGGGCCCTCGGTCGACGCCGAGCGCCGGCCGAGGGCCCTCCTCTCATGCGACCGGTTCGGGAGCGGCGTCCGCGCCGGCGCGGTCACCGGGGGTGACCCGCGGATCGCCCTCGTCGGCGAAGTAGTCCTCCTGCGCCGTGCCGTCGACACCCTCGGCCACCTTGGCGGCCCGCAGCGCCAGCGTCACCACTGCCGCGACCAGCAGGTTGGCCAGCACGGCGACGATTCCGACGTAGATGGTCTTCTGGGTGTCGAAGCCGAACTTCTCCAGCGGGAACGCCGAGCCGGCGAAGTGCTTCCGGGTCGGGCTGGAGATCTGGTAGAGCATCCACATGCCGAGGCCCATGCCGGCCACCCAGCCCGCGACCAGGCCGCCCCGGTGGAACCAGCGGGTGTAGATGCCCAGCGCCACCGCCGGCAGCGTCTGCAGGATGATCACGCCGCCGATGAGCTGGAGATCGATGGAGAACTGCGGGTCGAGGAAGACGATGCAGGCCACCGCGCCGATCTTGACCACCAGCGAGGTGATCTTCGAGACGTTCGCCTCCTGCGCCGCGGTAGCGTCCCGCCGCAGGTACTCCTTGTAGATGTTGCGGGTGAAGAGGTTCGCCGCCGCGATCGACATGATCGCCGCCGGCACCAGCGCGCCGATGCCGATGGCCGCGTACGCGATGCCGGTGAACCAGCTCGGGAACTGCTGGTCGAAGAGGAGCGGCACGACCGTGTTGCTGTCCACCGTGCCCTCCGACGCCCCGGGCAGCGGCGTCACGTCGGCTGCGATGGCCATGTAGCCGAGCAGCGCGATCAGACCGAGCAGCAGGCTGTACGCGGGCAGCGCGGACATGTTCCGCTTGATGACGTCCCGGTTCCGGCTCGCCAGCACGCCGGTGAGGCTGTGCGGGTAGAGGAAGAGCGCGAGCGCCGAACCGAACGCCAACGTCACGTACTGGAGCTGGTTGTTGGCGTTGAGCAGCACGCCGTCACCGGGAGCGGGTGACGCGTCGAACTTCGCGTCCGCGGCGGCGAAGATGTCGCCCCAGCCGCCGAGCTTGTACGGCAGGTAGATGATCGCGACCAGGATCACGATGTAGATCAGCGAGTCCTTGACGAACGCGATCAGCGCCGGCGCGCGCAGCCCCGACTGGTAGGTGTAGGCGGCGAGGATGGCGAACGCCACGATGATCGGCAGGTGCCGGGCGAGGGTGCTCTCCCCCGTCACGCCCATGGCCTTGAGCACCGCCTCGATGCCGACCAGCTGCAACGCGATGTACGGCATGGTGGCCACGATGCCGGTGATCGCGATGACCAGCGCCAGCACCGGCGAGTCGAACCGGCTGCGGACGAAGTCGGCCGGGGTGACGAAGCCGTGCCGGTGCGAGACCGACCAGAGGCGGGCCAGCACCAGGAAGACCAACGGGTAGATCACGATGGTGTACGGCACCGCGAAGAAGCCCATCGCGCCGGCCCCGAAGACCAGCGCCGGCACCGCGACGAAGGTGTACGCGGTGTAGAGGTCACCGCCGACGAGGAACCAGGTGATCCAGCCGCCGAAGTTCCGCCCGCCCAGCCCCCACTCGTCGAGGTGGGCCATGTCCTTCGGCGCCCGCCACCGGGCGGCCACGAAGCCCATGCCGCTGACCAGCAGGAAGAGCAGGGAGAAGATGATGATCTCGGTGAGGTGGTCGCGCCACATCAGCGATCACCCCGCTTCTTGGTGAGCTGGTAGACCACGGTGGTGGTGGTCACGCCGAGGATGATGTAGGCGAGTTGCAGCCAGTAGAAGCGGGGGAAGCCGAAGAGGCGCGGCGAGTCCCCGTTGAAGAACGCCGGGACCAGCGGCACCACGATCGGGATGAAGAGCAACCAGTTCCAGGGGCTTTTGTCCTTCGCCCTGGTCGACGCCGTCGGCGGCGCCTCCGGGTCCGGTGCAGCCATGTGACAGACCTCCGGGAAGTCGTAGCACGCGTTGTAACGGCCGGAGGCTACGACCGTGTGACTGCCGTCACGCGACCCGTCCGGGAGGTGCTGCGCCGAACGGCGGGCGGGCTGCGCCGAACGGCGCACGGGGGCGGACCACCGCCGCACCGGCGTCCCCGGTGGACGCTCGCGCCGACCCGGACGGGCCCGGGCGCCCTTCGGCACCCGGGCCCGCCCCAGGGCTCAGCGGATGGAGGTCACCGCCGCGCCGCCCAGAGCAGGGCGCGACCGAGCTGCGCCTGCAGACCCTTCGGGTGCAGGCGGAACGTCGGGTCGGTGCCGAAGAGCACCACGCCGTTGCCCCCGGCGGAGACCCCGCGGACGATGCTGGCCCGGTCGGCCGCCGCCGACTGGCCGCCGGCCCCCTCGGTCGCCCACCAGCCGGAGAGCAGCGGGTCCGCGGCGTACGACTGCTCGACGGTCACTCCGGCACCCAGGCCGGTGAACCAGACCGGTTGGCTGATGAAGGAGTGCTCGGCCGCGCCGGAGCTGACCGGACCACCGGCGTTGACCACGTTGGCCACCCCGCTCGCCAGGCTCGGGCCGGCCGTCGCGGTCACCGTGAGCAGACCGGCGGCGTTGCTGAAGCCCGCCCCGGGCGTACCCACACCGACGACACCGCCGCCGCGGGCCAGGAAGGCGTCGAGCGCGGCCCGGTTCTCCGGCGTCAGGTTCGCCAGGTTGACGCTGCCGGCGACCACGAGCACGTCGACGTCCGCGGTGAGGGTGGTGCCGAGCGTGCTCGCGGTCAGCGCACGGGCCGGGAAGCCGAGCTCGGCCAGCGTGTCCCGCTCCTCGACGGTGCCGAGGTAGCCGACCACGACCTCGTCGAGCCGGATCCCCCGCCAGTGCTTCGGCGCCCGCTCGAAGGTCACGCCGTGCGCCTGGACCTCGGCGCTGGCCAGCCTCCGGTTCCCCGGCGTGCCGGGTACGACCACCGACCCGTCGACGAGCCGGTGCACCGCGACCCCCTTACCCAGCAGCGAGTTGACCACGAGCAGGTCGGCCGCGTCGCGCAGGTCGAGGCGCAGGTCCCCGTTGCCGGGCGGCAGATACCCCTCGGCCACCCCGTCGTACGTCCGCTCCAGGCGCACGTCGGGCAGCTCGTCCCAGAGGGTGTCCACGGTGGCGCCCCAGGTCAGCCCCTGGCTCCAGGCGGCCGGGCCGGCGTAGAGGTCGTCCACCCGGTCGGTGATGTCGGCGCCCGGCTCCAGCAGCGAGTTGACCAGGCCGCGCTTGGGCTGGTGCAGGTCGATGACGTACGAGCCCGCCTCGTAGCGCCGGCCCTCCGCGGTGAACGACTTCTTCGCCCGCCACACCCGGCCACCGCTGCCGATCAGCAGGTCGACGAGGCGGGCGGCGGCCGGTTCGGAGCGCTGCCCGGCGCCGCCGGGAATGACGTACGCGCGGGGGAAGGTGGTGCGGTAGTCGTCCTCCGGACCCCACCCCGGCACGTACCCGTCCGGGAGTTCCCGCAGCGGTTCACCCGCCCAGCCACGCCGGTAGACCTCGGCCTGGTCGTGCAGCACCTGCGCCCGGTGCTCCTGGATGTACCGCAGCGACGTGCGGATCGCCACCTCGTGGACGTCGGTGTTGATGCCCGAGCGGCGGACCCGCTCGGCGGGCGTGAGGTCGCTGCCGCGCGGGTTCAGCGGCGCCTCGATCGTGTAGGGGATGCTGCTCTGCAACATCGCGAACGACGGCACGTAGATCGGCGGGAAGTCGTCCCACACCCCCGGCTCGTCGTCGCGGAACGGGATGCGGGCCCGCTGGGTCTCGGCGTACCCGAGCTCACGCAGACCCTGCTCGATCGCGAGGGCGTTCGGCAGGCCGTGCTTGATGTACAGGTCGTACTCGTTGTTCACGTTGTGCGGCGGGGTGCTGGGGTGCAGCAGCGTCGGGTTGACGTAGCCGTGCAGGTCGAGGGTGATGATCGGCTTGGTGTCCACGATCAGCTCGCGGATCAGGTTCGTCTCCGGCTGCGACACGATCGTCAGGTCGCGGTTCAGGTCGTACCCGGCGGCGTTGGGCCGGGTGCCGGCCACCCGGCCGTCCGGATTGGAGGTGATGTTGAAGACCAGCCGGTTGCGCTCCAGCAGCCGGGTCGTCTCGGCGCTGGTGTCGGTCGCCAACTGCTCGATCACCCGCAGCGCCGCGTCGGTGCCCTCCCACTCGTTGCCGTGGATGTTGGCGTTGACGAAGAGCGGGGTCTTGTAGCCGGCCAGCAGCGCCCGGTCCCGCTGGGCTCGGCTCGGCTCGTCCTCGATGCGACGCTTCCAGAGCTCCTGCTGCCGGGCCTCGGCGCGGCTCTCCGGCGCGGTCACCGTGACCGCGTACAGGTCGTAGCCGCCGGCGGAGCGCCCGGCGACCCGGGCGGAGACCCGGCGGCTGGCGGCCTGGAGGGCGTTGAGCTTCGGCGCGATGTCGTCGTAGGGGATGACGCCGATCGGGATGGAGGCGTCCGCCGGGTTGTCGGGCCAGACCCGCAGGACGTTCTGCTGGGGATAGCCCCGGATGTCGGAGAGGTCGGGGGCGGCCGGTGGCACCGTCGGCAGCGCCGACGCGGCGGCCGGGGCGGTCAACGCCGCCGTCGAGAGGACCGCGCTGGCCACCGCGGTGGCGGCGAGTCGGGGTACGAGTCTACGAACCGACAAGGACAGGTCTCCTGTCGTGCGGAGGGGGTGCGCGCAGGCGGACGCACCGCAGGGCCGGAGACCTGCGGAGTCGGGATATCGCCAGCAGCGTGCGAGGAAGGGTGGAACCCGGCGTCAGAGGGAGCGTCGACAGGCAGCGCTGGCGACGCGCAGGAGGTCGATGTGACCCCGCTTCGTCAGGTGAACGCTTCGCACGTAACAGATCTTCGATGTCTCACGCCGCGCTGTCAACAGGTACACGGAACGTGCACTGTGGCGCGGAACACCACCGGCCGCGTTCAGGCGATCGCGCTCAGGTGGGCGGTCTCGTTGACCAGCCGGACCGCCACCCCGCCGTCCGGCCACAAATCCACCACCGAGACGCCGGCCGCGTCGAGGTAGAGCCGGTGCAGGAAGGCGTCACCGGCGGCGAGGGCGTCGCGCAGCATCAGCTTGATCGGCGAGACGTGCGAGACCACCACCACGGTCTCCCGGGGGTACGCCGCGCAGAGCGCCGCCACCGCCCGGCCGGCCCGCTCGGCGACCTGGACGAAGGACTCCCCGTCCGGCGGCGCGACGGCGGTCGAGGCGAGCCAGGCGTCCAGCTCCCCCGGCCAACCCGCGCGCACCTCGGCGAAGGTCCGCCCCTCCCAGGCGCCGAAGTCGCACTCGATGAGGTCGTCCTCGCGGCGCACCGGCACGCCGCCGAGCGCCTCGGAGATCGCCGCCGCCGTCGAAGTACACCGGGACAGGGGTGAGCTGACCACGGCCACCGCGCCCGGTGCCAGCGCGGCCACCCGGGCCGCCGTGGCCCGGATCTGCTCGCGCCCCCGGGCGGAGAGCGCGACGTCGCCGCGACCGGAGTAGCGGCCCTGCTCGGTGTACTCGGTCTCGCCGTGCCGCACCAGCACCAGCCGGGTCGCCGTGAGGCTGGGCCGGGGCTCCCAGGAGGCGGGCGCGGTGCTCGCGTCGCCGCCGGTGACCCGCGCGTCGGCGGCGCTGGCGGCGACCTCACCCGCCCGGTCCCGCAGCGCCGGATCGGGGCCCGCCACCTCGCGCGGCGGCTCGACGATCCGGGGTGGCTCGACGGCCGCGCGGGCCGGTACGCCGGCGGCGGCGGCGTCCATCGCCGCGTTCGCCAAGGCGTCGGCGTGCCGATTACGTTCCCGCGGCACCCAGCTGAACCGGACCGCGGCGAACCGGGCCACCAGCTCGGCGGCCTGCGCGGCGAGCGGGCGGAGGCCGACGTTCTTGATCTGCCAGCGACCGGACATCTGCTCGACCACGAGCTTCGAGTCCATCCGGGCGTCGACCTCGGTGGCGCCCAGCTCGGCGGCGGCCTCCAAGCCGGCGATCAGACCGCGGTACTCGGCCACGTTGTTGGTGGCCACCCCGATCGACTCGGACCGCTCGGCGAGCACCTCACCGGTCTGCGGATCGCGGACCACCGCGCCGTAACCGGCCGGGCCGGGGTTGCCCCGGGACCCGCCGTCCGCCTCGATCAGCACCACCCGTCCGGTCATCGCCGTTACAGACCCGACTCGTTGGTGCGCACCATGATCCGGCGGCACTCCTCGCAGCGGACCACGTCGTCCGGGGCCGACTTGCGGATGCGCGCCAGGTCCGCGCCGGAGAGCTCCAGCCGGCAGCCGCCGCAGCGCCCGGCGGTGAGCAGCGCGGCGCCGAGGCCGGTCTCCTCGCGGATACGCTCGTAGAGGGTGACCAGGTCCGACGGGAGGTCGTCGGCGAGCGGCTGGCGGGCGCCGCGCTTGAACTCCTCCTCCTTGGCGATCTCGGCGAGGCTCTCGTCGCGGCGCTGCTCGGTGGCCGAGCGCTTGTCCCGGGACCCGGCCAGCCGCTGCTCCACCCCGTCGAGGGCGCCCTGGGCGGTCTCCCGCTGTTCCATCAGCTCGAGCTCGGAGTCCTCCAGGTCGCTCTGGCGCCGGTTCAACGAGACCAGCTCGTGCTGCAGCGCCTCCAGCTCACGGGCCGGGCCGCTGCCGGCGGCGAGCCGCGCCTCGTCCTTCTCCTTGCGGGCCCGGACCTGCTCGACGTCCTTCTCCACCCGGGCGATGTCCCGGTCCAGGTCGTCGACGGCCACCTGGGCGCGTACCCGCTCGTCCTCCAGCGCGGACAGCTCCCGGGCGAGCGCCTCCAGCTCGGCCCGCTCCGGCAGCGCGCGGCGGCGGTGGGCGAGCTGGGCGAGGGCGGTGTCGATCGCCTGGAGGTCGAGCAGGCGGCGTTGGACCTTCGGGTCAGCCTTCACGGTCGGGGCTCCTTGTCGTCCACGGCGGGGGTGGAAGCATGCACGGTCCAGGGGTCGGTGTCCAGGTCGGACACCAGCGTCTCGACGCCCGTCGTCTCCCGCAGGAGCGCCGCCAGGTCGTCGAGCCAGGGTCGCTCGGTCGCCCAGTGGGCGGCGTCGAGCAGCGCGGCCCCGTCGGCGGCGAGGTGCTCGCCGGCCGGGTGGTGTCGCAGGTCGGCGGTGAGCAGGGCGTCCGCCCCGGCTGCGGTCGCGTCGCCGAGGAAGGCGTCGCCGGAGCCACCGCTGACCGCGAGCGTACGCACCGTCCGGCCCGGGTCGCCAGCCGCGCGTACCCCCCAGGATGTGGCGGGGAGCACCGCGGCGGCGTGCCGGGTCAGCTCGGCGAGCGTCATCGGGCTGGGCAGCTCACCCACCCGGCCGAATCCCCGACCCGGCCCGTACGCGGGCGAGCCGGGCGCGGCCGGGCGGAGCGGACGCAGACCGGTGAGCCCGAACCGGGCGGCGAGGGCGTCGGAGACCCCGGGGGCGGCCACGTCGGCGTTCGTGTGCGCCACGTAGAGCGCCACCCCGGCCCGGATCAGCTGGTGGACGATCCGCCCCTTGTACGTCGTCGGCGCGACCGACGAGACTCCGCGCAGCAGCAGCGGATGGTGGGCGACGATCATGTCGACGGCGGCGTCGAGCGCCTCGGCGACCGTCTCGGGGACCACGTCCACCACGCAGAGCACCCGACGAACGGGGGCGGACGGCTCACCGAGCACCAGGCCGACCCGGTCCCACTCCTCGGCCCAGACCGGCGGGTAGCGCCGCTCCAGCTCGGCGACCACGTCGGTCACCGTCGGCCCTGCTCCGGTTGTGCTCACGGCGCGCCAGCTTACCGGCGCGGGCCCTGCCCGACCGCCTCCCCCGCCGAACGAGCTGCGCAGCGCCACCCGACCGGCGGGTCAGACCACCGGGCAGAGCCGGTCGCGGAGCGCGGTGAGCCCGACCTCCCACGGGAAGGCGTGCAGGTGCCGCTCCCCGGTGCCCGGCGCGTGCAGCGGGAAGACGTCGTCGCCGAAACGCACGGTCACGCCCCACTCGTCCAGCCGGGCGAGACCGGCCCGGAACGCCGGGTGGGCGGCCATCGCCGCGTTGGTGAACGGTACGGCCACGATCGGCTTGCCGAGCCCCTGTGCCTCCACCAGCAGCCCCAGCGCGAGGGTGTCCGTGATCCCGGCCGCCCACTTGTTGACCGTGTTGACCGTCGCCGGACAGACGATCATCGCGTCGGCGGGCGGCAGCAGGTCCGGATCGCTGGGTTGCTTGTAGTGGGAACGGACCGGATGTCCGGTCTGGCGGGCCAGGGCGGGCCGGTCGACGAACTTCGCGCCGTCCGGCGTGGTGATCACACAGACGTCCCAGCCGTCCTGTTGGGCCAGGCTCACCAGCCGGCCGACGTTGCGGGCGAGCGGCGAACCGCAGGCGATGACGTAGAGCACCTCACGGCGCTCGTTGACGAGTTGCGGGCCGGCCATCAGGCCGACTCCGCGCTCATACTCCTACTCCCATGTGCTCAGCCAACTCCGCAATCGGAGAAGGCGGCGCACCACGTGTGCGACGGAGGATGTCGGACATCACCTCGTGCGCGATCGGCCGGCAGCGGATCTCCGACGGCGCGAGCCGGTCGCCGCGCAGCAGCATCTCCCCGGCGTTGGCGACGTCGCCCATCTGGGCGTAGCCGCGGGCGATGTCGAGCAGGTGGTGCGCCCGCCGCTCGGGCAGCAGCGCGTTGAACGGCGGCTCCTTGATGCGCAGCTGGTGCACCTCCACGGCCCGGCCCCCGTCGCCCAGCTCGACGGCGGCGGCCGCCCGGTGCAGCTCGAGGTTGGTCGGGCCGAACGACGTCCAGTAGTGGTTCTGGTCGCTGCCGAGCAGGACGGCCGCCTCCTCGGCACCGCTGATCAGGTCGCCGACGGTGGCCGAGTCACCGATCCGGGCGGCCGCCATCGCACCCTGGAGCAGGAGCAGGCCGTAGACGCTGAGCCGTTCCGGGGAGGCGTCGTTGGCGCCGCCCGGCGCGAGCCGGTTGGCGATGGTGACGTTGAGCTCCAGCGCCGGCCGGGGGCGGCCCATGGCGACCAGGGCGTTGCAGACCCGGGTGGTGGCGATGCCGGCCAGCAGCTGGTCGTCGGCCCGTTGGGCGACCGCCATCGACCGGTCCGCGGCGAGCCAGGCCAGGTCGCACTCGCCGAGCTTGCGCAGCACCGAGGAGGCGATCTGGTAGACCTGCCCGAGCAGGTGGGCCGCCTCGCGGCCGTCGTCGCCGCTGCAGCCGGCGTCCGCCGCCTGGGCGTCGCGCAGCAGCTTCGGCAGCGCGCGGGTGAGCATCCCGTAGCGGCCGTACTGGTAGGTGAGCCAGGCGTGGTTGACGGCCTTGCGCATGTCGGCCAGCGGTGGCGGGTACGGCGCGGCGTCGAAGTAGGCGCTCATCGAGTCGTACCGTTCGAGGGCCGCCCGGATCTCCTCGACCTCGACCTGGTCGATGCAGTTGAGCGCGTCGGTACGCCGCTCCGGGTCCTTGCCCAGCAGCAGCTGCACGTCGACCTGGAGGATGTCGGCGATCTCGTAGAGGACGGAGAACTTGTCGAGCCGGCGGACGCCGCGTTCGACCTTGTCCACCCAGCTCTTCGACTTGCCCAACCGGTCGGCGAAGACCTGCTGGGACATCTTGCGCCGTCCTCGCCAGTAGGCCACCCGACGACCTATGGGTAGGTCCTCCATCTCCGATCCCTCCCCTGTACGGCGTGGTCGCCGCTTGGTGCCGGGCGGCGGAGGCGCGGGGGGCGTTCCGCCTTCTTCAGGTTTTCCCTGGTCGCACAGCCAGTGCGTCAGCCGTACAGCCAGTCCTCGTAGTTTTCGTGCAAGTTGCATCAGCCGTTCGTCAACTAAACGATCGCGGGTTACGACAGTGACGGCGCTCGACGTAACAAGCGAAGCCCGTCGGGCCCGACGAGAGGAGTGGCACAGATGTGGGGGAACGTCGGCCCGCGGGTCGCGCAACTGTCGCCTCTGGAACGGGTCCGGCTGCGCCGGGTCGCGGTGCGCTACGCCCTGCACGGCTGGGAGGTGACGCCCGGGGCGTGCCTGGCCCGTAGCCGCTTCGTCTGCGGACGCGCCGGCTGCCCCACGGTCGGCTGCCACCCCGCCCTGGAGAACTGGGAGCACGCGGCGAGCGCCGACCCGGCCCGGGTGGCGACCTGGTGGCGTACCCGGCCGCACGGCGTCCTGCTGCCCACCGGCCGCGCGTTCGACGTCCTCGAGGTCCCCGCCCACCTCGGTCGGCTGGTGCTGGACGCGCTCCAGACCCACCCGGCCGGCACGGGCGTCCGCGGGCCGGTGCTGGTCACCCCGACCGGACGCTGGATGTTCCTGGTACGCCCGGGCGACCCGCTCCGGCCCGAGCTCGAGCACTGCTTCCACGTGGTGCGGCACGGGCCCGGATCGTGGATCCCGGCGCCCCCCACCCGGCTGCCGGAGGGCGCCGTACGCTGGGCCGTCGCACCCGAGCAGGCCCGCTGGCAGCTGCCCGACTCCTACCTCGTGCAGAACACCCTGATCGACGCCCTCCGGGCGACCGGCATCACGCTCACCTCCGACCTGATCCCCGGTCACCTGCCCCTGCCCCGACGCGGCATGTGATCCGCCGGTCCAGGTCGGACGGCTCAGCCGGGCGGGCCCGCGGCCGACGTGGGCCCGCGACATCGCCGGCTCGGGTACGACGACGGCAGCGTCGTCGGAGCACCCGGCCTCGTTGAGCACGGTGACGGCGCGGACCCGCGCCGGGAGCGGGGGAATGATGTCCACCGACAACACCGCGCCGCAGACCGGCGGCAGCGAGCCGCCGAACCGCAGCCGCCCGCGACGTCGCTGGGCCGGCACCCGACCGGCGGGCTCGCGCCCCGGTCGTCCCCGGCCGATGGGCTCCCGCCCCGCCGGCACCCACCGCCCGATCCGCTGACCCGACCCTCCGTCCGCTCCGCCGCCCGCCCCGCCGGGGTCACCTCGCTCCGGCCGCGGTACCCCGGCGTCGCACCGCCACCGCGCACCGACTTCGCGCACCGCCACGCGCACCGACTTCGTCGGATCGGTGAAGTGGCACGCGCGCCGGGCAGCTTCAGCTCCACTCTGGAGTCCGCGACCTCCGGCACGCCCCTCCCCCGAGGTCGCGGACTCCGTTCGCCCGGCTATCCGGGCAGCCCGACAGTCGTGTCGATCAGCTGAGCGCGCCACCGCCGCGGTGTGAGTACGACCCGGCGGTATCAGCGCGGATACCACCGCGTCGGCCCACCCGGCCCGGCCCGCCGGGCCCCGCCTGTTGCTGCCGGATCATCCGTATCCGCCCCTGCCGGGCGGGCTGCCGCGAGCGCCCGGAAGGTCGCGGGAAGTCACCGCTCGCGCAGCCCGCCCTCGCTGGTGCTTCCGGCACCTCTTGTCGGCCCCGACCCCCGCCCCGGCACGCCCCTGCGGCGTGCGGCGAGGCGGAGGCACCGAGGGTGTGGCACGGCCGGGCGGGGCGCGTAACACGGCAGCGCGGCCGGCCCGGGCCGGGGGCAAAAGGACCGGCAGCGGGCGGCGTGAGCCGTCGCCGCAGCGGGTATGCCGCCGAACCGCTGAACCGTGAGGGGAAGGCACCGCCATGCTCAGCAAAGAGGATCAGCGCAGGTTCGAACAGATCACCCGGCAGCTCCGCGAGAGCGACCCGGCGTTCTTCGCCCGGCTCGACAACCGGGCACGCGGTCGCCGTGGTCGCTACCTGCTGCTGTTGACCATCGTGCTGTGGGCCGCGCTGCCGGCGATGACCGTACTGGCCGGGCGGATGGCCGGCGCCATCTGCGCAGTGGTACTGGTGGCCAACGCGGTGCTCATGTGGCGCTTCCGCCGCCGCTGGCTATGACCGTCCGCGCCGGCCGGCCCCGGGTTCCGTACGAGACGGGACCCCGAGCCGGCCGGCGTGGACGTCGACGCAAGTCACCCACCTCCGACAACGTCCACCCCGGTCAGCCGCCGAAGGCGCGATAGGCCCGTCGGAGACGCTCCAGCAGGCCCGGTCCGCCGATGGCGGGCGCCGGCGGACCCAGCTGCCGCAGCAGCAGGTCCGGTCCGGTGGCGAGGGTCGGCGGCCGGTCGGGGAGCGGCACCGGCGGCGACCAGAACCGGTCGACCGCCTCGGCCAGCGGCGACAGCGGCAGGGTGGCCAGCGCCCGCGCGGCCCCGGCCGGCGGGGCGTCCACAGGCTCCACGTCGACCGCGTCGGGCGCGTCGTTCGCCACGGACGGGATCGGCGCCGGCGCGCCGGTGGTGGACGCCCGCAGCGCCCGGAGCCGGTCGAGCAGCTCGGTGCGGCCCCGGCCACGCCAGTGCAGCAGCTCGAACGGGTCCGCGTCGAAGGCCTCGGCGAGCAGGTAGAAGGTGGCCGCCAGGTGCTTGCACGGCACCGCGAAGTCCGGGCAGTTGCAGCGCTGCTCCAACTCGTCGATCCCGGCCGGGAAGAGCGGCGCGCCCACCGTGGTGAAGAGCTCCTCCAGCTCGGACGGCAGGTCGCCGGCGAGCAGCCGGGCGCTGAAGAACGCCTGGGCGGCCAGCTCCCCCTCCACCCGGTCCCAGAGCTCGGCCGGGAACGCCGCAAGTCCGATGTGGACGTCGTACGGGCGGGGTCGGGAGCCCTGCACCGCGGCGCGCACCACCCCGGGGGCGATCTCCAGGCGGACGACCTGACCGGCCCGCGCGTACGACCGGCCGCGGGTGAGCCGGGTGCCGAGGGCGAAGGACTCCAACACCTCCAGGAACCGGCGCGACCACCAGGACTGGCCGATCGCGCCCCGGGTGCTGCGCGCCCGCAGACCACCCTCCACCCGCCGGGGGCGGCCGTAGTCGGCGAAGCGTGAACTGCTCTCGCTCACTCCACCACCGCCCCGGCCTCCAGCGCGAACAACTCACGCAGCTGCGTCGTCGACAGCTCGGTGACCCACTGCTCGCCGGTGCCGACCACCCGGGCCGCGAGGTTGCGCTTGTCGGCGATCAGGGCGGCGACCTTCTCCTCGACCGTGCCGGCGCAGACGAACTTGCGTACCTGCACCCGACGCCGTTGGCCGATCCGGAACGCCCGGTCGGTGGCCTGGTCCTCGACCGCCGGATTCCACCAGCGGTCGACGTGCACGACGTGGTTCGCCGCGGTCAGGGTGAGGCCGGTGCCGCCCGCCTTCAGCGACAGCACGAAGATCGGCGGGCCGTCCGGGGACTGGAACCGGGTGACCATGGCGTCCCGGTCCGCCTTGCCGACGCCGCCGTGCAGGAAGAGCACCTCCCGGCCGAAGCGGGCGGAGAGGTGGCCGCGCAGCATGCCACCGAACTCGGCGTACTGGGTGAAGAGCAGCGCCTTCTCCCCCGCCGCGAGCACCTCGTCGAGGATCTCCTCCAGCCGGGCCAGCTTGCCGGAGCGGCCGTCCAGCGGCGAGCCGTCGCGCAGCAGCTGGGCGGGGTGGTTGCAGATCTGCTTGAGCCGGGTCATGGTGGCCAGCACCAGGCCGCGTCGCTCGATGCCCTCAGTGGACTCGATCTTGGCGAGCATGTCGTCGACCACCGCCCGGTAGAGCGAGGCCTGCTCGGCCGTCAGGTTGCAGACCACCTCCATCTCCAACTTCTCCGGCAGGTCGGAGATGATCGACGAGTCGGTCTTGAGCCGGCGCAGCACGAACGGGCCGGTGATCCGGCGCAGCCGCTCGGCGGCCTCGGCGTCGCCGTGGCGCTCGATCGGCTCGGCGTACCGCTTCTTGAACGTGGCCGCCGGCCCGAGCAGCCCGGGGTTCACGAACTGCATGATCGACCAGAGGTCGGCGAGGCGGTTCTCCACCGGCGTACCGGTGACGGCCACCCGTTGCCGGGCCGGCAGCGCGCGGACCGCCTCGGCCTGCCGGGTGGCCGCGTTCTTGATGGCCTGCGCCTCGTCCACCACCACCCGGTGCCAGTCGATGCCGGCGAGCGCCACCGCGTCGCGGGCCGCCACCGAGTACGTGGTCAGCACGAGGTCCGCGCGCTGCACGGCCTCGGTGAACTCCGCCCCTCGCGCCCGCTCGGCACCGTGATGCACGTGTACGCGCAGCTCCGGCGCGAACCGGGCGGCCTCCCGCTGCCAGTTGCCGACCAGCGACATCGGGCAGACGAGCAGGGTCGGCCCCGCCGACGGCGGGTCCCCGGCGAGCAGCGCGAGCAGCTGCACCGTCTTGCCCAACCCCATGTCGTCGGCGAGCACGCCGCCCAGGCCGAGCGACTGGAGGAAGGCCAGCCAGGCCAGCCCACGGCGCTGGTACGGGCGCAGCACGCCGCGGAACGACGCGGGCGGGTCCAGCGGGGTGAGCCGCCGCTCCACGGAGCCGGCGAGCAGGTCGCCCAGCGCCCCGTCGGCGGTCACCTCCAGCACCGGCAACGCCGCCTCATCGTCGCCTGCGGTGAGGCCGAGGCGCAGCAGGTCCGCGATGGTCAGTTCGCCGGAGGAGCGGAGCAGGCGCAGCCCGGCGGCGAGCCGTTTCGGATCCAGCTCGACCCAGCGGCCCCGCAGCCGGACCAGCGGGGTCTTCAGCGACGCCAGCGACGCCAGCTCCTCGGCGGTGAGCGGCTGGTCGCCGAGGGCCACCTCCCACCGGTAGTCGACCAGGGCGTCCAGCCCGACGCCGCCGCCGCTGGTGGCGACCGTGCCCGGGGCGGCGCGGCCACGGGCACGCAGGCGGGCGCCGAGCCGGGCCGAGGGGCGCCGCCACCAGGCGGGCAGCAGCACGCCGAACCCGGCGGCGTGCAGCACCGGGGCGCCCTCCCGCAGGAACCGGTGCGCGCCCTCGACGTCCAGCTCCAGCAGCTCCGGCGCGGCCGTCCGCAGCGCCTCGTCCAGCTCGGGCCAGAGCCGGCTGGCCCGGCCCAGCTCGGCCAGGAGGGTCTCCTGCGTGTTGCCGGTCCGGCCGGCGAGGGCGGTCACCGCCGCCGGATCCCGCCAGACCTGCCCGGCGTCGACGTGCAGGCTCGGCTCGTCCGCGGCCTGGAGCCCGAACTCCAGCCGCCACCGGCCCTCGGCGACGGCGCCGGGGCCGACCAGGTCGGCGGCCTCCGCACCGGGGACGGTCACCAGCACCGGCTCGGTGATCTCCTCGGGGGGCGGCTCGACCAGCCGGAAGCTGGCCCGCACCCGGCCGCCCGCCGCGTCCCGCTGCCACGCGTGAAGCTCGGTCCGGAGGGCGGCCAGCGCGGCCGGGTCGGCGGTGAACTCCCGCTGCGGGCCGGCGAGCGCGGCCAGCCAGGCGGGCAGTGGGCCGCCGGGCCGCATCCCGCGCGCCAGCGCGGTCTCCGCGAGCACGGCGCGGGCGGCGGCGTCGGCGAGCGCGTCCAGGGCGTCGGCGACCAGGTCACCGGGGGCACGGTCGGGTTCGGCGGCGCGGGCGGCCGGGGGCAGGGCGAGCGCGAGGGAGCGTGCCCAGCCGGCGTCGACGCCGGTGAGCAGCGGTCGCCACACCGCCCGCGCCGGGTGCCCGTCGGCCACGCCGGGCAGGACCCGGCCGCGGGCCACCAGGTCGACGGCGAAGTGGGCCAGCTCGGCGAGGTGGCGCAGGGTCGCCCCGGGCGCCACCGGCAGCTCGTCCAGGGCGCGCAGCAGGGGCAGCGCGGCGTCCGTGGCGTACCGCAGGACGGGGACCCGCCAGCCGGTGAGGGTGACCCGCCCGCGCGGCGGGTCCCCGACGGCGGGCCGGACCAGCTCCGGCGATTCGAGGGGTACGCCGCCCCGGGCCGGCAGGGTGAGCAGCGCCGAGCCGAGCCCGGTCGGCTCGGCGACCTCGGCGAGCGCGGCGGCGAGCGCCGGATGGTCGGCGGCGAACGGGTGGGGGCGTTCCCGGGGCGGCCGGCCCGGGCGCCGCGGCGCCTCGGCCGGCAGCGCGCTCTCCTCGCCCCAGACGGCGAGCACCGGCTCGCCGGGCGCGCCGGGCAGCCACAACCCGTGGATGACCAGCACGTGCTCCCCCTCGTCGACGCCCGGGCCCAGGATAGGCGGCCCGGGTCGGCGCGGCGTCGCCACCGGGCCGGGGCCGCCGCGCTCGGCGCCCTCGGGGAGCGGCGCACGGGGTCACAACGTGCCGGTACGCCCGTCGGTGAGTTCCCGGAGGATGTCCGCCTGCCCGGCGTGGCGGGCGGTCTCCTCGATCATGTGGACGAGGATCCAGCGCAGCGAGACCTCGCCGAGCTGGGGGTGCGGCACCACGTGGTCGAGGTCGAAGCGGGCGGCGACCTCCCGGGAGCGGGCGCACGCCTGCTCGTAGCCGGCGGCGAGGTGCTCCACCGTGTCATCGGGGGCGAGGACGAAGCTGGTCACGGCGTCCTCCTCGCTGGTCAGGTAGACGTCCCCAGGCCCCGGCGCGAGCAGGCACGGGAACCAGTTGCGTTCGACCAGCGCGAGGTGTCTGAGCAGGCCGGCGAGGGTCGTCGCGGACGGCACCAGCCGGCGCGCCGCGTCGGCGTCGGAGAGACCGCGCACCTTGCGCAGGACCACGCTGCGGTGGAAGTCGAGGAACGATTCGAGCACCGCCCGCTCGTCGCCCGTGCGGGCGAGCACCGGACCGAGTGTGGGATCGATCGAGATCTCCGTCATCTCCGCACCCTAGGGCAACCGCCCACCCGCCGCCCGCTATCCGCTGCGCGGCCCGGTCCGGGAGGGCAGGATGGGCCCATGGCCGCAACGGTAGAGATTCCCCTCGTGGACGGCCCGGCCGGCGGGCAGCGCGTGACCGTCGAGCTGGACAGCAACGGCCGTCCGCCGCTGACCCATCACCACCTCGGCCCGGGCGGGCTCGCCGCCGCGGAGATCTACGAGCTGGAGTCCACCGGCGACGAGGCCCGCGACTGGCGCTACTGCTGGCGGGGCCCGGCCGCCTGAGCTCTCCGCTCAGGCGCGGGTGAGGGTGTGGGCCCGCAGGCTGTCGAGCACGGCCCGGGTGACCTGCGAGGTGCCCCTGGCCTCGTCGCAGACCTGCGCGACCCGGCGGGCGGTGGCCTCCGCGCGTCGCTCCCGCTCGTCCCAGAGCCGGTCGACCTCGGCGAGCAGCGGACCCTCCACCTCCCGCTCCACGCCGCGCAGCGCCGGCACGCCGAGTCGCTGGGCCAGGTCGAAGACCTTTCCGGCGTACGGCAGCGGGAGGAACGGCGTACCCACCATCGCCGCGAAGATCAGGAAGTGCAGCCGCATACCGACGGCCAGGTCGAAGTGGCGCATCAGGCCGAGCACCTGCTGAGGCGAGTACTTGCCGTGCAGGATCCGGCCCCGCTCGGCGGCGATCATGTGCGAGAGCACCCCGTGTGAGTGCCGGATGTCGTCGCGCTCCATGGGGACGAAGAGGACGTACGCGTCGATCCGGTGCACCAGGAAGTCACCGATCTGGGCCAGCAGGCGGTGGTAGCCGTCCACGTCCAGCCGTTCGGCGGCCCGCCCCGGCTCCCGTACGCTCATCCCCACCAGCCGTCGGCCGGCCGGCACCCCCTCCTCCCGCAGCAGCTCGGCGGGGAAGTCCTCGGGTTCGAGCAGGAACGCCGGGTCGGCGGTGACCGTGATCGGGTTGACCAGCCCGGCCTCCTCCAGCACCATCCGGGACTCCTGGTCACGGACGGTCACCTGGGTCGCGCCGGCCAGGGTCTCCCGGACCATGCCGGTGTCCACTCCGTCGCTCAACGGCCCGACCCCCACCGCGTACGTGATCAGTGGCAGGCCGCGCTCCTGGGCGACCCGGACCACCCGCAGGTAGCGACGGGCCTCCTTGTCGTAGAGGATGCCGCCGCCGCCGAGGATCAGCAGGTCGAGCTGGGCCAGCACCAACGCCGAGTCGGTGCGGCTGACCCCTTCCCAGGGCACCGCCTCGACATCCGGATGGGCCACCCGGGTGTGTTCCGGGTTCCGGGAGAAGACGATGATCCGGGCATTCGGCTCCTGCTCGCGCAAATCGGCCAGAAGGCCGGTGAGGATCGCCTCGTCACCGAGGTTCCGACCGCCGTACGAGCCGAGCACACCGATGGTCAGTCCGGCGCCATGCCTCATCCGTCGCTCCTCCCCGGGTGCGTCGGCGCGGCTTTCCCGTTGGGCCGGTGAACACTCCTGTGCCCCAGCTCAGCCCGGAACGGCTACGCCGCGCCCGGGTCGAGCCGCTTCGCCATCTGCTGGGCGGTGACGTGGAAGCCGAGGCTCTCGTAGAGGCCGATGGCGACCGAGTTCGTCCCGAAGACGTTCAACCCCAGCTCGGTAACCCCGAGTGCGGCGAGTTCGGCCTCGATGAGCTGGATCATCCGCCGTGCGTACCCGCGTCCCCGCTGCTCTGGATCCACCTCGATGTTGTGGATCCAGGCTCGCCCCGACCCGGCCAGCGCGTCGGACGCCCCGGCCGCGCCGGGCAGGGTCACCCAGATCCAGCCGACCTGCACGTCGCCGACCCGGGCGACGCGCAGCAGCACCTTCTCGGTCGCCGCACCGGCGGGCAGCAGGCTCCCGGTCTGCACGACCGCCCGGTCCAGCGCCTCGGCCGCCGGCACCGCGCGGTGCCGGGTCAGCTCCTCGGCGTACGACCGGTGCAGCGCCCCGAGCCGTGGCGCGAGCTCCTCGTCGGTCATCGGGGCGAGGGTCAGCGTCATGCGGTGGGAGTCCTTCCTGGGTGGGCCCGGCCGAGCGACGGGGCGACCCCGGCGACCAGGCGGGCGACGAACGCGGAGACCACCTCGTCGGCGTCGAAGCCGGCGTCGACGGAGGTGGTCAGCAGGTCGAGCAGCAGCCCGTCCATCGCGTAGTGCAGCAGAGCCACCTCGAACGCGCCACCCGGCAGCCCGGCGGCCACGTGGAAGGCCACGTCGTCGCGGTAGCCGCGGCGCAGCGTGTCGCCGAGGATCCGGGCCAGGTCCGGACGGCGGACCGCCTCCAGCCGCAGCTCGAAGAGCGCCCGGGTCAGCTCCGGCTGTCGGGTGGTGCGCTCGACGACGTAGCGGACGTAGTCGGTGAAGAGCTCCAGCGACGGCTCCCGGGCGGCGAGCGCGGCGAGCACCTCGTCGTCCGGGGTGAACCGCTCCATGATCCGCTCGCCGAGCGCGCCGAGCAGGGCGTCGCGGGAGCGGAAGTAGTTGGAGGCGGTGCCGACGGGCACCCCTGCCTCGGCGTCCACCGCGCGGTGCGTCAACCCCCGCGCACCGGTGGCGGCCAGCACCCGCAGGCCCGCGTCCGCCAGGGCCGCCCGTCGTTCGATGTTCCGTGCCACGGAGAAGACCCTAGCAAAACCACGACACCTGTTGTACTTTGATCCACGACAACCGTAGTGATTGCAGGGAGTTCCCGCTTGCGCAAGCTCGTGTACTACGTCGCCGCCACCCTCGACGGCTTCATCGCCGCACCCGACGGGTCGTACGACTTCTTCCCCCTCGTGCCCGAGCCCGACGTGCTCGACCACATGCTGGCCGACTACCCCCAGACGCTGCCGACCTTCGCCCACGCGCAGTTCGGCATCGACCACCCCGAGGGCCGGTTCGACGCCGTGGTGATGGGCCGGGGCACCTACGACCCGGGGCTCGCGGCGGGCATCACCAGCCCCTACGCCCACCTCCAGCAGTACGTCTTCTCCCGCTCGCTGCCGCCCGCCGCCGAGCCGGAAGTGGAGATCGTCGCCGACGACCCGGTCGCCTTCGTACGCGCGCTCAAGACGCGCGACGGCAAGGACATCTGGCTGGCCGGCGGCGGGCAGCTCGCCGGCCAGCTCCTGCCCGAGATCGACGAGCTGATCCTCAAGCTCAACCCGGTCGTGGTCGGCAGCGGCATCCCGCTCGTCAGCCGGGCCTTCGATCCACGCCGCTTCACGCTCGCCGAGACGCGACCGTTCGACAGTGGAGTGGTGATCCTGCGCTACACCCGGTCGGAGGACGGCCGGGGTAGCGACGGCTGACGATGATGGCGAGGTGAGAATCGCGCACGTCAGCGACAGCCACCTCGCCAACGTCGAGGGTGTGGCCACCTCGGTGGGCGCCACGGTGGCGCTGCTGCGGGCCGCCGGGCACCAGGTCGCCCTCTACTCGCCCGGGCCGCTGTCGCGCCGCCGCCCGGGCGAGCTGCCCTCGCTGCCGGTGCCGACCCGGCCGTACCGGCTGGCGCTGCCCCGGCTCCCCGACGCGCCGGTGGAGCTGCTGCACGTGCACACCACCGGCCCGGTCGGCATCGCCGGGCTTCGCTACGCGGCCGCCCGATCCCTGCCCGTCGTCTTCACCTGGCACACCGACCTGATCGCGTACGCCCCGCACTACCCGGAGGTGCCACTCGGGGCCGCGTACGCGGGGCTGCGCCTCGGCCTGCCCTGGCGCGCCCGGGCGCTGCGGGAGCTGGCCCGGCCCGGCCCGGGGCGGGACGCGCGCCTGACCGAACTCGGCCGGTGCCTGCTCGCACAGATGAGCCTGCTGCTCGCCCCCTCCGCCAAGACCGCCGAGGCGATGGCGCCGATGGCCGGCCGGACCCCGATCGTGGTGCTGCCGACACCGGTCCCCGCCCCGACTCCCGACGACGACGACCGGCGACGGATCCGGGCCGAACTCGGCATCCCGCCCGACGCCCCGGTGCTGCTCGCGGTGGGGCGGGCGTCGCCGGAGAAGGATCCCGAGCTGCTGCTCGCCGCGTTCGCCCAGGTACGCCGCGCGCTGCCCGCGGCCCGGCTGGTGCTGCTCGGCGTACGCCGCAACCGGGTCGCGGTGCGCCGGGCGGCCCGCCGGCTCGCCGTCGACGACGCGGCGCACCTGCTCGACCCGGTGCCCCGGACGCGGGTCGGCGGGTACTACCGGGCGGCCGACGTACTCGCCTTCACGTCCACGACCGACACCCAGGGGCTGGTGCTCGGCGAGGCCGAGGCGCACGGGCTCCCGGTGGCCATGGTGGACGCGGAGCTCGCCGCCCGGCCGGGCACCGGCACCCGCCGGCCGTGCGCCGCCGGCACACCCGCCGAGTTCGGGGCGTTGCTCCGCCGGCTGCTCACCGACGAGGCCCTCCGCGAACGGGTGACCGCCGAGGGCCGCGCGGCGGTCACGGCGTGGAGCGGGGCCCGCTACCTGGCCGAGCTGACCCGGCTCTACACGACGCTCCGCCACTCCCCTACGCGCCGCCCAGCCGGATGACGGCCGGCCGGGTCCTGCGGGTGAGCACCATCGTGGTGCTCCTGGTCGGGCTGGCGCTCGCCCTCGTGGCGGCCCGCGACGAGCCGCTGGAGCTGCTCTGGTACTTCACCATCCAGGTGGACCTCGCCTACCTCGCGGTGCTGCGGCTCGGGCGGGCCGACCGGCTGCGGACCGCGCTCACCGTCTACCTCGTCGTCACCGGTCTGGTCTTCGTGCTGGTGCTCGCCAACCCGTGGAGCGGCTACAGCATGATGGCGACCGCCGACGCCCGAGGCGCCGTCTCGGACGCGGGCAACCTGCTGCTGCACGTGGTGGCGCCACCGCTGGCGGCCGCCGATTGGCTCAGCCACCGGCCCCGGCCCGCGCCACCCCGGAGGTACCCGGTGACGCTGCTCGCCTACCCGCTCGCCTGGCTCACGGCGATCCTGGTCCGCGGGGCCGGCTCCGACCAGGCGCAGGAGCGCTACCTCTACCCGTTCGTCGACGTGCCCCGCCTCGGCTACCCGACGGTCGTCGTCAACGCGCTGGCCTTCGCCACGCTCGTACTGCTGCTGGGCCTCGCCGCCGCCCGGCTCTCCCGCCCCGCCCCCGCCGCCCGACTGCCCTGACCCCCTCGGCCGATCCGGAGCGGCCCGGTCACCGACCGGCGTCCGCGACGTCGCGGGCGATCGTCGTGCCGGCGCGGGTAGGCCGATGGCGGGGATCGGACCTGGTGGTGGGCGGGGAACGCGCCGTCCGATCGCCGCCAGACCGGGGCCCGCGCCGAGCCGAGGATCGATGCATGACGAAAACGTTGGAGGGCAAGGTCGCCCTGGTCACCGGCGGCGCGCGAGGCATCGGGGCGGGGATCGCGCTGCGCCTCGCCCAGGACGGCGCGGACGTGGCGCTGACCTACCGGCAGAGCGCGGAGCAGGCCGCGACGGTGGTGAAGGAGATCCAGTCACTGGGCCGGCGGGCGCTGGCCGTCCAGGCCGACAGCGCCGACCCGGCGGCGATCGAGGGCGCGGTCGACCGGACGGCGATCGTGCTGGGCAGGTTGGACATCCTGGTGAACAACGCGGCGGTCTTCCTGGTCGGCGCGGTCGACGAACTGGGCGCCGACGAGGTGGAGCAGACCATCGCCGTGAACGTCCGCGGTTCGTACGTGGCCGCCCGGGCCGCGGCCCGGCACCTCGGCGAGGGCGGACGGATCATCAGCATCGGCAGCAACGTGGGCGAACGAGCGGTCTTCCCCGGGCTCGCGCTCTACTCGATGAGCAAGACCGCCCTGGCCGGACTGACCCGGGGCCTGGCCCGGGAGCTGGGATCGCGCGGGATCACGGTGAACCTGGTCAACCCGGGGCCGACCGACACCGACAGCAACCCGGCCGACGGCCCGAACGCCGCGACGATCGCCGGCTTCACCGCGCTGGGCCGCTACGCCCGGCCCGCCGACATCGCGGCCACCGTCGCCCACCTGGCCGCGCCCGAGGCCGGGTACGTGACCGGCGCGGTGGTCAACGTGGACGGCGGCTTCACCAGTTGATCGGGGGGCCGGGCGCGGCGGGAACGAACTGTCGCGCCCGGCCTCCCGGGCCGCCCTCGCGGGTCGTGTGCCCCGGTCGGACGGAGGCGTGGTGCGGGAACGAGAGGGTGGCCGGAGGCGGGGCCGGGTGCACCGAACCGCTCGCCCGGCCGGTCACCGGCGAGGCGGCCGACCTGTCATCATCGACGGGTGGGCTCGGTCGCCGGGAAGCTGACGCGAGTGGTCGGCGCGGTGACCCTCGGGTTCGGTGTGGCGCTGACCGTCGCGCCGCTGCCCAGCGCCCGGGCACTCGGCCTGGACGTCGGTGCCGTTCCGGTGCGGGCGATCGGCCTGGCCGACCTGGTCATCGCCGGCGGGCTCCTCCGCGCCGGACCGCGCTGGCCGTGGATGGCCTCGCGGGCGGCGCTGAACGCCGTGCTGGTCGCCGCGTACGCGGCCGAAGCCAGGAGATCCGGCCGCCGGGCCGGTGCCCGCGCCGGGGTCGCCGCGATGTCCGTCCTGACCGTCGTGGACGCCGGCCTGACCGTCGCGCTGGCGAAGCGGCGCGACCCGCACCCGGCGGAAAGTCGCCTCCCATCCTGAGTGGACGGTTCATCACCGGGCGGCCTTGTGGCCGCCGATGCGCGGCCCTAGCGTGTCAGCGCGAGGTTCCGCGGCTGTCCCTGGGAAGGCAGGTTCATGACGAGCGAGGCACGGCTGGGACGGGGCGCCGGCAGGCCCGTGCGGGCGACCTGGTGGGTGCTGGGCGGGCTCGTCGCGGTCCTCGCCGCGGTGAGCGCCGGCATTCTCTGGCGTCAGCCGCTCCTGATCGTCACGGTCGGCGTCGGCGTACTGCTGCCGGTGCTCGTCGGGATCCTCCGGCGTCGCCGGGTGGCGCTGACGGTGACCGTCCTGCTCGTCGGCCTGACCGGCGCGATCGCGGCGGTCGCGGTGCGCCTCGGCACCACCTCGGACGAGGGGCCCGGTCTGGGCGCGGCGCCCGTGAAGATCGAGACCGTGGCGTACCGCGCCGAGGCCGTGCTGGACGGCGACACGCTCCGGCTCGACGAGGAGATCAGCGGCAAGGAGCTGGGCGTCGACGCCACCTGGGTCGCCGAGTTCGGCTGGCGACTCGACCGGACGGTCGACGGAGTCTCCGTCTACCGGCGCGGCCGGGATCTCCCGTTCCGCGCGGCGTCCCCCGCGTTCTCCGAGGTCGACCTGCCGATCACGCTCGGCCGCCGGCCCGACGGGGTGCGGCTGATGCCCGGCGAGGGGTCGCTCACCACGATCAGCGCGCCGAAGGGCGCGCTCGGGGTGATCGCGCCGGCACCGCAGGGGCTCGCGGACGCGCCGCGCCGCCAGGAGGTCGCCACCGTAGCGCTGGACGCCGAGAGCGAAACGGTGCTGGTCACCGTACGGGCCCCCTGGCTGCGCAACCCGCTCGGTCGAAACCTCGACGACTTCTTCTCCTGGGGGCCGGCCGCCTGGCTCGTCGGCGCCGCCACGACCGTGCTCTCGACGATCGTGGTCACCCGTCTGACTGGGGGCGTCGAGCGGCTGCTCGGCGGGGTGCTGGGCCGGCTGCGCCCGCAGGGGGCGGCACCACCCTCCGTTCCCGTGCCGGCGCAGACCTCCACCGTCCCGTCCCGCCGTCCACCACGGGCCGGCGTCGCGGGGCTGGTCCGCCGACGCCGGACCCGCCGCTAGGGCGCGTGTCGAAGTCCTCGGTCGAGCCGAGGCGGAGTCCAGGCGGCGGTCCGGCAAGGCGGGGATTCGTTCGGATACCGGTGTTGTATCCGGACGAAGCGCCGACGCCGCCGGTCGTCGTCTGGGCCCGCCGCAGGCCGGCCAGGGACTTCGACACACGCCCTGGGCGACGTACCCTCGCCCGGTGGGAGGAGGCACGATGAGCACCAGCACCACCGGGATCGCCATCGCCGCGATGGACGACCGGCACGCCGACGCCGTGCTCGCCATCTACCGGCTCGGCATCGCCACCGGCGACGCCACCTTCGAGACCGAGCCACCCGCCTGGGACCACTTCACCGCCACCCGGCTACCCGGGCACCGGTGGGTCGCCGTCGACCCGACCGGCCGGGTCCTCGGCTGGGTGGCCTGCTCGCCCGTCTCCGAGCGGTGCGTCTACGCCGGCGTCGTCGAGCACTCCGTCTACGTACACCCCGACGCCCACGGTCGAGGCGTCGGCCGTGCCCTGCTGGAAGCGCTGATCGCCTCCACCGAGCGGGCCGGGATCTGGACCATCCAGTCCGGGGTCTTTCCGGAGAACACCGCCAGCCTCGCGCTCCACGCGGCCTGCGGCTTCCGCACCGTCGGCATCCGCCGACGCATCGGCCGCCAGCACGGCGTCTGGCGCGACGTGACGCTCATCGAGCGCCGCAGTCCCGTCGTCGGCTGATCGCGGGCCGGTCAGCGATCCCGCGCGTCGTCGAGGATCCCGGTCAGCCGGGCCCGGCACTCGCGTACGAACGCCGGGTAGCTGTCCCAGTAGTAGGAGACGCCGCTGACCGCCACGGCGACGGCCCAGGCCCGGGCACGCAGCCAGGTCACCTCGTCGAGGCGGGTGCTCTCCCAGTAGGCCGCTCTCGCCCCGGCGGGGAGGTCCCACACGGTGGCGTGCTCGGCATCGGGGTGGCCGACCGAGAGACCGCCGAAGTCGATGATCGCGTGGAGCCGGCCCTCGTGCGCCAGGAGGTTGGCGGGCCGCAGGTCCCCGTGCAACCACTCCGGCCGGCCGGTCGGCTCGGGCAGGCGCAGCGCGTCCCGCCACATTCGTTCCAGCGCCGCGACGTCGAGGTCGAGGCCGCTGATGCCCCGGCAGTCCGCGAAGCTCCGGGTGACCCAGCCGTCGCACGGCTCCAGCGCGCCGCCGCGGTACCAGCTGAGATCACCCTCGCGGGTCGCGCCCATCAGGTCGGTGGCGTGCAGGCTCCGGACGGCCGCCGCCAGGTCCCGACCGAAGGTCGCCCAGTCGGTGACGCGCCCCGGCCCGAGGACCTCGCCGTCGATCCAGCGGTACACGGCCCAGGCGACCGGAAAGGCGGCGGCCGGCTCGCCGGCGTGGACCGGCTCCGGGACCCGGCAGGGAAGGTGCGGCGCCAGCCGGGGAAGCCAGGTCCGCTCCTTGCGCAGCGCGTTCGCCTTCTCCGGGGTACGCGGCAGCCGTACGAGCAGCTCGTCACCGAGCCGGTACATGGTGTTGTCGGTTCCCGCCCCGGCGAACACGACGGGCAGGTCGGCCCACTCCGGCCGCTGCTCCTTCAGCAGTGACCGGACGACGTCCTCGTCGACCCGGATCTCGTTCTCGTGCAACATCACCCGACAGCTTCCCGCCCGGGCGCGGGCGGTGCCAGTGGTTATCCGGCCCCGGGTGGACGAGTCGGCACGTCCGGGCGTCGCCGACTACTCGCCGACCGGGCCGCCCGCCAACTCCGTCACGATGTCCAGGTGCCCGAGATGGCGGGCGTACTCCTGCAGGAGGTGGAAGAGCACCCGCTCCAACGGTGGTGGCTCGGCGCCCGCCCAACGTTCGCTCGGCGCTCCGCGTACGTCGAGTCCGGTGCCCGTCACGACCGCGCGGGTGTGCGCGCCCTGGGCACGCAGCGCGGCCAGCAACTGCTCGCGGCTCTCCTCCGGCGCGACGTACCACCGGTCCGCACGCCGGTCGCCCCACGGGTCGCCGACGTCGCGCCCCTGGAAACCCCATTCGATCCAGCGCAGCTCCACGTAGCGCAGATGCTTCGCCAGTTCCAGCGGCGTCCAACCGGAGGGCAGCGTGCTGCGGCGCACCTCCGCCTCCGGCAGCGCGGAGAGCTTCGCCACCACGCTCTCCCGGAAGTAGTCGAGGTAGCGCAGGAACACCTCGGCACGTCCGGCGGCCGGCACGGTGGGTTCGGGGAACTCCACGGTCACCCGGCCATTATCGGTTGATCACGGCCGACCCGCCCGTCGGCGGTGCGGCGCGACAGGAATAATTCCGCGGCATGCGGGGGCGGATCGGCGCGGCCGGACGGTGGTACGGGAAACGTCGGCTGCTCGTCCGCTGGGCGCTCGCCGTGCTGGTCGTCGGCGCGGTGCTGGTGGGCGGCGCAACGGCGGCGAGCGTGGCGTGGATCCGCGGCGGCGCGGAGGGTCACCTCTACGACGAGTCCGGGGTGCCGGACGCGCCGGTCGCCCTGGTGCTGGGCACCAAGGTGGACGCGAACGGCAGCCCGTCACCGTTCCTCGCCGCCCGGCTGGATCTCGCCCGGCGGCTCTTCGAGGCGGGGAAGGTACGGGCGGTGCTGGTCTCCGGCGACAACATGAACGCCGACTACAACGAGCCCGGCGCGATGCGGCGCTGGCTCGTCGACCGGGGCGTGCCGGCCCGGAAGGTGGTGCTGGACCGGGCCGGTTTCGACACGTACGACTCGTGCGCGCGAGCGAAGCGGATCTTCGGGGTGGAGCGCGCCACGGTGGTGACCCAGTCGTTCCATCTGCCCCGAGCCGTGGCGTTGTGCCGGCGCCTCGGCATCGACGCCAACGGCGTGGGCGACGAGACCGCCAGAGGGCAGCACGCCGGGCGCTGGCGCGTCAGCTCCACCCGCGAGTACGGCGCGTGCGTGAAGGCGGCGCTGGACCTGCTCTCCGGCCGGGACCCGGACCGCCTCGGCCCGCGTGATCCGGGCGTCGACGACGCGCTGCGCGACGACTGACGGCCTTCGGCGCCGGGATCGGGCCCGGTCAGGCGGCCTCGCCGACCTCGTACGGGTGGACGTCGTCCGGGTCGTACGGCTCGGCGGCCAACTCGACGGCCTGGGCGGGCCCGTCGGCGTAGTAGACGTGGGCGCAGCGGGGCAGGACGGTGACGAGGTCGCCGGCCTCCAGGGTCGCCTGGCCGCGCTCGCCGGACTCCAGGTCCTCGTATACGGCCCGGAGCCGCCCGCTGATCACGTAGAGGATCTCGATCTTGCGCTCGTGGTAGTGGTTCCCGCGTGGCCTCCCGGTCTCGGGCAGGAACTCCAGATAGGCGAGGTACCGGTAGGTCCCGCCGTTGACGATCCGGGCGAACTCGCCCGCCGGCGACTGGAGCCGCCCGCCCTCGTCGGGGAGGGGCGGCGCGGTCACCGTGAGCCGCCGAACCTGCACCTTGTCCACACGATCATGCTAGGCGCCGGCGGTGCACGGACCGTGAACGCCCGGGGTGGCGTCGTGCGCTTCCACGGAAGAGGGACTGGGCGTGTGCCGGTCGGCAGAGCGGGAAGGCCGTTCGGATGACCGACCCATCGGAGCGGGCCCGACGCGCACTTCGCCGCATCCACGAGGCTGCCGTGCGGCACCGGGACCTCGAGCTGCACCGGGCGGCCGAGGAGATCGCCCGGTCGGCCCAGGCGAGGGAGCTCGATCCGGGGCCCGTCGAGTCGTACCGCCCCTGCCCGGTCTGCGGCGCCGAGCCGGGACAGCTCTGCATCAACATCCCCGGCCGCCCCGTGGCACCGGGAGAGATGCACCCGGAGCGGACGAAGGAGGGGCCGTAGGGAGTCTGGGCTCCATCCCAGTCCCCGTCCCGCACAGCCGCGGCTGTGTGACCCTGTTCACTGCAGGAGACGTTATGCGGCGGTGTCTGCCGTTTTGGCATCCCTCTTTTATGGCGTGACTCCCACCCGGAATCAGCCTTTCCACCTGGTTCAACCCGAAAAGACCGCGGGGAACCCCCTTGCGCAATGGTCAAGAAACGTTGACCATTGCTCGCATGCCTGCCGATGAGCTTCCCGAGACGTTTCACGTCACCACGCACGAGCAGCTACGTGCCGTCTCCAACCTCACCCGTCACCGGATCATGGCCGTGCTCCGCTTCGAGCCCGCAACGATCACCCAGATCGCCGAGCGGGTGGGCCTCGCGAAGGGGAGTTCCAGCTATCACGTGCGGCTGCTGGAGCGGGCCGGCCTGGTGAAGGTGGTACGGACGCGGAAGGTGCGCGGTGTCACCGAGCGGTACTACGCGATGGCCGCGCGGTCGATCGTGCTGCCGGATCCGGGGGAGGGCGGGCCGGATGTGCTGATGCGCCATGCGGTGGCGGACCTGGAGGCGTCGCCGGTGGAGGGGCGGCACGTACGGATGGCGCATCTGCGGCTCACCGAGGAGCAGTTCGCCGAGCTGGGAGCGCGGCTGCAGGCACTGGCGGACGAGTACCGGGAGCTGTCGGATCCGTCGCTGCCGGACGCCTCACTCGTCTTCGCACTCTTCCACCCGGCGCGGGGCCAGCAGGCCGAAGGGGAGGCCAAATGACCTCAGACGCGAGGAAGCTGCCAACCGGGTTCGGGCGGCTGTGGACCGCACAGACGGTGTCCTCGCTCGGCGACGGGGTGATGCACGCTGCCCTGCCGCTGCTCGCGTTGACGGTGACGCGGGATCCGATGGCGCTCGCCGTCGTCGCGGCCGCCGGGACGCTGCCCTGGCTGCTCTTCGGCGTGCTCGGCGGCGCGCTGGTGGACCGCTGGGACCGCCGACGCACGATGTGGATCGCGGACACCGCGCGTGCGGCGCTGCTCGCGATACCGGCGACCGCCGCCGCGCTCGACGTGCTGAGCGTTCCGCTGCTCGCGGCCGTCGCCTTCCTGCTCGGCCTCGGCGGGCTCTTCTTCGACACGGCCGCCACCGCGTATCTGCCGGATCTGCTCCGCCGCGATCCCGCACTCCTGGAGCGCGCCAACTCCCGCCTGCGCGGCGCCCAGACCGCGATGTCCGGCTTCGCGGGGCCGCCTGCGGGCAGTGCGCTGCTCGCGCTCGGGCGGGCGGTTCCGCTGCTCGCCGACGCGCTGTCGTTCGCGCTCTCCGCCCTGCTCGTACGGTCGCTGCCCGCCATGCCCCGGCCCGTGCCGGAGGTCCGAGAGTCGCTGCTTCGGCAGGCCCGCGCCGGTGCCTCGTACGTCTTCCGGGACCGGTTGCTGCTCGGGCTCGCGCTGCGCCCGGCGGTCGGGAACGTCGCCTTCCTCGCCGTGGAGACCGTCCTCGCCCTCTTCGCGCACGACCGCCTCGGCATCGACACCTACGGCTTCGGCCTGCTCCTCACGGCGGAGGCCACCGGCGGTCTGCTCGGGGCGGGCATCGCCACCTTCCTCGGCCGGCGACTCGGTACCGGCACCGCACTGACCTGCACGGCCGCAGTTGAGGGCTTTGCCATCCTGGGGCTTGCCGCCGCCCCGAATCCGTACGTGGCCGGGCTCGCGCTCGCCGTCTGCGGAGCGGGCATGGGCGCCACGATGGTGCTCGCACCCTCCCTGCGGCAGGCGATTGTCCCGGCCCACCTGATGGGTCGGGTCGCCTCCACCTCCCGGATGCTCGCCATGTGCGCCGCCCCGTTCGGCGCCTTCCTCGGCGGCTGGCTGGCCACCACCTACGACGTGCGCACCCCGCTCTACGCCGCCGCCGGCCTCCTCCTCGCCATGACCGCCGTCACGGCGACCATGACCAGCAACCGCCGGGTCGAGGCGGCGCTACGTGATTCTTCCGACCGTCAGCGCTCGGCAGAGAACAGCCGCCCCGCCCGGGTGGCCGACGCGGCCGTCTCTGCCTGATCGGCACCACCCGCCAGCTCCGAAGTCACGACTGCCGGAAAGGCATCAGATGCTCTACTCGACCGCACGCGTCGTCACCGACCGCCCCCACCGCTACATCAAGCAACTGGTCTCACACATGGGGCGCAAGGTGCCCACCGAACTCGACGAGGATCGCGGGTCCATCACGTTCAGCCTCGGCAGCTGCCTGCTCGTGGCCTCGACCGCCCACTTCGACATGATCGTCAAAGCCGGCACGGCGGACGCGATCGCGGCGGTGGAGGACACCATCACCCGCCACCTGCTGCGATTCGCGACCAGGGACACGCTCACCGTCGACTGGCTGCCCCTGGTGCGGCCGGCCACAACGGAGGACGACGCCGGTCTCCTCGCCCTCGACCGCGCGGCCTGGACCACCGGGTCCGGACTCCCCTCCACCCGGACCGACGAGCGAACGGCCTACTTCGACGAACGACGCAAGCCCGAAACCCACCTCGTCGCCACTCTCGGCGGCCAGATCGTCGGCACCGTGAGCACCCACCGAACGACCCCATTCCCGGAAGGCGCGCACGTCTACGGGCTGTGGAACCTGCTGGTAGCCGAGCAAGCCCGCCGCATGAGCATCGCCTCAGCCCTGCTCACCGCCGCCGAACGCCTCGCCGCCTCACAGGGCGCGAGGAAAGTCGGACTACGCGTCCTGGCGACCAACACCGGTGCCATACGGCTCTACGAACAGCACGGTTACGCCGTCGAAGGCCGATACGTCGACGAGTTTCTGATCGACGGCGCCTACGTCGATGACCTCAGCCTGGGCAGGCGCCTGACGCCGCCTCGCGAGGGACTGTCTGAGCGAAGAGGCAACAACCCTGGGTTCGGGCGGGTTCTGCCTGGTCGTCAAGGGGTGGGCGCGGCAGGTTTCGAACCTGCGACCCCTCGCTTGTAAGGCGAGTGCTCTCCCACTGAGCTACGCGCCCGGAACGCCCGTACGGCGGGCCGGTGGCTGGCAAGCTTACCTGCTCGCCGCCGGCCCGGTCGCACGGCGTGGCCGGATCGCTCAGCCGGCGACCTCGGCCAGCGCCTTGCGCCAGTTCTGCTGGTCGCGCGACTCCCCCGGCATCGTCATCTCGGCGTACCGGACGACCCCGGTTCCGTCGATCACGAAGGTGCCCCGGTTGGCGACGCCGGTGACCTCGTTGAAGACTCCGTACGCCTGGGCGACCGCGCCGTGCGGCCAGAAGTCGGCGAGCATCGGGAAGTGGTAGCCCTCGCGGTCCGCCCACACCTTGTGGCTGTAGACCGAGTCGACGCTGACGGTGAGCACCTGGACGTCGTCGTTGGCGTACTCGTCGAGGTTGTCGCGGATCTCCGCCAGCTCGCCCTGGCAGATGCCGGTGAAGGCGAGCGGGTAGAAGACCAGCAGCACCGTGCGCCGACCGCGGAAGTCGGAGAGCCGTACCTCCTGGTTGTTCTGGTCCTTCAGCACGAAGTCCGGCGCCTCGGCGCCGACGGCTGTCGGCATGCGTGAACTCCTCGCGTCGGGACGGCACGAGCCACACCCGGCGGCGGTTCCGCCGGGCGACCGGGTGGCCGTTCGTCGTCCCCGGGGAGGCGACGGGCGGCTGGTGGGCTACTTCTTGCTCTTGGCCCCCCGGCGCAGGACGAGACGCGCGGCGCTCCAGTCCCGGCCGGCGTTGACCGTCGAGGTCTGCTGGAGGCCGGCGGTGGGGGCGGACTCGGCGATCTCGCTCGGCTCGACGTGTCCGTCGCGCCCCGCCTTCGGCGTGAGCAGCCACACGACCCCGTTGTCGGCCAGCGGGCCGAGGGCGTCGACGAGCAGTTCGAAGAGATCACCGTCGCCGTCGCGGTACCAGACGAGCACCGCGTCGACCACCTCGTCGGTGTCCTCGTCGACGAGATCTCCAGAGCGGTCAGTCAGGGCCTCACGGAGGTCGTGGTCGACGTCGTCGTCGTACCCCATCTCCATGACGACCATCCCCGGCTCGATTCCGAACCGGTCCGCCAGGCTGCGTACCCCGTCGGCGGCCTGACCAGCGGTCGCGCTCACTGTCGCGTGCCTCCTCATCTCGTCCCTGCGCGACGCCGGTTCGGCGCCGTCAGGCAAAGTCCACACAGTTGTGCCTCCCCGCGCAAGTGGCGCACCGGGTGGAACGGAATTTACCGTGCCAGGAGAGTGCGGGCACCCTGGGTAATGGCTTCTTCAGAGACCAGAACCTGACGCGCGGCCGGACCTAATGGTACAAACGAGTCAACTCCGGCTACTCGCCGCGCCGCACCGACATATCCGGCATCGACCAGTGCGGCGAGCACGCCCTCGCCGACCCCTCCGGAGCGGCGCGTCTCGTCCACCACCAGCACCCGCCCGGTCGCCGAGGCCTCCCGCATGATGTCCGCCACCGGCAGCGGGGCGAGCCAGCGCAGGTCCACCACCCGGGTGCCGACCCCCTCGTCGGCGAGCGCCGCCGCCGCCCGCAGCGACAGGCGAACGCCGTTACCGAACGTGATGATCGTCAGATCCTCGGCGGACCCCACTCCGTACACCCGGGCCCGCCCGATCGGCACGTGCCCGCTCGCCCAGGCGCCCGGCTCCGCGTAGCCGGCGAGCCACTCGCCGTCGCCCTCGGTGTAGAGGTCCCGGGTGTGGTAGAGCGCGATCGGCTCCAGGAAGACGCAGACGCTGCCGTCCACCGCCGCGCTGGCCAGGCAGGTACGCAGCATGGGCGCGGCGTCGTCCGGCCGCGCCGGCACCGCGATCACCAGACCGGGAACGTCCCGGAGTACGGCCACCGAGTTGTCGTTGTGGAAGTGCCCGCCGAAGCCCTCCTGGTACGCCAGGCCGGCCACCCGCACCACCATCGGATTGCGGTACGCCCCCTGGGAGAAGAACTGCATGGTGGCCGCCTCGCCGCGCAGCTGATCCTCGGCGTTGTGCAGGTACGCCAGGTACTGGATCTCGGGCACCGGCAGCATTCCGGCCAGCCCGGCGCCCAACCCGAGCCCGAGCACCGACGTCTCGTCGAGCAGGGTGTCGAAGACCCGGGCCGGCCCGAAGCGGTCGCGCAGCCCCTTCGTCACCCCGTACACGCCGCCCTTCGCGGCCACGTCCTCGCCGAAGACCGCCATCTCCTCGTGGTCGAGCATTCCGTCGCTGAGCGCCGCGTTGATGCTCTGCGCCAGCGTCAACGGCCCGGCCAGCTCCGGCAGCCGGCCGCCGAACGTCGCGTCGCGGGCCGCCGCGCCCGGGCCCGCGGCCCGCGCGGCGGCCTCGGCCACCGCCCTGGCCAGCCGCGCCGGCCGCCGGGGGGCCAGCGGCGCGACCACGTCGGCCGCGCCCGTCAGCTTCGGCTCGCCGATCACCTCCTCGGCGACGCGGCGGACCAGCCAGCCGATCTCGTCGTACCGGGCCAGCAGCTCCTCGCCACCGGCCACCCCCGCCTCGACCAGCAGCCGTGCCGTGGCCGCCACCGGATCCCGGTCGAGGTCCCCGGCGAGCTCCGCCGGGCTGCGGTACGCCGTCTCGGCGTCCGCGCCCGCGTGCCCCATCAGCCGGACCGTACGCAGGTGCAGGACCGCCGGGCGCCGGTGCCGGCGCACCCAGGCGGCCGCCTCTTCCGCCGCCGTGTACGCCCGCACCGGGTCGCTGCCGTCGGCGGCGAAGTAGCGGATGCCCGGCTTGGACCGCAGGGCCGCCTCCACCCAGCCCTGCGGCGTCCGAACGCTGATGCCGAGGCCGTTGTCCTCGCAGACGAAGAGCACCGGGATGCGCAGGCCGGTGTGGTCGTACCAGCCCGCCGTGTTGAACGCGGCGGTGGCGCTGGCATGGTTGATCGAGGCGTCGCCGAACGAGCAGACGACGATCGAGTCGGACGGCCAGGTCGGGCTCTCGCTCGCCTCGTCGCCGGCGTCCACCCCGCCGGCCCGTCGGGTCTCCCGCCGGCGCAGCCGCTCGACGGCGAGCCCCATGCCGACGGCCCGGGGCAGGTGCGAGGCGATGGTGGAGGTGGTCGGCACGACCGCGAGGTCGGGGTGGCCGAAGACCTTGTGCCGGCCGCCGGCGATCGGTTCCCGGGCCGAGGCGACGACACCGCGCAGCACGTCCCCGGCCGCCTCCGCGTACGCCCAGGGGCGCTCCGGCCGCGCCGCAGCGCCCACGGCGTCCTGAGGGCCCTCGGCGGCCTCCCGCCCACCGTCGGCCCCGGTCGGGGCCTCGTCCGCCCCGTGGGCGGCCCGCGCCGAGTCCTCGGGCGCGGCGGCGCCCGCGTCGGGCTGCTCGTCGGACGACTCGCCGGCAGCGTCGAAGAGTCCCACTCCCACGTCGGAGGCGTCCGCGGCCGCCTCGCGCCCCAGATCGGACGGCGAGTGGGCGGCCGAATCGGCCGGATGCGCCACGGCCGCCTCAGCGGCCGGGCCGGCCGCGCCCTGGGCCGCGCGGACGCAGTAGAACGCGCCGGAGCGGTAGTGCAGCAGGGCCGGATCGGTCGGCTGCAGCACGGCGGCGACCAGGGCGTTTGCCTCGTGGCCGGCCGAGCCGATGGTGTAGAAGCCCTCGCCGAAGCTGCGCAGCCAGCGACCGGCCAGATCCAGCTGCCGGCTGGTGACCTGTGCGTCGAAGATGTCGAGGGCCTGCGCGCCGGTCAGCGTCGCGCCGTCGGTGACCGGTTCGGCCGGGTCACGTCGGCGCGCGGTCGGGCCCAGCGCGGCCAGGGTCTCCCGGAACCGGTCGTCGAGATCTTGCGGGGTGGTCACGTCCGACAGCATTACCGACGCACGCCCGTCGCGCCCAGTCGGACACACACCACCCGGGCCGGGACGCTACGTCCCGCAGCCCTGCGGGCGGCCGCCGTCGGAGACCTTGTGCACCAGGTCGCGCAGGGCGGCGAGTTCGCCGGTGGTGAGCCCGTCGAGCAGTCGGGAGTCCGACATCACCTCGTGTACGCGCTGCCGCATCAGCCGGCCGGCGTCGGTGACCACCAGCGTCTTCTGCCGGCGGTCGGCGGGGTCGACCCGGCGCTGCACCAGGCCGGCCTGCTCCAGCTTGTCGACGAGAGCTGTCACGTTGGACCGGTCGCACTGCAGCTGCTCGGCGAGGTCGCGGGCCGGCAACGGCCGGTCCGGGTCCAGTTCGTAGAGCGCGCGGGCGACCGCCGGGGTCAGACCGAGCGAGCCGATCTCGGTGTCCTGCTGCTGCCGGATGGCGAAGGCGACGTGCATGATCCTGCGCACCGTCTCGGCCGCCAGCCCGGAGCGGCCACCCGGATCGGGGCGGGCCGCGGGAACGGCGGGCAACGTCATGGCGTCGAGTCTACGGAGCCGCGGCGTAGTCGATCATCGGCGTCAGAAGCAGTCAGGCGGGGAGGAAGGAGAAGCGGACCTGGCGGGTGGGGTTGTCGCCGTTGGTGTCGACCAGGCAGATCGACTGCCAGGTGCCGAGCGCGAGTCGCCCGCCGAGCACCGGCACCGAGGCGTACGGCGGAACGAGGGCGGGCAGCACGTGGTCCCGACCGTGGCCGCGCGACCCGTGCCGGTGCCGCCAGCGGTCGTCGGTCGGCAGCAGCTCGTCCAACGCGGTGAGCAGGTCGTCGTCGGAGCCGGACCCGGTCTCGATCAGCGCCAGCCCGGCCGTGGCGTGCGGCACGAAGACGTGCAGCAGGCCGTCGCCCTCGCCCGAGACGAAGTTCTGCGCCTCGGCGGTGATGTCCCGGACGGCGGGCCGGGAACCGGTCTGGACGGTGATCACTTCGCTGCGCATACGTCGCATTCTGCCGGAGCCGGGGGTCAGGAGCCGCCGCCACCGCCGGAGTCGCCGCCCCCGCCGCCACCGCCGGAGTCCCCGCCGCCGGACCAGCCGCCGCCCCACCGGTGGTGGGTCGAGTCCCACCACGAGTACGAGTCGGGCGGGCCCTGGTGCGGGATGACGGTGTCGGCGTGCCGCCGACGCGGCGCCGGAATCCCGGAGCGCCGTCGGGGCGCCGGGGCCCGCAGCCCGCCCACGAGCAGGACCGCGCCGAGAACCACGCCCAGCCCGGCGACGAGCGCCACCGGCAGCGCGGCGGAGTCACGGACCAGCAGCACAGGCACCACCGGGAGCGCCAGGAGCACGCCCGCCGTCAGGAGAAGCGCGCCCGAGACCGTTCGCCGCCCATTCATGTCGGCATGCTATTGAGAACGGACAAGCGGGCCGGGAGAGGTGGCGAAACCCCCAAAGTTACCGACGGGTACGTGTGTTCAGCGTCGCGTCCGAGGCACCTAGACGTGACGGCGGGTGCCAGCAGAGGGCAGGATGGCGCTAGAGACCTATCCCACACACAACCGAGGGACCGCCTGTGGCTACGGAACGCAAGCGCCCGGTGATCACTGCCGGCCTGCCGAGCCAGCTCCCGGACATCGACCCGGACGAAACCAGCGAATGGGTCGAGTCGCTCGACGGGGTCATCGACGAGCGCGGAACCAAGCGCGCTCGCTACGTGATGCTGCGCCTGCTCGAGCGCGCTCGGGAGCGCCAGGTCGGGGTTCCGTCCCTGACCACCACGGACTACATCAACACCATCGCCCCCGAGCGGGAGCCGTGGTTCCCGGGTGACGAGCACATCGAACGGCGGATCCGGGCCTACATCCGGTGGAACGCGGCGATGCTCGTGCACCGGGCGCAGCGTCCCGAGATCGGTGTCGGTGGACACATCTCCACCTTCGCCAGCTCGGCGTCGCTCTACGAGGTGGGCTTCAACCACTTCTTCCGTGGCAAGAACCACCCGGGCGGTGGCGACCAGATCTTCTACCAGGGTCACGCCTCCCCCGGCATGTACGCCCGGGCGTTCCTCGAGGGGCGGCTGAGCGAGAACCAGCTGGACGGGTTCCGGCAGGAGCTGTCGCACCCGGGTGGCGCGCTGCCGTCGTACCCGCACCCGCGGCTGATGTCGGACTTCTGGGAGTTCCCCACCGTCTCGATGGGTCTCGGCGGCCTGAACGCGATCTACCAGGCGCGGTTCAACCGCTACCTGCACCACCGGGGCATCAAGGACACCTCCGACCAGCGCGTCTGGGCCTACCTCGGCGACGGCGAGATGGACGAGCCGGAGACGCTCGGCGCGATCGGTGTGGCCGCCCGCGAGGAGCTGGACAACCTCACCTTCGTGATCAACTGCAACCTGCAGCGGCTGGACGGCCCGGTCCGGGGCAACGGCAAGGTCATGCAGGAGCTGGAGGCGTTCTTCCGGGGCGCAGGGTGGAACGTCATCAAGGTCGTCTGGGGCCGCGAGTGGGACCCGCTGCTCGCCGCGGACACCGACGGCGCGCTGGTGAACCTGATGAACACCACCCCGGACGGCGACTACCAGACCTACAAGGCGGAGTCCGGCGCGTACATCCGGGAGCACTTCTTCGGGCGCGACCCGCGCACCCGCAAGATGGTCGAGCACCTCAGCGACGACGAGATCTGGAACCTCAAGCGGGGTGGCCACGACTACCGCAAGCTCTACGCGGCCTACAAGGCGGCGACGGAGCACACCGGCCAGCCGACCGTGATCCTCGCCAAGACGATCAAGGGCTGGACGCTCGGCTCGCACTTCGAGGCCCGCAACGCGACCCACCAGATGAAGAAGCTGACGCTGGAGGATCTGAAGACCTTCCGCGACCGCCTCTACCTGGACATCCCGGACTCGGCGCTGGAGGAGAACCCCTACCTGCCGCCGTACTTCCACCCGGGCGAGAAGTCCGACGAGATCGCGTACCTGCACGAGCGGCGTCAGCAGCTCGGTGGCTACCTGCCGTCGCGCCGGACCGACTCGAAGCGGCTGGTCATCCCCGGGCCGGAGCGCTTCGCCGACGTCAAGCGGGGGTCGGGCAAGCAGAAGGTGGCCACCACGATGGCCTTCGTCCGCCTGCTCAAGGACATGATGAAGGACAAGGAGTTCGGCAAGCGCTGGGTGCCGATCATCCCGGACGAGGCCCGCACCTTCGGCATGGACTCGCTCTTCCCGACGGCGAAGATCTACTCGCCGCACGGGCAGCGTTACACCTCCGTGGACCGGGAGCTCTTCCTGTCCTACAAGGAGGCGACCGTCGGGCAGATCCTGCACGAGGGCATCAACGAGGCCGGCTCGGTCGCGTCGTTCACCGCCGCCGGCTCGGCGTACGCCACGCACGACGAGCCGATGATCCCGATGTACATGTTCTACTCGATGTTCGGGTTCCAGCGCACCGCGGACGGGCTCTGGGCGGCCGCCGACCAGATGGCGCGGGGCTTCCTGCTCGGCGCCACCGCCGGTCGGACCACGCTCAACGGTGAGGGTCTTCAGCACGAGGACGGCCACTCGCTCCTGATCGCCGCCACCAACCCGGCGGTGGTCGCGTACGACCCGGCGTTCGCGTTCGAGATCGCGCACATCGTCGAGAACGGTCTGCACCGGATGTACGGCGAGGCGCAGGAGAACGTCTTCTACTACCTCACCGTCTACAACGAGCCGATCTTCCAGCCGGCCGAGCCGGAGGGCGTGGACGTCGAGGGCATCGTCAAGGGCGTGTACCGCTACGCGGCCGCGCCGAAGCTGGACGGCGCAGCGCCGAAGGCGAACATCCTGGCCTCCGGCACCGGCATGCAGTGGGCGCTCAAGGCGCAGCAGCTGCTGGCCCAGGACTGGGGGGTGGCCGCCGACGTGTGGTCGGTGACCTCCTGGACCGAGCTGCGCCGCGACGCGGTGGAGTGCGAGGAGTACAACCTCCTCAACCCGGGTGCCGAGCAGCGGGTGCCGTACGTGGCCCGGAAGCTGGCCGACGCGGACGGGCCGAAGGTCGCGGTCAGCGACTTCATGCGCGCCGTGCCGGACCTGATCGCCCGCTGGGTACCGGGTGACTACACCTCGCTGGGCACCGACGGGTTCGGCATGTCGGACACCCGGCACGCCCTGCGCCGGCACTTCCACGTCGACGCCGAGTCGGTGGCGGTCGCCACGCTGCGGCAGCTCGCGATGCGCGGCACGGTTCCGGCGAACGTGCCGAGCGAGGCGGCGAAGAAGTACGCGATCGACGACGTGAGCGCGGCCCCGGTCGGCGAGACCGGCGGCGACAGCTGACCGCACCCGTCCGCACGAAGGGCCCGCGCAGATCGCGCGGGCCCTTCGTCGTTCCCGGGCCGGTTCCCGGTGTACGGGTGCTGCCGCCCCGCAGGGCCGAGGTGGCTTCTGCGCGGGCGGAGGAGCAAGCGATGGCCCGGTGCCCCTGGCGGGGACGCCGGGCCACCACCATCGCGGGTGACGCCGGGGGCGGGCCCGGTCAGCCGACGGCGGCCAGGTCGGTCAGCCGGGCCAACGACTCCTCCAGATCGGCGCCGACCCGACGCAGACCGAGCCGGAGCAGGGCGGCCTTGACCGGACCGGCCGGCCACCGTACGACGATCAGCCGCACGACGGTGCCGCCCTCCTCCTCGTCGGGAGTGAGCTGTACGTAGATCTCGGTGCGCGCCTCCGCTCGGGCGCCGGCACCCTTGGCGCGCTCGCGCCACCCGATCAGGGTCGGCTCCTGAAAGGCGATCACCTCGGCTTCGTGTGCCGAGCCGCGCCCGGCCTGGACCCGTTGCCGCCGCCCGAAGCCCTCACCCGAGAGAACTTCGGCCGCGCGAACCCCCGCCAGCCAGGCCGGCAACTGCTCGGCCCGCTGTACGACGTCCCAGACCGCTTCCACCGGCGCAACCACATGCGCACTACGTTCCACGAGGATCATTTCCGTCTTCCTCCAGTGAGGACATCCGCGATATTCGGCACTCTATGCGCAAATTTGGACGTACTGGGACGGGTTCGGAAAAAGACACGCCGAAAAGCATTGCGCGGACAGTCATGACGGCCTATAGCGCAATCCCGACTCGCGTCCTAGAGTCCCGAACACGTTTCACGTTGATCGGGAGGACGCCATGCCGACCGCACCGCTGCCGCAGTTTCCCGCCGGCTTCCGCTGGGGCGTCTCGACCTCGGCGTACCAGATCGAGGGCGCGGTCGGCGCCGACGGCCGCGGACCGTCCATCTGGGACACCTTCGCCCACTCCCCCGGGCGGATCGCCGACGGCAGCAGCGGCGACGTCGCCTGCGACCACTACCAGCGCCACCGCGAGGACGTCGCGCTCCTGGCCGGGCTCGGCGTCACCGCCTACCGCTTCTCCGTCGCCTGGGGGCGAATCCAACCCGGCGGCACCGGGCCGGCCCACCCCCGCGGACTCGACTTCTACGACCGGCTGGTCGACGACCTGCTCGCCCACGACATCGATCCGGTGGCCACCCTGTACCACTGGGACCTGCCCCAGCCGCTGGAGGATGCCGGCGGCTGGCTGGCCCGCGACACCGCGGCCCGCTTCGCCGCGTACGCCGACCTCGTCGCCGCCCGCCTCGGCGACCGGGTCAAGCTCTGGATCACCCTGAACGAACCGTTCGTCCAGATGAGCCTCGGCTACGGCACCGGCGCGCACGCGCCCGGACGGACGCTGCTCTTCGACGCCTTCCCGGTCGCCCACCACCAGCTGCTCGGGCACGGGCTGGCAGTCGCCGCGCTACGGGCCCGCAGCGGCAGCCCGGTCGCGATCGCCAACAACTACTCGCCGGTGCGGGCGCTCGGCGGAACCGACGCGGATCGGAGCGCCGCCGCCGCGTACGAGGCGCTGCACAACCGGCTCTTCACCGACCCGCTGCTCGGCCGGGGCTACCCGGAGGGAACGGTCGGCGACCCGTCCGTGGTGCGCGACGAGGACCTCGCCGTCATCGCCGCCCCGATCGACGTGCTCGGCGTCAACTACTACAACCCGACCGGGGTACGCGCCCCGCAGGAGGGTTCGCCGCTGCCGTTCGAGCTGGCGCCGCTGGACGGATACCCGAGGACGGCGTTCGACTGGCCGGTCGCCCCGGACGGGCTGCACGAGCTGCTCGGCTGGCTGCACCGCACGTACGGCGACGCGCTTCCGCCCGTCGAGATCACCGAGAGCGGCTGCGCGTACGACGACGTGCCCGACGCCGACGGACGCGTGCACGACCCGGAGCGCGTCGCGTACCTGGACGGACACCTGCGCGCCGTACGGGCCGCGCTCGACGACGGGGTCGACGTACGCGGGTACTTCGTCTGGTCGCTGCTGGACAACTGGGAGTGGGCGGAGGGCTTCACCAAACGCTTCGGCCTGGTGCACGTCGACTACGCCACCCAGGCGCGTACGCCGAAGTCCTCGTACGCCTGGCTGCGGGACGCGATCGCGGCCGCGCGCCGGAAGCCGGCCCGGTGACCACCGTCGACCCGGCATCCGCCGCGCTGCCGGCGGCGCTGGCCGAGCCGACGACGCCGGTGCGGCGGGGTTGGATCGCGCTGGTCTTCGCGGCCAACCTCGGGGTCTGGATGGCCTTCTTCACCCCGATCCAGGTGCTGCTGCCCCAGCAGGTCGAGCGGATCTCGCCGGACGGCAAGGAGGAGATGCTGGCCCTGGTCACCGGGTTGGGCGCCGTCGCCGCGGTGCTCGCCAACCCGCTGGCCGGCGCCCTCTCCGACCGGACCTGCCTGCGCCTGGGCGGGCGCGAGTTCGGCCGACGGCACGTCTGGACGGCCGGCGGGGCCGTGCTCGGGGCGCTCGCCCTGCTGCTGCTCGCCCAGCAGCGCACCGTGTTGGGCGTGACGCTCGGCTGGGTCGCCGCGCAGGTCTGCTTCAACGCGATGCTGGCCAGCCTCACCGCGGCCGTTCCGGACCGGGTGCCGGTGGCGCAGCGCGGCGGCGTCTCCGGCTGGGTGGGCATCCCGCAGGCGCTCGGGCTGGTGGTCGGCGCGGTGCTGGTCACCGCCGTGGTCACCGACAACGCCGCCGGGTACGCCGCGATCGCACTCGCGATGCTGGTGCTGGCGTTGCCGTTCGCGCTGTTCACCGCCGACGATCCGCTGCCCCGTACGCACCGGCCGGCGCTGCGGTGGCGCGCCCTGTTCGCCTCGATGTGGGTCAGCCCGCGCCGGCACCCGGACTTCGCCTGGGCGTGGTTCACCCGGTTCCTCGTCCAGACCGGCAACGCCCTGGGCACCCTCTACCTGCTGTACTTCCTGACCGACGGGGTGCGGGTGGCGGACCCGGAGGGGTCGCTGCTGGTGCTCATCCTGCTCTACACGCTGGGCATGATGCTCACCGCGGTCGTCGCCGGCCGGCTCTCCGACCGCTCGGGACGGCGCAAGGTCTTCGTGATCGTCTCCGGGTTGATCATGACGGTGGCGGCGCTGCTGCTCGCCGTCGCCCCGGTCTGGCCGATGGCTGTCGTCGCCGCCCTGCTGCTCGGCGCCGGCTACGGCGTCTACCTCTCGGTCGACGCGGCGCTCATCACCCAGGTGCTCCCCCGCGCCACGGACCGCGCCAAGGACCTCGGGGTGATCAACATTGCGAACTCGGCCCCGCAGGTGCTCGGCCCGGCGCTCTCCGCGCCGCTCGTCGTGCACCTGGGCGGCTACCCGACGCTCTACGCCGTCACCGCCGCGATCACCCTGCTCGGCAGCGCCCTGGTGGTGAAGATCCGCTCGGTGCCCTGAGCGGACCCCTGGCCGAATACGCTCGCGCAGCGCCGTAGGCTTGGGGCGTGACGGTACGTGTACGCTTCGCCCCCTCCCCGACCGGTATGTTCCACGTCGGCGGCGCCCGCTCGGCCCTGCAGAACTGGATCTACGCCAAGCAGCAGGGCGGGGTGTTCGTGCTCCGCATCGAGGACACCGACGCGGCCCGCAACAAGCCCGAGTGGACCGAGGGCATCCTCTCCGCGCTGGAGTGGATCGGCATCGAACGCACCAGCTACGAGGGCCCGCACTTCCAGTCGGAGAACGCCCACGAGCACCGGGCCGCCGCGCAGCGGCTCTACGAGTCGGGCCGGGCGTACTACTGCGACTGCACCCGGGAGGACGTCCAGGCGCGCACCGGCTCGCAGCACTCCGGCTACGACGGCTACCACCGGGACCGGGGCCTCGGCCCGGGCGAGGGGCGGGCGCTGCGCTTCCGCACGCCCGACGAGGGGGAGACCGTGGTGGTCGACCTGATCCGGGGCGAGCCGACCTTCGAGAACAAGCTGATCGAGGATTTCGTCATCGCCCGCGGCGACGGCTCGCCGGTCTTCCTGCTGGCGAACGTCGTGGACGACATGATCATGGGGATCACGCACGTGATCCGCGCCGAGGAGCACCTGCCGAACACGCCGAAGCAGCAGCTGCTCTGGGCCGCGCTGGGGGCCGAGCCGCCGATCTGGGCGCACGTGCCGGTCGTGGTCAACGAGAAGCGGCAGAAGCTCTCCAAGCGACGGGACAAGGTCGCTCTGGAGGCGTACCGCGACGAGGGCTACCTCGCCGACGCGATGCGGAACTACCTGATGCTGCTCGGCTGGGCGCCCTCCGGCGACCGGGAGATCGTCCCGTGGTCCGTGATCGAGGAGGAGTTCCGCCTCGAGAGCGTCAACCCGTCGCCCGCGTTCTTCGACGAGAAGAAGCTGCGCGCGTTCAACGGCGAGTACATTCGGGCGCTCCCAGCGGACGGGTTCGTCGCGGCCTGCCAGCCCTGGCTGACCGGCACCAGCACGATCGCGCCGCCGCCCTGGCAGCCGGACGAGTTCGACCCGGCCGTCTTCGCCGCGGTCGCTCCGCTGGCGCAGACCCGCATCGCGGTGCTCAGCGAGATCGTGCCGAACGTCGACTTCCTGTTCCTGGCGACCCCCACGATCGACGAGGCCGCCTGGGCCAAGGCGATGAAGGAGGGCTCGGCGGAGCTGCTCGACGCCGCGATCTCGGCGTTCGAGGCGCTGCCCTCGTGGGAGGCCGAGGCGATCAAGGCCGCCCTGGAGGCGGTCGGCGCCGAGCGCGGGCTCAAGCTCGGCAAGGCGCAGGCGCCGGTACGGGTCGCGGTCACCGGCCGGACCGTGGGCCTGCCGCTCTTCGAGTCGCTGGAGGTGCTCGGTCGGGACCGCGCCCTCACCCGGCTGCGTGCCGCCCGGGTCCGCCTGGTCTGATCACGCCTCGCCCCCTGCGGGGAGCAGCCGCTGACGCTTACGGTGATCACTGGCTGTCACAACGACCCGACCAGCGACCACCGCACCTCCGCGCCCTTGCTCTGCACCCACATACGCGCCAGGCACGCTCCGCGTCCGGCGCGTATGTGGGTGCAGAGCAAAGGCGGCTGAGGGGTGGGCAGAGCGCCCTGAAGGCGTGGCGCGATCCCGCAGGTCAGCGAGGTGACGCCCGAGTGGGCCACCTGATCGGGCAACGGGAGGCCCCCGCGGCCGGTTATCGACCGTGACGCACGAGCAGTCACTGCGTAAGTCACGGACGGTAACGCCGAGGCGTCGGCGCACCGCCCGAAAGTCGCGGGGCGCCCGGCAGGGCAGCCCGCGCACCGCCCGAAAGTCGCGGGGCGCCCGGCAGGGCAGCCCGCGCACCGCCCGACAGCCCCGGGTGCCCGGCAGGTATCCCGGGCACCCCCGACAGCCGCGGGTGCCCGGCGATCAGGCAGCGGTCGGGCGCGCTATCGGCGGCCGCGGGCGGACCGTCGGCGGAACAGCATTCCACCCGCCAGAACGGCGAGCAGCACCAGCGCGCCGAGCGCCCAGAGCCAGCCGCTGACGTCGTCCCGCTCGTCCGCGGTGCGTACCACGGCCGAGCTCGGGCTGGCTCCGTCCGGCCCCGCCGTCAGGGCCGGTCCGGACGGGGCGGCCGTGGGCGAGGCGCCCGGCGGGCCGGCGGTCGCCGACGCGGTGGCGGACGGCTCGGCCGGGGAGGCCGACGGGTCGGCCGGCGTGCCGGTGGTGAGGGTGAAGCGCACCTCGCCGTTGATCGGGTGCCCGTCGCCGGACGCCACCCGGTAGCCGACGATGTAGAGCCCCGCCCGTCCCGGCTTGAACGGCACGCTCACGCGGCTGCCGGCGAAGCGCGGAGCGCCGCCCGCGGCGACCACATTGTCCGGACCGGTGACTGTGATCTTCGTCGTAGCCGGGTCCAGTCGGGACAGGAAACGCAGCTCGATCCGGGCCGGCGCGGTCGCTATCCGGGCGCCGTCACGCGGATCGCTGCCGGTCAACGAGTTGTGCGCGGCGGCCGGAGCCGCCGGCAGTGCCAGCGACACACCGAGCGCCACGCCGGATACGGCTAGCACGAGGCGTGTCAGCCGTGCGACCCTGCCCCCCATGGAGACCTCCGTAAAGGTACGATCCGCCCGCTGATCAACGGCCTGTTCGTTGGTCGAGCCCGGATCGCAAATAGTTCCAATTACTGTTCCACGAGCTGCAACCAATCGACATCTCACGGAGTCTTGAAGGGTGGCGTCCGGTCATCGGACCGGGTCGCCACCGCCGATGAGGTCTCCGGCGCAGCAGAGCCAGCCATCGAACGGGGCGAGGAGGCGGCTATGGTCCGACAGGTGAGGCGACTCGTCGCCGTGCTGGCCGGCGCGCTCACAGCCGCCCTGTCGGTCGGCTTCGCCGGCCCGGCGCACGCCGCCCCGAAGCCGCCGCCACCGCCCGGAGTGGACATCGCCGGAGCAGGCCTCTCGGCGCCGTTGCAGCTGCGCGCGAACGCCCAGCCGGCGCACGTCACCGCGGTGATCGAGCAGGTCAACTTCCTGGGCCGCACCGGCGCGGCCACCGGCCCGAAGCCGGCCGACCTCGGTCCGAAGTACACCGTCGTCGTGCTCGTCGGGGACACCCCGAAGCAGACGTACGACCTGTACCCGAAGGCCGTCGGCGGGCCACGCATCTACCGCCCGGCCAAGCAGCCCGACTCCCGCAAGACCAAGGCCGGCTGGTTCCTCGGCCGGCTCTCCATGTCCGAGACGCTGCGCAACGCGGGCGTCCCGCTGGAGCGCGAGTACGACACGGTCAGCGGCGGCGTGGGCGGCGGAGAGCGGGTCATCCCGGAGGACGCGCTCAACCCCGCGCGGGACATCGACCAGGCGCTCGGCGACCTTCAGCGCCTGCTGCTGCTGAACGTCGCGGTGGTGCTGGTCATCACCTCCGGCCTCGCCGGGATCGCGCTGCTGATCCGCCGCCGCACCCGCTGACCGTCACCGCCCCGCCGACCGCCCTGACCGGGGGCGGCGGGAGCGGCGGTCGTCGAAGATCACGGCAGGTCAGCACCAGCGGCGCGGCGGGCGCTCATGACGGGTGCCGCGCAGCGGTGGGCGGACCGCGCCGTGCCGGTGCGCGCCGGCCCAACCAGGCAGGTCGCTCCGGCACCCCGAGCGGGGCGACACCGGCTCCGGTTCGACGGGCGGGGCCGGCTCGGCGGCCCGCTGCCGTGGCACGGCGGGCTCCTCCTCGGGCCGCTCGGCGCCCCGCCCCGGCGCCGGTTCGGTCAGCCCCGACCGCCCCGCGGCCGGCTCCGCCGGGAAAGAGGGCGAGCCACCGCCCAGGCGACGGTGCTTCGCGGCCGCCTGCTGATCGTGGCCCGGCCGGCACGGCTCCCCCTGGGCGCAGCCGTGATCGGCCTCCCCCTGCGCCATCCCGGTCTCCTCACACTCGCGATCGCACCTCGGCGGTAGCGCCGAGGTGCCCTGCCACCGTACTGGCCGCTCCCGACGGCTCTGCGGGGCGTACCAGGATCTCCCGCCGCGCGGAGTGCCCTCGCGTACCACCTTCGGCGGAGTCGGACGGGCCCGGGACTCCTCCCGTGGACGGAGGGTGACCGGCTGTCGATGTGGTGAGATCGGGCCATGCGACTGCCCCCGTGGCTCGGCTCCGGCACCCGGGGCCGGGACCTCGCGCTGGCCGGAACGTCGCTCGTCGGCGGGCTGCTCCTGTTCGCCCTGGGCATCCAACGGCAGCTCTCCTGGGATCCGGGCCTACCCGATGCGCTGTTCCTGCCGCCCCTGGTCGCGGCCTGCGTCGCGGTCGGCCTGCGCCGCGTCGCCACCGGCGCCAGCCTCGCCGTCGGCACCGTCGCGGTCGTGGCCGACCTGCTGCTCGGCGCCTCCCTGGGCACGGTGCTCGTCTACACCCAGGTCCTCTACGACTCGTGCGTGTACGGCTCGCCGCGCACCTGGCGGTGGCTGCTGCGCGTCACCGTCGCACTGAGTGTGCTGAGCATGGCGCTCGGCGTACTGCTGGTCGGCAACTGGCGTGGTGTGGGGTTCGGTACGCCGTTCGTACTCGCCGGAGTGATGCCCGTGCTCACCGGGATCAGCGTGCGGCAGTACCGCGATCAGGCGGCGGCCGAGCGGGCCCGGGCCGAGCAGACCGCCCGCCTCGTCGAACTGGACCGGCGGCAGGCGGTCGCCGCGGAGCGCGCCCGGATGGCCCGTGAGCTGCACGACGTGATCGCCAACCATCTGAGCGCGGTGGCCATCCACGCCACGGCCGCGCTCTCCGTGCCGGGGCTCGACCGGGGCCAGGTCGACTCGGCGCTGCGGGTGATCCGGGAGAACAGCGTGCAGGGGCTGACCGAGATGCGGCAGATGATCGGCGTGCTGCGGGCACCGGCGGAGCCGGCCGCCGTGGACGGCGGTGACCCCGACGCGGCGGTCCCGGCCCGGCTCGGCGAGTTGGACCGGCTGGTGGAGCGTGCCCGGGCCGCGGGGCTCGCCGTCCGGGTCAGCACGACGGGGAATCTGGACGGTCTGCCGGTCGGCGTCGACCTCGCGGCGTACCGGATCGTGCAGGAGTCGCTGACCAACGCCCTCAAGCACGGCAGCGGTGAAGCCGATCTGGAGATCACGTACCGGTCGGCCGAGGTGCTGGTCACTGTCGAGAATCCGGTCCGCGTCGGTCGGGGCGGGCTGCCCGGGGCGGGCGCCGGCCTGATCGGCATGCGGGAGCGGGCGGTGCTGCTGGACGGCCGGTTCGTCGCCGGCCCGACGGACGGCCGCTGGCGGGTCCAGGCCGCCCTGCCGGCCGCCCGCCAGCCGTCGTGACCGTCCGCGGCGCCCACCCGGCGCCTTCCGACGAACCCCCCGCCGCCCTGCGGATGGACCCCGTCGGGGAGCCGGCGGGCGACGGCACCGGCCCGCCGACGGGGGCGACCGGCCCGACCGCGCGGGTGGTGCTCGCCGACGACCAGCCGGCGGTCCGGGCGGGGCTGCGGCTGATCCTGGCCGCCGCGCCGGACATCGACGTCGTCGGCGAGGCCGGCGACGGCGACGAGGCGGTACGGCTCTGCCACGAGCTGCGCCCGGACGTCGCGGTGCTCGACATCCGCATGCCGCGGCGGGACGGGGTCGCGGCGACCCGGGAGATCGTCGGCGAGGGGCTCGCCGACGTGCTGGTGCTCACCACCTTCGACCTCGACGAGTACGTCTTCGGCGCGCTGCGCGCCGGGGCCGCCGGCTTCCTGCTCAAGGACACCGACGCGGCCGGCCTGCTGGCGGCGGTGCGGGCGGTGGCCCGGGGCGAGGGGGTGATCGCGCCGGCGGTGACCCGGCGGCTGATCCGGGCCTTCGCGTCCACCGCCCCGGCCGCGAGCCGGGCCGTGGTGGACGGGCTCACCCGGCGGGAGCGCGACGTCCTGGCCTGCCTGGGCCTCGGCCTGTCCAACCAGCAGATCGCCGACCGGCTGGTGATGGCGGAGAGCACCGCCAAGACCCACGTGAGTCGGATCCTGGCCAAGCTGGAGCTGCGCAGCCGGGTGCAGGCGGCCATCCTGGCCCAGGAGCTGGGGCTGACCGCGCCGCCCTCCGGCTGACCGCCGGCCGTCGCCGCACCGGGCCGCCCCACCCGGCGGCGCCCGCAGCCCACCGCCGGGACGGCGCTGGTCAGCGCATGTGTCAGGCTGGTGTGGTGGGGAACGAGCCGGGCGACGGAGACTTGACCGCCACGCTGCGACGCATCGAGCGGGCGGCGGGCGCTCTCGCCACGGCGAGCGTCGCCCGGATGGACGAGACGCTGCCCTGGTTCCGCGCCCTCCCGGCCGACCAGCGCTCCTGGGTCATGCTGGTCGCTCAGGCGGGCGTCCGCTCGTTGGTGCAGTGGCTCGGCTCCGGCGGCGGCAGCGCCGACAGCACGCAGGAGGTCTCCGACGAGGTCTTCGCGGCCGCCCCGCAGGCGCTGGCCCGCTCGATCACCCTCCAGCAGACGGTGGCACTGATCAAGGTGACCATCGACGTCGTCGAGGAGCAGGTGCCCCACCTCGCCGCGGAGGGCGAGCAGCAGCAGCTCCACGACGCGGTGCTGCGCTTCTCCCGGGAGATCGCCTTCGCCGCCGCCCGGGTGTACGCCCGCGCCGCCGAGTCGCGCGGCGCGTGGGACGCCCGGTTGCAGGCGCTGCTGGTGGACGCGCTGCTGCGGGGGGACTCACCGGACGTGCTGGCCAGTCGCGCGGCCGCGCTGGGCTGGGCGGACGCGCCGCCGGTCGCGGTGGCGGTCGGGCGCTCCCCGGGCGGAGAGGTCTCGGCCGTGCTGCACACCGTGTACCGACAGGCCCGTCGGATCGGCGCCGAGGTGATCGGCGGGGTGCACGGGGACCGGCTGGTCGTCGTGCTCGGCGGCGCCGACGATCCGTTGACGGCCACCGGGAAGCTGCTCAGCGCGTTCGGCGAGGGGCCGGTGGTGGTCGGCCCGGCGGTGCCGAGCCTCGACGCGGCGACCGAGTCGGCCCGGGCCGCCCTGGCCGGCTTCCGGGCGGCGCCGGCCTGGCCGGGCGCTCCCCGGCCGGTGGCCGCCACCGATCTGCTGCCGGAGCGGGCTCTCGCGGGGGACGCGGAGGCCCGCCGGCGACTGCGGCACGACGTGTACGGGGTGCTGATCCGCGCCGGCGGCGAGCTGTTGGAGACGTTGGACGCCTTCTTCGCCGCCGGCGGCACGTTGGAGAGCGCCGCCCGGGCGCTCTTCGTGCACCCGAACACGGTGCGGTACCGGCTGCGCCGGATCGCCGAGGTGACCGGCTTGTCGCCGCTCACCCCGCGGGACGCGTTCGGGCTCCAGGTGGCGCTGACGGTCGGCCGGCTCGACCCGGTGGCCCCGCCAGTCCCGACTCAGACAATGGGCCCAGGCGTCGGCAAAACGTCACAGACAGGTGATGATCACCGCCGATCTTTGTAGGATCCCACCAAAGGTTCTAGTGTGGTTTGGTCGAGGGCGGCACAGCGCTACCCGCGCGTATCCGGAAGAGTCGTAGTCGTGCTGGCCGTACTTTCCCCCGGGCAGGGTTCCCAGAAGCCCGGCTTCCTGACCCCCTGGTTGGATCTGCCCGGCGCTGAGGCGCGACTGCGCTGGTGGTCGGCGCTCGCCGGGGTCGATCTGGTGCACCTCGGCACGGCGGCCGACGCCGACGAGATCAAGGACACCGCCCGCACCCAGCCGCTGCTGGTGGCGGCCGCGCTGCTCGCCGCCGAGCAGCTGCCGATGAACGACGTGCAGGTCACCGCCGGACACAGCGTCGGTGAGCTGGGCGCAGCCACCCTCGCCGGCGTGCTCTCCGCCGAGACCGCGATCACGCTGGCCGGCGTACGTGGCCGGGAGATGGCCGCCGCCTGCGCGCTGGAGCCGACCGGGATGGCCGCCGTGCTCGGCGGGGACCCCGACGAGGTGATCGCCGCGATCGAGGCGCACCGGCTCTACCCGGCCAACCGCAACGGCACCGGGCAGATCGTCGCCGCCGGCGCGCTGGAGAACCTCGACAAGCTCGCCGCGGAGCCACCGGCGAAGGCCCGGATCATCCGCCTCCAGGTGGCCGGCGCGTTCCACACCCCGTACATGGCACCGGCGGAGAACGCGCTCGCCGCGATCGCCGGCGGGATCACGCCGGCCGACCCGGCCCGGGTCCTGCTCTCCAACTTCGACGGCACCGCCGTCGAGCACGGCGGGGAGCTGGTGCAGCGCCTGGTCCGCCAGGTCACCGCGCCGGTCCGCTGGGATCTCTGCATGCGTACGCTGGCCGACCTCGGTGTCACCGGCGTGATCGAACTGCCGCCGGCCGGAACGCTGGCCGGGCTGATCAAGCGGGAGTTCAAGGGCGGCAACGTCCCGGAGATCGTCACCCTGAACACCCCGGACGACCTGCCCGCCGCGCGCGACCTGATCGCGCGGGTCGGCGGGAGTCGGTGAGCGCGAGGAACGAGCCGAGACCGCGGATCCCGCGGCCCCGAACGAACGACACCACGGCGAGCGCGAGGAACGAGACGATCCCGCGGGCCCCGCAGTCGCGAACGAAAGGCAGGAACTGATGGCCGGAAGCCGGATCGTCGCCCTGGGGCACTACCAGCCCTCGCGGGTCGTCACCAACGACGAACTCGCCCAGATGGTCGACACGAGCGACGAGTGGATCCGCGACCGGGTCGGCATCGCCACCCGGCGGATCGCCGGTGACGAGACGGTGGCCGACATGGCCGCCGCCGCCGCCGGAAAGGCGCTGGCCAACTCGGGCCTCACCGCCGCCGACATCGACCTGGTCGTGGTCGCCACCTGCACGTCGGTGGACCGCAGCCCCAACGTGGCCTGCCGGGTGGCCGCCAAGCTCGGCATCGACGCGCCCGGGGCGTACGACATCAACACCGCCTGCTCGGGCTTCTCGTACGCGCTCGGCACGGTCGACCACGCGATCCGGGCCGGTGCGGCGCGCAACGCGATCGTCATCGGCGCGGAGAAGCTCTCCGACTTCACCGACTGGACCGACCGCTCGACCTGCATCATCTTCGGTGACGGGGCGGGCGCCGCGGTCGTCACCGCCACCGGCGACGACGAGCCCACCGGGGTCGGCCCGGTGCTCTGGGGCTCGGTGCCCGAGAAGAGCGACGCGGTCCGGATCGAGGGCTGGCGCGCGTACGTGCAGCAGGAGGGGCAGACGGTCTTCCGCTGGGCGACGACCGCGCTCGCCCCGCTGGCCCTGCAGGCCTGCGAGCGGGCCGGGGTGGCCCCGTCGGAGCTGGCCGCGTTCGTGCCGCACCAGGCGAACGCCCGGATCATCGACGGCATCGCGAAGCGGCTCGACATCCCGGACGCGATCATCGCGAAGGACATCGTCGAGTCCGGCAACACCTCGGCGGCGAGCGTGCCGCTGGCCCTGTCCAAGCTCGTCGAGCGGCGGGAGATCCCGTCCGGGGCCCCGGTGCTGCTCTTCGGCTTCGGCGGCGGCCTGACCTACGCGGGTCAGGTCGTCCGCTGCCCCTGAGACCCGACTCGGCGCGCAGCGTCGAGCCGAAACGTCGGCGGCGAGGCCGCCCGACGAGATCAACCCGATGAGAGGAACCGACAGCAATGACCCGTGAAGAGATCACCGCCGGCCTCGCCGAGATCCTCGAGGAGGTTGCCGGGGTGAACCCGGACGACGTGGCCGAGGGGAAGTCCTTCACCGACGACCTGGACGTCGACTCACTCTCCATGGTGGAGGTCGTCGTGGCGGCCGAGGAGAAGTTCGGCGTCAAGATCCCGGACAACGAGGTGCAGAACCTCAAGACCGTCGGTGACGCGGTCAGCTACATCGAGGCGCAGTCCTGATCATGACTCGCCCCGACGTCGTCGTCACCGGGCTCGGCGCGACGACCCCGCTCGGCGGGGACGTCGCGTCGACCTGGGACGCCATGGTCGCCGGCCGCTCCGGGGTGAGTCCGCTCACCCAGGAGTGGGCGGCGCAACTGCCGGTCCAGATCGCCGCACAGCTCGCCGTCGAGCCTTCGGAGGTGCTGGACCGGGTCCGGCTGCGCCGGCTGGACCGCTCCGAGGCGATCGCCCTCATCGCGGCGCAGCAGGCCTGGGCGGACGCCGGGCTGGCCGGCTCCGGGCTGGACCCGGAGCGGCTGGCGGTGAGCGTCGGCTCCGGCATCGGCGGCGCGACCACCCTGCTCGCCCAGGACGACATCCTGGAGGCCTCCGGGCCGCGTCGGGTGTCTCCGCACACCGTGCCGATGCTGATGCCGAACGGCCCGGCCGCCTGGGTCGGGATCGAGGTCGGCGCCAAGGCCGGCGTGCACTCGATGGCCAGCGCCTGCGCGACCGGTGCGGAGGCGATCGCGCTCGGCCTGGACATCATCCGCTCCGGCCGGGCCGACGTGGTGGTCGCCGGTGGTACCGAGGCGGTCGTCCACCCGCTGCCGATCGCCGGCTTCGCCTCGATGCGGGCGATGTCGACCCGCAACGACGAGCCGGAGAAGGCCTCCCGGCCGTGGGACAAGGGTCGGGACGGCTTCGTCCTCGGCGAGGGCGCGGGCGTCCTCGTCCTGGAGCGGGCCGACCACGCGGCTGCCCGTGGGGCCCACGTGTACGCGCGGGTGGCCGGCGCCGGCATCACCTCCGACGCCTTCGACATCGTGCAGCCGCACAACGAGGGCGAGGGCGCGATCCGGGCGATCTCGAAGGCGATCGCCGACTCGGGTGTCGCGAAGCAGGACATCGTGCACGTCAACGCGCACGCCACGTCGACCCCGATCGGCGACATGTTGGAGATCGGCGCGCTGCGCAAGGCGCTCGGCGACCATCCGGTGCTCTCCGCGACCAAGTCGATGACCGGGCACCTGCTCGGTGCGGCCGGCGCGCTCGAGTCGATCGCCACCATCCTCGCCATCCGCGACGGTGTCGTTCCTCCGACGATCAACCTCGACGACCCGGACGAGGCTCTCACCCTGGACGTGGCCGCGCACAAGGCGCGCAACATGGAGGTCCCCGCCGCGCTGAACAACGCGTTCGGCTTCGGTGGGCACAACGTGGCGCTCGTCTTCACCCGGGTCTGAGCACGGTCCGCCCCCGGTAACGACTGGTACCCGTCAAGGGCCCGCGCTCACATAGCGCGGGCCCTTGCTCGTCGTCAGCCCTGGTTGCGCGGGTGTCGCTGCGCGGTCCGCTCGTTGCCTCGACGGTAGTTGCCGGTCCACCGCGCCATCACCAGCTGCGGGTCGTCGTCGACCTCGGCGAGGAACCGCGCGGCCCGACCGCCGCGCAGGGTGCCGGCGGTCCGCCCGTGGTGCCAGATCACCACGGTGCCGTCGGCCCGTTCGACGTACCGGAATCCCGCCGCCTCCGCCATCCGATGAGGGTGACAGGAGCCCCGCGGACCGCGCGACCTGATTCTGCGCCGACCGGGTTGACTCTCCAGCGGCTGGAGACGGGAGGCTGACCACTGTGAACGAGCGCAGCGACCTGTTCGGCATCGGAGAACTCGCCCGCCGGACCGGTCTCACCGTCCGGACCATCCGGTTCTGGTCAGACCTGGGGCTGGTGCCGCCGACGGCCCGTTCGGCCGCCGGCTACCGGCGCTACGACCTGGCCGCGGTGGCCCGGCTGGAGCTGTTGGGCAGCCTGCGGGAGCTGGGCATCGGCCTGGACGACGTACGCCGGATCCTGGATCGGCAGGCGAGCGTGCAGGACGTGGCGCGGGCGCACCTGCGGGCGCTGGACGCCGAGTTCCGGACGCTGCGGCTGCGTCGGGCGGTGCTGCGGTCGATCACCCGACGTGGCAGTACGACCGAGGAGTTGAGACTCATGAGCGACCTGGCCCGGCTCTCCGCACGGGAGCGGCAGCAGATCATCGACGACTTCGTGGCCGAGGTGTTCGCCGGCGTCGACGGCCCCCCGGCCGGGCTGGCGCAGGCGATGCGCGCGCTCCCCGCGGAGCTGCCCGACGAGCCCACCGACGAGGAGGTGGACGCCTGGCTGGAGCTGGCCGAGCTGGTGGCCGACCCGGACTTCCGCCGCCGGGTGCGCGAGATGGCGGTGGCCGGTACGACCGGGGAGCCGACGCCCCCACCGGAGCCGATGACGCGGCTCGACCTGGCACGGGCTGCGCTGACCGCCGGGACCGAGCCGGCCTCGGCCGAGGGGCAGGCGGTGCTCGACGAGATGGTGGACCGGGCGCTCACCCCGGAGCAGCGGCGGGAGTTGGCCGACTCCCTCGCCACCTTCACCGACCGGCGGGTGGAGCGGTACTGGCAGCTGATCGGGGTGCTCAACGGCCGGGAGCCGTTCCCGCCGGCCGTACCGCCGGTGGAGTGGCTGATCGCCGCGCTGCGCGCGCGGGGCTGACGCGGGTGGGCACGCGCTGACGCTTCGCTTTCTCGTTGCCAGGACGTCGAATCGAGCGGCTACGATGCCGCCGTGTCCGACGACACCAACCCGCCGCCCGAGCCCTCCGGGCAGCGCTTCGTCGTCTGCGGCGACGGCGCGCTGGCCCACCGGCTGGTGGGAGAACTCGTCGACCGGTACGGGCTGCCGGTCACGGTGGTCCTGCCGTCGCTGAACGACAATCACGCCCCCGACATCGCGGAGTTCGGGCCGCGGACCGGCCGGCCGGAGCTGCGCCCGGAGGTCCTGGTGGCCCGCCGACTGACCGCGGAGGTGCTGCGACGCGCCGGGGTGGCGCAGGCGGCGGCGGTGGCGCTGGTCGCCGACGACGACGTCACCAACGTGGACGGTGCGACGATCGTCCGGGAGCTGGATCCGGACGTACGGTTGGTGGTCCGGCTCTTCAATCCGGTCCTCGGCGAGGGTGTCGCCACCATGCTGGGCGACTGCGCCGTCCTCTCCGGCTCCGAGATCGCCGCCCCGGCGTTCGTGGCCGCCACCCTGGGCGACGAGGCCTCGGCGTACCTGCGGCTACCCGACGACGAGCTCGTCCGCGTGGCCGACCGGCGCACCCTCGACGAGTCCGCCGAGGTCGTCTGCGGGCTGGCGGACACCGGCGGGCCCGAGCTGGTGCGGCTGCCCGCGGACGAGGACGAGGCGGACCTGGTCCTCGTCCGGGCGTACGGTCGCCCCCGCGCCGAGCCGCTGCCGCGACGCCGGCAACGGCTGCTGCGTACCACCGCCCTGGTCTTCGGGCGCAACCTGCGGCTGGCCCTGGCCGGCATGGCCCTGCTCTTCACGGCCGCCGGCGCGGTGCTCGGGTACGTCCGTGGCCTGGCCCCGGCCGAGGCGGCCTACCTCGTGCTGCTCACCGCGCTGGGCGGCGCCGAGGCCGACCCGGCGGCCCCGCTCGCCGAGAAGGTGACCGCGGTCGTCCTGGTGCTCTCGGGTGTCGCCATCGTGCCCACGGTGACCGCGCTGGTCGTCGACGCGCTCGTGCACGCCCGGCTCAGGGTGGCGGCGGGCGGGCTGGTCGACCCGGTCGCGGGGCACGTGATCGTGGTCGGCCTGGGCAACATCGGCACCCGGGTGCTCCAGGAGCTGCACTCGTCGGGCCTGCCGGTGGTCGGCATCGACCGTACGGAGTCGGCACGCGGGGTGGCTGTGGGGCGCGAGTTGGGGCTGCCCGTGATCATCGGGGACGCGACGAGTCCCGAGACGCTCCGCGCCGCATCGGTGCAGACCTGCCGGGCGCTGGTGGTGCTCACCAGCGACGACATGACGAACCTGGAGACCGCCCTGTCGGGTCGGTCGGCGCACGCCACCGCCCGGGCGGCCTCCGGTCAACCGGACGGGTCGCTGCGGGTCGTGCTCCGGCTCTTCGACGACGGTTTCGCCCAGCGGGTGCAGCGGACCTTCGGGCTGACCCACTCGCGCAGCGTGTCGTACCTCGCCGCACCGGCGTTCGCGGCCGCCATGATGGGCCGGGAGGTGATCGACACCATCCCGATCGGCCGGCACCTGCTGCTCGTCGCGGAGCTGCCGGTCGGCGCGGGCTCGGATCTCGAGGGACGGTTCTGCCCCGACCTCTCACGCCCGGGCGAGGTCCGGGTGATCGCGATGCGTACCGGCCGGGCCGGGCAGACGATCTGGGCGCTGCCGCGACGACGCCCGCTGGTCCGCACCGACCGGCTCGTCGTGGTGGCGACCCGGGCCGGTCTCGCCGCGCTGCTCCCCCGCGCGGTACCCAGCGCGGACCCGCCCGCGCTGGTCGAGCCGCCGCCGTTGCGCCTGCTGGGCACGCAGGCGCGGCACCGGCCGGCGGATCTCTCCGACCCGGACGCCCCGGCGGCTACCGGACCCTGACCGGCTCAGCTGGTGCAGGTGGACGCCGGCAGGCCCGAGACGGTCACCGGGGAGCGGCCGCCGGGGCGGGCCTTGCCGGCGAGCACCGCCGCCAGCCCGGTCATGGCCGCCCGGCTGGACGAGTAGGTCGCCAGCAGCGTCGGCGACTTCGCCTTGGCCAGCACGTACGGGGTGTCCATGGCGACCGTCACGGCCGCGTCGGCGCGCAGGTCGCCGGTGCCGTCGCCGTAGCCGACCAGGTGCACGACGGTGCCGCCCTCGGGCACCACCCGCACCCCGGCCGCCTTCAGCGCGTCGGTCAGCAGGCTCCGCGTGTGGTCCCGGCCGTCGGAGGAGGTGACGGTCACCGGCCCGGGGATCGGGGTGCCGTCGCAGGAGCCGCGGAGGACCGTCACCGCCGCGGCGGCGAGCGCGTCGGCCGCCGCCCGGTGCGCCGGGTCGTCCAGCGTCGACATCTCCGGCGCCGTCGTGCCGGCGAGGCGGAACTTCATGGTCAGCACGTGGGTCACCGCGTCGACGAGCCGGGCCCGCGGCAGCGACCCGTCGCGCAGCGCGTCGAGCAGACCGTCGTACGCCTGGCCGACGTTGGGGGTCATCAGGATGAGGTCGTTGCCGGCCTTGAGGGCACGCACCGCGGCCTCCCCGGGTGACCAGCGCTTGGCAGGCGCCATGTTCATGCCGTCGGTGATGACGACGCCCTGGAAGCCGAGCTGACCGCGGAGCACGTCGGTGAGGAGCTTGTGCGAGAAGGTCGCCGGCGTGCCCGGGTCGACCGACCTCGCGTCGAGGTGGGCGGACATCACCGCCATGGTGCCCGCGTCGATGCCTGCCTTGAACGGCGGCCACGCCTCGGCCTCCAGCTTCGCCCGCGACTGGGTGAGCGCCGGCAGCTCCTTGTGGGAGTCGTCGGCGCTGTGCCCGTGTCCCGGGAAGTGCTTCAGGGTGGCCGCCACCCCCGCGCTCTGCAGGCCGCGGACCGCGGCGGCCACCTGCGGCGAGACGCGCCCCTGGTCGGAGCCGAACGAGCGGGAACCGATCACGGTGCTGCGGGTGGCGAGCACATCGGCGACGGGCGCGAAGTCCAGGTTGATCCCCAGCGCGGCCAGTTCGCTGCCGGCGGCCCGCCAGGCCGCCTCCGTCAGGGCCGGGTCGCCCGCCGCCCCGGCGGCCAGGGCGCTGGGCAGCACGGTCACCCGGTCGGTGATCCGGGTCACCACGCCGAACTCCTGGTCGGTGCCGATCAGGAACGGCGCGGCGCCGGTGGGCAGCTTGGCCGCGGCGCCGCGCAGCCCCGTGGTCAGCTCCCGGACCTGTTTCGCGCTGTCGACGTTGGTGGTCTCCTGGTTGCCCTGGGTCGGGTCGTCGGCGCTGAAGCCGACCAGGATGAGCCCGCCGAGGCGGTACTTGGCGATCATCTGGGCGGGGGTGTCCACCCCGGCGAGCCCCTGGTTGCCGGCGGCCGAGCCGGCCGAGACGTCATCGGCCGCGCTGCCGTAGGCGTAGGGCATCAGCACCTGGCCGACGAGGTCCTCGTCCGGGAGGGTGGCGACCAGGGCGGTGGCACGGGCGGCCGGGTCGCCGGCCGCCGGGTCACCGCTCGGCGGCGCCGACGGGGAGGACGGAGCGGACGAGGAGGACGGCTGCTGCGGGGACCCCGAGCAACCGGAGAGGAGCAGAGCGGCCAGGGCTGCTATGGCGACGACGGTGCGGCGGGGGCGAAGGGACACGCCACCTATCCCACCAGTTCACCGCGTATCGGGGCAACCCGGCCCATCCCGGCCCGCCCGTGGGGGCCGCCGCTGACACCGGATATACGCGCGGCGGGGGCCCCTCAGCCGACCCGGGTGAGCAGCGTCACCGGGGCGCCGTCGCCGGCGTGGCGGTAGGGCTCCAGCTCCGCGTCCCAGGCGGCGCCGAGCGCCTTCTCGATCGCGTGCGTGATCGCCTCCGGGGCGCGGGCGGTCGCCAGGATGCTGCGTAGCCGGTCCTCGCCCAGCTGGATGTCACCGGCCGCGCCGACGGTGGCCCGGAAGAGCCCTCGGCCCGGCACGTGCATGAAGCGCTCGCCGTCGGCCCCGGGACTCGGCTCCTCGGTCACCTCAAAACGGATCATGGGCCACTGCCGAAGGGCAGCAGCCAGCTCGGCGCCCGTTCCCGGACGACCGGTCCACCCGCACTCGGCCCGGCGGACGCCGGGATCGACGGGTTGTGCAGTCCACTGCAGGTTGACCGGCGCGGCAAGGACGCGCGCGATCGCCCACTCGACGTGTGAGCACACGGCGAGCGGGGTCGAGTGGACGTATACGACGCCACGCGTTGGCACGGTGACCTCCCGGAGAGCGAGGTGCGTCTTCCCCTACGACCTCGACCACCCGAGTGGTTCCTGTGACACATGATGACTCCTGTGACGGACGGTGCGCCAGGGAATCGGAAAATTCACCGGGAAGAGCCGCCGGAATAGCCGCAAGGGTGGCCGCCGTTGGAACCCACGACGGCGCGATGACCAGCCAGGGATCGTGTTCGTGTACAGTTTCATCGGCGGCTTGTGCCGCGCACAACTTCTGCGGGCCCATCCATCCGGAGTCGTCCGCACAGCCCCCGGACGTTCCAGTCCTCCCGTACGTCTTGCAAGGAGTACCTCCGTGGCGAGCAACACCTCTAAGACCGCGCGCGCGTCCGTCCGGGCCGGCCAGGCTGGCCAGGGTGGCGCCCTCAGCGTGCTGGGCGAGTTCAAGTACCTCATCCCGCTCAACGGCGGCAAGCACGCCTACGTGCGGAACCTGACCAACGGCAAGACCGCGCACCTGCGCACCGACTCCGAGGCCTTCGTCGAGGAGATCCGGGTGCTGGCCGCCGCCGGCCACGCCACCAAGATCCGCGCCGAGCTGAACACGCTGGCCGAGGTGCACCCCGGCGACGGCTGGGACGCGACCGAGAAGCGCCTGGTCGAGGCCGGCGTCTTCGAGGGCTGAGCAGCCCTCTCGCTGAGCAACACGTAACCGCCCGTCGGGACATCCCGGCGGGCGGTTCTGCGTCCCCCCACCTTCCCCCTCTCCCCGCCCTCAGCCGGTTGACGGATCGCCGGAACCGCCGCCAACCTCATGATCGACAGGTGCGGGCCGCCGCCGGGCGCGGGCTCTTTCCGTCGCGAGGGTTGGCGTGGTGTCATGCGGGGTAGCCGGTGTCACCACCGGGTACCCCGGTGGCGGGATCCGGGCGGCCCGGGGAGGCGGCGATGCCGGAGCAGTCTGAGGTGCGCCTCGACGAGGGGGTGCGCCTGCACGTCGAGACCTCCGGGGCGGTCGACGCCGAGGTCACGGTGATCCTGCTGCACGGCTGGACGCTCGACGGCCGGAGCTGGCACCGGCAACTCGCCGCGCTGGGCGAGGCGGCCGGCACGGCGGTGCGGCTGGTCGCGTACGACGCGCGCGGTCACGGCCGCTCCAGCTGCATGCCGCTGCGCACGGCCACCCTGGCCCAGCTCGGTGACGATCTCGCCGCGGTGATCGAGGCGACGGCCCCGACCGGCCGGATCGTCCTGGTCGGGCACTCCCTCGGCGGTATGACGATCATGGAGTACGCGCACCGGCATCCCGAGCACTTCGCGGCGCGTACCGCCGGTCTCGCCTTCGTCTCGACCACCGCCGAGGGGCACACGCACACCGTCTACGGGCTCTCGTCCCGCATCACCCGGCTGATCCGGCTCGCCGAGACCACCGGCGCCGGCGTACTGGCGCGCTGCGGATCGTGGCGGCCGCCGCTGGCGCTGCTGCGCGCGTTGCGTCCCAGCATCCGGTGGCTGCTCTTCGGCGAGACGTGCGACCCGGCCGACATCCGGCTGGTCACCTCGTCGGTGGCGCGCGCCACGCTCCGCTCGATAGGTGGGTTCCGCGCCTCCATCGGCGCGCAGCACCGCCTCGACACCCTCGCCCAGCTGGCCCACCTGCCCGCTGCCGCCCTCGTCGGGGACCGGGACCGGCTCACCCCGCCACCGTGCGCCGAGTCGATCGCGGCGGTGCTGCCGAACACCGAGCTGACCGTCTGCCCCGGCGCCGGGCACATGCTCATGATGGAGCGCCCGGACGAGGTGAACTCCGCCCTGCTCGGGGTGCTCCGCCAAGTGCTCGATCGGCCACGGCCCGCCGGGCGGCTCACCCCCGCCTCGCCGGCCTGACGAGGCGCGACGGGCGCACCTGGCGACGTGGTGCCGCCGGTCGGGGCCGTACCCTCGTTCGGTTGGCCCGACGTGCGGCCCGTGGTGTACCGCGGTGCCCGCCGCCGGCAAGGGATCAGGAGCGAGCGTGACCGACCAGACCACCCTGGAGCAGGAGATCGCCGTCGAGCAGCGGCATCTCGACCGGGTGTACGCCCGACTCGCCGAGCTGCGGCGGTCGGCGGTCCGCGCCGAACGGGACGGCTACCGGCTCGCCCGGGTCGGGAACTTCGGCGCTCTGGTCGAGCGGGACGCCATGGTCTTCCACGCCGCGCAGCGGCGCCACGCGCTCGACGCCGAGCACGAGGGGCTGGTCTTCGGCCGGCTCGACCTGCGTGACCATCAGGTGCTGCACGTCGGTCGGCTCGGCATCCGGGACGAGAACGCGGCCAGCCTCGTGGTCGACTGGCGGGCTCCGGCGGCAGCCGCCTTCTACCAGGCGACGCCGGCCCAGCCGCAGGGCGTGGTGCGCCGCCGGACGATCCAGTCGAGCGGGGAGCGGGTCGTACGGATCGAGGACGACCTGCTCGATCCGGGCGCCGCGCCGCCGGAGATGGCGGTGGTGGGCGACGGTGCGCTGCTCGCCACGCTCTCCCGGGCCACCGGCCGGGGCATGCGGGACATCGTGGCGACCATCCAGCGGGAGCAGGACGAGGCGATCCGCTCCCCCGGCTCCGGAGTCACGATCGTCTCCGGCGGCCCCGGCACCGGCAAGACGGCCGTCGCCCTGCACCGGGCGGCCTACCTGCTCTACTCCGACCGCAGCCGGTACGCCGGAGGCGGCATCCTGGTCGTCGGCCCCTCCTCGGTCTTCGTCGAGTACATCGCCTCGGTGCTGCCCTCCCTCGGTGAGGAGACCGCCACCCTGCACTCCCTGGGCACGCTCTTCCCCGGGATGACGGCGACCCGGACCGACCCGCCCGAGGTCGCCGCGGTGAAGGGCTCGCTGCGGATGCGCCGGGTGCTGGAGCGCGCGGCCCGGGACGCCGTACCGGGTGGGCCGACGGAGCTGCGCCTGCTCTACCGCGGCGAACTGCTGCGGCTGGAGCGGCGGGAGTTGGACGCGATCCGGGATCGTGCGCTGCCGCGGGGCGCGCGCCGTAACGAGGTGCGCCGGGCAGGCTTCGACGGTGTCTTCGCGGCGCTCTGGGCGCAGGCTCGCCGGCTGAACATCGGCAGGCTGCCGGAGCAGCGCGCCTTCGAGGACGAGATCGCCGACCGGCCGGAGTTCCGGGAGTTCCTCAAGGCCTGGTGGCCGCGGCTGCACCCCCGGCACGTGCTGGGCTGGCTGGCGAGCCCCGAGCGGCTGCGCCGGTACGCCGGGGGCGTCCTCTCCGGGGCGGAGATCCGGCTGCTGACGAATGCGTACCGGACCCTGGACGGCGAGGGGCTGACGATCGCCGACATCGCGCTGCTGGACGAGCTCGACGCGCTGCTCGGCAAGCCGGTGCGGCCGGCCCGGGCGAAGCGGGATCCGTTCCAGCTGGCCGGCGGGGTGCGTGAGCTGAGCACCTACGCCGACCGGCAGCGGGCGGCCCGGGAGGCGGCGCGGGAGCGCCCGGCCGACTACCGGGAGTACGCGCACGTGGTGGTGGACGAGGCGCAGGACGTCTCGCCGATGCAGTGGCGGATGATCGGTCGCCGCGGCCGCCTGGCGTCCTGGACGGTGGTGGGCGATCCGGCGCAGACGGCGTGGACCGGTGATCCGGCGGAGCTGACCCGGGCCCGGGACCAGGCGCTGGGCCGGCGCCGCCGGCACCACTTCACGCTCACCACCAACTACCGCAACTCGGCGGAGATCTTCGCGGTGGCGGCGGCCGAGATCCGCCGGCTCGACCCGGACCTGGCGCTGCCCACCGCGGTCCGCTCCACCGGCGTCGAGCCGGTCGAGCTGGCGGTGCCGGTGGCGGAGCTGGAGAGCGCCACGGTGGCGGCGGCCGCGACGCTGCTGGACGAGGTGGAGGGGACGGTCGGGGTGATCACGCCGGTGCCCCGCCGGAACGAGGTGGCCGGCTGGCTCGGCGCGCGGGGCGGGTCCCGCCTCCAGGTGGTGACCAGCCTGGAGGCGAAGGGTATGGAGTACGACGGGGTGGTGCTGGTCGCGCCGAGCGAGATCCGGGCGGATCCCGGCTCGGGCGTCCGGACGCTCTACGTGGCGCTCTCCCGCGCCACCCAGCGGCTGAGCACGGTCGACCCGACCGGCTGACGTTCCCCGACTTCTCGGTTCGGCCGTCGCGCATGGCCGACGGTTGCATACATTGCGATGTGAGCATATGTTTGACCGGTCCGAACCGTCGACGGAGGGTGGTTTCGTGGGCGCGGGTCATGGCCACGAGGAGACGGTGGCGAACGCCGCCCAGCATCACCGTGGCCGACTCTGGGCGGCATTCGGACTGCTGGCCGTCCTCATGGTGGTCGAGGCTGTGGCCGCCCTCCGCACCGGCTCGCTGGCCCTGCTCTCCGACGCCGGGCACATGTTCACCGACGTGCTCGGCATCGGCATGGCCCTCGCCGCGATCACCGCGACCCGGCACGCCAACCGGGACCCGCAGCGCACCTTCGGGCTCTACCGACTCGAGGTGCTGGCCGCGCTCGCCAACGCCGTCCTGCTCTCCGGGGTCGCCGTCTACGTGGTGATCGAGGCCGTCGGCCGCTTCGGCGACCCGCCGGAGGTGCTCGCCGGCCCGATGCTGGCGGTGGCCGTGCTGGGCCTGCTGGCCAACGTGGTCGCCTTCTTGCTGCTGCGGCCCGGGGCAAAGGAGAGCATCAACCTCCAGGGCGCCTACCTCGAGGTGCTCGGCGACCTGCTCGGCTCGCTCGGCGTGATCGGCGCGGCGCTGCTCATCACGGTCACCGACTGGTGGTGGGCCGACCCGCTGGTGGCGATCGCCATCGGCGTGTTCATCCTGCCGCGCACCTGGAAGCTCGGCCGGGCGGCGGTCCGCATCCTCGTCCAGGCCGCGCCGAAGCACCTCCAGGTGACGGCGGTGCACGATCGGCTCGCGGCCGTGCCCGGTGTGGCCGGCGTCCACGACCTGCACGTCTGGACGCTCACCTCGGGCATGGAGGTCGCCTCCGCGCACCTCACCATGGCCTCCGGCGCCGACGTCGGCACGGTGCTCACCGCCGCGCGGACCGCCCTGCACGAGGACTTCCACATCGAGCACGCCACGTTGCAGATCGAGCCGGGCGCGGCACCCGGGGCCTGCGGGTCCTGTGAGTGGTAATGAGCACATCCTTAATTCTGGGAGTGTATTGTCCGATATGCCGGAATTATCGGTGACCACAGCAGCACCGAGAGTCACATCTGCTGCGTAGGGCTCGCTGGCCCCGGTAGTCTCGGCTCCGGCCTCCGGTAGGTGGCGCTCACGGGCGCCGGCGGCGGCCAACGCCTAATCGCCGACGTTCGGCGAGCCGGGGAACCACGTTCCTGGGGTGCATCCGCGCGAGCGGTAGGGATCTTCCGTCCCGAACCCGTCAGCTAACCCGGTCGGCTGGCGGAAGGACATGCGCATGCCAGTAGTGGCACCCGTACGACGACGCGCCGCCCGGATGGTGGCCCTGATCGCCGCGACGCTCGCCCTCGCCGTCGCGCTCAGCCCCGGCACCGCCACCGCGTCCACTCCCCCAGCGGCCCTGCCCGCCGCGGTTCCCAGCAACGACGCCGAGGGCGGCACCCCCGCGCTCCGCGCCCAACTGGAGGCGGCGAGCAAGGGCTGGCTCGACGCGAAGGCGGCCCTCGCCCGCTCGACCCAGCGGCAGCAGCAGCTCACCGCGCAGCTCCGGACGACCGACACCGAACTGGCGCAGCGCAGCGGCAAGGTCGGCGAGATCGCCGGGGTCGCCTACCGCACCGGCCGGCTCGGCACCATCTCGGCGCTGCTCAACAGCACCAGCCCGGACGGCTTCATGGACCGCGCCGCCGCCCTGGACGCCGTAGCCGCCAACGAGGACCGGGTGCTGCGCGAGCTGATGGAGACCCGGGACACGGCGAACCGGACCCGCGCCGCGCTGGACGGTGAGATCAAGGAGCAGCGCAAGCAGGTCGCCGTGATGGCGAAGCGCAAGCAACAGGCCGAGCGGGCCATCGAGGTGGCCAACGCCAACACGGTCCGCGCCACGGCCGGAGGTTCCAACCGGGGCACCTCCACCGCGAACGCCGCACCGGCGCCCCGCAACCCCGACGGCTCCTGGCCGAAGGAGTCGTGCAGCGTCAACGACCCGACACCAGCGAGCGGCTGCATCACCCCACGCATGCTGCACGCGCTCAACCAGGCCAAGGCGGCCGACTTCACCCGCTACGTCTCCTGCCACCGAAACGGCGGCTCCGGCGAACACCCCAAGGGCCGGGCCTGCGACTTCGCCGCGCAGAAGAACGGGTTCGGCGGCGACGCCACCGGCGGCGACAAGACGTACGGCAACAACCTGGCCGCGTACTTCATCCGCAACTCCGACCGGCTCGCGGTGCTCTACGTGATCTGGTACCGGCAGATCTGGCTGCCCAGCAGCGGATGGAAGTCGTACAGCGGGGCGGGCGGAGACCCGTCGAGCGACCACACGAACCACGTGCACCTCTCGGTGTACTGACCTCGCGGCCGCGGGTGGCCCGGTCCGGCCACCCGCACCGCCGGAGGCGGTACGTCGCGGGACGTACCCGGGATGTCGTCGCTCGGCGGACGATCCGGCCGGTCCGCGCGGGCAGCATCACGGGCATGACCCGAACACCGCCCACCGCGCGCAAGGCGCTGCTCACGCTGCACCTGGTCACCTCGCTGGGGTGGCTCGGCGCGGACCTGGTCCTGCTCACCCTCGGCGTGGCGGTGCTGCGCGGCGCCGACCCGGACGTGGTCTATCCGGTGGCCGCGCTGATCGGCACGGTGCTCTTCGCCCCGCTGGCCGTCGCGGTGTGGACGGTCGGCGTGGCCAGCGCCCTGCTGACCCCGTGGAAGCTCCTCCGGTACCGCTGGGTGTTGGTGAAGCTGCTGATCACCACGGCGATGGTCGTGCTGGTGCTCTTTCTGCTCACCCCGAACCTGCGCGCCGCGGGCGAGCTCGGGGCCGCCCTCCCGGCGCGGGACCGGGCCGACCTGGTGATCGCGCCCGCCGTGTCGACCGGCCTGATGGTCATCGCGACGGTGCTCTCCACGTACAAGCCGTGGGGGCGGATGCGCCGGACCGGGTCGCCCGCGCCGGGCCGGCGCTCGCCGGTGGCCGGCCGCGCGGGCGCCTGACCGGCTCCACCAAACCCCCGGCGTCTGTCAGGACGTGGCGGGCGGTCCCTTCCGGTCGCGGTCGAGCGCACCGGCGAGCCGGTTCGCCAGTGTCAGGTGCGCGGCGCGGGCCTGCCGGAAGGCGTACGCGAAGAGCGGCGCGGGCGCGGCGAGGGTGATCTCGACGTCGATGCGCAGCTGCCCGTCCGCCTCGGTGTGGAGCAGGGCGCGGCTGCGCACGGTGGTGGCCGGCCACTGCCGGGCCACCGTCACGATCTCGTCCTCCGCCTGGACCAGCACGTCGGCCTGGTACCGCACCCGGAACCGCACCGGTCCGGCGGTGAGCCGGTCGCTGACGGTGTAGCTGGCCCGCGCGCCGGGGCGGGGCGGAAGCCGGCGGACCCGGACGATCAGCGGGTGCAGTTCGCCCTGCCGGTCGAGGTCGCCGAGGAGCGCGGCGGCGTCCGACGGCGAGCAGCGCGCCTGGACGCTGTAGCTGAAGGAGTCCCGCCTGAGCACACCGTCTCCCGCCGTCGCCGGTCGCCCGATCCTCACCCACCAGGGGCGAGGTGGCAACGGCTGAGCGGCCTCCGGAGCGCATACCGCGGCTTCGGGTGCCTGTCGGCCGGGCGATCAGCCGGTGGGACTCCGCAGCCGGTCGGCGGCGTCAGCGAAGCCGGCGACGTGGACCTCTCCGGCCTCGACGAGAGGGTTGTCGAGCCCGATCGGGGATGAGCGCGGCTCAGGCGCCGGGGAGCACCTCGGGCGTGGCCGTGCCGGCGTAGTAGGGCTCCGGAGCACCGAAGAGCCCGAGCAGGCCGGTCACCCAGAGCTGCCGGTGCACGAACCGGCTCGGCTCGGTGACCACGAGCTTGACGCCGCTCACCTCGGCGGTCTGGAACCCGGCGACCATCGCGCTGATGCCGACGGAGTCGATGAAGGTGACCAGGCGCATGTTGAGCTCGATGCGCGCCGGATGCCCCTTGGCCAGCACCTCGGCGATCGCTTCACGCACCTCGTACGCGGTGTCGACGTCGATCTCGCCGCGTGGGGCAATCTCCACGACACCGCCGGACAGTACCGACTTCACGATCGACAGGCTCACGCGAGCACCTCCACCCGCCCGTCCCCCGGGCGCCTCATCAGTACGCGGGCCGCGACCGAGAGTATTCCTCCGATGGCCTCGGTCGCCACCCCCGGGGGATGAGCAATTCGCGGATCAGGGCACATCTCGTCACCCTTGTCCGGATTCTTCTCTTCGTCTGTTCGTTCGACGGCCCCTCGGACCGACGCACCGCCGCCCAGGGTAGCCGGTCCGCGCCAGCCGGGCGGAAACGACGCGGCCGGTAAGGGTCCGGACCCATGATCCGATTTCGCACGGCGCGGGTGCGTTTGCCGGGGCGGCCTAGCATCGGCCGGGAGTCCACGACAGAGGGGATGATCAATGATCAAGAGACTGGCCGGGCTGGCCGGCGTCGGTGCCCTGCTCGCCCTCGTACTGGCCTGCGGCTTCGGTGGCAGCGGAGACGATGACGACGATGACGACGACTTCGCCCGGGGTGCCGCCGTCGTCTCGGTGCGCTGACCACCCCATCTCCGTCTCGAACGGGCCGGCCGCCCGAGCGCGGCCGGCCGCCGGGGCATGGTGAACCCGGCGCGACCCCGGCCGTCAGGCCCCACCACTTCGGGCGGTCCGGCTGGGGTGATTCGGCGGGTTTGGGGCGCCGATGGGCGGGGCACTGGCGGGTAGGCGAACCGTGACGCGCCGATCCGGATGGCCGGGAGCCGACCCGCCCGCCGTGGCCGGCGCACCGAGGAGGTAATCCCGATGTTCGGAACGACCCTGCTGGACCGCCGCAGCAGACCCGAGCGAATCGCGGACCAGGCGTGGCAGCACCTGGTCTCCAGCGTCAACACCGCCGGCGACACCGTCCGAGGCACCGCCCGCTCCGCGCAACGCGGCGGACACCGGCTCAGTGACGGAGCAGGTGACGTCGTGGGCAACGCTGCCGACGAGGCCCGCCGCCGGGCCACCCTCGCCTTCGACGCGCTCGCCGGTCGACGTCCGGCGCTGCCGTGGACGCTGCTGATCGGTGTGGCGCTGGTCGGCGCCGCCATCGGTTGGGCCGCAGGTACCGCCGCCCGGGCCGCGGGCAGCCGGGACGACCGCGCGGTCGACGACATCGACTTCGTGGACGTGGACCGCCCCAACTCCCCCGCCAACCTCGACACCTGAGCCCGAGCAAGGACGGTCCCGACCGGCCCGCCGCGCATCCGCAGCGGACGAACGACCCCGGGTTCGTTGATGTCGGGGTGTCCGGCACCTCGACGACACCCCGACATCAGGTCGAGTCAGATGGCGTTGATCCGCTCCGGCGCGCGTTCGGCGCGGGCCAGGGCGCGCAGCACCGCCGGCTGGCCGTGACGGCGTACCGCCAGCCGAGCCAGCAACGAGAGCACCGGCTCGAAGACGTCGACGGGTAGCTCTGAAGTGGCCACACCGACGCTGACCGCCAGGTCGTCGGAGTGCACCGCGATCTCCATGAGGCGGGTGGTCAGGAAGTCGTCCAGGGTGAGCGACCAGGGCCCCCGAGCCAGGTGCACCACCCGCCCCGCCGGCTCCCGGGTCAACGCCTCGGTGAGCCGCTGCACCGCCTCGGCCGTACGGGCGGCCAACGCCTGCGGCCCCTCCTGCGCGATCCCCTCCCCCACCCGGCGGATGCCCACGTTCACGTCGTCGTCGACACTCGCGCCGATCCAGCTGCCACGCGCGTAGTGGTCGAGCAGACCTATCGGATCACCGGCCGGCACGGGCTCGGCGAGCACCGCCTCGACCTGGAAGACCTGCGAGGCGAGGTGCCCCGCGAGGCCGGCGACACCGAACTCGGCGAGCGCGCTCGGCTGGTCCCAGCGCTCGGCGACCGCCGGGTCGCCCAGCAGCCGCACGGCCGAGCGAGCGGCCGTCAGGTAGGCAGTTCTGATCGCAGCCATGTCGTACCTCCTTCGGGGTGGGACCACGCGAGCCTAGACCCCGACGGCCACCTCCAAGATCGTCGGACCGCGATCACCCGGGTCGGGCGAGGGTGGCTCACCCCGACCGGCGGCAGCATCGCCCCCGGGCGGCCGTGCCTGCGGAAGCCCCCATGCGAGACGAGGAGGGAGCCGATGGCCACCGAGACCGTCACCCGTACCGATCAGGAGATCCAGTCCGACGTCCTCGACGAGCTGACCTGGGAGCCACGGGTCCGGCCGCACGAGATCGGCGTGACCGTTTCCGAGGGCGTTGTCACCCTCACCGGCCGGGTGGAGAGCTACGCGAAGAAGTGGGCCGCCGAGCGGGCGGCGCACCGGGTCCCCCGGGTCCGCGCGGTCGCCAACGATCTGACCGTGCAGCTGCCCGGCGGAGCGGAGCGGGCCGACCCGGAGGTGGCCGGCGCGGTCGGGCACGCCCTGGAGTGGGACGCGTTCGTACCCCTGGAGCAGTTGCAGGTCACCGTCTCGGACGGCTGGGTGACCCTGCACGGCGAGGTGGAGTGGGAGTACCAGCGGCGAGCCGCCGAACGGGCGGTCAGCCGACTCACCGGCGTACGCGGCCTGAGCAACGGGATCACCGTGCGGCCGTCGATCCGCGCGGACGGGCACGAACTGGCCGAGCGGATCGTCGACGCCCTCGCCCGCAGCCGGGCCACCGAGTCCGAGCACGTCACGGTGCGGGTGCACGGCGACACGGTGCTACTGGCCGGTCTGGTGCACTCGATCCCGGAACGTGCCGAGGTGGAACGGGTGGCCTGGTCCGCGCCGGGCATCCGGGAGGTGCAGAACCACATCGCCGTCGCCCCGGTCCTGCATTGAACCACCCCGGCAGGGTGAGCCGACTTCACCCGGCCGGCGGCGAGCGTGGGAGTCATGACTGATCCGAACGGGCTGATCGGACCGGGGCGGCCGGCGCCGGACTTCGCGCTGCCGGCCACCCCGGACGGGCGGCGCACCGGCGTCCGCGAGTACCGCGGCCGACCGGTGGTGCTCGCGTTCTACCCGGCCGACTGGAGTCCGGTCTGCGGCGACCAGATGGCGCTCTACCAGGCCGCCATGCCGGAGTTCGACCAGTACCGGGCGGCCGTGCTGGGCATCTCCGTGGACAGCTTGTGGTCGCACCGGGCGTTCGCCGAGGACCAGGGCGTCGGCTTCCCGCTGTTGGCGGACTTCGAGCCGAAGGGGGAGGTGGCCCGCGCGTACGGCGCGTACACCCGCAGCGGTGAGGCCGCGCGGGCGCTCGTGGTGGTCGACCCGGACGGCGCGGTCGCCTGGTCCCAGCTCTACCCGCCGGAGGTCAACCCGGGCGCGGACGGCATCCTCGACGCGCTGGAGCGGATGTGCGCCAGCGGGGAGGTGAGGGTCGGATGACGACTCCGCTGCAGGTCACCGCCCGTCTGCGTACGCCGGTGACCGGATCCGACCATGTTCGGGGCGCGGCCGACGCCCCCGTGACGATCGTCGAGTACGGCGACTTCCAGTGCCATTACTGCGGCGCCGCGTACCCGAACCTCACCGAGCTGCTCCGGCAGCGGGAGGGCACGGTACGGCTCGTCTACCGCTACTTCCCGATCGCCAACGTGCACCCGTACGCGGAGAGCGCGGCCGAGGCGGCCGAGGCGGCCGGGGTCCGCGGCCGGTTCTGGGAGATGCACGACTGGCTCTACGAGCACCAGGACCAGCTCGACCCGGTGCACCTGTCGCTCGGCGTCGAACAGCTCGGCATGCCGCCGGACGACATCGACGCCGAGGTGGAGCGGCACGCCCACGCCGACCGGGTACGCCGGGACTTCGTGGGCGGGATCCGCAGCGGGGTCAACGGCACCCCGACCCTCTTCGTCAACGACGCCAGGCACGACGGCGGGTACGCCCTGCCGGACCTGCTCGCCGCCGTCGACGCCGCGGCCGACACTTAGATCAACCGCAGCTCGCGCGCCCGCCGGACCGCTTCTCGCCGGCGGGTCGCGTCGAGCTTGCGGTAGATGTTGCGCACGTGGGTCTTCACCGTGTTGACCGACAGCGACAGCTCACTGGCTATCTCCACGTTGGACAGGATGCTCTGCAGGTAGCGCAGGATGGTCAGCTCCCGCTCGGTGAGCGGCTCCTCCAGCGTCGGCCCCGGCTCCACCGGCCCCCGTTCGGCCGGCTCGTCCGCGCCCCGCACCAGGTCGCTGACCATCGACCAGTGCGCCGTGCCGGTGTCGAGGTGCGCGGCGAGCAGATCCCGCACGGCCGGATCGGCGCGGGTGAAGACCCGCCGGACGCCCTCCGGACCGGCGAGGTCGAGCACCCGCTCCAACGTCCGGCCGGCCCGGCGCTCGTCCCCGCCGTGGCGCGCCAGCACCGCGTCGAGCAGGCCCGCGTCCACGCGTACCGGCAGCGACCACCGCTCCGCCTCCGGCGCCGCCCAGTCCGGCAGGGCCCGAGCGGCCGCCCGCGGGTCACCGGCGCGCAGCTCGACCCGGGCCAGCGCCACCGCCACCGGGGCCAGCGCCACCGCGACCGAGGCGAGCGGCTCGACCTGGTCCCGCAGCGGCCCGGCCAGCAGGTCCCGGGCGGCCTCCAGGTCACCCCGGGCACCGAGCAGGTCCGCGTCCGCGGCCAGCAGCTGGTAGGCCAGCTCCACGGCGGCCGGCCGGTCCGCGATCCGGTGCCGCGCCTCGGCCAGCAGCCGGTGACCGGCGGCCACCTCACCCCGGTCGTGCAGCAGCTGCGCCCGGCAGAGCGCGGCGACCGCCGCGGCCGTGGTCTCCCCCACGGCACTCCCGGCACGGGCCGGCGTCTCCGACTCCCCGGTCGCGGCCCGGGCCAGCGCCAGGTTCCCGGCGACCTCCTCGGGCTGGTCCCGGTGCAGAGCCACCACGGCCAGCGCCAGCTGGGCGTACGCGCAGTCGAGGCGGCAGGCCCAGCCGTGGCAGGGCGGCATCGCCAACGCGGCCCGGGCGGACGCCTCGGCGGCCCGCAACCTCCCTTGCACGGCGTCGAGCAGCGCCGAGCGGCTGGCGCAGACCAGCTCGACGCGGAGCCGGCCCGCCTCCCGCGCCGCACCCAGCGCCCGGGCGAACCGCGCCGAGGGCAGCTGCCCCTCGGCCAGTTCCACGAGCCCGAGCGCGGTACCGGCGAACGCCCGCAGCTCGGCGTCCTCGGTGGCGCTGCCCCTCGGCCCGCCGGCCACCGGCGCGGCGAACGGTTCCGGGGCGCGCACCCCGGCGGCGGGGGCCGAGCGCTGGGCCGGACCGGTGGCGGGCTCCCCACTCGGGGCAGCCAGGTTGGACCGCCCGGGCGGCGTGGGGTGCGCCCGGATCAGCCGCGCGGTCGCGGCGCGCACCTCGGCGTGGTCGCCGGCGAGCCGGGCCAGCGTCAGCTCCACCGCGGTGGCCAGCCGGAGGAAACGGTCCCGGCGCTGGGCGGGCAGGGTGTCCGCGACCGCGACCGCGGCGTGCAGGTGCGCCGTGGCGGCCTGCGGGTCACCGGCGTGCGCCCGCTCCGCGGCGCAGGCGAGGGCCAGCTCGGGATCGCGGCGCACGACCTCGGGTGGTGGCGGCGCCGGCACGGGGGCGCCGAAGTCGGACCGGTCGTACGGGGCCAGCTCCGGCCACTGCGCGACGAAGATCTCGGTCGCCCGGTCCCAGTGACCGCCGGCCAGCGCGTGCCGCAGCCCCTCCGCCGGCCGGCCGTTGTCGGCGTACCAACCGGCCGCCCGAAGATGCAGCTCACGCAGCTCGTCGGCGGGTAGCCTGGTCAGCTCCGCCCGGAGCAGGTCGGCCAGCAGCGGGTGGCAGCGGTACCAGGGCGGGCGGCTCTCGTCGCGACGCAGCAGGCCACCGTCGCCGGCCAGGTCGGCGAGCGTCCGCTCGGCGTCCGACCCGCCGGTGAGCGCGTCGGCCAGGTCGGCGCAGACCGTCTCGGCGAGCGCGGTGCGCCGCAGCAGCTCGCGGGCCGCCGGCTCGACCGCGGCGAGCACCTCCTCGTGCAGGTAGCCGGCGACGTCCGGCTGGTCGCCCCCGAACTGCTCGACCCAGCGCGACGGGTCGGGCTGCCGCTGCAAGGCCAGCGCGGCGAAGCGCAGCGCCGCCGGCCACCCACCGGTCCGCTCCCGCAGCCGGTGCAGTGCCGCCCCGGTCAGCGCCACGCCGTGCGCGGTCAGCAGGTCGGCCACCTCGTCGTCGGTGAAGGCCAGCTCGTCCGGACCGATCTCGGTCAGCTCTCCCGCCAACCGCAGCCGGTGCACGGCCAGCGGCAGCCCGGCCCGCGCCCCGACCACGAGACGCAACCGCTGCTCGGCGTGGCGGAGCAGGAAGTCCAGCCCGGTCAGCGCGGCCGGGTCGGTGACCCGGTGCAGGTCGTCGAGGACCAGTAGCACCGGCTCTTCCCGGGCGGCCAGTCCGGCGGCCAGCAGCTCCAGCTGATCCGGCCGGGGCGGTCGGTCCGGCACCTGCGCGCCGTCCCGCCCGGGGCCCGTGCCGGCCCGGAGCGCAGCCGCCAGGTACGACCAGAGCCGGTCGCCGTCGTCGCCCGCCTCCACCGACACCCAGGCCGGCACCGGCCGGGCCGCCTCGACGACGCTGCCGTCCGGGCGCACCTCGGCGCCCTCGCCCGAGCTGCCTCCCACGAGCCGGGTCCAGGCCGCGAGCAGGGTGCTCTTGCCCCAGCCGGCGGGCGCGCTGACCAGCGTCACCGGCCCGGCGCTGCCCGCGTCGAGCCGGCGCAGCAGGCGGGGCCGGGCCAGCACCGACTCGCCGAGCGCGGGCGGGTGCAGGCGGGACGCGAGCAGCGGCGGCCGGACGTCGTCCGCCGTCCCCACGCGTACGGCGCTTCGCTGTTCCGGCATCCGGCCCACCCCCACGGACGCGTTCCACCCCCCGGTCGGCGGGCGGATACCCGGCGCGGGGCCGTTCACCCCTTCGGGGCGAGCCCGTTCACCCCTGAACGGGCCGAGGGTGCAGACCGGACTTGACGGGATATCCCGGACAGCCCTCTCGAATGGCGCGATGGCGGGTGGCACACTCGCGGGATGGCTGGAGAGCGGGCGTACGACGTGGTGCTCTTCGGGGCGACCGGCTTCACCGGCGGGCTGACCGCCGAGTACCTGGCCCGGCACGCGCCGGCGGGGCTGCGGTGGGCGCTCGCCGGCCGCAACTCCGACCGGTTGGCGGCGGTCCGCGACCGGCTCACCGCGATCGACCCGGCGCTGACCGAGCTGCCGTTGCTGACCGCCGACACCACCGACCCCCGTTCTCTGCGCGCACTGGCGGAGCAGACCCGGGTCGTCGCCAGCACCGTCGGCCCGTTCATCCGACACGGCGAGCCGCTGGTCGCCGCCGCCGCCACCGCCGGCACCGACTACCTGGACATCACCGGGGAGCCGGAATTCGTCGACCTGATGTACCTGCGCCACCACGCCGAGGCGGTACGCACCGGATCGCGTCTCGTGCACGCCTGCGGGTTCGACTCGATCCCGCACGACCTGGGCGCCTGGTTCACCGTGCGGCAGCTCCCGTCCGACGCGCCGATCACCGTCGACGGTTTCGTCCGCGCCGGCGGACGGTTCTCCGCCGGCACGTACCACTCCACCCTCATCGCGTTCTCCCGGGCGGCGCAGGCCGGCCGGGTCGCCCGGCAGCGGAGGTCCACGGAGCCGCGGCCCGAGGGCCGGCGGGTCCGCGCGGTACGCGGACGGCTCACCCGCCCGGACGGGCTGGGCATGTGGGCGGTACCGCTGCCCACCATCGACCCCCAGATCGTCCGGCGCTCGGCGGCGACCTGCCCGGCGTACGGTCCCGACTTCCGCTACCGGCACTTCGCCGCCGTGAAGCGGCTGCCCACGGTGCTGGCCGCCGGGGTCGGCCTGGGCGCCGTGGCGGGCCTGGTGCGGCTGGCGCCGACCCGGCGCTGGCTGCTCGGCCGGCTCACCTCCGGGCAGGGACCGGCGGCGCAGCGGCGGGCCCAGTCGTGGTTCCGGATCCGGTTCGTCGGCGAGGGCGGCGGGCGCCGGGTACGCACCGAGGTGGCCGGGGGTGACCCGGGGTACGACGAGACGGCGAAGATGCTCGCCGAGTCGGCGCTCTGCCTGGCCCTGGACGACCTGCCGCCGACCGCAGGCCAGGTCACTCCGGTGACCGCGATGGGCGAGGCGCTGCTCACCCGGCTCACCCGCGCCGGGATCACCTTCCGGGTGCTGGAGGCGGTCGACACCGACGGGCTTGACCCTCGACCAGCTTGAGACGGCAGGATCGGTCGACGTGGAGAGCGAACTGCGCAGCATCGGCGAACTGGCGAGGGCCAGCGGGCTCACGGTCAGCGCCCTGCGGTTCTACGACTCGGCCGGGGTGCTGGTGCCGGCCCTGGTCGACCCGGTGACCGGCTACCGCTGGTACGCCGACGAGCAGCTGGCCCCGGCCCGGCTGGTGGCCGGGCTGCGCCGGGTCGGCATGCCGGTCGCCGAGATCGCGGCCGCGGTGCGGGCCGAACCGGCCGCCGTGCACCGGCTGCTCGACGTGCACCTGCGCCGGCTCGAGGACGGCCTCGCCGACGCCCGCCGCGAGCTCTCCCGGATCCGCGCCCTGGTCGGCCCCGAGAAGCCCACCCGGGCCGTCCGCGTCGTGCTCTCCCGCGCCGAGCTGACGTACGCCGTCGACGCGGTCCGGTTCGCCGTCGGCACCGACCCGGAGCTGCCGGCCCTCACCGGCGTCCTGTTCGACGTGGCGCCGGACGGCGTCCGCCTGGTCACCACCGACCGGCACCGGATGGCGCTCGCCCGGGCCGACGTCACCCGGATGGACGGGTCGGCCGTGCGGGTGCTCGCCCCGGCCGGCTTCGTCGACGAGGTCCGGGCCCTGCTGGATAGCGGCGCCGACCTCACCTCGGCGGTCCGGTTGACCGTCGAGGGCGACACGATCGCGGTTTCGGTGGCCGGCCGCACGGTGACCGGCTCGCTGCTGCCGTACGACTTCCCGGACTACCAGCGGCTGCTCCGGGCGGCCGCCGGCGACGCCCCGACGTACCGGATCCCGGTCGACGTGGCGGCGCTGCGGACGGCGCTGCGTCGACCGGGCGCGCCGACGATCGCCCGGGAGTACGACGGGGCGCCGATCGCGGTGAGCGTGCTCGGCGTCGACGGGCGGGGTGCGCTGCGGGTGCTGGAACCGGACGAGACCGGCCCGGACGGCGGACTCCGGTTCGGGGTGAACGGCGACTACCTGCTCGACGCGCTGGACGCCGCCGGTGGGCCGCAGCTGGTGCTGGAGCTGGACGGCCCGATCACCCCGCTGGCCGTACGCCGCCCCGACGACGACGCCGCCCTCTCGATCCTGATGCCGATCCGACTCTGACCGGCACGCCACCGGCCGGAACCACGACGCGCGGAGACGGTGCCGGCCGGCCGACACGGCGGCCGCCGATCGGGGGCCGCCCGCTCGGTCGAGGCGGCCCGGGCGCGCTCCCCAGGCCCGAACGCGGCGGGCTGCGACGGTAGCATCTGGGGATCCACCCGACTGCCGGACGGAGGCGTACGGAGCAGCATGCTCGACATGGAGTTGATCCGGAAGGATCGCGAGGCGGTGGCGACCGCGCTGGCGAAGCGTCTGGATCCCGCCGAGGTCAACCGGGCGCTGGACGAGATCCAGCGGCTCGACCAGGAGCGGCGCGCCCTGATCGGTGAGATCGACGCCGATCGGCAGCGCCGCAAGGCAGAGGCACGGGCCTACGCGGAGGCGAAGCGGGCCGGCCGCGAGCCGGAGGTCGTCGCGCCCGAGGCCGGCCGCAAGCAGCTCTCCGAGCTGGAGTCCGAGCTGGACGAGGTGCAGGACCGGCTGCGCACCGCGATGAGCGAGCTGCCCAACCTGCCCGCCGACGAGGTGCCGCCGGGCGGCAAGGAGGCCAACCAGGTCGTCAAGACCTTCGGTACGGCGCCGGTGATCGAGAAGGTCCGCGACCACGTGGAGCTGTCCCGGATGCTCGGCCTGGTCGACCACGAGCGGGGCGTGAAGCTCGGCGGCTCCGGCTTCTGGATGTACACGGGGATGGGTGCCCGGCTGGAGTGGGCGCTGCTGAACTTCCTCATCGACGAGAACGTCAAGGCCGGCTACGAGTTCCTGCTCCCGCCGCACCTGCTGCTCGACACGGCCGGCTTCGCCGCCGGGCAGTTCCCGAAGTTCTACGACGACGTCTACCACCTCGACCGCGAGGGTGCTCCCCGTGGCCAGTTCCTGCTGCCCACCTCGGAGACGGCCATCCTCGGGGCGTACCAGGACGAGATCCTGGACACCACGACGCTGCCGCTGAAGCGGTTCGCGTACACGCCGTGCTACCGCCGGGAGGCGGCCGGTTCGCACTCGGACGAGCGCGGCACCGTCCGGGGCCACCAGTTCAACAAGGTGGAGATCTTCCAGTTCACCCTGCCCGAGCAGGCGGAGGCGGCGCTGGAGGCGATGGTCACCCACGCCGAGGGGCTGGTCGAGAAGCTGGGCCTGCACTACCAGCGCAGCCTGCTGTCGGCCGGCGACGCCAGCGCGTCCATGCGCAAGACCCTCGACATCGAGGTGTGGATGCCGAGCATGGACAAGTACAAGGAGGTGTCGTCGGTCTCCTGGGCCGGCGACTACCAGGCACGCCGGGCGGCCATCCGCTACCGCGAGCCGGGCGGCAAGCAGACCCGGTTCGTGCACACGCTCAACGGGTCGTCGCTGGCCACCAGCCGCCTCTTCCCGGCCATTCTGGAGCAGTTCCAGCAGCCCGACGGCTCGGTGCTGGTGCCCGAGGTGCTCCGCGACCGGCTGGGCGTCGACCGCCTCACGCCGGGCCGCTGAGCCTGCGCCGTGGACGGGGGCCGGTGACGGCCGGCTCCCGTCCCACGCGCGGCCGCCGGCTGGCCGGCGAGGTGGAACGCGCGTTGCGGAACGCGGCTACGAGTCGACCTTCGTGAGGCGCAGCGCCAACTCGGGGCAGACCTTCACCGCCTTGCTGGCCCCCTCCCGCAGCCAGGTCGGCACCGGCGTCGGGGGGAAGGCCGGGTAGCCGTTGGCGTCCAGCCGGATGAAGTCCGGTACGACGTGCGCGCAGAGGCCGTGCCCGTCGCAGCGGGACCAGTCGAGGGTCAGCTTCTGGGGGGCCGCATCCGGCGCGCCGGGCAGGCCCATCACACCCTTCACCCGCCGGCCGCACCCCTCACCGGCCGCGTGCAGCCGCAGGTCCTCGACGAAGACCTCGACCGCGGAGAGCGCGAAGCGGGCCGTACCGTCCGGGTGGCTGCACGCCCCCCTTCCCTTCACCTCACCGGCGGCGGCCCGGACGATGTCGGCGGGCTGACTGCCGGCGACCGCGAGGTCCACCGCCCGGGCCAGGTCGGGCAGGCCCCGCTTGCATGGGCCGCACTGCCCCGCGGACTCCCCGGCCAGGTAGCGCACCACCTGGGCCGCCTCGCCGAGCGGGCAGGTGTCCCCGCCGAGCGGAACGATGATGCCGGCGCCGAGGGTGCCGCCGACCGCGGCCATGCCCTTGCGCGAGATCTCGGCGCGAGCCGCCGCCTCCGCCGTGATCCACTTTCCGTGGTAGCCGCCGGTCAGGATGCCCGGCCCGTCGGGCACCTCGCAGAGGTCGAGGATGTCCCGCAGCGGGGTGCCGGCCGCGCACTCGACCACCGCCGGTCGGCCGGCCGCGCCGGTGACCGTGAGCAGCACGGTGCCGGGCTCGTCGTCGGTGCCGAGGGAGGCGTACTCGTACGGCCCGAGCCGGGCGGCGACGGCGAGCTGGGCGTACGTCTCGGCGTTGGAGAGCAGGGTGGGCAGTCCGTTCACCCCGGAGTCGCTGGAGCGTTTCTTGGTGCCCGGCGGGATGTGTGGCAGCCCGTTGATGCCGTTGACCAGCGCCCCGCCCTCGCCGGAGATGAACCGGTGCGGAACGGTGACGACGCTCGTGGGGACGGGCATCCGCCGCTCGGCCAACGCCTCCATCAGCGAGCCGCGACCCACCTCGTCGTCGGTGACGCCGAGCACGATCTCCTCGGCGTCGAGCGCGTACGCGGCCAGCGCCGCGCCGTCGAGGATCAGGTGCGGGGCCCGGGTGAGCAGCACCTTGTCCTTCCAGCTGGCCGGCTCTCCCTCGGTGGCGTTCACCACCACGACGGCGCCGAGGTCCTGCCGCTCGCAGGAGTCCAGCACGGCGCGGAGCTTGCGGGCGAACGGGAAGCCGGCGCCGCCCTTGCCCTTGAGCTGGATCCCCTCGGCGAGGCGGAGCAGAGCGGCCGCCTCCAGCGGGCCGACCGGCCCGTGGGTCTCCTCGTGCGCGGCGAGGTCGAGCCGACCGAACTCGGCGAAGCCCGCGGTCAGCCGTGGTTCGCCGACACAGGCCACCGGAGGGACGGTCGTCCGCCTCACTTGGCCTCACCCCGCAGTCCGGCCCAGTACGCGCCGTCCACCGCGTCGGCGTTGGCTCGGCGGCGGCGACTCGCCCGTCCCTCGCCGGCGGCCCGCCGGGCTCGCCGGGACGCCAGATCGACCAGGGTGGGGGTGTCGTCGACCGGCGCCTCCTCGGGCAGGTACTGGGTCGGCGGGCGCCAGTAGTCGGGCTCCTCCGGCGTGTCGTCCTCGACGCTGTGCCGCCCGCCGCTCGTCGGCTGCGCGGAGATCGGCTCGGCGGAGACGGGTTCGGTCGCCTCCCAGCGGCTCGGGCTGGTCCACGGCTCCTCCGGCTCGTCGACGCGGCGAGCCGGCACCGGGATCCGGGCTTCCGTACCGGACTCGTCGTGGTCGTCGGCGCGGCGGCGCGACCCGGCGGACGCCGACACCCGGCCGGTCGGCTCCGGCTCCTGCGCGCGACGCCGCCGCGACCGGCGTGCCGCCGGCTCGACCTCCTCGTTCCGCGGCCGGCGCGACGCGGGCTCGTCCCGTTCGTCCCGCTCGTCGCGGTACCGTCCCGTCCGCCGGGTCGACGCACCGGTCCGGGCCGGCTCCTCGTCCCGCCGGCGTCCGCGCGATCGGGTCCGCTCGTGGGCGGCGGCCGGCTCGGGCACCACCGGCACGGCGAACCGGTCGGCGCCGCGCCGCGTGGACGGCACGGACATCTCGGCGGTGGCCTGCGCCCACTCGGCGTCGCGGCGCTGCCGGGCCGCCTCGGCGGCCCGCTTGGCCTCGCCGCGGCGGCCGAGACCGAGCACCGGCCGGCGCCCCTCCTCGGCGGGCCGGCCGGCGAGGGCCTTGTTCCTGGCGGCGGCCTGGTTCTGCTCGCGGCTGCGTCGCCCCAGCGTCACCGAGAGGCGGACGAGCAGCGCCGCCACCACCAGCAGCACGCAGACCAGGTAGCTCAGCGTCACCCACGGCTTGGCCGCGCGCCCGGCGTTGAGGCCGTGCACCAGGGCGAACGGCCAGGAGGCGTACGCCGTGGAGTGCAACGCCCGCCACAGCCACTTCGGACCGACGTTGGCGAAGCGGGCTCGGACGATCCCCGTCCAGAGCACGGCCACCATCAGCAGTGCGGCGACCGTACCGAGCCCGACGTAGAGCCCGGTGCCGGAGACGAACGGCACCACCGCGTCGGTGCTCGCGGCCCGACCGGTGGCGATCTTGGTGAGCACGTGGAGGCCGAGGCCGGCGACCCCGAGGACGCCGGTGGCCCGGTGCGCGGACTGCAGCAGCACCCGGTGCCGGATCAGCAGGACCAGCCGGTCCGTGGCGAGCAGCCCCATCATCACGGTGAGGCTGAGCGAGACGAGGGTCACCACCCCGGCGAAGAACTCGGTGAAGAAGAAGCCGTACGCGTACGCCCGCTGGCCGGCGCCGGTGAGCATCACGGCCGCCCACAACGCCGCGAGGGCGGAGACGATCAGCACGGTCATCGCCGACCCGGACGAGACCCGCACGCCCCGGCTGCTGGTGCTGGTCCGGACGGGCGTCGCCTTCTGCTTCTGCTTGACCCGGGCCATCTGCTCCTCGATCGTCCAACGGCGGCGGACCGCCGGCCGGCTGCACTCCGCCATCCAGTACGGATCGACGAGGCGGCCGGATCACCGCCGCCGAAGAAATTTCCCGCCGGATCGAACCGGCGGACGGGATCACGCGTGTGGCACCGGCCGAGCGGGGGCGTGGGCGGAGAGTCTCGGCGGGTTTGGCGGTATTCGACCCGCTGCGGCGTTAGACCCTCGTACAGTAATTTTGTGCCGTTTGACCGAATGAAATCCTCCGGACGTCGGGGCTGGCTGGCCGCCGGTGTCGGCATACCGGCACTGCTCGTCACCGCGCTGCTCACCGGCCTGGCGCTTACCCCCGAGACGGAACCGGTGGCCAGCAACGCCGCCCCCGTCATCACGGCGACGCCGAGCGAGGTCGACCAGAGCCCCGAGGAGAGCGTGCTCCCCGCCGCGCCGGCCCCACCTGGGCTGCCGGTGGTGACGTACGACCCGGCACCGGCCGGGTTCCCGGCCGACCCGGCCGCCCTGGACACCACACCGCTCACCGAGGGGCTGCACCCGACCCGGAAGATCCCCGCCTACGACGCGCCGGGCGGCAAGCCGATCGCCTTCCTCGCGCCGACGATCAGCGAGGTCGAGTTGATCATGCCGATCGCCGATCGGCGGTCGGGATGGACGGCCGTCCTGCTCCCCTCGGCCAACCGGAAGCTCGCCTGGCTTCCGCCCGGCGGTCACACCACCGTCACGCTGCGGGACCAGATCGTGGTGGAGCGGCGCGTGCACCGGCTCACCTGGTACCGGGCCGGCAAGGCGGTGCGCACCTGGGAGGTGAGCCTGGGCCAGCGCGGGCAGGAGACACCGCTGGGCCGCACCTTCGTCCTCGGCCGCACCCCGCCGCCGGAGGACGTGTACGGCGGCGTCGACATCTACGCCCTCGGCTCGATCCCCGACGACCTCGACGCGGTCCCGGCCGGCCTGCGCGGCGCCCACATCGGCGTGCACACCTGGTACAACGACGACGAGCTGGGCGAGAACACCACCAACGGGTGCATCCGGCTCACCCGCAGCGGCCAGCGCGAACTGCTCGCCGAGGTACGCCCCGGCAGCAGCGTGGTGGTGGTCGAGGAGCTGCCCACCCCACCCCCGACCGCCTGAGCCGGACGCCGGCGCGACCACCACCCACCGCCCGAGACGCCGGCCGCGCCTGCCTCGCCCGGCGCCGCCTCAGTCGCCGAGCAGCCAGCCGTTCTGCTCCGCGATCCGGACCGCCTCGGCCCGGTTGCGGGCGCCGGTCTTGCCGATGGCGGCGGAGAGGTGGTTACGTACCGTCCCCTCGGAGAGGTGCAGCGCGCCGGCCAGGTCCGCCACCGTCCCGCCGTCACGCGCCGCCCGCAGCACGCCGGTCTCCCGTTCGGTGAGCGGGCTCGCCCCGGTGGCCAGCGTCTCGGCCGCCAGCGTCGGGTCGACCACCCGCAGCCCGGCGTGCACCCGGCGGACCGCCTCGGCGAGCTGGCGCGCCGGGGTGTCCTTGACCACGAAGCCGTTGGCACCGGCCTCCATGGCCCGGCGCAGGTAACCGGGACGGCCGAAGGTGGTCACCATCAGCACCCGGCAGGCCGGCAGCGCCGCCCGCAGCGCCGCGGCGGCGGCGATCCCGTCCAGCCCGGGCATCTCCACGTCGAGCAGCGCCACGTCCGGGTCGGTCCGCCGCGCCTCGGCCACCACCTCGTCGCCCCGGCCCACCTCGGCGACCACCGTCAGGTCCGGTTCGAGGGAGAGCAGCGCCGCCAACGCCCCCCGGACCAGCGCCTGGTCGTCGGCGAGCAGCAGCTTTATCGGCTCGGTCACCGGGCACCCGCCGGCAGGCCGACCCGGAGCACGAACCCGCGCCCCTGCGGGCGACGGCCGACGCTCACCGTCGCGTCGAGCCGCTGGGCCCGCTCCCGTAGGCCGACCAGGCCGTGCCCGGCGGCTTCGGCCTGCGCCGTCGGTCCCCGGCCGTCGTCACTGACCTCCACCGCGTCCGGCTCCACCCGGATCGTGCAGTGGCGCGCCCCGCTGTGCCGCACCACGTTCGTCACCCCTTCCCGTACCGCCCAGCCGAAGAGCGTGTCCCGCTCGGCCGGCAACTCCGGCAGTTCCGCAGGCAGGTCGGCCGTGATGCCCGCGGCGGTCAACGCCGACCGCGCCCCCGCCAGCTCGTCGGCCAGCCGCACCCCCCGGTACGCCCCGACGGTCCCCCGGACGTCGGCTAGTGCGGCCCGGGCGAGCTGCTCCACCTCGGCGATCTCCGCCACCGCCCTGGACGGGTCGACCTCCACCAGCCGGCCGGCCAGCTCGGCCTTGATGGCGACCACGGTGAGCGAGTGGCCGAGGATGTCGTGCAGATCCCGCGCCGTCCGGGCCCGCTCCTCGGCCACCGCCAAGCGGCTGATCTCCCGCTGTGCCGCCCGGAGCTCGCCGTTGCGCTGGGCCAGCGCGGCCACGCCGAACATGGCGAACGAGGCGAGCAGCACGGCGAAGAAGACCCCGCTCACCCCCGACCAGCCGGGCACCAGGTAGCCCGCCACCAGCGGCGTCAGCGCGGCGAGCACCACGACGACCAGCGCCCACACCGCGGGGAGGAGGAAGACCCCGGCCGTGGCCACGAAGACCAGCGTGGTCATCCAGTCCGCACCGGTGCCGGGGATGCCGACCAGGCCGAGGGCGAGCAGCCCCAGCAGCGAGGCAGCGGCCCGGCCGCGCGGGATCGGCCGGCCGGCCTGCCGGTGCGCCCGGGCCCACTCGAAGAGCAGCACGTACGCCACCCCGAAGGCGACCAGCGTGCCGATCCCGAGCCACTTGCGCCACGGCTCGGCCTGTCCCAACGCCGTGCCCAGCGGCACGTTGAGGAAGAAGAGCCAGACCGCGGCCAGCAACCAGCCGGTGAGCCGCCACTTTCGGCTCACCGGCTGGGGCTGACCCTTCGGAACGTCCATCGGGCTCACGCTAGCCGTCGGTCTCCGCTCAGACCCGGGCGGTGTCCCGGCGGAACAACCGGGTCGCACCGAGCGCGAAGAGGGCCGTCCACGGGACCAGGTTGGCCAGTGCCGCCAGGCTCACGCCGTCGCCGGTCAGCGGGGCGCGGGCGAGTTCGCCGACGCCGTACACCGGGGTGAACCGCGCGACGTCCCGGAGCACCTCGGGCAGCACCTCCAGCGGAACGAAGAGCCCACCGAACATCGCCAGCACGGCGAGGATCGGGCCGATGAACTGCATGACGTTCTCCGCCGGGAAGAGGTAGCCGACGAAGAGGCCGAACGCGGCGAAGACCAGCGAGCCGAGCCACGCCCCGAGGCCGGTCAGCAGCCAGACGTCGGCGGAGAGCCGTACGCCGGTCGCCGCGCCGACGACGAACTCGACGCAGACGGCGATCAGGCCGAGGACCATCGCGGTGACGACCTTCGCGGCGACGTACGCGGTGGGACGCAGCGGGGTGAGCCGCAGTTGCCGACTCCAGCCCAGCGCCCGCTCGGTGGCGACCGCGGCGCCGATGCTGGTGGTGGCGACCATGGCGGCGTACACGGCGAGGCTGACCATGATGTACGCGGTCACCGCGCGGCCGTTGGGCAGCTGCTGCCCGCGCTGCGGCAGGCCGAAGATGAGGAAGAAGACCGCCGGCATGATCAGGGTGAACGCGAGCGTGCGGCGGTTGCGCAGCACCCGGCGCAGCTCGATGCCGAGCACGGCCGGGGAGAAGCCGCCAAGGGCGGGGGGCCGCCGGTCGGGGGCGACGCGGTCGGTGGTGGCGTTCAGCGCGGTGGTCATCGTCAGGCTCCGGCGTGGTCGGTGGTGAGGGCGAGGAAGGCGTCTTCGAGGTTGCGGGAGGTGATCTCCACGTCCCGGGCCGCGGTCCGGGTGAGCAGGTGCCGGGCGACCAGGTCGGAGTCGGCGGTACGCACGAGCACGCTGTCGCCGCGCACCTCCACCGCGTCGACGCCGGGCAGCGCGGCGAGCGCGGCCTGGTCGGCGCCGGGGAGAGTGGCCCGGACGAGCCGGCCGGCGGCCAGGTTCTTGATCTCGGCGGTGGTGCCGTCCGCCACGATCCGTCCCTGCCGGACCAGCACGATCCGGTCGGCGTACGCGTCGGCCTCGTCGAGGTAGTGGGTGGCGAAGATGACGGTCCGTCCGGACCGGGCGTCGCGCCGCAGTGCCTGCCAGAACTCGCGCCGCCCCTCGACGTCCATGCCGGTCGTCGGCTCGTCGAGCACCATCAGGTCCGGGTCGGGCAGCAGGGCGAGGGCGAAGCGCAGCCGCTGCTGCTGGCCGCCGGAGCACCTGCCCACCACCCGGTCGGCGATGCCAGTGATCCCGGCCCGCTCCAGCACCTCCTCGGCGGGGCGGCTGTGCCGGTAGAAGTTGGCGGTCAGCCGTACCGTCTCGCCGACGGTCAGGTCCTTGAGCAGCCCGCCGGTCTGCAGCACCGCGGCGACCCGGCCACGCGCGATCGCGTCCGCCGGTTCGCCCCCGAGGATGCGCACCGAGCCGGCGTCCGGGCGGGCCAGGCCGAGCAGCATGTCGATGGTGGTGGTCTTGCCCGCGCCGTTCGGGCCGAGGAAGGCGACCACCTCGCCGGGCTCCACCCGCAGGCTCAGCCCGTCGACCGCGGTGACCGCGCCGAAGGTCTTGGTTAGGCCGCTCAGCTCCACGGCCGGTTGCGTGCTCGTCATGGGAACCATGCTCTTGCCCGGCGGGGTCTCGTACCCCGAGCGCCCGTCACGTTCGCGCCGTGACATTTGTCAGGGGTGGGGCGGCCGCGCTCCCCGGTGAGCGCCCGGGCCGCCGGGCTGTCATGCCTGCGCGGGGTGATACCTCACCGACATAAAGATGCCTCTGAGGTATCGGACTCCGGGGCGACCTGGCTACCAGGCGCATCAGAGACCCCAATTCACGCACCTATCGGGCGGCCGGGAGCCGGAGGGTTCCGGCCGCGCCAACCGGGTAACCGCCGGGGTCCGCACGTCGCGACCGGGGAGGGACGCCGATGGGCAGCGCGCCGCAGGGAAACGTGGACACCGTCGTACTCATCCACGGGCTCTGGATGACCCCCCGGAGCTGGGAAGGGTGGGTCGACCGATACCAGGCACACGGCCTGCGGGTGCTCGCCCCCTCCTGGCCCGGCATGGAGGGCGAGGTCGAGCAGCTGCGCGACGACCCCACGCCGATCGCGGGGCAGCGGATCGCCGACATCGTCGACCACTACGAGCAGACCATCCGGACTCTTCCCCGACCGCCGATCATCATGGGGCACTCGATCGGCGGGCTCATCACCCAACTCCTCCTCGACCGGGGCTTCGGCGCGGCCGGGGTGGGCGTCCACCCCGTGGCCATCAAGGGCGTGGTCAAGTTGCCGCTCAGCACCCTGCGCTCCGGCTTCTCGATCCTGCGTAACCCGGCGAACCGGCACCGGGCCGTCCCGTTCACCCAGGACGACTTCCACTACGCGTTCGGCAACACCATGAGCCGCGCCGACTCCGACCGCGCCTGGCAGCGCTACGCCGTCCCCGGGGCCGGGCATGTGCTCTTCGAGAGCGCGTTCGCCAATCTCGATCCGAACTCGGTCGCCGAGGTGGACACCCGTCGCGACGACCGGGCGCCCCTGCTGCTGATCACCGGGGGCGCCGACCACGTCGTCCCGCCCGGCGTGGTCCGCAGCAACGCCGCGCTCTACACGAAGTCCCGGGCGCTGACCGCGTACCACCCGTTCCCCGGGCGGTCCCACTTCACCGTGGGCGAACAGGGCTGGGAAGAGGTTGCCGACTTCGCGCTGAACTGGGCGCTGGAGGCGGCCGCCATGCCCCGAGCGGCGACGATCGCGAGCGAGAGCCCCCGCCGCTGACTCCTGATCGGGCCGGAGTCAGCCCTGGGGCTCCTCGGCAGCCCGTTACCACCACCAGCCGGTCGACATGAGGTTCGTCATGTCGACCCCGAGGAGCATGGTGGCGCTGCGGCTCCAGGTCGGACGGACGTCACCGCTATCGCTCGGAAACCTGAGCCTGCTCGCTCACCGCGGGTGCAGACTGGCGCGGCACACCCGGGCCCATCGGCGTCAGCTTGCGCCAGAGGAACTCCAGCATCAGCGCCCAGATGAACGCGGACTGCTCGTTGTCGACAGCGCCGCCGTGCCCGCCTTCGACGTTCTCGTAGTAGGTGACGTCATGGCCGTGCTCGCGCAGGCGAGCAGCCATCTTCCGAGCGTGCCCCGGATGCACCCGATCATCCCGGGTCGAGGTGACGAGCAGGAGCGGCGGATACGCCAACCCACTGCGAATGTTGTGGTACGGCGAGTACTCCCGCAGATAGGACCAGTCCTCCGCCCGATCCGGATCGCCGTACTCGGCCATCCAGGAGGCGCCGGCGAGCAGCCGGTGATAGCGGCGCATGTCCAGCACCGGCACCTGAGCGACTATCGCGCCGAAGAGCGCCGGGAAGCGCGTGAGCATCACCCCCATGAGCAGACCGCCGTTGCTGCCGCCCTCGATGCCAAGCTGCGCCGGCGTGGTGATCCCCTGTGCGACCAGGTCCCAAGCCACCGCCGCGAAGTCCTCGTACGCCCTCCGCCTGTTCTCACGCATCGCGGCGTGATGCCACCGCGGGCCGTACTCGCCGCCGCCGCGAATGTTCGCCACCACGTAGGTGCCGCCCCGGGCCAGCCAGCCGCAGCCGATGGCGCCGTCGTAGTCCGGTGTCATCGGGATCTCGTACCCGCCGTATCCGGTGAGCAGCGTCGGCCCGGTGGTGGTGGGCTCGGGCCCCACCAGGAAGTACGGGACGCGGGTGCCGTCAGCAGACGTGGCGAAGCCTTGGCGTACCGCGAGGTTCCCGGCGTCGAACGAGGCCGGCTCCTGCTTGAGCACCTCGACCGGGCCACCGACCTCGCCGAGTCGCAGGGTCGCCGGTTGGAGGAACCCTTCCGACGCGAGCAGGTACTCGTCGCCCAGCTCCGGGTCGGTCTCCACGAGCCGGCTGTGCTCGTTCGACGGGACCCCCGCGAGTGGCTCCCGCCGCCACCCCGTCTCGCCGGGCGTCAGCACGGTGAACCGGCTCCGCACGTCGACGAGGGTGGCCAGGATCAGATGGTTGCGGGTCCAGACGTGGTAGCTCAGGGCAGTCTGTTCGTCGGGGCGGAACAGCGGTGTCAGCTCCCGCTCGCCGGCGAGGAACGCGTCGAACCGGGTCGCCAGCAGGGCACCCGCGGGGTGGGTCAGCCCAGCGACCCGCCACGGCGAGCGGAGCCGGATCACCAGCCACTCGCGGTGTACGTCCCATGCGGCGTCCGCCGGCACGGGAATCCGGATCCGCTCCCCCGCCTCCGTCAGCAGGAAGTTCTCCGACCGGTAGAAGTCCAGATGACGGCCCACGAAGTCGCGCCTGAACCCCGGCGTCGGGTCGTGCGAGGCGTAGACGGTCACGTCATCGGGACGGGCCTCGTAGACGACCTCGGCCTCGGCCAGCGGCGTGCCCCGCCGCCATCGTTTGGCGACGCGCGGGTAGCCGGAGGTGGTCAGCGAGCCGGGCCCGAAATCGGTGGCCACGTAGATGTGGTCGGCGTCGATCCAGCCGGCGGCGCTCTTCGCCTCGGAGAGGGAGAAGCCTCCGGCCACGAACTCCCGGCGGCCCAGATCGAACTCGCGGATCACGGTCGCGTCGGCACCACCTCGGGACAGGCTGATCAAGCAGCGCCGGTATCCGGGCCGGAGCACCGTCACCCCGCCCCAGACCCAGCTCTCCCCCTCCTCGGCGGCCAGCGCGTCGACGTCGAGCAGCACGTCCCACTCCGGCTCGCGCCGGCGGTACTGGTCGAGGGTGGTTCGGCGCCAGACCCCGCGCGGATGCGCGGCGTCCCGCCAGAAGCCGTAGTAGAAGCGATCCCCGCGCCAGCCCGGGTAGGGGATGCGGTAGTCGGCGTCGAGCACCTGTCGGATCTCGGTCCGCAGTGCGGCGAACCGCTCCCCGCCGGTCAGCGCGGCGAGGGTCTCCGCGTTGCGATCCCGCACCCACCCGACAGCTTCCGCCCCGTCGACCTCCTCCATCCAGAGGTACGGGTCATCATCCTCGTCGATCCGTGCCGCCACCTACGCAACTATCCCGGACAGGCAGGCTACATCCCTTGTCCGAGGCTTGTCGGCATGGCGACTCACGGCTGCACCCGGCCGGCGCCGGTTGAGCCCACTCACCGCCGTTCGAGCAAACACCACGCCGTACGCGAAGGATGTCCGGACTCTGGACATGATGCGGCTCGTTGACGTCGTGCAGCCGGACCGGACCACGTTGGCGCAGGTCTTCGCGCGGCGGACAAACGGCCATACCGCCCACCGGGTGGCTCTCACCCCTGGCATGGCCGGAGGCTGCACGGGTATCACCCGTTCATGAGGGCGAGTTTTCGGCTCGGGCGGGTCGCGGGCGTACCGGTCGGGGTCAACTGGAGCGTCCTGGTCATCTTCGCGTTGATCTGGTGGGGGCTGGCCGCGAGCCAGTTCCCCCGCTCCTACCCGGACCGGCCGGTGATCCTGTACGTGCTGGCCGGGCTGGTCGCGGCGGCGGTCTTCTTCGTCGGGCTGCTGGCCCACGAGGTCTCCCACGCGATCGTGGCCAAGCGCAACGGCTTGGAGGTCGGCGGCATCACGCTCTGGCTCTTCGGCGGGGTGGCCGAGCTGCACGGTGAGGCGAAGGACCCGGGGGCCGAGCTACGCATCGCCGGGATCGGCCCGCTGGTGAGCTTCTGCATCGGCGTCGTCTTCGGCGCGTTCGCCATCATCCTCGCCCAGGTCGGGTACCGGGGACTCGCGCTCGGGGTGCTGGCCTGGCTGGCCGGCATCAACATCCTGCTGGCGGTCTTCAACGTGCTGCCGGCCGCTCCGCTCGACGGCGGACGGCTGCTGCGCGCCGGGGTGTGGCGGTGGACCGGGGACCGGACGAAGGCCACGATTGTGGCCGCCCGCGCCGGCTGGGCGCTCGGCGCGCTGCTCATCGCCCTCGGCATCTGGCAGTTCCTGGCCGGCGTCGGGTTCGGCGGGCTCTGGTTGGCGCTGATCGGCTGGTTCCTGATCGGCGCCGCCGCCATGGAGGAACGGCAGGCCCGGATGGGCAGCGCGCTGCAGGGCGTCCGGGTGAGCGACGTGATGACGGCGCAGCCGCAGACCGCGTCGGCGGACATGACGGTCGCCGACTTCGTCGACAGGTACCTCTTCGCGTACCGGCACTCGGCGCTGCCGCTCACCGAGGACGGGGGGCGGCCGATCGGCCTGGTCACGCTGGACCGGGTACGCGGGATCCCGCCCGAGCGCCGGTCGGCGACCACGCTGGCCGAGGTGGCGTGCCGCGAGGAGCAGCTGGTGCTCGCCAACCCGGACGAGCAGTTGAACGAGCTGCTCCCCCGGCTCAACGAGTGCGCGGACGGACGCGCGCTGGTGGTGACCGGCGATCAGCTGATCGGCATCGTCTCGCCGAGCGACATCAGCCGGGCGGTGCAGCGGGGCAGCCTCCGCGAACACACGGCCGGCGAGCGACGCTGACCCCCGGACGGCCGGCGAGAGTTGCCGACCCCGGACGGCCGCCGCCGAGTGTCCGACGCGGGGATCAGCGGGGGAAGTATTTGTCGAGCTCTTCGGTGCGGAACACGCCCCGGGGATCCAGGCGCGTCAGCAGGGCGGCGAAATCGGCGTACCGGGGGTAGGCGGCGGCCACCCGGGACGGGTCGAGCCCGAACACCTTGCCCCAGTGCGGGCGCGGGTGCCACGGTGCGAGCCGCTCCTCGACGGCGGCCACCACCGGCAGCACCACGGCGGGGTCGTCGACCCAGGTGAAGTGCACGGCGAGGCTTTCCCGGTGGTGGTTCGGGCTGAGCCAGAGCCGGTCGGCGGCCACCGTACGCAGCTCGCAGATCTGCAGCACCGGCGCGATCAGGTGCGCGATCGGGTCGAGCGCGGCGAGCACCTCGGCCGCCGCCGAACGGGGCACGTGGTACTCCGACTGCAGCTCGTCGCCGCTGCTCGGGGTGAAGCCGAGCCGGAAGTGCGGCAGCCGCTCGTGCCACGGCCCGGGCACACCGAGCTGCGGTGTGCAGTTGCGGGCCGGCATGCCGGGCACCGGATGCTGCGGCGCGTCGGCGGGCGTCGTACCGAGCCAGTCGAGCGGCGGCGCGGGCTCACCGGCCCGCTGCTTGCGCCACACCTGGTTGATCCGCGGCGTTCGCCAGTCGGTGAAGAGGCTGACGCTGTACGCCGAGCCGAGCGCCTCGGCGACGTGCTCGCGCGGCAGGTCCAGCCGGACGTACTGCCGCACCTCGAAGGTGGGCAGCAGATCAAGGGTGACCCGGGTGACGACGCCGAGCGCGCCGAGGCCGACCACCATGCCGGCGAAGACCTCCCCGTCGGCGTCCCGGTCGACCCGGCGCAGGTCACCGTCGGCGGTGACGAACTCCAGCGCGGCGACCGAGGTGCCCAGGTTGCCGTTGCGCTCGCCGGAGCCGTGGGTGCCGGTGGCGATCGCCCCGGCGACCGAGATGTGCGGCAGGGAGGCCAGGTTGGCCAGGGCGTACCCCTCGGCGTGCAGCCGGGTGGCCACGTCCCCGTACCGCAGCGCGGCGGTGACCGTGACCTGCCGACGCTCCGGGTCGATGCTGATCTCCGGCGGAAGCCCGGCGAGGCTCACGAGGTCGCCGGGGGTGTCGCCGAACCGGTTGAAGGAGTGCCCGGTGCCGACCACCCGCACCCGCTCGGCGGCGGCGACCAGCCGGCGCAGCTGATCGACGTCGGCCGGCCGGTGGAATCGTCGCGCCGAGTACCGCACGTTCCCCGCCCAGTTCCGGCGCGGCACGTCGGCCCGCGCACCGGCGGGCGCGGGTTCGGTCAGTTCGTCCGCGCTGGTCACGAGGTGGTCTCCCGGTCGGTCGAGCGGTCCTCGGCGAGGGCTGTGTCGAGCGCGAGCAGCGCCTCGTCGACGTCGATCGTGCTGTAGCCGCGCATGGCGGTGGTCAACCCGCCCGCCCGGGCCCGCTCGACTTCGGCGCGGGCGGCCTGCCGCTCCGGCGCCCCGCCCCAGGCCAGGGCCTCCTGGCCGACCCGGAGGAGCTTGTCGACCTGGTCCGTCTGGTAGCCGCGCAGCCCGATCCCGAGCTCCGGCACGGTGAAGGCGGCACGGCGCAGCTGCAGCGAGTCGGTGAAGCGGGCGCCGGCGTACCGGGTCAGCGCCGCAGAGATCTCGTCCGGCCGCTCCCGCACCTGACCCAGGTCGAGCAGCTCCACCGCGGGCCGGCCGTCCACCGGGTGGCGGGCGTTCGTCGGCACGCCGAGCAGCTGGCTGGGAGTGGGCACCAGCAGCAGCCGGGGCAAGGCGGGGTTGCCCTCGACGGGCAGTGGTTCGTCGAGCACGAGCGCGTCGATCTCCGGCCAGCTGATCACCCGGCGCAGCCCCGGCCGCCGTACGGTCAGCCCCTCCGCGCCGATACCGAACCGGAACGGCCGGAACGCGCCGAGCAGCACCACGCCGCCCAGCACGATGGCGCCGACCGCGACGAGGTTGCGCAGCAACGCTGCCTCCCGGGGCACCACCAGCAGCGCCACGCCCACCAGCACGCAGACCACGGGTAGTACGAGTGAGCCTCGGTTCCGCCGCAGTTCCACGCCCTTCCCCCGTTCTGGCAATGGTCGTCAGTGTGCGCATCCTCCGACAGCCCGGGGCCGGCGGGCACCGGTCATTCGGACACGATTGGCACCGGCGCCTCGGGGAACCCTACGCCCATGAACAGTCACCTCGATCCGAAGCCAGGCGGAGACGCCCTTCCCTGGCCGAGGCGAACCGCCCCGGTCGGCGGCGCGGCGGCGGGGGCGGGCCCGGACGGCTCGTCGCCCGGGCCCCGGCCGACGCCGGCGCCACCGCCCGCGCCGACGCCGGTGCCGACGCCCTCCCCGCCGCCCCGGCGGGACACGTCAGCGAACGGGCGTCAGACCTTCGGCATCACCTCGGCCGCGACCAGCTCGAGGTGGTCGAGGTCGGCGAGGTCGAGCACCTGGAGGTAGATCCGCTCGGCGCCGATCTCGGCGTACCGGCCGATCTTGTCGATGATCTCGGCGGGCGTACCGGCCAGGCCGTTGGCGCGCAGCTCCTCGGGCTCCCGGCCGATCGCCGCGGCCCGGCGGTTCACCTCGGCGTCGTCGCGGCCGCAGCAGAGCACCAGCGCGTTCGACCAGCACAGCTCGGCCGGGTCACGGCCGAGCTCGGCGCACGCCGCCCGTACCCGGTCGAACTGGGCCGCCGAATCCGCCACCGAGGCGAAGGGCAGGTTGAACTCGTCGGCGTACCGGGCGGTGAGCTGCGGCGTGCGCTTCCTGCCCGTACCGCCGATCAGGATCGGTGGACGCGGAGCCTGCACCGGCTTCGGCAGCGCGGGCGAGTCGGCCACCGGGTAGTAGCGCCCGTCGTAGTCGAACCGCTCGCCACGCGGCGTCGTCCAGAGACCGGTGATGACGGCGAGCTGCTCCTCCAGGCGGTCGAACCGCTCGGCGAGCGACGGGAACGGGATGCCGTAGGCGGTGTGCTCCTCGGCGAACCAGCCGGTGCCGATGCCCAGCTCGACCCGGCCGCCGCTCATCTGGTCGACCTGCGCCACGGTGATCGCCAGCGGCCCGGGCAGCCGGAAGGTGGCGGCGGTCATCAGCGTGCCGAGCCGGATCCGGCTGGTCTCCCGGGCGAGGCCGGCCAGCGTGGTCCACGCGTCGGTGGGGCCGGGCTCGCCGCTCGCCTCGCCCATCATGAGGTAGTGGTCGGAGCGGAAGAACGCGCCGTAGCCGGCGTCCTCCGCGCAGCGGGCCACGGTGAGCAACTGGTCGTAGCTGGCGCCCTGCTGGGGCTCGGTGAAGATCCGCAGTTCCATGCCCCGAGCATATGGAGCCGGCCGGACCCGCGAGAAGCGCATGGTCGTCGTCGCGGGCGATCTCACGCGACCACCGTCGACGCCGGCAGCAGCGGCAGCCCACCGCCGGCACCGTCGGTGAGCCGCGGCGGCGCCGGGCCGGTCCGCCCGGCGCCGCCGGCCCCACCTCAGACGTACGGGCGGGTGGCGTAGGCGGCCTTCAGCGCCGACAGGCCCGTCGCCTTCGGGGAGAGTGTGCCCCAGCCGGAGTTGAAGTAGTTGGTCTGCACGATTCGCGGTCCCCGCTCGGCGTTGAGCCTGGCGATCGCCGCCGGCACGGTGGCTATCCAGGCGGCCTGGTTCGGGATCTCGGCCACCCGCACCCCCCACTCGGCGATGATCACCGGGCGGGAGAGCGCGACCGGGCCGAGGTCGGCCACGGCCCAGTCCTTCGTACGCCGGAAGCGGTCGAGCGCGGTGTGGCCGGGGTTGGTCGCGTACACGTTCCACTGCAGGTGGTCGAGGCGCGCCATAAGCGACTCGGGGTGGGTGCGCTGGAAGCAGGCCCGGTCGAAGCCGCCCAGCCCGACGGAGAAGGTGGTGCCGGCCGGCAGTGCCCGGCCCCTGAACCAGTTCACCATGTACGTCACCGCCTGCACCGCCCGGGCGTCCGACTCGGCCCAGGTGTAGGCCTTGCCCGCCTCGCTGGTGCCGAACTCGTGGTCGGTGTCCAGCTCCGAGGCGAGCTGGATGTTCACCGGGAAGCCGAGCGTCCGGTACTGGGACAGGGCTCGGGCGAAGAGCCCGTCGCACTGCCCGGCGAGCACCTGGCCGTAGCCGTACGCCTTGGGCCAGGTCGTCCCCGGACGCTGCTGGATGGTCATCGCGGGCGCGGGGACGGTGTAGGAGGTGCCGTCCACGGTGAAGGTCTGCGGTCCCGCGTTCGGCGCACCGTAGTGCTTCAGCTCCAACACCATATTGATCTTGATGCCCGACTTGCCGAGGGTGGTCAGCCACGGTCGCTGGTAGCCGGGGAAGATGTAGCCGTCGGCGAAGCTGCGGTACTGGGTGAGCGACCGGAAGTTGCCGCCCGCCATGTCGGCCGTCGGATCGGCGCCACCGGAGAGGTAGTAGCCGCCGAGCACCGGCTGGGCGATGGTGTAGTCGGCGTTGGCGGTGGCGGTGCGCCCGCCGGAGTCGCGCACCGTGACGGTCACCCGGGGCATCACGCCACCGCCCGGTAGACGGCCACCGCGCCGTTGTCCGACAGCCGGGTCCAGGTGCGGCCGGAGTCGTCGGTGACGGTGACGGTGAGCGGGTCGATGACCGCGGCGACGCGGACCGGCGCGCTGCTGTTGCCCTGCGCGTCGGTGACCACGATCGTGAGGGTCAGCGGTCTGGTGTCGGCGTCGCCGTAGGTGACGGTGAGGCTCATCTGGTCACCGGGTGAGTAGGTCGACGCGTTCAGGGATGCGGACGCGGTGGGAGCGGCCATGCCGGCCCCTCCTTCCTTGTTCGACGCCGGACCGGCTCGTGACCGGTGCCGGCGGACTGTCGTCGGTTGCGGCAACGACCGGGGCCGCCGGGCGCGTCGGTGCTCCCGCGGGTTCCCCGGGTGGGCGCTACGCGCGTCGGGCCGGCCGGTTCGCGTCGAGGTGTGCTGCGGCGCTGCGCCGGACTCGGATCGCGGTGGCCCCGTTCGGGTCGAGCGGCGTCAGGGCGCGCCCGACGTACGGCGGCGAGGGTGGCGACGTCGGTGTCGAAGGTGGCGGTCCCGGGCGCCCGGGACGGTCTCCACCGGCCGCGACCTCGTCGGTGCGTACGGGCCGGCGCTGCGCTACGCCGGTGCCGCCGCGGCGGCGGGGCCGGACCCGGTGATCACGGCACCGGCGCGACGCTGCTGTCGCCACCGGGCCGGAGGAATCGGATGTGGCCCGCCATCCGCACGCCTCTCACCTGCTACAACAGTGCGACGCGAAGACCCCCGGCGTCCTGTCAGCTATCGGACAGGGCGGGTTGCGGCACCGGTCCTGCGGTCGACTTCCGGCCGATCGACCGGGGCCTGACCATCCGAACCGCCGCCGACGGTGACGAGCGGGCGCGCCGGTCGAGGTGTTCTCCGCGCGCCCCGGTTTAGCGGGCCGGCCCGCGGGCAAGCGCTGCCGGCAGCCGGGGGTCGGGCCACCCTCGGTGCGCGTCTCGCCCGGGGCGGCGCGGCGGAGTCGAACGAACCTGTCGGAGGCAGCGATGAGCCACCCGTCCCGTCCGGGCGCGCACCTGGTCGAGGCGAGCGTGACCATCGAGCGCCCCGTCGGGGACGTCTACGGCTTCTACCACGACCTGGAGAACCTGCCGCGGTTCCTCGGCGACGTCACGGCGATCGAGCGGGTCGACCCCGCGACGTTCCGCTGGACGATCGTCGGCCCGCTCGGCGTCCGGGTGCGGTCCATGATCCGGCTGACCGAGGAGCGTACGAACGAGCTGATCCGCTACGAGACGACGGGGCCGCCCGGGCTGCGGGCGCGCTGGACGGTGCGGTTCGCCGCCGCGGCCGACCCGGCGCGTACGGAGGTCCACGAGGTGCTGGAGATGCCGCTGGGCAGGCTCGGCCACGCCGCGCTGGTGCTGATCGGCAAGCCTCCGGCCGCCGAGGTGGCCGCCAACCTGCGCCGGCTGAAACAACTCCTGGAGACCGGCGAGGTGACGGAGACCGCGCACGCGATCAGGGGCAAGTTCGGCGAGCCCAGGTAGCGGCCGGCCCCGACCGACTCCGACAGTGCCGGTCACGCCCGCTCGGCGAGCCACTCCTCCAGTTCGCCCACGTACTGCGGCGCGTACTCGGGGGTCCAACGCAGGAAGTAGACGGCCATCGACAGCGCGTGGACGGCGTGCGCGAGCCGTACCCGGGCCTGCCAGTCGTCCGGCAGCGGGCACACCTCGTCGTACGCGTCGAGAAACGCCCGGCGCCCCTCGGGGTACGCGTCGAAGACGTGCTCGTCGAGCTTGCCGAAGTCGAGGAAACGGTCCGCGTACAGCCCGTGCTCGAAGTCGAGCAGGCAGGCGATCCGCCCGTCGCGCAGGACGACGTTCTGCCGCCACAGGTCTCCGTGGGTCAGCGCCGGTACGCCGTTGGACGGCACCGCGTCGACGGCGCGGTGCAGCGCGGTGGCGAGCCCGTCGCGCCCGGCCGAGGTGAGGTCCGCGGGCGCCTCCGCGAGCCGATCGTCGACGAGGGCGTGCAGAAAGCTCCGGACATCCGGGTGCTTCCGGATGCCGAACACGTCGCCGAACCAGGGGCCGACGCAGGAGTGGAGCCGCCCCACGAGCTCACCGAAGGCCTCGGCGAAGCTCAGCCGCTGGGCCGAGCTCATCGCCGCCCACGCCTCGTCGGCGGGCACACCGTCCTGGTACTCCTGCACGAGCAGCGGCGCGTCGAGGAGCCCGCTGCGGGGCACGAAAGCGCGGAACCGCACCACGGGGATGCCGCCCTCCGCAGCCCGACGGGTGGTGGCGATCAACCGCCGCAGGTGCTCGGGGTCCGCGTTCCGCACCGGCGTCTTGACGAGCAACGGGCCCTCGTCCGTGTCGGCGACCCACTGCCTGCTGGTGTAACCGGCGTCGAGCCGGCGGATGCCCATGATTCCGATTCCGGGACACGCCTCGGCCAACGCATCGCGTACGACGTCGAGCCCGACCGTCGGTCCTGTCATCGCTCCCACCCGGACGCTCCGGTCGACCCGGCTCACGCCTGGGCGGGGCGGCGGAACGCGCCGTACCACTCGAGCAGGGCGATCTCCCGCGCCACCGTCTCGTCCTGGCTCTCGGGGCCGCTCAGCACATGGTTGGCCAGCACCTGGAAACCGCCCCAGGTGAACACCCGGGCGGCCGTGGCCGGCTCCAGGTCGCGGGCGGTGCGACCGGCCTCCTGCTCGGCGCGCAGCCACACCTCGGCCAGGTCGGTGAAGCGCTGGATCTGGCTGTTCCAGAACTCCCGCACCACGGCGTCGTAACCGGCGACCTCGAGCACGGCGGCCAGCAGGTGTCGCCGTTCCCGGTAGTAGCGCATGTCCTGGATCATGACCGCGACGACGCCTTCGAGGCCCTGCTCCACGGTGGTCGAGCTGATCAGGTCGTAGGCGCCGTCAGCGAGGGGCTCGATGAGTCGCAGCAGCAGCTCGTTCTTGTCGCGGAAGTGCAGGTAGAAGGTCGAGCGGACGACGCCGGCCTCGGTCGTGATGCGCTGCACACCCAGCTCGGTGAAGCTCGCGCCACCGGCCAGCAACTGCTCGGTCGCCTGAAGGATCTTGGCGTCGGCGGTCGCCCGGCGGTTTGCCCTGGTGGAGGAGCGACGGGTGACAGAGGCCATAGGGCGAGTCTAGGGGCGAGGCCATACGCTTAGACGAGACATTCTGTCTCGACAGCACGTCTCGTAGATTCCGACCTATCGCCTGTTCATGCGGAGACAGCATCGTGACCCCTCAGCGGCCCACCCTCGTGCTCATACCGGGCGCCTGGCACCTCCCGTCCACCTTCGATCTGCTGCGCGGCGAGCTAGACACCCTCGGCTACGCCAGCCGTGCGGTGAAACTGCCGACGACCGGCCCCGACCCGCGTGGCGGCCTGCGGGACGACGCCGAGGCGATCCGCGCGGCGGTCGAGGCGATCGACGGTCCGGTCGTCGTCGTGGCCCACTCGTACGGTGGCATCCCGGCCACCGACGGGATCGCCGGGCTGAGCAACGTCCGGCACCTCGTCTACCTGGCTGCCTACGTGCCCGACGTGAACGAGTCGATGTTCACCCTGCACGGCATGCCCGACCCCGACTCGGCGGAGGGCCTCTTCCCGATCGGCTCGGACCCGCGCGCCCAGCTCTACGCCGACGTCCCCGACGCGGTGGCCGAGCAGGCCATCAGCAGCCTCGTCGAACAGCGCCTCCAGCCGTGGGCCGACCGCGTGACCCGGGCCGCGTGGCACACCCTCCCGTCCACCTACGTCCTCACCGAGCGGGACGCCTCGCTCCCGGTCGAGCTGCAGGAGCAGATGGCGACCCGCGCGAACGCCACCCACCGGATCCCCACCGGCCACTCCCCCCACCTCGCCCGCCCGAGTGAGCTGGCCACGCTCATCGACGAGATCGTCAAGGGCTGACCGAAACCGTCACCGGTCGTCGGGGTTGCCTGAACGGGGCGGCCCCGACCACCGGGCCGCTCTTCCGCCGCGGAGCAGCCCCGCGACCCCGTCCGCTCATCGCCCCGGACGCCCGATGATCGACTCGGTTTCCTTGATGTCGGCGTGTCCCGGCCGCGTGATGCCCCGACTTCACGGAACCCGAGTCGATCAAGGGGTCCGGCGTGCGCACGATGACCAACTACTTCGCCTCCGGCCCGGAACGGGCCGTGACCTCCGCCGAGTGGGGACCGGCCGGCAGGAACGGGTCGACGCTGGCGTTGAAATGGGTGGAGCCGACGGTGCTCGGCAGCGTCCTGTGGGCGATCGGCGGGCACCGCCGCCTATCCTGCTGCGATGCAGACGACGGTGAAGGCGTCGACGGGCACCGGCCGATGGGTCTGGGCGACCGTGTCGGTACAGGTGACCGTCGTGCTGGCCTACGGCTACGCCGTGGTCGCGTACCTGGTGGCTGACGCCGGGTACTTCCCGGAGCAGGCCCCGCCCGCCTGGTCCTGGCCGGCGGTCGCCGCGGTCGGTGTGGGCTTCGTTCCGGGGCTGCTCTGCCTCCTGGTGGCGCTACCGCTGCTGGCCTCGGCCGATTTCCGGGCGCAGGACCGCCGATGGCGTCTGCTCTGCGTGGTGAGCATCGCCGGCGTGATCATGCTGCTTGTCATGGCGACACCGCCCGGATGGGAGCTGTTCGACTGGTACGTCGGATAGGCACCGGACCCTTTGAGAGTGCCGCGGAAAATCGGCGCGGCGGCTCGCACTGGTGCGGCAAGATCGACCGCAGAGGTGATCCACGTGCGGACGCGACTGCGGCAGCTGCGGATCGATGACCGGACCTTCGTGTGGAGCGCAAAGATCCGGCACGTGTCGGGTAGCGGCGACTGCCACCGGTGCATCCGGCTCCGGGTCTGGGCAGCGGGAAAGACGAGCCGGGCGCTCCAGGCCGACCTGCTCTCGGTGACCTGGGGCTCGCCCTGGGGCGCGTGCGCGACCGACACCGCCTATCCGACGTCGGCCGACGTACGGGCCGTCATCGACTATGCCCTGCTGCACGGCTGGCAACCCGAGGAGCAAGGTGGAACGTTCGTACTCTCCGAGCAGGAGCACGCGGTTGACTTCGCGCTGCCCGAATTCCTGCTGACCGATCGGCTCCGGACGCCCGAGAGCGCCGATCCCACCACCCGGGTGATCCGCGCCGACGAGGCCCGAAGCATCACCTAGCGGACGCCGCGCAGCGGAGGACGCAGCAACTTCAGGGAAGTTGTTCGGTCGGCCGCCCAGGAGGGGACAACTTCCCCGAACTTGCACGCCCAGAGCGCGACCGGGACCGAAGCTCACCAGGGGTTTCGTGTGGTGGGGCGGGCGGGACTCGAACCCGCGACCGAGGGATTATGAGATCGAGATGGGCGATCCTGCGACCTGCACAAGTGGCCTCCCACCAGCGGAAACACCTCTCGACATCTCTCACCGCTCCCCCACCCCCGTCGACCTCTTGCGGACCGGATGCGGACTGCTCGCTGCCACGAGGTGGTCAGTTGGCCGGCCTCTGCCTTGCAGGTCGCTGGTCAGCGCCAGTGGCAGCACCCCTGGCAGTCTGGAGGCATGGTGTTCTCCGACGATCAAGAACTGGGCACAGCGATCAGAGATGCCGACTCGCCTACCTGGTCAGTTCGCGCCGCAGCCGGGCGGCATCTTGCGAGATCTCGCGGAATCGACGAGGTAGCCGACACCCTCCACCGCCTTCTCTTAGATCCCCAAGACACTGCGGTGACTTGGGAAACGGCCAAGGCGCTGCTGGAACGCATAGACGCCATGGGCCTACGCCTTGTGCTGTTAGCCCGTAGCTATGCCGCCGACGAAGCCACCGCCGACGAGATCCAGGCTGCTTTGGACTGCAACTCTGACTGGATGACGCCCGCGGGCGCAGACCGCCTGACCAAGCACCTTCGGGACCTAGCGATGGATGAAGACGCCGGGGTGCGCGACGAGGCCCGAAGGATTCTCGACCGCCTACGACCTGTATAGAAGGGCTACGGCGTGCTCGGTCAGGCACTTGAGCCAACCTCTGCTGCCATCCCACCACCCACGAACCGGAAACGTTCGGCAACTCCATCTCGGAGTCGTCTGGCCCCCGCCGGAGGCATGCCCTTCATTCGGCCGGCGCGCGGGCCGATGCCGGCGCTTGCGCCGCCAGCAGGCCGAGCGCGTCCGGCGCGGCCCGCTTGCGGGCCGCCTTGACCGGGCGGCGGGTCGTGCTGCTGCGGACTCAGTGCGGACTGAGGGCGTCGGTCCAGACCTCGACGCGGTCCGCCCTGGCCACCGGCAGCATGGCTGACCAGGGAAAACGGTTTGTGGGGCGGGCGGGACTCGAACCCGCGACCGAGGGATTATGAGTCCCCTGCTCTAACCGGCTGAGCTACCGCCCCGGCACCGCGCCGGATCTTATCCTGGCAGGTGGATCATCGGCCAGGGGCGGAACCGGCGCCGTCACTCATCGGCGTCGCCGGAACAGCAGCACGATGGGCAACGCGAGGATAACAGCGCGCAGTGAGCCGACCGGGACGGCGTCCCGCAACCCGCCCTCGCACCCCGAGGACCACGGAAGACGCCCGAGGGCACCCCGGAAATGCCCCGGAAGGCGGCGAGGGACCGGCGGGGAGAGTCAGTGGCCGCGCGCTGGACCCCCACCGAACCGCAGCTCCGCGAGGACCGCGCCGGCGGCCCGCCAGCCGCTCGTCAACGCTCCCTGGATGGACGGGCTGTCCCGGTGGTCGCCCGCGACGAAGAGCCCGCCACCGAGCGCCACCGGCTTGCGTAGCCGCCCCTGCGGCGCGGGCGCGGCGGGCAGCGCCTGGGGAACCGTGACCGTGGTCAGGTGGGTCCAGTCGGCTGTGGAGCGTCCGTAGAGGCGGGTCAGTTCGAGGCGTACGGCCGGCTCGGGTGGGGGCGTGGGGCCGACCACCGAGGTGGCCACCAGGTGCCGCCCGGCTGGCGCGTACGTGGGCGCGGCTCGGCTCACCACCACCGTGTTGGCGATCAGCTCCCGGCGATCGCCGTCGAGGAGCAGGATCGGCTCGTCGACCGGGGCCTCTTCGGTGCTGTGGTAGTAGGTCGTGTAGCTGTGCATCCGTACCGTCGTCAGGGTCGGCAGCAGCCGGACCGCGGTCGGCGGGTCGACGGCGACCACGACGGCGCGGCACGGGATCTCGCCGGCCTGGGTGCGGACCCGCCCGGGAGCGACCTCGCTGACCGGCGTGTTCAGGTCGACGAGGTCGGCCGGCAGTGGCGTGGCGACCGCCCGGGGCAGCGCCGCCATTCCCTCGGCGGGCAGGCCGATCCGGCCGCGGGCGAACGAGCGGAGGATCATCGCGAGGACCCGGCTGGAGGTCTCCAGTTCCCGGTCGATGAAGACGCCGGAGAGGAACGGGCGGACCAGCTCCTCGATGAACGCGTCGGAGAGTCCGGCGCGGCGCAGCGCGACCTCGGTGGTGGTTTCCGGGGCGGCGAGCAGTCGGCCGGCGGGCAGGACGGCGCAGCCGCCGGCCAGCGCGGCGAGCCGGAGCCGGTCGAGCAGCGAACCGATTTCGGCGAGCGCGGCGCCCGGCGCGGCGGCCGGTTGGCGTAGCGGGTTGACGAGCCGGATCAGCCGGTCGCCCTTGCGGACCAGCACACCGGAGGTGAAGTGGCCGAGGCGCAGGCCGGTCACGTCGAGCAGGGCACCGAGCCGGGGGTAGGCGGTGTTCAGCACCTGGAAGCCACGGTCCAGCAGGTAGCCGTCGACCTCGTCGGTGGCGATCCGGCCGCCGAGCCGGCCGCCGGCCTCCAGCAGCCGCCAGGGCACGCCGGCGCGGTGCAGCCGGCGGGCGGCCGCGAGCCCGGCGAGCCCGCCGCCGACGATGACCACGTCCGTCTCAGCCGGCATCACGTCCGCCCTTCCGCACGGCTCGTCCGGGCCAGCCGGCCCGGCCACCAGATGGTCGGCCCGATGTCGTACGCGAGCGCCGGCACCAGCAGCGAGCGGACGACGACGGTGTCGATGAGCACGCCGACCGCGACCGCGGTGCCCAGCTCGACCAGGACCACGAGGGGCAGCACGGTGAGGGAGGAGAAGGTCGCGGCGAGCACGAGGCCGGCAGAGGTGATCACGCCGCCGGTGACCGCGAGGCCGGCCAGGACACCGGCCCGGGTGCCGCGTCGCACCGACTCCTCGCGGACCCGGCTCATCAGGAAGATGTTGTAGTCGATGCCGAGGGCGACCAGGAAGACGAAGGCGAAGAGCGGGAACGCGGCGTCCACGCCCGGGAAGTCGAAGACGTGGCGGAAGAGCAGGCCGCAGAGCCCGAGGGTGGCGGTGAACGAGAGCAGCACCGTCGCGATGAGCAGGAGTGGGGCGAGCAGGGCGCGGAGCAGCAGGGCCAGGATGACGGCGATGACGGCCAGCACGACCGGGATGATGACGTTCTGGTCCCGTTCGGCGGCGGTGGTGATGTCCACGTTGGTGGCGGTGAACCCGCCGACCACGGCGTCCGCGTCCGGCACCCGGTGCACCGCCGCGCGCAGGTCGCGGATGGTCCGCTCCGCGCCCGTGCTGTCCGGTGGGTCGGCGAGCGTCACCTCGAGCTGGACCCGGCCGTCGACCACCAGCGGCGGGCCGGGCGGTCCGGAACCCGCCGCCCGCGCCCGGGTGACGGGTCGGACGTCGGCCACCCCGCGAGTGCCCTGGGCCGCCTCGGTGACCCGGGGCGCGGCCCCCTCGTTGACGATGATCGTGGCCGGGCTGCCGGTTCCCGCCGGGTAGTGCCGGGCGATCACGTCCTGACCGGCCACCGAGTCGGTGCGCTTGGTGAAGAGGTCGGACTGGCCCAGCGTCGTGGTGCCGAGCTGGGTGAGGCCGATCGCGAGCACGCCCAGGCCGACGGCGGTGAGCAGCCAGACCGGGCGGGCGCGGCGGGCCACGAAGCCGGCCACCTGGCTCCAGATCCCGTGCTCGAGCTGCGTGGTGGTCGGGTCGTACCGGGGCTGTCGGGGCCAGAACGCCCACCGGCCGCCGAGCACCAGCAGCGCCGGCAGGAACGTGAGCATCACCAGCAGGGTCGCGGCGATGCCGACGGCGGCGACCGGGCCGAGCGCCCGGTTCGAGTTCAGGCTGGAGAGCAGGAGGCAGAGCAGGCTGAGGATGACGGTGCCGCCGGAGGCGATGACGGCGGGGGCGGCGCCCCGCCACGCGGCCCGCATCGCGCCCCACGGGCGCTCGTGCCGGTGCAGCTCCTCGCGGTAGCGGGCCACCAGCAGCAACGCGTAGTCGGTGCCGGCGCCGAAGACGAGCACGGTGAGGATGCCCTGCGCCTGCCCGTTGAGGGTGATCAGGTCGGCGTCGGCGAGCAGGTAGACGAAGAGCGACGCCAGGGCGTACGACATCCCCGCCGCGAGCAGCGGGAAGACCCAGAGCACCGGGCTGCGGTAGACCACGAGCAGGATCACCAGCACCACGCAGAGGGTGACCAGCAGCAACGCCCCGTCGATGGCGGAGAAGACCTCGATCAGGTCGGCGAGCAGGCCGGCCGGCCCGGCGACGTCCACCCGTAGCCCGCCACTACCGTCGCCGGTGATGTCGCGCAGCTGCTCGACGACCGTGCCGATCCGCTCGCCCTCGGCGTCGTCGATCGGTACGACGACCTGCAGCGCCTGCCCGTCGGCGCTGGGGATGGGCGGCGGCAGCGGTTTGACCACCCCGGGCACCTGGGCGAAGCGCTCGGCGTCGGCGGCCACCTTCCGCCTGTCCGCCTCGGTGAGGCCGGTGGTGCGTTCGTAGACGACGAGGGCGGGCGTGGTCTCCTGCTGGACGAAGCCGCGGGAGCGTTCCTGGGCCCGGGTGGCCTCCGCGTCGGCGGGCAGGAACGCGGCGTTGTCGTTCGTGGCCACGTCGCCCAGCCGTCCGGAGAACGGGCCGGCGACCCCGCCGACGACCAGCCACGCCAGCACCACGACGAGCGCGATCAGGGTGGCCCGGCTGCGACCCAGCGCTCCGGACATCCGCTCCCACCCGTGAGTCGACGCACCGATCGGCGTGGTCGATCCCTGACGCCGACACGGACCATCGTGCCGGGCCGACCCGGTCAGTTCGGGCGGAACGGGCGAATTGGGCACCAGCGCCGAGGGCTGCGAAGTGGCGAGACCCGTTCGGGTGACGGGCGGAACGACGAACGCCCGCCGGCAGGGCCGACGGGCGGGACGGTTGGCTCCCCCGATTGGACTCGAACCAATAACCTGCCGGTTAACAGCCGGCTGCTCTGCCAATTGAGCTACAGGGGACTGCCATTGCTCGGTTTCGGATCTCTCCGGCACCGTGCGACGGGGACAAGCGTACAGGACTCCAGGGGGTGTTGGTCCAGGGGGTTACCGCGCCGGAGGTGCGGGCGGCGGACAGCGAGCCGGGCGGTTCCCAGAAGTAGTAATTCGGGCAAATCGCCATCACGGCACAAGCAGGCATGAGCGCAGAGCAGGATGGGTAGTTAGCTGCGGACGACAGAACGCAGGCGCGAGACGGCGTACGCCCGGGCGCGAGCCCGGGGGCGACGGCGCGTCAGGTACGGAAGGAGCCGCCATGCGCGGAAAACTGATGTTTCTTGGCGGGCTGGCTGCGGGATTCGTCCTGGGTGCCCGCGCCGGCCGGGAGAAGTACGAGGAGCTGATGATCCGGGGCCGTAAGGTGCTCGACCACCCCACCGTGCAGGAGGCGGCGGGCGTGGCGCAGGCCCAGGCGACCCGGCTCTACAGCGAGGGCAAGGACAAGATCGGCCAGACCAAGCTGGGTGAGAAGCTCAGCGGCAACGGCAGCAAGCACGGCATGACCGCCGCCGACGACGCCTTCGCCGGCTCGCCGGCCGCCGTCGGCGCGAAGTCCGGCACCAACTCGTCGGCGGGCGGCGCGGCCACCAGGTCGACCTCCGCCAAGCCGTCCGGCTCGGGCGGCACCGGCAACACCCTCTGATCGCGACGCGTACGGGCCCGGCCGCCAACTCGGCGGTCGGGCCCGTGACGTCTCCGGTCGGCGGCGAGCGCCGGCCCGGACCTGCGGCCTCGCTCAGTCCTTGCTGCTGAACGCGGCGTCGAACGCGGCGTCCGGGGCGTCGAAGGCGAGCCGGCGGACGAACTGGAGCGCCTCCGGGGCGCCCACGAGCCGGTCCATGCCGGCGTCCTCCCACTCGATCGAGATCGGCCCGTCGTAGCCGATCGCGTTCAACGCGCGGAAGCAGTCCTCCCAGGGCACGTCGCCGTGGCCGGTGGAGACGAAGTCCCAGCCGCGGCGCAGGTCGGCCCAGGGCAGGTGCGAGGAGAGCCGGCCGCGCCGGCCGTCACCGGTACGCACCTTCGCGTCCTTGCAGTCGACGTGGTAGATCCGGTCGGCGAAGTCGAAGATGAAGTTGACCGGGTCCAGCTCCTGCCAGACGAAGTGCGACGGGTCCCAGTTCAGCCCGAACGCGGGCCGGTGGCCGATCGCCTCCAACGTGCGCTTCGTCGTCCAGTAGTCGTACGCGATCTCGCTCGGGTGCACCTCGTGCGCGAAGCGCACGCCGACCTCGTCGAAGACGTCGAGGATCGGGTTCCACCGGTCGGCGAAGTCCTGGTAGCCGCGCTCGATCATCGACGGCGGCACCGGCGGGAACATCGCGAGGGTGTGCCAGATCGACGAGCCGGTGAAGCCGACGACGGTCTTCACGCCGAGCTTCGCGGCCGCGCGAGCGGTGTCCTTGATCTCCTCGGCGGCGCGCCGGCGCACCCCCTCCGGCTCGCCGTCGCCCCAGATCCGGGCGGGCAGGATGTCCTGGTGCCGCTCGTCGATGGGGTGGTCGCAGACGGCCTGACCGACCAGGTGGTTGGAGATCGTGTAGACCTTCAGGTTGTGCTTGGCGAGGGTCTCCCGCTTGCGCTCGACGTACGAGTCGTCGGCCAGCGCCTTGTCGACCTCGAAGTGGTCGCCCCAGCAGGCGATCTCCAGGCCGTCGTACCCCCACTCGGAGGCGAGCCGGCACACTTCGTCGAACGGAAGGTCGGCCCACTGGCCGGTGAAGAGCGTGATGGGTCGCGCCATTGTCCTTCTCTCCCCTGTGGTGATGGGGATTCCGTACGGGCGGACCGGGGCGAGGTGACCGGTCGAACCGGTGTCCAGGCGGGGCCGTGGGCGGGGAGCCGGCGGGTGCGGAACACACCTGGGCCCGCCGGGTTGCGCCTCCCGCCGGGTCACCGGCCACCGTGAACGGTCGCCGTCCCCACTCTATGGCCGCCGGCACCGACACGGAAGGCCCCGCCTCCCCGGACCGTCCCACCCCACCGACCTTCTGTTGATCATGAGGTTGACGGCGGTCTCGATCTCCTGCGCCCCCGCCAACCTCATGATCAACTGCAAGAGGGCGGGGCGGCCCCGTGCCGGGTGGTACGCCGGCGCGGGGCCGCCCCTCAGGGGGTTATGTCAGGGCAGGATCCACTTCTGGTTCGCCGCACCCGTGCAACCCCACAGGTGCACCGGAGTGCTGTCGGCCGAGTTGTTCCCCGACACATCCAGACACTTACCCGACTGCGGATTACGCAACGTCCCATCCGCCTGCGCCGACCAGTTCTGCGCACCCGAACCATTACACGTCCACAACTGAATCTTCGTACCGTCCGCCGAACCACCACCCGACACATCCAGACACTTACCCAACGCCCGAACCGTCGAATTCGACGTCACCGACCACGACTGCGCCGCACTCCCGTTACACGTGTACAGCTGCACCTGCGTACCGTCGGCGGTCGCGCTGTTGCGCACGTCGAGACACTTCCCGGCGAGACCCCGGACCGGACCCGTGCCGGGCGTGCCCCCGCCCCCCTTCACCAGCGTGAAGTCGTCCACGTCGAAGAGGCCGCCGCCCGACCCGGTGAAGGTCAGGTAGAGGTTCTGCGCGCCGGACGGCACGCCGGAGAGGGTCGTGGTGACATCGGCGAAGGTGTTCCAGCCGCCGGTGTTCGGCACCGCCACCGAGCCGAGCACCGGACCGGTGGTCGAACCGGTCCGCACCTGGATGGTGCCGCCCGGGCCGCCGGAGACCACCCGCGCCCGGAACGACGTCGCGCCGGTCAGGTCGAGCCCGTTGTACGCGGCCCAGTCGCCCGGCTCGACGTAGCCGAGGGTCTGGCCACCGTTCGCGCCACCCTTGCCGACCGCGCTGACCCCACTGGCCGAACTGAACGCCTCGGCCTGGACGGTGAGGTTGCCGCCCGGCGGAGGCGTACCGCCGAGCTCCTTGATCCGCACGTTGCGGAACGAGACGTCGTCGCCGGCGCCGTGGTTCTGCAGGCCGATGTGCCCGGCGAGCGAGCGGGCCGGGTTGGTGTTCGTGAAGTCGTTGATCTTCACGCCGTTGAGGAAGACCTGCAGGCGCTCCCCCTCGACGAGAAGCTCGTAGTTGTTCCACTCCCCCGGCGGGTTCAACGCCGCGTCCCGGGCCGCGAGGTCGGCGGACTTGAAGGTGTAGACCGCGCCGGTGGTCCGGTCGGCCGCGTCCGTGGCGTCGATCTGCACCTCGTACCCGTTGTCGACCGCGGACCACGGGTCACTCGACGGTGGGAAGCCGATGAAGACCCCGGAGTTGTCGTCGCCGGCCATCCGCCAGTCCAGCTTGAGCGAGTAGTTGGTGAACTGCTTCGCGCTGTGCCAGAACAGACCCATGCCACCGACCGAGGTGAGGGTGGCGTCGGTGTTGGTGAAGCTGCCCGGCCCGGCCTGTGACCAGCCGGCGGTCGAGCCGTTGTAGAGCGTGGTGTAGCCGGTCTCGGGCCGGCAGTCGGCCTTGGTGCGGCCGGCCGCGTAGCGGATCCCGCCGAGCAGGTGGGCACGGAACGCGGGCTCGGCGTACGACGCCTGGGTGTGACCGCCACCGGTGTAGAAGGCCCGGCCACCGTTGTACGTCTTGCACCAGGAGTGCGGGTGGTCGGCGCCCATCCCGCCGCCCGAGTAGGACGACTCGTCGAGGGTGGCCAGCACCCGCGCCGTCGAGCGGGCGTTGGTCTGGTAGTTGTACCACTCGTCGGTGCGGGTCCAGGTCTGCGGCAGGTGCGCGCTCGCCGCGTGCGCCCGGTTCTCCACCTTCACGTTGGCCTGCTGGATGGCCGGGTGCGAGGCGAAGTACGCGCCGACCAGGTTGCCGTAGAAGGACCAGCCGTACTCGGTGTCGGCGGCGGCGTGCACCCCGACGTAGCCGCCGCCCGAGCCGATGTACTGCTCGAAGGCGGTCTGCTGGCCGGCGTTGAGCACGTCGCCGGTGGTGTTGAGGAAGACCACCGCCTCGTACTGGGCGAGGTTGCCGGTGGTGAAGGCGGCGGCGTCCTCGGTCGCGGTGACCGTGAAGCTGTTCGCCGCGCCGAGGTCGCGGATGGCCTGGGTGCCGACCGCGATCGAGTCGTGCCGGAAGCCGGCGGTCTTGGAGAAGACCAACACGTCGTACGGGGTGTCGGCCGCGCTGGCCGGGGTGGCGGGGCTGGTGCAGGCGATGACGGCGAGGGCGGCGGTGGCCCCACCGAGGACGGATCGCAGAAGTCTGCGCATCTCAGCTCTCCTCAGATCGGTCGGGAGGGGCCCCGGGCACATCGTCGTGCGTCGGTGGGGCCCCTCCGCTCAAATCAGGGCAGGATCCACTTCTGGTTCGCCGCACCCGTGCAACCCCACAGGTGCACCGGCGTGCTGTCGGCCGAGTTGTTCCCCGACACATCCAGACACTTACCCGACTGCGGATTACGCAACGTCCCATCCGCCTGCGCCGACCAGTTCTGCGCACCCGAACCATTACACGTCCACAACTGAATCTTCGTACCGTCCGCCGAACCACCACCCGACACATCCAGACACTTACCCAACGCCCGAACCGTCGAATTCGACGTCACCGACCACGACTGCGCCGCACTCCCGTTACACGTGTACAGCTGCACCTGCGTACCGTCGGCGGTCGCGCCGCTGCGTACGTCGAGGCACTTGCTCGCCAGGCCCCGGATCGGGCCGGTGCCGGGCGTGCCTCCGCCGCCGGTGTTCAGGGTGAAGGTGTCCACGTCGTAGAGCGCGCCGGTGCCCGACCCGGCGAAGGTCAGGTAGAGCGTGGTGGTGCCGGCGGGCGGATTGGCGACGGTGCCGGTGACCGTGGTGAAGGTCTCCCAGCCGCCGGTGACGGGCACCGTGGCCGAGCCGATCACCGTGCCGGTGGCCGAGCCGGTCCGCAGCTGGAGGGTGCCGCCGGCGCCGGCCGACGAGACCCGGGCGGTGAACGAGGTCACGTTGCCGACCTGGTACGGCTCGAAGGCGATCCAGTCGCCGTTGTTGATGTCGCCGACGGTCTTGCCGCCCTCGGCCGGGGCCTTGTCGAAGGTGTTGATCCCCGACGAGGTCTTGAAGTGCTCGGCCTGGCGGTGGCGGGGCTGGAGGATGTGCTGGGTGTGCGTGGTCAGCCCGCCCGCGTCGGTGTACTCGGCGTCGAAGATGGCGAAGATGTTGGCCGCGTAGTCGTGCTCACCGTCGACCGGGATGGTGGTGGTGCCGGAGCAGCCGTTCTGCGAGGTGATCTGGTGACCGTGCTGGTCGTGCCCGAGCACGTAGGTCATCTTGACCTTGGTGCAGTCGATCGTGCCGTCCTCCGGGTCGGTGACCGTGATGCTGAACGGCACCGCGTCGCCGAAGGAGAAGAGCTTGCCGTTGCCCGGGTTGGTGATGGTCACCGTGGGCGCGGTGTTGCCCACGCTGATCGCCACGCTGGCGCTGCCGGTGGCGCCCTGCGGGTCGCGTACGGTCAGCGTCGCCGTGTACGTGCCGTTGGCGGTGTAGGTCTTCGTCGGGTTGGCCGCCGTGGAGGTGGTGCCGTCACCGAACGCCCACTGGTAGGTAAGCGCCGAGCCCTCCGGATCCGAGGAGCCGGCCGAGGAGAAGGCCACCGTCAGCGGCGCGGCGCCGGAGGTCTTGTCGGCCGCCGCCCGGGCCGTGGGTGCACGGTTGCCGCCGCCGATGTGGTCGAAGCGGTACAGCGCAGAGTTGGCGTCCCCGTTGAAGTAGCCGGTGCCGTAGTCGAGGACGTAGTACGCGCCGTCCGGGCCGAAGGCCGAGTCCATCACCTGCTTGCCGACCCACGGGAAGGTGTCGATGGTGCCCCGGGAGCCGTCGGTGTTGACGTGGATCGGCTTGATCCAGCCGCGGCCGAACTCGGTGGCGAAGAACTGGCCGTCGAAGGACTGCGGGAACTTCGTGGTCGACGGGTTGGCGGCGTTGTACCGGTAGACCGGGCCGCCCATCGGGGACTCCGACCCGCCGCCGAACTCGGAGGGGCTGCCGGCGTCGCCGCCGTAGCGGATCCAGGCGGGCTGGGCGGGCGGCAGCGTGCCCCGGCCGGTGTTGCGGAACGAGTTGTTCGTCGGGCCGCCGGTGCAGTTGAACTTCGGGCCGGTGGCGTTGGTGGCGAAGTTCCACTCGTTGTAGGTCTCGGTGCTGGTGTTCGTACCGGTGCAGTAGGGCCAGCCGTAGTTGCCCGGGCCGGCGACCCGGTTGAACTCGACCTGACCGGCTGGGCCCCGGGTGGAGCTGGTCGAGCCGGCGTCCGGCCCGTAGTCGCCGACGTAGACGACGCCGGTGGCCTTGTCCACGCTGATCCGGAACGGGTTGCGGAAGCCCATCGCGTAGATCTCGGCGCGGGCGCCCGTCGTGCCGGGCGCGAAGAGGTTGCCGGTCGGGATCGAGTACGTCCCGTTCGCGTTCACCTTGATCCGGAGGATCTTGCCGCGCAGGTCGTTGGTGTTGCCGGCGCTGCGCTGCGCGTCGAAGCCGGGGTTGCGGTTGGTGCGCTCGTCGATCGGCGCGTAGCCCGCGGAGTCGAACGGGTTGGTGTCGTCGCCGGTGGAGAGGTAGAGGTTGCCGGCGGCGTCGAAGTCGATGTCGCCACCGACGTGGCAGCAGAGCCCGCGGTCGGCCGGTACGTCGAGGACGTCGACCTTGCTGGCCTGGTTGAGCGTGAAGTCGGCGTTCAGGGTGAACCGGGAGAGCCGGTTGACGCCCTGCCAGGCGGAGAAGTCGGTGCCGGTGGCTGGGGCGTCCCCGCCGGGGGTGGAGAGCGGCGGCGCGTAGTAGAGGAAGATCTGCCGGTTGCTGGCGAAGTTCGGGTCGACCCCGACGCCCTGCAGCCCCTCTTCGTCGTGCGTGTAGACGGCGATGTTGCCGATCACCGTGGTGGTGCCGTTCGCGTCGGTGCGGCGCAGGGTGCCGTTGCGCGCGGTGTGCAGCACCGAGCGGTCCGGCAGCACGGCCAGCGACATCGGCTCACCCATCTCGGCGACGCCGCGGGCGAGTTCGACCTGCTGGAAGTCGGTGGCGTTGATCGGGTGCGCCTGTGCGGGGGTGGGGCCGCCGAGGGCGGCGGGGCCGGCGCCGAGGGCGACCGTGCCGGCCGCGGCGACCAGCAGCAGGGCCGAACCGGCGGTGAACCATCGTCGGGGGCGGTGGTGGAGGTTGTCCGATCTGGACATGGTTTGGCTGTCCCTTCCTGACGACTGACTGCCAGGGCGGGGCGCGCGCCGACGCGCCGGGGCCGTAGCGGGCTGTGCGGTGGGGGCCGCCGGGGTGCCGGTCCGGCGCGCCGTGAGCACTCCGACGGTGGAGCCACCCGCACGGAGGGTCACCAGTCGATGGGTTACCGCGCCGCCGGTTCACCTCGACGAAACAGTGTGGTATTGACCACGACACTAATTTAGACACTTGAATGTGTCTATACCTTCTGCCGAGCCGAGCCGGACTTTCGCTCGATCGGCGGAAAGTCGACGGGTCGGGGCCGGTCAGGAGCGGCGGTCGATCGCCTGCTCGGCGAGGCCGACCAGAGCCGAACGGGTCTCGCCGTCCACCGGCGCCTGTTCGAGCGCGGTCAACGCCTGCTCGGTACGCACCCGGATCATCTGTTCGATCCGCGTCCGCGCGCCGGTCGCCTCGATGAACTCACGCAGCTCGGCCGCGCCGTCGGCGTCCAGCTCCGGGTTGCCGAAGAGCTCCCGCAGCCGGGCCGTCTGCGCCCGGTCGGCGACGCTGCGGGCCAGCGCCATCATCACCGTCGGCTTACCCTCACGCAGGTCGTCGAGGATCGACTTGCCGGTGACCGCCGGATCACCGAAGACGCCGAGCACGTCGTCCCGGAGCTGGAACGCGTCACCCAGCGGATCACCGAACTCGGCGAACGCCTCGATGAGCTCCGGCGACCCGCCGGCCAACGCCGCACCGATCTGCAACGGCCGGGTGACCGTGTAACGGGCGGCCTTCATCCGGATCACCGTCAGGGCACTGGCCACCGAGCCGTCCCCGACCCCGGAGACGAGGTCCAGGTACTCCCCCGCGATCACCTCCGTACGCATCAGCGCGAACATCGCGTACCCCCGGTGCACCTGCTCGGTGGGGAGGCCGCACTCGTGGAACATCTGGTCCGACCAGGCGGCGCAGAGATCCCCGCAGAGCAGCGCGGTGTTGCGCCCGTACGCCTCCGGGTCGCCCCGCCACGACGAGCGGGCGTGCAGGTCGGCGAAGAGCCGGTGCACCGACGGCTCACCCCGGCGGCGGTCACTGCCGTCGAGGATGTCGTCGTGGATCAGGGCGAACGCGTGGAACAGCTCCAGGGCGGCCGAGGCCATCACGATGGGGACGCCGTCCTGACCACCGCCCCCGCGCCAGCCCCAGTAGCAGAAGAGCGGGCGCAGGCGCTTCCCGCCGGCCAGCACGAACCGCTGCAACGCCGTGAAGACGCCGCGCGGCGCGCCGTCCGGCCAGTCCGGCCCCTGGCGGTCGAGGAACGCGGCCAACTCGGCGTCGAAGCGCGCCCGCAGGCCGCTCACGTCGGTCGGCGCAACCGTGACCGTCACCGGGTGTCCCCCTTCGTGGCCCCGCCCAGCCCGGCGAGCTCCAGCAGCAACGACTTCACATCCGTCGCCGCGAGACGCTCCCGGGTCGCGCTCGGGTCCGAGCAGAGCAGCACCGGCCCGTCCGCCGGGTCGGCCGGCAGCCGCCCGTGCGAACCACGTACCGCCCGCGCGCCCGCGTCCAGCCCGACCACGCTCATCAGGTAGCGCATGCCGAGCTTCTTACGGGCCAGGGCCACGGCCGCCCGGCGCTTCGCCGCCGCCGGGGCGGCCGGGTCGAAGAAGAGCTCGGCCGGGTCGTACCCGGGCTTACGGTGGATCTCCACGAGCCGGGCGAAGTCCGGTGCCCGTTCGTCGTCCAGCCAGTAGTAGTAGGTGAACCAGGCGTCCGGCTCCGCCACCAGCACCAACTCGCCGGCGCGCGGGTGGTCCAGCCCGTACGCGGCCTTCCCCTCGGCCTCCAGCACCTCCGCCACCCCGGGCAGGCCGGCGCAGAGCTTCGCCACCGCCGGCACGTCCGCCGGGTCCCGCACGTAGACGTGCGCGACCTGGTGGTCGGCGACCGCGAACGCCCGCGACGTCCACGGGTCCAGGTACTCCATGCCGGCCTGGGTGTGCACCCGCAGCAGCCCCTCGGCCCGCAGCAGACGGTTGACGTCCACCGGGCGGGACACATCGGTGATGCCGTACTCCGAGAGCACCACCACCGTCGCGTCCCGGGCCTGCGCGGCGTCGAGCAGCGGGCCGAGCACCCCGTCCAGCTCCGCCGCCGCGGCCGCCGCCTGCGGCGAGGAGGGGCCGTGCCGCTGCAGGTCGTAGTCGAGGTGCGGCACGTAGACCAGGGTCAGATCCGGCGCCTGGTCGGCGAGGATCTGCTCGGCCGCCCGGCAGATCCAGGCGGAGGAGGCCAGCCCGGCGCCCGGCCCCCAGTAGCTGAAGAGCGGGAAGGTGCCGAGCCGCCCGGTGAGCGCCTCGTGCAGCTGCGGCGGGTCGGTGTAGCAGTCCGGGTCCTTGCGCCCGTCCGCGTGGTAGATCGGCCGTGGCGTGACCGTCCAGTCGACGTCCGCGCCCATCGCGTACCACCAGCAGACGTTGGCCACCGTGTAGCCGGGCTCGACCCGCCGGGCCGCCTGCCAGAGCTTCTCCCCGCCCACGAGGGCGTTGTGCTGCCGCCAGAGCAGCACGTCGCCGAGCTCCCGGAAGTACCAGCCGTTGCCCACGACGCCGTGCCCCGCGGGCGGCTCCCCGGTCAGGAAGGTGGACTGCACCGAGCAGGTCACCGCGGGCAGCACGGTGCCCAGCTCCGCCTGGAAGCCCCGCTCGGCGACGGCCCGCAACCGCGGCATGTGCGCCAGCAGCCGGGGGGTCAGCCCCACCACGTCCAGCACGACCAGACGACGACTCATGCCGGCACCTCGCTCCGCTCGACGCCGCCGCGCGGCGATCCCTGATCCAGAACTCCCGCCGGACCCGACCGGTCGACGGGCACGAGGCCGAGCGCGGTCAGCTCGGCCCGCGCGAAGGCGAGCTCGGCGGCGATCCCCGAGGCCAGCTCCGCGTCGGTGCGGGGGCGCCGCGCCTGCGGCAGCACCCCCCAGGTGTACGTCTCCACGTCGAGGTGGTCGCAGCCCGCGTCCGGGCCGGTGAAAAGCTCGGCGAGGGCGGCGCGCAGCACGCCGACGGTGGACTCCAGCGGCGCCTCGGGCGGCGCGTGCAGCGGCACGTGGTAGTGCACCCGCCACCGCCCCGGCAGCCGCGCGTCGAGCGCGGCGTCGAGGTCGTCCGCCGCGTACGCCGGATCGGCCGGGTCGTGGCCGCCCGCGCAGCCGTCGGCCCGGGTCTGGTGCAGGAAGCGCGGCTCCACCCAGCGCCGCAGCGCCTCGGCCGAGCCGACCGGATCGGTCGTCTCCAACGCGGCCGACACCTGCACCTTCACCACCGGCAGGCCGGCCGCCCGCAACCGGGCCAGCGCCGCAGCCGGCTCCTCCCAGGCACAGGCGAGGTGCGCGAGGTCGACGCAGACGCCGAGCCGCTCGGTGTCCATCGCGGACAGCAGGGCAGCGGCCTGGCTCGTGCTCTCCACCAGACAGCCGGGCTCCGGTTCGAACCCGACCCGGATCCGCCGGCCGGTCTCCCGCTCCACCTCGGCCAGCCCAGCGGCGAGCTGGTCCAACCGTTCCCGGGCCGCCCCGGCCTGGTCGGCGTCCCACGGCGAGCGCCACGCCAGCGGCAGGGTGGAGATGGAGCCCCGGGCCGCGTCGTCGGGGAGCAGATCGGCGAGGATCCGCGCCAGGTTCAGCGTGTAGGCGAGCCGCTGCGGGGTGGTCCAGTCCGGGTGGTAGACGTCACCCTTGACCACCGGGGCCTGGAAGGCCGCGTACGGGAAGCCGTTGAGGGTGACCACCTCCAGGCCCCGCGCGGTCAGCTCGGCCCGCAGCCGGCGGCGGGCGGCCGGCTCGGCGGCCAGCTCGGCGGCGACCGGGGCGGCCAGCCAGAGCCCCAGGCCGAGCAGGTCGGAGTCGAGCTCCTGTCGGACCGGCAGGGCGTAGGTGTCGAGTTGCGCGAGGATGCCGGCGAGGTCCTCGGCGGGGTGCACGTTGGTGCAGTAGCCGAGGTGGACGAGCTCACCGGACGTGTGTCGCAGCCGCATCAGCTCCCCCCGCGCAGGATCGAGTTACCGGCGAAGGTGGCGCTCGGCGCAGCGAGGTCGGCGGGGTCCAGGTCGAGCCGTTTGGACTGGCCGTAGAACTCCACCGGGTTGCGCCACAGCACCCGGTCGACGTCGTCGTCGCTGAATCCGGCCGCCAGCATCGCCTCGCCGGTGGCCCGGGTGAGCAGCGGGTCCGACCGGCCCCAGTCGGCCGCCGAGTTGACCAGCATCCGCTCGGTGCCGTGCTCCCGCAGGATCTCCACCATCCGCGGTGGTGACATCTTCGTGTCCGGGTAGATGGAGAAGCCGAGCCAGCAGCCGGAGTCCCGGGCCAGTGGCACGGTCACCTCGTTGAGGTGGTCGAGCACCACCCGGCCGGGCTCGATGCCGGATTCGCGGACCACCGCGAGGCTGCGCTCCACGCCCCGGGCCTTGTCCCGGTGCGGGGTGTGCACCAGCGCCGGCAGCTCGTGCGCCACGGCGAGCGCCAGCTGTGCGGCGAACACCTCGTCCTCCTCCGGGGTCATCGAGTCGTACCCGATCTCGCCGACCGCCACCACGCCGTCCTTCTCCAGGTAGTCGGGGAGCAGCTCGAGCACCGGGCGGCAGCGCGGATCGTTCGCCTCCTTCGGGTTCAGCGCGATCGTGGCGTGGTGCCGCACGCCGAACTGCCCGGCCCGGAACGGCTCCCAGCCGATCAGCGAGTCGAAGTAGTCGGTGAAGGAGGCGGGGCCGGTGCGCGGCTGCCCGAGCCAGAACGCCGGCTCCACCACCGCCCGGACGCCGGCCGCGGCCATCCGCTCGTAGTCGTCGGTGGTGCGCGAGGTCATGTGGATGTGCGGGTCGAAGATGCGCATCACGCCTCCCGGGCGGTGGGTCGGCCGGAGCCGGCGGTGAGCCGGTCGAGCAGGTCGGTGGCGTCGGCGGGCATGTCCCGCCCGGCCGCGTGCCGCTCGTCGGCGAGACCGGCGAGCATCACGGCGAGCTCGCCGTCGGCGCGGCTGTCGAGGTCGGCCACGACGGCGAGCGGCACCCCGGTGAAGACGCACTTCAGCACCGCCTGCCGCCACGCGGCGGCGTCGAGGTGCCGGGCGTACGGGCCGAGCGCGGCGGCGACCAGCCGGGTGTCGTTGGTGCGGATCGCGTCGTGCAGCAGGGGCACCCCCGCCGCACCGATCGGCAGCAGCGGCAGCGCCTTGAGCACCGCCCGCTTCTCGGCCGCGTCACCGCGCCGGTAGAGGGCGTCGGCGTACCCGGCGTGGTCGGTGGGCAGGGCGGTGAGCAGCAGCGCGCGGGCGGCCTCGTCGGCGGTCCAGCCGGGCGCGTCGGGCAGGGCTTCCCGACCGCAGCGCCGGCCGACGGCCGGGAAGAACCGGGTGATCGTGGCCGGGTCGGCCGCCACCTGCCGCAGCGCCTCGTCCAGCCAGTCCGGGTCGGGTACGCCCCCCAGGGCCACCCGGAGATGATCCGCTGTCATCGTGCCTCCCCTCGGCGCCGCCCCGGAGCCGGAGCCTGCGCGGTATCGCCGTGGGTGCCCGGGCGCCGCCCCTTCCGGCCGGAGGCCGCGGCGGTTGCCGTGGCCCGCTCGCCGTGATGCGACCGGAGAGCCGTCGGCCGCGCCGCGATCGTGCTGCCGGCGTGGGGACGCCTCGGACCCCCTCTGCTCTGCACCTACATACGCACCGGGGCCGTTCCGGTCGACGACACGTCGGTGGGTGCAGAGCTGGGTACGGCCGCGACCGGGCCGGCCGGGGTGGGCACGGCCGGGGACGGACCGGGCGGGTCCGCCTCGGCCGGCAGCGTGCGCGCCCGGGCCGCGGCGGCGCGCAGGAACTCCAGCGAACGCGCGGCGACGGCGGGCGCGGCGTGCGAGTGCCGGGGCAGCTCGACGGCGACGAGACCGCGATAGCCGGCGTCGGTCAGCGCCCGCAGCACCGGCGGGAAGTCGATCTCACCCTCGCCGAACTCGAGGTGCTCGTGCACCCCACGGCGCATGTCGTCGATCTGCACGTTGACCAGGTGCTCGGCGACGTCGCGGACGCAGCGGTCCACCGGCTGGGGCTCCAGGCAACGACAGTGCCCGATGTCGAGGGTGATGCCGAAGCAGGGCGCTGCGTCGAGCGCGGCGCGCAGCCGTCGCCAGCCGGCGATGTCCTCGACCAGCATGCCCGGCTCCGGCTCGAAACCCAGCAGCACGCCCGCCCGGTCGGCCGCGTCGACCACCGTCGCGCAGCCGGCGACCAGCCGGTCCCAGGCGGCCCGGGGCGCAACGGCCTCGGGGCGTACGCCGGCCCAGAACGACACCGCCTCGGCGCCGAGGTCCGCGCCGATCCGGACGGCCCGGCGCAGGAACTCGACGCGGCGGGTCGGGTCGTCGTGCAGCAGCGTCGGCGCGTGCTTGTGCCACGGATCGAGCAGGTAACGCGCACCCGTCTCGATCATCACGCCGAGGCCGAGGGCGTCCAACCGCCGCCGGAGCGCGGCGACCCGGTGCGGCAGCCCCGGCGCGAACGGGTCGAGGTGGTCGTGGTCGAGGGTGAGCGCCACCCCTTGGTATCCCAGGTCGGCGAGGACGGCGAGCGCGTCGTCGAGGCGGTGGTTGGCGAAGCCGTTCGTGCCGTACCCGAAGCGGGGGCCCGCATCCACGGGGCGTTCGGTGGCAGGGCCCGGGCCGGGCGCCGGAGCGGTCGGCACGGCGCTCATGTCGGCGAGACCTTCCGGGCCAGCCGCCGCCCGAGCGGCGCCGCGGCGGCGACCACCAGGCCGAGCAGGCCGGCCCCGCCACGTGCGGTGAGCGCGCCCTGGAGCGCGGGCAGTCCGGTGATCCCCGCCCCGACCGCAGCCCGGACCCGACCGGCGCTGGGCTCGGCCACCACCCGGGCCTGCGCGGTGCCGTAACCGACGGCGTACCAGGCGGCGAGCGCCGCCGGCACCAGGGCGGCGAGCGTCCCGCCCCGCGGCTCACCGGTTGCGGCCCCGCGCCGGCTGCGGCCACGACCGAGCAGGGTGGACGGCCGTCCGTTCCGGTGCGGCGCGGCGGAATCCGGCCCGGTGCCGTCACCGGCTCGCCGGTCACGGCCGAGCGGATCGCGGTCGAGGGTGCGCCGGGACGCCCTGGCGGCGGCCGCCGCCACCACCGCGGTGCCGGCGAGGGTGCCGATCGGCAGGGCCGGGTCGGCGCCGCTGACCTCCCGACGGGAGAGCGCGGTGACCGTCCAGGTGTGCGCGGCGACGGTGAGCGCCGCCGGCATCGCGCGGGTCAGCCGACCGCCGCTCGCGCCGAGCAGCACGTCCAGCCCTCGGCAGGCGGCCATCACGGCCGGACCGGCCGCGGTGTTCTTCGCGCGCAGGTCGTATCCCCAGACGGTGGCGGCGAGCGGCACCGCGATCGCGGCGGCGCGTCGGCCCCCGGCCGCGGTGGCCAGGGCCACCCCGGCGGCGGTGAGGCCGGCGGCGAGGCCGACCGCGGCGCCCGGCCGGATCCGGCCGCTGGGGATGGGGCGCTCCGGTCGCTCGACGGCGTCCAGCCCCCGGTCCGCCCAGTCGTTCGCGGCCATTCCGGCCCAGTAGAGCAGCACCGACGCGCCGGCCAGCGCGGGCGTACGCCGGTCGAGCGTTCCGGCCGCGGCGGCCCCGGCGACGACGTCCCCGGGTACCGAGAGCGCGGCCGGTGCGCGGACCAGCTCGGCCAGGTCAGCCAGCGTGCTCATCGCTGCCCCCGTGCCCGGCGTGCAGGCCCCGCGTGAAGTTCACGAGCCGGCCCCACTGCTCGGCGAGCGAGTGGGACGGTGAGCCGAGCGGGTCCTTGAAGAAGAAGCCCAACTCGGTCAGCGGGCCGACCTCTCCGGCGGCGTGCGCGGCCGCGGTGAGCCGGGCCAGGTCGAGCACGAGCGGCGCGGCGAGCGCGGAGTCGCAGCCGTGCCAGGTGAACTCCATCCGCATCCGGGTGTCGAGGAACCCGGAGAAGGTGATCAGATCCCAGGCGGTCTTGAAGTCCCCCAACTCCTCCACGAAGTCGATCCGGGTCTCGCCCTGCGGCACGTAGCCCAGCGTCTCGCCGAGCACGCGCTGCTTGCTCTCCACCTTCGCGGCGTTGGCACCCGGATCGACGAGGTTCGCGCCGTCGCCGCCGCCGAGCAGGTTCAGCCCGGACCAGGAGCGCACCCGCAGGTGCCGCATCGCGAACATCGGGGCGAGCACCGACTTGACCAGGGTCTCCCCCGTCTTGCCGTCGTGCCCGGCGTACGGCAGTCCACGTTCGACCGCCAGCGTGTGCAGGGCGGGCAGCCGCGCCCCGGTCGACGGGGTGAAGTCGACGTACGCACAACCGGCCTCCAGGGCCGCGTACGCGTAGAGGGAGCTGGCCGGCAGCACCTCCTGTGGGCCGGTCAGCGCGGCCCGCAGCGCGGTCGGGTCGGCGTGCCCGGGATGGGGGTGGGCGGGCGGCTCGGTGGCCGAGACGTTGACCACGACGACGCGGTCCAGCTGGTGCCGGTCGCGGAAGCCGATCAGGTCCCGGGTGGCGGCGACCGCCCGCACCGCCTGGGTGGCGCCGGTGGGGGCGGGGCGCAGCTCCTCCTCGACCGCGGCCAGTTCGTCAGGGAGCGCGGCGACCAGCCGGCCGGGCAGCACGCCGGCGGCGGCGAGCGCCTCGGCCCGCTTGCACAGCGGCGTGGTGACCACGTCGTGGCCCCCGTAGACCAGGTCGGCGAAGGCAGGAAGGGCAGGCCCGCGCAGCTCGGGAAGTTCGGTGACGCAGCCGGTCGGCCCGGCGAGGCCGGCTCGCAGAGCGAGCCCTCCGACGATGCTCGTGGTCGCGACCGATCCGCGCGCTCCCACCAGCCAGACACCCGTACGCATGGCGCTCCTTCCCCGATCAGGAGGACCGTTGTGCATCGAATTACATTGATATCAGAAGTTGCTTCGGAAAACTATGGGTTCGAGCGGATGGGCCCCGTCCGCCCGTCCGCCGGGACGGTCCGGCGTCGAAGTCGGCGGCGACGACACCGGCCGACCCCCGGTTCGGGTGCGGACGGACGAGGCTGGCAGGCAGGGTCGGTCGGCGTCTCGACCCTGCCTCCCCCGCATCCGCGTCGGGGCGGTGGCCCACCGCCCCGGCCGGACGTCTCAGTGGTGCAGGTTCACCGCGGGCCGGCGGGAACGGTCGGTGACGGTCTCACAAGAGGTGGACGTGCCATCTGCTCCTCCGGATCGTCGACGGTGGTGGCGGCCCTCCGGTGTGGCCGGGGAATCCCGGTCCGGCCGCACCGGAGAGCCGTCCTGCGTGTGCCCACCGGGCACGGGCCCGGGCGCACTCCCTCCGGACTCGACCTCGTCCCAGCCGCGGGGCGCAACCGCGGCCGGCCCTCACCGGTCGGAACGGAGGTACTGATCGGGCGGGGCGGCGACGCCGCCACCGCGGGCGAATCGGGGGCCGGTCCGGCCGGGCTGCCCGGCCGGACCGGATCGGATCAGACGGCCACCGCGGTGAGCGCGGGTTCCACCTCCGTCCACGACGAGCCCAGCTCCGCCGAACGGGCCACCGCGTCCAGCACCAGCTGGACCTGCAACGCGTCGGCGAAGGAGGGAGCCGGATCCGCACCGGTGGCGATCGCCTCGATGAAGTCGCGCATCTGGTGCGTGAACGAGTGCTCGTAGCCGATGATGTGCCCCGGCGGCCACCAGGCCGACATGTACGGGTGTTCGCCCTCGGTCACCAGGATGCGGCTGAAGCCCTGCTCGGCCGTCGGCCGCGTCGCGTCGTAGAACTCCAGCTCGTTGAGGCGCTCCAGATCGAACACCACGCTCCCCAGCGAACCGTTGATCTCCACCCGCAGGGCGTTCTTGCGCCCGGTGGCGAAGCGGCTCGCCTCGTACGTGGCGAGCGCACCGCCGTCGAGCCGGGCCACGAAGAGCGCGGCGTCGTCCACCGTCACCGGACCCGTTGCCGGGCCGGCCCCGTCGACGACCTGACCGTCACCGCCGTTCGCGGAGGCGGCCAGCCCGCTCGATTCGGCGGAGAGCGGCCGCTCCTTGACGAACGTCTCGGTCACGGCACTCACCCCCGTGATCCGCTGGCCGGTCACGTACTGGGTCAGGTCGACGATGTGCGCGCCGATGTCTCCGAGCGCACCGGACCCAGCCCTGTCCTTCTGCAGCCGCCAGACCAGCGGGAACTGCGGGTCCACGATCCAGTCCTGCAGGTACACCGCCCGGACGTGCCGGATCACTCCGAGCCGTCCGTCGGCGACCAACTGGCGCATCATCGTGACCGCGGGCACCCGGCGGTAGTTGAATCCACACATCGACCGCACACCGGAGGCCTGGGCCGTGGCCGCCGCAGCGGCCATCTCCCGCGCCTCCTGCACTGTGTTGGCCAGCGGCTTCTCGCACAGCACGTGCTTGCCGGCGGCCAACGCGGCGAGTGCGATCTCGGCGTGGCTGTCGCCCGGGGTGCAGACGTCGACGACGTCGATGTCGTCCCGGTTGACCAGGTCACGCCAGTCGGTGGTGTACGCCTCCCAACCGAGCCGGTCGGCGGCCTCGGCCACCTTCCCGGAGTCCCGGCCGCAGATCAACGCCATCCGGGCCCGCGCCGGCAGGTCGTACACCCGGTTCACGGTGCGCCACGCCTGCGAGTGCGCGGCACCCATGAACGCGTAGCCGACCATGCCGACCCGCAGTTGCTTACCTGTAGTGGACAAGGTGGGTCTCCCCCCAATGTGTCAGAACCCGAGCTTGAGGTAGCTGCTCGCGTTCTCCTTCGTGATCGTCTCGGAGGCGAGGATGATCTCCTTGGGCACCTGGAGCTCCACCAGGTCGGACATGCCCTTGCCCTGGGCGATCAGCCGAGCCAGCGAGATGGCCGAGGACGCCATCGACGGGCTGTAGGTGACGGTCGCCTTGAGCACGGTGTTGTCCGCCTGGATGTCCTCGATCGCCTTCTTCGAGCCGGCGCCGCCGACCATGAAGAACTCCTTGCGGTTGGCCTGGGTGACCGCGGCCAGCACGCCGATGCCCTGGTCGTCGTCGTGGTTCCAGATCGCGTCGATCTTCGGCAGCGCCTGGAACAGGCTGGTCGCGGCCTGCTGGCCGGAGTCGGCGGTGAACTCGGCCGGACGGCGGTTGTTCACCGTCAGCCCGTTCTGGCGGAGGGTGTCGGCGAAGCCCTTCGAACGCTCCTGGGTCAGCTCCAGGGAGTCCGTGCCGGCGATCTCACCGATGATCGGGGCGCTGACGCCCTTGGCCTTGAGCTGCGCCACGATGTAGTTGGCCGCGGCGACCCCCATGCCGTAGTTGTCGCCCTTGATCTGGAGCCGGTAGGCCAGCGCGTCGGGGAAGGCCCGGTCCAGGTTGACCACCGGGATGCCGGCCTTCATCGCCTCCAGGCCGGCGGCGTTGAGCTCCTTGCCGTCCGCCGGAAGCAGCACGATGACGTCCGGATTCTGGGAGATCAGCGTGGAGAGCGCGGCCCGCTGGGCGGCGGCGTCCGCGCCGGCCTCGACCGTCTTGAACTCCACATCGGAGTACGCGGCGGCCTGCGCCTTGGCGTTGGTGGTGATCGCGGCCAGCCAGCCGTGGTCGGCGGCCGGGGCGGAGAAGCCGATCGTCACCCGCTCGCCCGGGGCGGCGTTCCCGCCGGCCGCGGCGTCGGCACCCTTGGTCTGCGCGGTGCTGGGCTGATCGGACTCGTTGCTTGTGCAGCCGGCGAGCAGCACGCCGGCGCCGACGGCAGCCCCGCCGAAGAGCAGGCGGCGGCGGGACAGGTCGCGACTGTGCTCGGTCATGACGACCTCCTGAATTCGCGGTGGTGGGAGTGGGAAAAGGGTGTGCGGGGCCCGGTCACCGTCGCCTGCACGGTGACCGGGTGTGCTGCGGTGGGTCAGTTGGTGGTGAGTCGGTTACGTCCGAGGAACTGGGTGAGGCTGCGGAACTGCACCTGCTGGACCAGAACGGCCGCGACGATGATGCCGCCCTTGACCATGTTCTGGGCCTCGGTGGTGAGACCGTTGATCGCGAAGAGATTGGTGATCGTCGAGAAGATGATCACCCCGAGCAGGGAGCCGATGATGGTGCCCCGCCCGCCGCTGAGCAGCGTGCCGCCGATGATCGCGGCGGCGATCGCGTCGAGCTCGTAGAGGTTCGCCATCGCCGCCTGGGCCGAGGTGGCCTGGGCGGTGAGCATGATCGCGGCGATGCCGCAGCAGAGCCCGGAGAGCGCGTAGAGCAGCACCGTGTGCCGCTTGACGTCGATGCCGGCCAGCCGGGCCGCCTCCGGATTGCCGCCCACCGCCACCGTGCGCCGTCCGAACGTGGTGCGGTTGAGCAGCACCCACCCGGCGAGCACCACCGCGGCGAGGATGTAGACCAGCAGCGGGATACCGAACAGGTTGGTGCTGGCGATGCCGTTGATGGTGGCGTTGTCGGAGACCTGGGTCTGCTTGTCGGAGAGCTCGGCGGCCAGACCGCGGGCGGCCACCAGCATCGCCAACGTGGCGATGAACGGCACCAGCCGGCCGTACGAGATGAGCACGCCGTTGACCAGGCCGACGCAGAGACCGACGGCGAGCGCGCAGAAGATCATGCCGCCGGCGCCGTAGCTCTGGGTCGCCACCGTGGTCGCCCAGACCCCGGCCAGGGCGACGATCGCGCCGACCGACAGGTCGATGCCGCCACCGATGATGACGAAGGTCATCCCCACCGTCACCACACCGACCACGGAGGCCAGCTTCAGGATGACGAGGATGTTGCTCCACACCCAGCTGGAGTCGCCGTAGAGGTCCGGTCGGGTGATGACGCCGATGACGATCAGCGCCACCAGCACCCCGATGAGCCAGAGATTTCGCCGCGCCCCCTCGCCGCCTTCGCCGCGCCACCAGGAGAGCCGGCCCCCGGCGCGCTGCTCGGCCGCCGCCGTCTCCGCCGGGTCGACCGGAGGGGACTGCGCCGGCAACTGCGCCGGCCGCTCCGGGGTCGAGGTGTCGGTCACGTCGCTCATGCCGCCGCGCCTTCCATCAGGGACCCCGCCATGACGAGGTCGAGGACGGTGTTCTCGTCAAGTTCGCCGGCCGGGGCCTCGCGGACGACCCGCCCCTCCCGCATCACCAGCACCCGGTCGGCCAGGCCGAGCACCTCGGGAACCTCGCTGGAGACCAGCAGCACCCCGACGCCCCGCTCGGCGAGGGTGCGGATGACCTGGTAGAGCTCGGCCCGCGCGCCGACGTCGACACCGCGGGTCGGCTCGTCGAGCAGCAGCAGCCTCGTGTCGCCGAGCAGCCAGCGCCCGACCACCACCTTCTGCTGATTGCCGCCGGAGAGGGTGCGCACCGGACGGCGAACGTCGCGCGGGCGCAGCTCCAGGCTCTCCGCGACGCGGTCCGCCTCCGCGCGTTCGCGGCCGGTGTCGGTGAAACCGGCCCGGGCGTACCGGGCGAAGGTGGCCAGGGTGACGTTGCGGTAGATGGGCTCGCCGAGCAGCAACGCCTGACTCTTGCGCTCCTCCGGGGCCATGCCCATCCCGGCGCGTACCGCCGCGCCGACGCTGCCCGGCCGCAGCGCCCGGCCGGCCATCCGCACCGTCCCCGCCTCGGGCCGGCGGGCCCCGTAGATCGTCTCCAGCAGCTCGGAGCGTCCGGAGCCGACCAGCCCGGCGATGCCGACGATCTCACCGGGGCGTACCCGCAGCGACACGTCGGCGAACTCCCCGGCCCGGGTGAGCCCCTCCACCTCGAGCAGGTCGGCGTCCGCCGTGGTGGCGGCCACCGGGCGTTCCGGGAAGACGTACTCGATCGTGCGGCCGGTCATCCGGTTGACCAGGTCGCGGGTCGGGGTGTCGCGCGCCGGCAGGTTCGCCGCGGTGGTCCGGCCGTCCTTGAGTACGGTCACCCGGTCACCGATCTCGCGGATCTCCTCGAGCCGGTGCGAGATGTAGATGACGGCGATGCCCTGGGCCGTCAGTTCGCGGATGATGCGGAAGAGGTTGCCGACCTCGTCGTGGGCGAGCACGGCGCTCGGCTCGTCCATGATGATCAGTCGCGCCTCGTGGGAGAGCGCGCGAGCCATGCTGACGACCTGCTTGCCGGCGGCCGGCAGGGCGCGGACCATCCGGTTCGGCGGGATCTCCGCGTGGCCGAGTCGGCCGAGGATCTGCCGGGTACGCCGAGCCATGTGGCCACGGCGCACGAAGCCGAAGCGGCGCGGCTCGTGACCGAGGAAGGCGTTCTCGCCGACCGAGAGGTCCTCGACGAGATCCAGCTCCTGGTAGATGGTGGCGATACCCGCGCGCATCGCGGCCTGCGGATTGGCGAAGGTGACCGGGTCGCCGCGCCACTCGACCTGACCGGCGTCGGGCCGGTGCACCCCGGAGAGCACCTTGATCAGGGTCGACTTGCCCGCACCGTTCTGGCCGAGCAGGCAGTGCACCTCGCCGGCGCGGACCTCCAGCTGCACGCCGTCGAGGGCGCGTACGCCCGGAAAGGTCTTGACTACGTCGGTGAGGCGCAGCACCACCTCGCCCGCGACCGCGTCGGCCGGCGCCTCGAGCAGCGGGGCGTCCACGGACCCGCCCTCCGCGCTGCCGCCCGTCGGGCTCGCTTCCCTCTCGGTCACCACGCCTCCTCCCGCTCGGTCACAACCAGTCCACCTACGGCTGCGGGGCTCGCAGACCCGGCTCACTCCTCGCGCTCACCACACCCACAGATCGCGACTGCGGGGCTCGCAAACCCGGCTCACTCCTCGCGCTCACCACACCCACAGATCGCGACTGCGGGGCTCGCAAACCCGGCTCACTCCTCGCGCTCACCACACCCACAGATCGCGACTGCGGGGCTCGCAAACCCGGCTCACTCCTCGCGCTCACGATGCCTCCCCGAAAGCGACGTCGCTGGCGAGCACCGCCGCGCCGGCGACCCCGGCCCGTGGGCCGAGCTCGGAGAGGACGACGGGCAGGTTGCCGGTGGCCAGCGGCAGCGACCGGCGGTAGACCACGCTGCGGATCTCGGCGAGCAGGATGTGACCGAGTTGGGCGAGGCCGCCGCCGATCACGATCATGGACGGGTTCGCGAAGCTCACCAGTCCGGCCAGCACGCCGCCGACCCGCCGCCCCCCGTCGCGGATCAGCTGGATACAGGTGACGTCTCCCTCGACGGCGCCCTCGGCGACGTCGAGGGCGGTCACCACGCCGTTGGCGGCCAGCCGGTCGGCGAGCGCCGCCGACGTTCCGCTGCGGGCGGCGGTGGCGGCCTCCTTGGCCAGCGCGGCGCCGCTGAAGAGCGCCTCCAGGCAGCCGATGTTGCCGCAGGAGCACATCGGACCGTGCGAGTCGACCTGGATGTGCCCGATGTCGCCGGCGCAGCCGTCCGTGCCCCGGTAGACCTCGCCACTGAGGTAGATGCCGCAGCCGATGCCCGTACCGATCTTCACGAACAGGAAGTCGTCGACCGAGTGCGCGACGCCGCCGTGTCGCTCGCCGATCGCCATGATGTTGACGTCGTTGTCGACCACGGCGGGGCAGCCGTGCTCGCGGCTGAGCAGTTCGCGCACCGGGTAGCGGTCCCAGCCGGGCATGATCGGCGGTGACACCGGCAGCCCGTCGCGGAAGCTCACCGGGCCGGGTACGCCGACACCGACGCCGTCCAGCCGCTCGTACGCGCCGTCGACTTTCGCCTTGTGCAGCAGTTCGTTGACCCGTTGCAGGATCACCTTCGGGCCGGAGCGGATGTCCGCCGCCTCCCCGTACGCCGCGACCGGTTCGAGCCGCCCGTTGACCACCTCGACGTCGATCGAGGAGGCACCGAGGTCGACAGCGGCGAACCGCAGCCGAGGGTTGAGCTCGACCAGGGTGGACCGACGTCCGCCGCGGGAGGCGGCGAGCCCGGCCTCGGCGACGTAGCCGAGGTTGACGAGCCGCTCCAGTTCGGCGAGGAGCCGAGGACGTGGCATCTGCAACCGGTCGCCGAGTTCGGCCCGCGAGACGGCACCTTCGTCGCGGAGCAACCGCAGAAGGCGTACGTGCAGTGGGTCGTCGCTCCGCACTGGACTCACCTCCACATCGGCATCCTTCACATCGACGTTCCGTCTATGCGTTGTGTCCGACACAGTAGGAGCCTTCCGCGTTGCATGTCCAGGGCTTCGGCTAATCCGTCGCTAACTTTTGCTCATTCGGACAGAAGTTTTGGTAGCAGCGGGCATCGCAAGGTCCCGCAACCACGGCAGAGCCCCTGGGGCCGAACCGGGCCGACCTCTCCGCGTCACCCAACGCCCGCCGCCACGCTGATCATGAGGTTGACGAGGGATTCGATCTCCAAAGAAGCCGCCAACCTCATGATCAACGCGCGATTACCGTCCCGGCCGGCATTCTCAATCGATTGACACCGATCAACGTGGCGGATAGCGTCCCGAGCGACGACAGCGACGGGGGCGAGGTCGCGGACCGCAATTGCTGCATTGCGGCCACCTTCCGTTTTGGCGTGCCCGAACACCCCGGCAGGAAGGAATCCCATGAATCGCAGGACGCGCTTTCTCGCGGCCGTTTCAGCGGCGGCGCTCTTCGCGCTCGTCGCACCGTCCGCCGCCGAGGCGGCAGCGCCGGAGTCGGCTTCCGCGACCGGAACCATCGCCCCCGTAACTGCGCCGCAGGCTGCATCGACGGCAGCCGGTGGGGACTTCGCGCCGCTCGGCAACTGCACCGCGGGCATCTTCTGCGGCGAGGTGAAGAACCGACTCGGCCGGTCCCTGAAGATCTCGGGAAACTGGCCGTCGAACACGAAGACCATGATGCTCCCGGCGGGTGCCGGCTCTGGCTCCGATTCCAGCAGCTACTACGAATTCCGGGACACCGACGGATTCCAGGTACCGGCCGGCTATTACTACTCCGACACCGTCGGAAACAGGTACTACCCGGGGTGGCACAAGGTCAACGACCTTCAGGAAATCACCCTGAACGGCTGGTGCGACCTGGACTACTGCAGCTGACCCGGTCGCATTGAATTGCCGCTGCCTGCCGCGCCGTCCACCGGCGCGGCAGGCAGTACGCCGGCGCACAGGGGCGCACCCGCTCACCGTTCCGGACGCCGACGCGCCGCCTTGCGGAGCTTGCGGTCGTCGCGCAGCTCCACGTACGGCTCCTCGTCGGCATCGTGACCGGCCGAGATCGCCCGGCCGCGCTCCAGCTCGGCTTGGAACTCGGCCCCGAGCAGGATCGCGACGTTGGTGAGCCAGAGCCAGACCAGGAAGATGATCACACCGGCGAGGGTCCCGTACGTCTTGTTGTACGAACCGAAGTTGCTCACGTAGAGGGCGAAGAGCGCGGAGACCACCAGCCAGATCACCACGGCCAGCACCCCGCCGGGGCTGACCCAGCGGAAGCCGCCGTGCCGGGCGTTCGGCGAGGCCCAGTAGAGGATCGCGAACATCAGGCTGACCAGGATGAGTAGAACCGGCCACTTCGCGATGTTCCAGACCGTCACCGCCGTGGAGCCCAGCCCGATCGCCTCCCCGGCCGACCGGGCGAGACGGCCGGTGAAGACCACGATCACCGCACTGACCAGGAGCATCACTCCGATCACGGCGGTCACACCGATCCGGGTGGGCAGCGTCTTCCAGATCGGTCGCCCCTCCGGCACGTCGTAGATGGCGTTGGAGGCGCGCATGAAGGCCGCGATATAGCCGGACGCGGACCAGAAGGCAGCGAGCAGACCGAGCACCGCACCGGCGCTGGCCAACCCTCCGGACTTCTGCGCCTGCTCGATCGCCCTCTCGAGGATCTGCTGGATATTGCCCTGTGGGATGGCCTGACCCACGGTGTCCTTGACGCCCTCGGTCGCCCCTGGGCCGAGCAGGCCGATGATGGAGATGAGCACGAGCAGGCCGGGGAAGATGGAGAGCACCCCGTAGTAGGTCAGAGCGGCGGCCCAGTCGGTCAGATTGTCCTCCTGGAACTCCTTAACCGTCCGGCGCAGGGCCGCCAGCCACCCGGTGCCCGGCAGTTGAGCGGGGCTCTCCGGGCCCGCCTCCGGCCCGGCCGGCTCCCGGGTTCCCTGGGGGTGGTCGGCGGCTTCCCGCGCGGCGCCGTCGTCACGGTCGGGTCCTCGGCGGGCGGACTCGTCGGCGGCCATTCACCCCTCCTCGTCGTCGCGTGTGCCTTGCGGAGATGCCCCGACGACGCGGTGGGTAACCACCTACCGGTAGAGCAACCGCCCCATCCGGCGCGAGGCCACCAGCAGCCCCAGCGCGACGACGAGGAGCAGGTAGAGCACGTCGATCAGCCAGGACCGACCCGAGGTGCCGAGCGCGACGTCGCGGATCAGGTGCACGGCCCGGTAGAGCGGAGTGACCTCGACCAGCCAGCGCAGCACTGTCGGGTAGGCCTCGGCCGGAACGAACGTGCCGGAGAAGAGGAAGAGGGTGAACTGGGCCGAGCCCATCAGGTCGAAATCCTGCCAACTGCGCATGAACGTGGCGAGCGCCATGCCCGACGCGCCGAACGCGAAGCCGACCAGCACGGCGGCCGGGAAGGCGATCGCCGCCCGCCCGACGGTGGTCAGGTCCATCGCGGTCATCACCACCAGGAAGGCGGCCGAGTAGGCGCTGCCCCGCAGCATCGCCCAGCCCAGCTCCCCGAGGGCGATCTCGAACGGCCGTACGGGGGTGGCGATCACCCCGTCGTACAGCTTCATGTACTTCATCTTTCCGAAGAAGTTGAAGGTGGTCTCGGCGAGCGCCCCCGTCATCGCCGAGGAGGCGAGCATGGCGGGGGCGACGAACGCCGCATAGCTCACGAGCCGCCCGTCGGGCAGGTTCAGGTCACCGACCAACGCGCCGACGCCCACCCCGATGGAGAGCAGGTAGAGCAGCGGCTCGACGAAACCGGAGACGAGCAGCAGCCAGTAGACCGACCGCAGCGCCGCGATGTTGCGCTCGGTGACGGAGACCGACCGCCGGGACGCGGCGGAGACGTCGATCAGCCGGGGCAGGACCAGAGCGACCACGATCGGCCCTTCCTAGACGACGAGTCGGCGGCGGAACATCCGGCGGGCCAGCAGGCCGCCGGCGAGCGCCCAGGCCACGAGGTAGAGCAGGTGACCGGCGACCGACCACTCCGCGGCGACGCCGAGGGTCGCCGCCCGGCACAGGTCGACGGCGTGCCAGAGCGGTGCCGCGTACGCCAGCCAGCGCAGCCCCACGGGCAGGCCGTCGACCGGGAAGAACACCCCGGCGAAGAGGGTCATCGGGATGACTGCGAAGCGGAACAGCAGGGCGAGCCAACTGTCGCTGTCGACGGCCGCGCTGTAGGCGAAGGTCGGTGCGGCGACCGCCAGGCCGAGCAGCGCCGCCACCGGCAGGGTGGCCAGCGCCCAGGGTGATCGCAGCGCGCCGAAGAGCGCGGTGACCAACAGGAAGGCGGCGATCGTGGTGAGCACCCGGAACATCACGTACAGCAGGTGGCCGACGAGGATGTCACCGACCCGCAGCGGCGCGGCGCTCTGCGCGTAGTACGTCTTGATCCATTGAAAGTTGCTGAACACGGGCCAGGTCGAGTCGCCGAGCGCCACCTGCAGCGCCGTCGACGCGATCAGGCCGGGCACCAACCAGTCGAGATAGCTGACGCCGTCGACGCCCTGGTCGACGTAGGCGCCGACACCGACACCGAACCCGAGCACCGTCAGGACCGGCAGCAGGAAGGACGAGAAGACCCCGGCCCGCCAGGTGCGGCGATAGCCCACCAGGAAGAAATTGAGGACGGTGAACGCCGGCACCCGTGGCAGCGGCGGGCGGGTCCGTTCCCGCACCGATGGGGCCACGCCCACCACGACCACCCCCGACCGCTCTCCGCCCGTCGCAGCCTTCGTACCGGAGGGGTACGACAGCCGCCGCCACCCTACGGCCGGCCGGCGTACGTGTCGCGGCAGTTTCCGCCGCGCCGCCCGCCGCCCGCCGGGAGGGTGAGCACGAGTTCGGACCGGTGCGGGAGAATGGCGGGCGGGGAACGAGAAGACAGCGACAGTCTCGGTTCCGCATTTGCTGGACAGGGTTAATCTACATAGGTAGCCTTGATGCGTGCAGCCACTCGAACGCATCGGTGCCGCGACGGTCGACGTACTCCGCGTGCTGCTCGACAGTGACCGGCCCCGGTGGGGTTTGGAGATCATCAAGCTGACCGGGCGCCCCTCGGGCAGCGTCTACCCGCTGCTGGAGCGGCTGGAACGCCACGGCTGGCTGACGTCGCGCTGGGAGGAGACCGAGCGTCGCGGTCCCCGACGGCGGATGTACGAGCTGACCGTCGACGGTGCCGTGGCGGCACGACGAGTCTGCGCGCAGGCCGCCACGCGGAAGGCCCGGCAGCGTCTCACCCGACCCCGGGAGGCCTGATGACGCCGTCCGAGCGCGTCGCGCTCACCGTCGTCCGCTGCGCCACCCGCCTGCTCGCCCGCGAACGGCGCGCCCGCTACCTCGAACAGTGGCAGGCCGACGTGCACGGCGCGACCGAGCTGGGCGTGTCACCGCTACGGCTCGCCGCCGGCATCCTCGGTGCCGCCGCCCTGATCGCCGTCGTCGACCGGAAGGAGACCCGGACCATGTTGCCCATCGGCCCGCTCGCCCTCGCCCTACGTCTCGTCGGCGGTGCCGGCGCACGCCGGCGCGCCGCCGCCCTCGCCGCGGTGTTCACCCTGGCCCTGCTGGCCGGGGCGGGTCTGCTCATCGCCGGCTGACGCCGCACCCAGCGCCGGACCGGTCCGTCGCGGAGCGGAGCGATGACCGGCGACGGTGGCAGTGGCTCAGCCGCGGACGCTGCGCAGCAGCGATCGGAGGGCGTAGCCGAGCAGCAGGACTCCGGCGCCGGTGCCCACGACCACGCCGGCCGACACCCCCGTCAGCAGCCCGGTCAACAAACCGGCCACCGCCACGGCGCAGGTCGCGACGCCGAGGTGTCGCAGCGGCGGGCTGCCCAGCACGGGGGCGAGCGGAAAGAAGTGCAGCCCCACCACGGCGCAGACCAGCACAGGGATGTACTCCGACCAGCCGGCGACGGCCAACGCCGCCGCACCGAGGCCGGCGAGCGCGAACTCGGCCACGACGATCAGGAGGTAACGGCGGTCGTTCGCCCGATCTCGCGGGCCGGCGGCCGCACCCCGGGACCGGGCCGTGACGACACCGCCGGCCACCGCGGTGAGCAGCGCCGCCACACTGCCCGCCACCAGCAGGCCGCGCAGTGGCTGCTCCGCGGCCGGCACGCTGAACCAGATGGTGGCGAAGATACCGAGGTATAGAGCGCCCAGCCCCTCCTGGCGTCGCAGGCCGACCTCCACACCGGACACCGGATCACCCCTCGCTCGTACGTCCGCCGGAACCAGCGGGGTTGATCTTATAAATGCCCGTGCCCGCGCCGCTGCCCTAGGGCGTGTGTCAAAGTCCTGGCCGGCCTGCGGCGGGCCCAGACGACGATCGGCCGCGTCGGCGCTTCGTCCGGATACGACACCGGTATCCGAACGAGTCCCCGAAGGTCCTCGGTCGAGCCGAGGCGGAGTCCACGCGGCGGTCCGGCAAGGCACACACGCCCTAGTCGACGAGGGTGCGGCCGGTGAGGTGCAGGAAGACGTCCTCCAGGCTGCTGCGGCGGACCAGCACGTTGGCCGGGTTGAGGCCGAGCGCGTGCACCTCGGCCACCGCCGCGTCACCGTCGGCGACGTAGAGCAGGATCCGGTCGGGCAGCACCTCGATCCGCTCACCCAGCCCGTCGAGCTTGCCGGCGAACGCCTCCTGCGACTCGGCGGCGAAGCGCAGCTCCACCACCTCACGCGTGGAGTGCCGCTCGATCAGCACGCGAGGCGACCCCTCGGCGACGATCCGGCCGCCGTCCATCACGACCAGCCGGTCGCAGAGCTGCTCGGCCTCGTCCATGTAGTGGGTCGTCAGCACCAGCGTCACGCCCTGCTGCTTGAGCCGGAACAGCCGCTCCCACACCAGATGGCGGGCCTGCGGGTCGAGCCCGGTGGTCGGCTCGTCGAGAAGCACGATCTCCGGCTCGTTCACCAGCGCGCGGGCGATGGTGAGCCGCCGCTTCATGCCGCCGGAGAGGGGCTCGACCTTGCTGTCGGCGCGCTCGGCGAGCTGGACGAAGTCGAGCAGCTCGCCCGCCCGCTGCCGGGCGACCCGACGGGGAATGCCGAAGTAGCGGGCGTAGGTGGTCAGGTTCTCCCGAACGGTGAGCTCGGGGTCGAGATTGTCCAGTTGCGGGCAGACCCCGAGCCGGGCCCGGATCGCCGGCCCGTCGCGGACCGGGTCCATGCCCAGGATGCGCAGCGCGCCCCCGCTCGGCGGGGAGATGCAACCGATCATCCGCATGGTCGACGACTTGCCGGCGCCGTTGGGCCCCAGGAAGCCGAACGCCTCCCCGGGAAGAACCGCTACGTCGATGCCATCGACCGCGGTGAAGTCACCGAACCTCTTCACCAGCCGACGTGCCTCGATGAGTGCCCTGGTCACCGCCCGACCCTAACCGCCGGGTCCGACAGCTCCACCCGATTTACCCGGGCGGCGCCACCCCCGCCGGCCATCAATAGGCGTGTATCTTCCCTTTGTGGCGTCCACCCGCTCTCCCGACGGTTCGCCGCCGGCACCGCGCCGCCCGGCCCCGGAGGAGGCCGTGGACGGCCCGACCGAGGCCGCGACCGGCCCGGACCCGGCCCGCGCGCCCGAGGGATCCGCCGCGCCCGGCGAGACCGCGCGCGCCGCCGTCGACGAGGCTCCGGCCGGGAAACACAGTGGACGCTCCGGCACGGTGCCGCGGCCCGACCCGGACGGGCTGCCCGAGCTGGCCGCGCAGTTCGAGGACGAGAAGCCCGGCCGGGCGCTCACCGGCACGGTCAACCTGCTCGTCGGCGCGGCGGCGGTGGCCGTCGGCGTGCTCGCCCTCTGGCAGGTCTTCCGGCCGTTGCCGCAGGGCAGCAAGTATTACCTGATCATCTTCCTCGCGGGTGTGCTGCCGCTGGTCTTCCTCGCCTACCCTTCCGGCCTGCGGCTGCGCCGCCGCGCCGATCAGCCCGCCGGATTCCACGCCCGGCCGGGTGCCGAGCCGACCCACGACCACGCCGGGCTGAGTGGTGAGCCGACGCACGACCACGCCGGGCCGAGTGGTGAGCCGACGCACGACCACGCCGGGCCGAGTGGTGAGCCGACGCACGAGCACGCCGGGCGGCGGTCCGATGAGCGCCCACCGGCCGGGGCCGAACCCGAACCGCGAACCGTACGACCGGGCGCGGCCGGCAGCCGGTCCCGGCCCACCGTGGCGGACTGGTCGCTCGCCGCGCTGGCGCTGGTCGCCTGCCTCTACCCGGTGCTACCGATCCCGTTCGGCTCGGGTGGCGGCGGCTACGACGCCTTCCTCGACCGGCAGGGGTTGCTCGCCCCGGCCGACCTGGCGATGGGCACCGTGCTGCTCCTGCTGCTGCTGGAGGCGTGCCGGCGTACCACCGGGTGGATCCTGCCCGCGGTCTGCCTGCTCTTCCTCGGCTACGGCTACTACGGCGGCCTGCTCCCGCAGTCCTGGCCGGTGGCCCACGCCGGGCTCGACTTCAGCCAACTCGTCGACGCCTTCTACAACTCCGACAGCGGTTTCTACGGCACCCCGCTGGACGTCGCCGCGTCGTACATCGTGCTCTTCACCATCTACGGCGCGGTGCTGGACCTCTCCGGCGCGGGCCGGTTCTTCGTCGAGCTCTCCAGCGCGGCGTTCCGCCGGTCCCGGACGGCCGCCGGACGCACCGCGGTCGCCTCCGGATTCCTGCTCGGGACCGTCTCCGGTTCGGGAGCCGCCACCACGGTCAGCATCGGCGCGGTGACCTGGCCGATCCTGCGGCGGGCCGGATACCCGGCGGAGCGCGCCGGCGGCATGCTGGCCGCGGCCGGGGTGGGCGCGATCCTCTCCCCGCCCACGCTCGGCGCGGCGGCGTTCATCATCGCCGAGTACCTCGGCGTCTCGTACCTGCAGGTGCTCGGCTGGGCCACCGTGCCGACCGTCCTCTACTACCTCGGCATCCTGCTCTCCGTGGAGATCGACGCCCGCCGCTCGGGCGTCCGGGCGGTCTTCGTCGACGTGGCCTCCCCGTGGCGGTTGCTCGGCCGGTTCGGCTACCACTTCGCGTCCCTGGTCGTCATCATCGTGCTGCTCGCCGTGGGCATGTCGGCCACCCGGGCCGTGGTGCTCGCGACAGTGCTCGCCGCCGCACTCTCCTTCCTGGACCGGGCCCACCGGCTCACCCCGGGCCGGCTGACCGCCGCCCTGGTCGGCGGCGTACGCGGCGTGCTGGCGGTCACCGCCGTCTGCGCCGCCGCCGGCATCATCACGGCGACCACCACGAAGACCGGGCTCGGCCCGCAGACGGCGGCGTTGCTGCTGGACGGCGCCCGAGCGGTCACCGACGACCCGGCCGTGGTGCTGGTGCTCACCGCGCTCCTCGCCGCGGTCGCGCTCACCCTGCTCGGGCTCGCCGTGCCGGTCACCGCCTCCTTCGTGATCGGCTGGGTGATCATCGGGCCGGCGCTGCTCGACCTGGGGGTGGCCACGCCGGCCGCCGCGATGTTCGTCTTCTACTTCGCGGTGCTCTCCGAGGCGTCCCCGCCGACCGCCCTCGCCGCTGTCGCCGCGGCGGCGGTCACCGGCGGCCGGCTGGTGCCCACCATGTGGCAGACGCTGCGCTACGCGCTGCCGGCGTACCTCATCCCGATCGCCTTCGTGATCACACCCGCGGGCCTCGGGCTGCTCGGCATCGGCGGGCCGCGGCAGATCCTGACGGCCACCGTGGTCCTCGCGCTCAGCGTCGCCGTACTCGCCGTCGCGGCCGGCGGCTGGCTGCCCGGTGTGGGACCGGCCGGTACGCCGGAACGGGTGCTCGCCGCGCTCGCCGGCGTGGTCCTGCTCCGCCTGGAGCCGGTGTCGGTGGCGATCGGTGTCGGGCTGGCCGCCGTGGCCGTCGCGGGGGTGCTCGTACGACGCGGCTCCGCCGGTCGGTCCGGCGGGCAGGCCGGGACAACTGCTGAGCTGAGGGAGGTAACACGGTGAGCGGGATGAAGGTTCGGCTCCTCGCGGGCGTGGGCGTGCTCGCCGTCGCGGCCGCGGGACTGGCGGGTTGCGGTGGCCGGCAGGGTGGCGCGGCGGAGGACGACACCGCCAGCGAGGTCAGCTGCGAGGTGGACCGGGACACCCGGGTCGGCATCGCGACCGGCAACTCGACAGGCGTCTACTACGTGGTCGGCAACGCCCTCGCCGGTCAACTCCCCGACGCCACCGGCGGCCGGCTGAGCGGCACCGCCGCTGAGACGGGCGCCTCGGTGCAGAACATCGAGCAGCTGGTCGCCGGCCAGTACGACGTCGCCTTCTCCCTCTTCGACACGGCGGTCAACGCGGTCCAGGGCAAGGAGAGCTTCACCGCCGCCCAGCCGGTGCAGGCGCTGGCCCGCATCTACGACAACTACACCCAGGTCGTGGTCCGCAACGACGCCGGGATCTCCTCGGTCGCCGACATGCGGGGCAAGCGGATCTCCACCGGCTCGCCGAAGTCCGGCACCGAGGTGATCGCCCACCGGCTGCTCCAGGCGGCGGGGCTCGATCCGGCGAAGGACATCCAGGCGCAGCGGCTCGACCTCACCAAGACCGTCGAGGGGATGAAGGACGGCAGCATCGACGCCTTCTTCTGGTCCGGCGGGCTCCCCACGGGCGGGGTGACCGACCTGTTCACCACCGCCGGTGACCGGGTGCGGTTCCTCGACATCACCCCGTTGCTGCCGAAGATGGCCGAGCTGAACCCGGCCTACCAGGCCGGCACGATCGGCCGGGACGCGTACCGGACCGCCGCGGACACCCCGACCATCGTGGTGCCGAACGTGCTGCTGGTGCGGACGAACCTGGACGCGAACGTCGCCTGCGCCATCACCCGTACGGTCTTCGACCGCAAGGACGCGTTGGCGCAGGCGAACCCGGCCGCGAAGGGGATCTCGCTGGAGAACGCCCGGCGCACCGACCCGGTGCCGCTGCACCGGGGCGCGGAGAAGGCCCTGCAGGACCTGGGCGCCCGCTGATCCGCGGTCGCCGGCCGCTGCGGCTCAGACGTCGGCGGGGGCGGTAGCGGCCCGGGCCGCCTCCACCAACCGGTCGGTCTCCGCGGTCACCTCGGCGTCGTCGGGTGGGGTCCCCGGGTCGTAGCGGACGGTCCAGGTCAGGCCGTCGACGCCGGGGGCCCGCCGGGCGGCGATCCGGCCGGCGCCGCCGGGCACCCGGTGGTGCTGGGTGTACGCGACCGACCGGGTGACCCGCGCCCGCACCTGGTGCGGCAGGTCACCCGGGTCGAGCAGCAGGTACGTCTGCGGGGCGGCGTCGGCGACCACCAGGTAGCCGTCCCGCTCGCCGACGTGCTCGGCCACGGTGAGCGTCAACTCCCGGCCGGACCAGGTCGCCTTGATCAGCTCGTGCCAGCCCACCCGCTCCGACCGGCCGGGCAGCCAGATGCCGAGGTTGCTGGCGACCAGGACTCCGCCGCCCTCGCCGTTCCCGGCCGAGGCCCAGGCGAGCACCCGCTCGTCGCGGGCGAGGGGTGGCCGGTCGGCCGGGCGGAGCTTCGGTCGACGGTTGAACAGTCCCATCTACAGTCCTCCCGCGGCCTGCTCGCGCAGCGCCCGGGCGTGCTGTTCCAGCGACAGCAGTTCGCCGAAGAGCGCGAAGTACTCGTCCTTGTTGCTGATCGGGTTGATTCGCTGGATCCGGGACTTGAGGTCCTTGATCCGCGCGGTCACCGAACCCCACTGCAGCCGGGCCATGGTCACCGAGACGTACCGGGGGTCCGGCTCGCCGTCGATCCGCAGCGGTTCGACGGCGAGTTCCGCGACGAGGGCCTGGCCGGCCAGGTCGGCGCAGGCGTCCCGGACCGATTCGATCCACACCGCCCCGCCGGCCGCCGCCACCGCACCACCGGCCGCCGCGATCGCCTCGCGAACGGCCACGTGGACCGGGTGCCGGTATTCGGGGGCCTCCACCGCGTCGAACATCGGGCCGGCGAGCACCGGCTGCTGGAGGGCGAGCTTCAACGCCTCGCGTTCGACCATCGACTGCGGGCTGTCCACGCCGGGCTCGGCGGCCGGTCGGGGTGTCCGGGCGGGCGCCTCGCGCTCCCCCGCGCCCGAGGCGGCGGCCTGCACGGCCCGCTGCACGGGCTCGATCTCCATGCCGAGGTCGCCGGCGAGCTTGCGGACGTACTCGGGGCGCTTCTCCCGGTCCTTGATCTTGGCGACCAGGGGTGCGGCCCGGCGCATCGCCTCCACCCGGCCGTCGACGGTGTCGAGGTCGTGGCGGCTGATGACGTGTCGCAGCGCGAAGTCGACAAGCGGTTCGCGGCGCGCGACCAGGTCGCGGACGGCGAGGTCGCCCTTGGCCAGGCGCAGCTCGCACGGGTCCATGTTGTCGGGGCTGACCGCGATGAAGGTACGCCCCACGAAGCGCTGGTCGTCCTCGAAGGCGCGCAGGGCGGCCTTCTGCCCGGCGGCATCCCCGTCGAAGGTGAAGATAATCTCGCCAGCCACCGCGTCGGTGTCGAGCAGGAGCCGGCGCAGCACGCCGATGTGGTCGGCGCCGAAGGCGGTGCCGCAGGTGGCCACGGCCGTGGTGACGCCGGCCAGATGGCAGGCCATCACGTCGGTGTAGCCCTCGACGACGACGACCTTGCCCTGCTTGGCGATCTCCCGCTTGGCCTGGTCGATGCCGTAGAGGACGTGCGACTTCTTGTAGATCGGCGTCTCGGGGGTGTTCAGGTACTTCGGGCCGTCGTCGTCGTCGAAGAGCTTGCGCGCCCCGAAGCCGATCACGTCCCCGGTGAGGTCCCGGATCGGCCAGAGCAGCCGGCGGCGGAACCGGTCGATGAGCGAGCCCGACCGGGCCGGGCGGGACAGCCCGGCGGTGACCAGCTCGTCGGCGGTGAACCCACGTTGGCGCAGATGCTTGGTGAGCTGGTCCCACGCGTCGGGGGCGAAGCCGCAGGCGTAGCGCTCGGCCGCCGCCCGGTCGAAGCCGCGCGCGGCCAGGAACTCGCGGGCCGGTCGCGCGCCGGCCGTGGTGAGCTGGGACTGGTAGAACTCGACGGCCGCGGCGTGCGCGGCGACCAGCCGCTGCCGCTGCCCCTGCTGCGGGCGGCTCCGCGACGGGCCCGAGTCCGTCTCCAGGTACCGCAGCTGGATCCCGGCGCGGCCGGCAAGCCGCTCGACCGCCTCGACGAAGCTGAGGTGGTCGGCGTCCATCAGGAATTTGATCGCGTCGCCGCCGGCGCCGCAGCCGAAGCAGTACCAGACGTTGCGCGCCGGGGACACGTTGAACGAGGGGCTCTTCTCGTCGTGGAACGGGCACAACCCCTTGAGGTTGCCGCCACCGGCGGACCGGAGCGTCACCGTCTCGGAGATGATCTCCTCGATCGAGGTGCGTTCCCGGACCAACGCGATGTCCTCGTCCCGGATCCGCCCCGCCATCTCCGCCACCTCCTCGGCCTACATCCTGCCCTGCCGGGCCGACGATCGTGCCCCCGGGGGCACGGCGTGTGGCGGGGGCCGCGAGCGAGTCGCCGGTTCCGCCACCGGGATCGCCCGGCTACGGAAATCATGACCAGGTGCGGACGGTACGGCCCGATGACGGTTCCCGGTGGCGGTGGTTGACCGACCGCCTGGTCCAGAGCCGTCCCGCGGTCCTCGGGGACGAGGCCGGGCACCGGCACGCCAGCTGGCTGGAGCTCTTCTTCGACGTGGTCTTCGTCTTCGCCCTGGCCGCCGTGGCGGGCCGGCTCGGACACGATCCGACACCACGGCTGACCAGCGTGCTCGCCGCCGCCGGGATCTTCGTGGTGGTGGAGTGGGCCTGGGTGGGTCACGTCTACTACGACACCCGGTACGACCCGGACGACAGCGTGCACCGGCTGATGATGCTCGGCGCGCTGCTCGGGGCGGGTGCGATCACCCTCGGCGTCGACGAGGTGCCGAAGGGGCTCCTCTTCCCGGTGGGCTACCTGATCGTCCGGGGGGTGCTCCTCCTGCTCTACCTGCGGGCGCGACCGACCAGCGAGGGCGCCCGGATGGTGACCACGGTCTACCTGATCGGGTTCGGCGCCGGTTGGCTGATCTGGCTGGTCTCCCTCTTCGTGCCGTCGCACCTGCGGCCATGGTTCTGGGTGGTCGGCATCTGCGTCGACCTCGCCACCCCGTGGGTGGGCTACCGGCGGCTCAACCGGTTTCCGGTGGACGCCCGCCACCTGCCGGAGCGCATCGGGCAGTTCACCATCATCGTGCTCGGCAGCTCGGTCGCGGACCTGCTCGGGGCGATACCGCGCTACCCGGGCACGATCATGATCCTGTACGCGGCGCTCGCCTTCGTCGTGCCGGCCTGCATCTGGTGGATCTACACGGCGTTCGTGGGCACCGGGGTCGGCGTCGATCGGCTCAAGGCCGGGCACGCGTACTCCTACATCCACACCCCGCTGCTCGGCGCGTTGCTGCTGCTCGGCTGGGCCCTCGGCCAGACGGTTCGCGTGATCGACTCCGACGCGACCCGGATGTCGATCGAGCTGCGGCTGGTGCTGGCCGGTTCGCTCTTCGTCTGGATGGGCTGCGAGCTGGCCCTGCGCGCGCTGGTCGCGTCGATCAGCGGGGAGCGCTGGGCGGTTGCCGCGTACGGAGTCACGTCGGTGGGACTCGTCGTCTTCCTGGTGCCGTCGCCGGCCCTGTTGCTGGCGCTGCTCGCCGCGGCGATGCTCGGGTACGCGGTGCTGCGTACCCGTGAGCTGAACCGGTTGAGCCGCGAACACGCCCACACCGGGGCGTCACCCGGGCGGAGCTGACCCGGTGTGGCGGGCTCACGCCGGGCGGCGCGCCCCCGTGGCGGCGTCCCCGATCCGGGGGAACGGCTCGATCGAGAAGACCACCTCGACCGGCACCTCGAAGTACGCGGCGATCCGCAGCGCCAGGTGCAGGCTGGGGCGGAACTCGCCGCGCTCCAGGTAGCCGATGGTCTGGTAGTGCACACCCAACGCGTCGGCGAGCTGCCGTCGGGAGATGCCCCGCTCGGCCCGCAGCACCGCGAGGCGGTTGTGCACGGTCTCGCTCATCGACGCCCTCTCAGAAGACCTGCCGCATGGCCCGTTCCCGGCGGGCGGCCACCCGCGAGCCGGACTCACGACGGGCCATCCGCCGCAGCACGACGGGCGCCAGCACCAGTCCGAGCACCGCCCACGAACCGAGCACCCCGAGCGTCTCCAGGTGCCGCCACGACCCGCCGAGCTCGACCGCGGCCAGCGCGTCCGGCAGGAGCGCCGAGCGCATCCCCAACCCTAGCCAGTAGATCGGAAAGACCTGCGCGACGGCCTGGAGCCAGCCCGGGTAGCCGTTGATCGGGTAGAAGATGCCGGAGAGCGCGATGAGCCCCATCATGGGCAGCATGACCAGCCCGAGGTTGCGGGCGCTCTCGATCAGCGACCCGATGACCGCGCCGAGGGGCAGGGTCGCCACCAGGCCGAGCACCGCCACCCAGAGCAGGGTGAGCCAGGCGCCGGCGCTGGTCAGCCGGAGCCCGTCCACGAGGAAGAGCGACGGTACGAGCTGGATCAGCATGCTCGCCAACGCGGTCGTCGACATCAGGGTGAGCTTGCCGACGAGGTAGCCGAGCATCCCGTTCGGAGTGGCCTTCGCCCGCAGGAGGGTGCCGTCCTCCCGTTCGACGACGAGCTGCTGCGCCAGCGCGATCAGGCCGCCGAAGGCCAACCCCATCCCGAGGGCGCTGGGCAGTGTCCGGGCGCCGAGCGAGAAGTCGGTGCCGGGCACCGTCGAGCCGCGCATGAAGAAGATGGTGACCACCAGGATCAGGGTGGGAAAGAGGTAGCCCCACAGGTCCTGTGCGTTGGTGAAGGTGTTGCGCAGCTCGATCGCCCCGCGCCGGAATCCGGCCCGGACGGCCACTGTGGTCGGGCTCATCCCTGGCTCCCCTGCTGCCACGCCCGGGCCGCCCCGCCGTCGCGGGCCCCGGACTCCTGCTCGTAGACCAGTGCCATGTACGCGTCCTCCAGGCTGGGCCGGCGGACCTCCAGCTCCTGCACCTCGTCGCCGTGCTGCCGGAACAGTTCACGGAGGAAGGCGGTGGCGTCGGCCGCGGAGTGGACGAACCGTTCGCCGTCGCGGCTCCAGCGGATCTCCGCGTTCCCGGCGATCCGGCGGGACAGCTCGTCCGCCGAGCCCTCGGCGATGATCCGGCCACCGGCCAGGATGAGGATCCGGTCGGCGAGCTTCTCCGCCTCGTCCAGGTCGTGCGTGGTGAGCAGGATCGTGGTGTCGTCCAGGTCCGCCAGCCGGTGCACCAACTCGTGGAACTCGCGCCGGGCGGCCGGGTCGAAGCCGACCGTCGGCTCGTCCAGGAAGAGCAGCTCGGGGCGGCCCACGATGCCGACGGCCACGTCGAGCCGGCGGCGCTGGCCGCCGGAGAGCTGGCTCACCCGCTTGCGGGCGTGCTCGGCGAGACCGACGGCGTCCAGCAGCTCCGGCACCGGCCACGGCCGGCGGACCCGGTCGGTGGAGTACGGGGCGTAGAAGCTGCCCAGGTGGGTCAGCAGCTCCTGGACGCGCCACCTGCCGTGGTCGCGCCAGGACTGGAGCACCACGCCCATCCGGGCGCGCCAGCGTTCGTCGCCCCGGGCCGGGTCGACGCCGAGGACGCGGAGCTCCCCGGCGGAGCGCATCCGGAAGCCTTCGAGGATCTCGATGGTGGTGGTCTTGCCGGCGCCGTTGGGGCCGAGCAGCGCGAGGACCTCACCCCGGCGGGCCGTGAGGTCGACACCGTGCAGGACGTCGACGGTGCCGTAGCGCATGCGCAGGTCGCGCACGTCGAGGACGAGGTCCCCGTCGGGCGGGGGCGGGGCGGCAACGGTTCCGGGGAGCTCGACGGCGGTCATGGCCCTCCCTAACTGACGAATCACTGCGCCAGAATGTAGCAGACCTACTACGTCTCGGGGTAGGACCGCTGCCATCGGCGGATCTCCGAACCGCCGCCGGAGACACCGGTGGGGTGGGACCGAAGCCCCACCCCACCGTGCGTACGTCGGCTCAGGCGGCCGCCAGCGCCTCCTCGGCCTCGGCCTGCTGCCGCCACTCGGACTTCCAGGCCCGCCAGCCCTCGTCGTCCATGCCCCGCCGCCAGTAGCCGGAGATGGAGAGCATCTCCCGGGGTATGCCCCGCTCGATGCGCAGCAGCCGGCGCAGCTCCTTCACGAACGTCGCCTCACCGTGCACGAACGCGTGCACCGCCCCGGGCGGGAAGTCGAGCGTCCGCACCGCGGCGACCAGCGCCTCGCCGACCGGCCGGGCGTCCCGGTGCAGCCAGTGCAGCTCCACGTTCCCCGGGCTGATCAGGGGCAGCTCGTCGGCCGGGCCGTCGACCTCGACGAAGACCTTCGCGGGCGCACCGGCCGGCAGCCGCTCCAGCGACGCGGCGATCGCCGGCAGCGCGCTCTCGTCCCCGACCAGCAGGTGCCAGTCCGCCTCCGGACTCGGGGCGTACCCGCCACCGGGGCCGATGAAGCGCACCGGGTCGCCGGGGCGCAGCGCCGCCGCCCACGGCCCGGCCAGCCCCTCGTCACTGTGGTGCACCACGTCGACGGTGAGCTCGCCGGCCTCCGCGTCCCAGGCCCGCACCGTGTACGCCCGCAGCCGGGGCCACTGGGCACGAGGGATATCGCCGAGGTCGAGCGGGGTCGGGTAAGCCACACCGGGCTGCAGGAAGACCAGCTTGATGTAGTGGTCGGTGCAGTGGCCCAGGGGCAGGCCGGTGAGCTCCTCACCACCGAGGACCAGTCGGATCAGGTGCGGGGTGAGCCGCTCGGTGCGCAGGACCCGGGCGGACTTGACCTTCGTGCGGCGCTCCGTCATGCGGTTAGGCTACCCTAACTTCCGATGCCGGTTCGGCGGGGTACCTCATCCGTGACCAGGCGATCGTGCCAGGCCACGGCCGCCGGATCGGTGAGCGAGGCGACCTGGTCGATCACCACGCGCAGCCGCGCGGTGTCGTTCGCGGCCGCCCGCCAGAGCGGGGCGAAGACCGGGTCCAACCCCTCCGGCGCCCGGGCGAGCAGGGCGGCGACCAGCTCGGCGAGGACCTGCCGCTGCCAGTCGTACCGGGCGTGCGCACCGGGGCGGCGCATCACGTAGCGCAGCGCTATCCCCTTGAGCAGCGCGCAGCGGGCCCGCACCTCCCGTGGCACCACCAGGTCGGCCCCGTACCGGCGGTGCGGGCCGGCGCCGAACCGCTCCTCGGTGGCGGCCACCGCGGCGGTGACGAAGCGGCCGGTCAGCACGCTCGTGGTGGCTTTGAGCGCCGCCTGGGCGCGGTGGCTGCCGTCGTACCCGGCGAGCGGGGCGAGCGCCGGGTCGGCGAGGAGTTCGACCAGCACCGCACCGAGATCCGCCGGCGACTCGCCGGAGTAGATCTCCGCCACGTCGGCGCAGAGCGCCGCCCGCTCGTCGGCGTCGTCGAGCAGCGGCCGCAGTGACACGTACCCGCCGTGGATGCCGTCCTCGACGTCGTGGACCGAGTACGCCACATCGTCCGCCCAGTCCATCACCTGCGCCTCCAGGCAGCGCCGCTCCCCGGGTGGCGCGCCCGCGCGGACCCAGCCGAACACCTCGGCGTCGTCGGTGTACACCCCGAACTTGCGTCGGCCGGGACTGCGCGGCCAGGGGTACTTGCCGACGGCGTCGAGCGAGGCCCGGGTCAGGTTCAGGCCGGCGGAGGAGCCGTCGGGGGCGAAGACCTTCGCCTCCAGCCGGATCAGCACCCGCAGCGTCTGCGCGTTGCCCTCGAAACCGCCGCACTCCCCGGCCAGCAGGTCCAGCGCGGCCTCGCCGTTGTGCCCGAACGGCGGGTGCCCGAGGTCGTGGGCGAGCCCGGCCACGTCGACGACGTCCGGGTCGCAGCCCAGCCGGGCACCCATCTCCCGGGCGATCTGCGCCACCTCCAGCGAGTGGGTCAGCCGGGTACGCAGGAAGTCGTCGGTGCCCGCCGTGTGCACCTGGGTCTTCGCGGCCAGCCGCCGGAAGGCCGCCGAGTGCAGCACCCGGGCGCGATCCCGCTCGTACGGGGACCGGCCGTGCCCGGTGTCCTTGGGCGTCTCCGCGACCCGCCGCTGCGCGTCCGGCGCGGCGGACGGTTGCCCGCTCAACCGGTCGTCCGAGCGCCCGGGCCGAAGTCCCCGGCCCGGACTTCGACAGCCGACCTAGTCACGTTGCCGCAGCACGCAGAACTCGTTGCCCTCCGGGTCGGCGAGCACGGTCCACTCGACGTCGGCCTGCCCGATGTCGACGTGCCGGGCACCCATGTCGACCAGCCGCTCGACCTCGGCCTCCCGGTCGTCCGGACGCAGATCGATGTGGAGGCGGTTCTTGGTCTCCTTGCCCTCGGTGGCCGGCACGAAGACGATGCCGGGCAGCCGCTGCGACGACTGTCGGATCTCCACCTCGTCGGGCTTCTCGGTGACGAGCTGATAACCGAGGGCCTCGGCCCACCACCGGGCCAGCCGCGGCGGGTCGTGGGCGTCGACGGTCAGGCTCTCCCAGACGCTGGTCATGCAGCCACCCTTCCGCATCGACGGAGTACGAGCGAGCCAAGGTTACGCCCGCGACCGCCGTACGGCGCGCCGGCGATCCCCGCTCGCGGAGTGACAGTTCCCGGGTCGGGGCCGGGTGAATCCGCCTCGGCGACCCGGATCGGGTGGCGTTGAGGACCGCCTGCGGCGGGGCGGACGGCGCCCCGCCGCAGGCGCGGCTCAACGGCTGTCCGAGCCGGCCGCCTCCAGGACGGCCCGGCCGGCCTCCAGCCGCGCCACCGGCACCCGGAAGGGCGAGCAGGAGACGTAGTCCAGCCCGACGGAGTGGAAGAAGTGCACCGAGTCGGGGTCGCCGCCGTGCTCACCACAGACGCCCAGCTTGAGCCCGGGTCGGGCGGCCCGCCCCTCCTCGGCGGCGATCCGGACCAACCGGCCCACACCCTCCGCGTCGATCGACTCGAACGGCGAGATGCCGAAGATGCCCAGCTCCAGGTAGCGCCAGAAGAACGCCGCCTCCACGTCGTCGCGGGAGAAGCCCCAGCCCATCTGGGTGAGGTCGTTGGTGCCGAAGGAGAAGAACTCGGCGGCCTCGGCGATCTGCCCGGCAGTCAGCGCCGCCCGGGGCACCTCGATCATCGTGCCGATCAGCACCTCGACGCCGCTCTCCCCGACCACCTCGGTGATGATCTTTTCGGCCTCGGCGCGTACCGTCTCCAGCTCCTGCACCGCGCCGACCAGCGGCACCATGATCTCCGGGAGGGCCGACCCGCCGTCCCGGACGACCGTGACGGCGGCCTCGACGATCGCGCGGACCTGCATGGCGAAGAGGCCCGGGATGACCAGCCCGAGGCGTACGCCGCGCAGGCCGAGCATCGGGTTCTCCTCGTGCATCCGCCGCACCGCGGCGAGCAGCGCCTCCTCCTTGGCCACGTCCTCACCGCGCTCCTGGGCGACCGCCACGTTCACCGCGAGCTGCTCCAGCGGGGGCAGGAACTCGTGCAGCGGCGGGTCGATCAGGCGGACGGTGACCGGCAGCCCGTCCATCGCTCGGAAGATCTCCACGAAGTCGGCCCGCTGCAGCGGCAGCAGCGCGGCCAGCGCCTGCTCACGCTCGTCGTCGGTGCGGGCGAGGATCAGCCGCTCGACCAGCTCCCGCCGGTCGCCGAGGAACATGTGCTCGGTACGGCACAGGCCGATGCCCTGCGCGCCGAACCGGCGAGCCCGCGCCGCGTCCTCGGCGGTGTCGGCGTTCGTCCGCACGGCCAGGCGCCGCCGCTGGTCGGCGTGGGTCATGATCCGGTGTACGGCCCGGACCAGTGGGTTCTCGCTGCGCTCCGGCTCGAGGTTGCCCTCGAAGTACTGCACCACCTCGGAGGGCATGACGGGCACCTCGCCGAGGTAGACCTTCCCGGTGGTGCCGTCGACCGAGATCACGTCCCCCTCCCCGACGGTGTGTTCCCCGACGGTGAACCTCCGCTGCGGGACGTTGACGTCCAGCGCGTCCGCACCGGAGACGCAGGTCTTGCCCATCCCCCTTGCGACCACCGCCGCGTGGCTGGTCTTGCCGCCCCGCGAGGTGAGGATGCCGTTGGCGGCGATCATGCCGTTCAGGTCGTCGGGGTTGGTCTCGCGGCGGACCAGGATCACCGACTCACCCTGAGCGGCCAGCTCGACCGCCCGGTCGGAGCTGAAGACCGCCTTCCCCGAGGCCGCCCCCGGTGAGGCCCCGACGCCCTTCGCCACCGGCTCGAACTCGTGGTCGAGCCGGAACCGCGGGAACATCAGCTGGGCCAGCTGGGCGCCGTTGACCCGGTGCAGCGCCTCGTCCAGGTCGATCAGGCCCTCGTCGACGAGCTGGCCGGCGATCACGAAGGCGGCGGCCGCCGTCCGCTTGCCGACCCGGGTCTGGAGCATCCACAGCTTGCCGCGCTCGATGGTGAACTCGATGTCGCAGAGGTCGCGGTAGTGCTCCTCCAGCCGGGCCATGTAGCTGAGCAGCTCGTCGTAGGAGGTCTTGTCGATCCGCTCCAGCTCCTGGAGCGGGACGGTGTTGCGGATACCGGCCACGACGTCCTCGCCCTGCGCGTTGGCGAGGTAGTCGCCGTAGATGCCCTGCGCGCCGCTGGCCGGGTCGCGGGTGAAGGCGACGCCGGTGCCGGAGTCCGGCCCGAGGTTGCCGAAGACCATCGCCACCACGTTGACGGCCGTGCCCAGGTCGGCCGGGATGCGCTCCTGCCGGCGGTAGACCACGGCCCGCTCGGCGTTCCACGACTCGAAGACCGCCCGGATGGCGAGGTCGAGCTGCTCCCGGGGCGCCTGCGGGAACTCGCGCCCGGTGTGCTTGGCGAAGATCTTCTTGTACGCGTCGACCAGCCCACGCAGGTCGTCGGCGTCCAGGTCGAGGTCGTCGGTGGTGCCCTTGGCGCGCTTCGCCTCGTCGAGCGCGTGCTCGAACTCCTCGCCGGGCACGTCGCAGACGGTCTTGCCGAACATCTGGATGAGGCGGCGGTACGAGTCCCAGGCGAAGCGGTCGTTCCGCCCGGCCTGCGCGCTGAGGCCGATGACGCTGCGGTCGTTGAGACCGACGTTGAGGACGGTCTCCATCATCCCGGGCATCGAGAACTTCGCGCCCGAGCGGACGGAGACCAGCAGCGGGTCGTCCGGATCGCCGAGCCGCCGGCCCATCTCCCGCTCCAGCGCCTCCAGGTGCGCCTCGATCTGGTCGGCGAGCCCGGCCGGCTCCTCACCGGTGGCGAGGTACGCCTTGCAGGCCTCGGTGGTGATCGTGAAGCCGGGCGGCACCGGCAGGCCGAGGTTGGTCATCTCGGCCAGGTTGGCGCCCTTGCCGCCGAGCAGGTCCTTGAGGTCCTTGTTCCCCTCGGCGAAGTCGTAGACGTACTTGTGGTCCACCGTCTCTTGCGCTGCCACCAGAGCCTCCCGCACGCCATCGACACTTAACGAAGGTTCAGTTCGGACATACCCCGGGCGCGATCACCGTTAATCCCGGTGTCGTCAGCAATCGGTGGGCGAAGGCTAAGCGAACAAAGCGTGGACTGGGACCGTTCGGTGACAATAGGCACAGCCATCACCACTATCCGCGTTCGTACCGGTTTTTGGGAACGGTTCCACGCGCAAGATCACGCAGATCCGCCCTTCGCCGTACCCTTGACGGCACAGATTTCGGTGAACGTCATATTTGCCACAACCGACGCAAATACACCCCCGGAGCCGCCGCCGTGTCGTCCCTCCCCTCCGCCGCCGACCGCGAACAGCTGTCGCTGCGCACGCCGGAAACCGGCGACCTCGCGCGCAGCGCCGCCCGAGTCGCCGACGAACTGCTCGCCCCCGCCGCCCCGGTACGCCTCACCGACGTCGTCCCGGCGCCGGAGCAGGTACGCCCGGAGCCGGCCGACGATCACCTGCTGACCGCCGACACGGTGATCCGGGTCAGCGCCGAGAGCGCGCTCCCCGTCGCCGAGCACCTCGCCGAGCTGCTCCGACCGGCCACCGGCTATCCGCTCCCGGTGACCGACACGGCCGACCCGGACTCGGACCGCGGAATCGTCCTCGCGCTCACCGGCGACGAAGCCCTCGGCCCCGAGGGCTACCGCCTCGACGTGACCCGCGACCGCGTACGGATCACGGCGGCGCAGCCGGCGGGCCTCTTCTACGGCGTGCAGACCCTGCGCCAACTGCTACCGCCGGCCGTCGAGAGCCGGACGCCGGTCGCCGGACGCTGGACGCTGCCCGGCGGGTCGATCCTCGACCGGCCCCGCTACGCGTACCGAGGCGCGATGCTCGACGTGGCCCGGCACTTCTTCTCGGTCCCCGACGTGCTCCGGGTCCTCGACCACCTGGCCCGGTACAAGCTCAACCAGCTGCACCTGCACCTCACCGACGACCAGGGCTGGCGGATCCCGGTGCCCGGCTGGCCGCGCCTCACCGAGGTGGGCGGCGCGACCGAGGTCGGCGGCGGGCCGGGCGGGCACTACAGCACCGCCGACTACCGCCGCATCGTCGCGTACGCGGCCGCCCGGCACATCACCGTCGTACCCGAGATCGACCTGCCCGGACACACCAACTCCGCGCTCGTCGCCTACGGCGAGCTGGCCCCCGACCGGGTGGCGCCGCAGCCGTACACCGGCACCGAGGTCGGCTTCAGCTACGTCGACCCGGCGAGCGAACGAACCTACGAGTTCGTGGCCGACGTGCTCGGGGAGGTCGCGGCGAACAGCCCCGGCCCGTTCCTGCACATCGGCGGCGACGAGGCGTTCAAGGTCAAGGGGACGGCGTACACCGACTTCGTCGAGCGGGTGCAGCGCATCGTCGCCGACACCGGCAAGACCGTCGTCGGCTGGCACCAGATCGCCCCGGCCGCGCACCTCGACGGACGGGTCGTGCAGTGGTGGGGCACCGACGGCGACGACCCGACGACCGCCGAGGCGGTACGCCGGGGCGCGCGGCTCATCCTCTCCCCCGGCAACCACGCCTACCTCGACATGAAGTACGCGCCGGACACCCCGCTCGGACAGGACTGGGCGGGACTTGTCGACGTGCGCCGGGCGTACGACTGGGATCCGGGCAGCCACCTCGCCGACGTACCGGCCGAGGCGGTGCTCGGCGTGGAGGCGCCGCTCTGGACCGAGTCGGTGACCACGCTGCCGGAGATCGAGTTCATGCTCTTCCCGCGGCTCCCCGCCCTCGCGGAGCTGGGCTGGTCACCACGCTCGACGCACGACTGGGACGGGTTCCGCGAGCGGCTCGCCGGGCACGGCCCACGCTGGGCGGCCGCCGGGATCGCGTACCACGCGTCGCCGGAGCTGCCCTGGCCCGTGGCCGCCGCCAACGCCACCGGCGCATCCGGCGCAGCTCTGTCCAGCGACCCGGCGGCGGCTCTCGGAACGAGCACCGACCCGGCGCCGGAAGCCGATCGGGCGACGGACAGCGCACCGGTGACGGAGTCCGCCGCGATCCCCAGCCAGCCAAGACCGGACACCGCGCCCGATCCCGCCTGACCAGCCGCCGGTATCGACCGGCCGCCCCGATCCGGCGACCGGCCGGAACCCCGTCGACCGTCGACGCGGAGGGAACCGGTGGCTGGCGGGCCGTTCACGCCATGATCGACTCGATTTACCGGGATGTCGGGCTGTCCGCCTCGGCGGTCACCCCGACATGCACGGAAGTCGTGCCGGGCCCGCCTGAGCGAGCGCGGCCCGTCCGCGATCCAGGCTCGTACCGCCGACCTGATCCGGTGGCGCGGGCCCGATCCGTGCCATGGTCAACTCGGGTTCCTTGATGTCGGGGTATCCGCCCACCGGGAGACCCCGACATGCGCGTACCCCGAGTCGATCAACGGCCGCCGAAGGTCTGCGGCGGCGAAATGCACCCTGACGTCCATTCTGCGTCCGCCCCACGGGTGCCGGGACACGGGTGCCGGGCCGGGACACGGGTGCCGGGGCCGGGGCGCGGGTGCCGGCGGAGGACGCGGGTGCCATCCAGGGACGCCGGTGTCGGGCCGGGGGGACGTCGGCCTAGCGAGTCGGGCGTGCCGAGCCGGCGTCCGGCCGATGATCGACTCGAGTTCCTTGATGTCGGGGTATCCGCGTCATCGGGACGCCCCGACATCAATGAACCCGAGTTGACCATCAGGCGGATCGGGGTCGGGGCCGATTCGGGTACCGGGATGTCGGGCTGTCCGCTTCGGCGGCCACCACGACATGCACGGAACCGCGACCCCGCCGCGCGACGTCCGCAGAGTTTCGCGAGAGATGTCCGGTTCCGACTTGGCCGGCTCCTGCCTGAATAGCCCGGTTCGGGGTCGGCGTCCCGTGGTCGGGGCCACCCCGGCGGCGGAATCATCGCCGGGCCCGGGTCGTTGAACATGGTCGAGGCGCGCGACCCCGGTCGCCAGCCCCCGAGGGACCGGCCCGGCCGGGAATCATCACCGGCCCCGGGTCGTTGAACCCCCTCGCCGCCGCCAGCCCCGCACCACCGGGCTATCCGCGACGGCCCCCGGGAACGACCGGCCCGCCGAGGCCGTTGCACACCCCGGCAACACACCCCACCAGGGCCGCCCCGCCGGGCCCCCGGGAATGACCGGCCGCCCGAGGCCGTTGCACACCCCCACGGGACACGCCCCGACCACCCGTCGGGCCACCCGCACGAGACGCCCCGGAATGCCGGCCGACCCGGCCGCGTTACACCCCGGACCCGCCCGAGCAGGCCACGCCGCCGGGCCTTCGAACCTCCCCCTCACCACACGCGGACCCCGACACACTTCCGCGTGCACCCCCGAACAGAGAGGCACACATCATGCGTACCGATCTGATCCGCAAGACCGTCCTCACCGCCGCCGGCATCGCCGCCGCAGGCGGAGGCATCGCCGGCCCCGCCATCGCCGCCAACGCCTCCCCCGCTGAGTCCAAGCCCGCCAGCCAGGTCCAGGACCGCAAGGGCCACAGCGAACGTGAGCTGAACGTGCGCTACGAGGCGCAGCCGAACTTCTACTACTGCGGCCCCGCCGCCACCCGCAACGCCCTCTCCGTCCAGGGCAAGGACATCAACGTCGACGCCATGGCCAAGGAAATGGGCACCACCGAGGCAGGCACCAACTCCATCAACGACATCACCCCCGTACTGAACAAGGAGACCGGCAAGAACGCCTACCACTCCGTCGAAATCTCCAGCAAGATGGCCGACGACAAGCAGACCGACAAGCTGCGTGACGACATCGTCCGCACCGTCGACGACGGCCACGCCGTAGTCGCCAACATCGCCGGCACCAGCACCGACACCGACGGCAACACCCACTCCTACGAAGGCGGCCACTACATCAGCGTCATCGGCTACCGCGACGGCGGCAACACCGTCACCATCGCCGACAGCGCCGACCCGAACATGGCCTCCTACCGCATCAGCGTCGAGCACCTCGCCGACTGGATCGCCACCCGCGGCTACTCCACCAACTGACCGAAGCACCAACCGAAAGGGCCGGCCCCAAACGGGGCCGGCCCTTTCGTCGTCTCGCCGAAGGCCGGGTCCGGAACTTCGGCCGGGCGCCGCATCGGATTCTCGCCGACGGTCAGCCGCCCGAGTCGGCCAGCTCGGCGCCTTCCGGCACGGTGTCGTCGTCCCGGCTCGCGAGCCAGCCGTCGGGCAGGAAGACCTTGCCCGGCGAGTTGGTACGGCCGCGCGGCTGGCCCAGGGTCTCCACCGGGAACGGCACGCTCGGGTCGAGCTTGGCGAGCAGGTCGTCGAGCTGGGCGAGGCTCTCGATCATCGCCAGCTCGCGGCGCAGCTCGCCGCCGACCGGGAACCCCTTCAGGTACCAGGCGACGTGCTTGCGGAAGTCGGTGCAGCCGTCCCGCTCGCCCCGCTCCGGCGTACGCGCCCCGGCGCTGAACTGCTCGACCAGCAGCTCGGCGTGCCGACGCATGGTCGTGGTCACCTCGCCGAGGGTGGGCAGCCGGCGCTCGGGTCGGCCGTTGAAGGCGGCCTCCAGGTCGGCGAAGAGCCACGGTCGGCCCAGGCAACCCCGGCCGACCACCACCCCGTCGACGCCGGTGTGGGCGACCATCCGCAGCGCGTCGTCTGCCTCCCAGATGTCGCCGTTGCCGAGCACCGGCACGTCCAGCGCCTGCTTGAGGGTGGCGATGGCGTCCCAGTCGGCGGTGCCCGAGTAGCGTTGCGCGGCCGTGCGCCCGTGCAGCGCCACCGCGGCCACCCCGGCGTCCTGGGCAGCGAGCCCCGCCTCGACGTACGTCAGGTGGTCGTCGTCGATGCCCTTGCGCATCTTGACCGTGACCGGCACCCCGGCCGGCGACGCGGCGTCCACCGCGGCCTTCACCAGTCGGGCGAAGAGCCGACGCCGCCACGGCAACGCCGCTCCCCCGCCCTTGCGGGTCACCTTCGGTACCGGGCAGCCGAAGTTCAGGTCGATGTGATCGGCGAGATCCCGTTCGACGACGATCCGCACGGCCGCCGCGGTGATCTCCGGGTCCGTGCCGTAGAGCTGGAGGCTGCGGGGCTGCTCGTCCGCACCGAAGGCGATCATCCGCAGGGTCTTCGGGTTCCGTTCGACCAGCGCGACGGTGGTGATCATCTCGCAGACGTAGATGCCGCCACCCTGCTCCCGGCAGAGCTGCCGGAAGCCGACGTTGGTGATCCCGGCCATCGGCGCCAGCACGACCGGTGGCCACACCTGGTGACGTCCGAGCGTGAGCGGGCGCAGGCGGGGCAGGGTCGGAGCACTCACCGCACAAGTGTACGGGGCTCCGGCCGGCGCTCTCGCGCAGCGCCGGAGCCCCGCAGCGCAGCTCAGCAGCCGGGGAGGCGCTCGATCAGGTAGCGCTCGACCTGGTCCAGGGAGATCCGCTCCTGACCCATCGTGTCCCGGTTGCGCACGGTGACGGCGTTGTCGTCCAGGGTGTCGAAGTCGACGGTCACGCAGAACGGCGTGCCGATCTCGTCCTGGCGGCGGTAGCGCCGGCCGATCGCCTGCGAGTCGTCGAACTCCACCACCCAGCGCTTGCGCAGGTTGGCGGCGAGCTCCTTGGCCTTCGGCGAGAGCGCCTCGTTGCGGGAGAGCGGCAGCACCGCGACCTTGACCGGCGCGAGCCGCGGGTCGAAACGCATGACCGTCCGCTTGTCCACGCCGCCCTTGGTGTTCGGCGCCTCGTCCTCGTCGTACGCCTCGAGCAGGAAGGCGAGCACCGCCCGGGTGAGGCCGGCCGCGGGCTCGATCACGTACGGCATCCAGCGCTCACTCTTGGCCTGATCGAAGTACGACAGGTCGACGCCGGAGTGCTTGCTGTGCGTGGAGAGGTCGAAATCGGTCCGGTTGGCAACGCCTTCGAGCTCCGCGAACTCGGTGCCGCCGAACTGGAAGCGGTACTCGATGTCGACGGTCCGCTTCGAGTAGTGCGACAGCTTCTCCTTCGGGTGCTCGTAGAGGCGCAGGTTGTCCGTCGACAGGCCGAGGTCGAGGTACCAGTTCCAGCGCTCCTGGAGCCAGTACTCGTGCCACTCCTCGTCGGTGCCCGGCTCGACGAAGAACTCCATCTCCATCTGCTCGAACTCGCGGGTGCGGAAGATGAAGTTGCCCGGGGTGATCTCGTTGCGGAACGACTTGCCGGTCTGCGCGATGCCGAACGGCGGCTTCTTGCGGGCGACCGTCTCCACGTTCTTGTAGTTGACGAAGATGCCCTGGGCGGTCTCCGGGCGCAGGTAGTGCAGCCCCTCGTCGCTCTCCACCGGGCCGAGGTAGGTCTTCATCAGGCCGTTGAACATCTTCGGCTCCGTGAAGGTGCCCTTGTTGCCGCAGTTCGGGCAGTTCAGCTCGGCCAGCGAGGTCAGCGGCTTGCCGTGCTTCTCGGCGTACGCCTCCTCCAGGTGGTCGGCGCGGAACCGCTTGTGGCAGAACTGGCACTCGGTGAGCGGGTCGACGAACTCGGCGATGTGACCGGAGGCCTCCCAGACCTTGCGGGCCAGGATGACGGCCGAGTCCAGGCCGACGACGTCGTCGCGCTGCTGGACCATGGTCTTCCACCACTGCCGGCGGACGTTCTCCTTGAGCTCCACGCCGAGCGGACCGTAGTCCCACGCCGACCGGGTGCCTCCGTAGATCTCGCTGGAGGGGAAGACGAAGCCTCGGCGCTTGGCGAGGCTGACGACGGCGTCGATACGGTCGACTGGCATGTTTCCTCCTACGCCGGCTGGCGGTCGGCGGGGACGTGATTTGGGAACGGAACGAGCAGTTCGGGACAACGCTAGCCACGGCGGCGCCCCGAGCCCAGCAGAATACCGGGGACCGTTCAGTTGATCCCGCAGACCTCCAGGCCGCCGGACTGCTGGTCCTGGCCGAGGACGACCTGCTGCCGCTCCCGCCGGCCGCCCTCCAGGGTCACGTCGACCGGCACGGTGAGGTTGTTGGTGTCGACCTCACCGAGCCGGTAGGCGGTCACCTGCGGCTCCGCGGCCACCCGGCGCTCGAAGTCCGTCCGCGACTCGCGCCGCTGCGCGTCGTCGCAGAGCTGGTCGTACGCCTGCCCGAAGTTCCGGTCGACGAGCGCCTGGTAGTAGTCGGTGGAGACCGTCCGGCCCTGCTCACGGACCGCCTGCACGCCGCTCACCGCGAGGCCGACCACTGCGCCGCCGCCACCACCGCAGCAGAGCAGCACGGCCAGCGCGCCGACTCCGAGGCCCAGCCAGAGCCGGGCCCGGCGTCCTTCGGTGGGGGGTGCGGCGAACGGCGGCGACACCCCGGGCCCGGGCGGCGGGGCCGGTGGCCCGGCCGGCGGACCGGGCACGGCGGGAGGTTCTTCGCCGGGGGGCCCGGGCGGCGAGTGGTGCGGCGGTGGGGCTGCCGGTCCGGGAGCGGTCATACGAGCAATCTAGTGCCCGCCGGCTCAGCGGTAAGGACCTGCGGCACGATCGCTGGCGGTGATCACCACCGCCCCGCCGGGCGCGGCGGTGGCGAGCGCCTCGTAGGCGGACGGCTCGTCGAGCGACTGTGCGAGCAGCGGCACGGCGCTGACCTTGACCTCGAAGCCGCCCAGGGCGCGCCGGTACGCCCCGACCGACTCCCACTCGGTGACCAGGCACCAGTGCGCCGGGTCGTCGAGCGCCCGGACCAGTTGGCCGCGCAGGTAGCCGGGGCGGGCGGCCAGCGCGGTGAGGGCGGCGTGCGCGCGCTCGGTGAACTCGTCGGCGACATCGACGTCGACCACGAACCGGTTGGTCACCAGCACGGGCGTCCTCCTCGTAGAGTCTGTGGGATGCAGCGTACGCAGAGCCCCCTGCTGGGTCGGCTGGCCCGGGTGAACCCGACGGCGGTGTTCCTGATCACCCTGGCGCTGGTGCTGGTCGCGCTCTTCGCGCCGGGTCCGGTCGGCGGGGTGCTGTTGCTGGCGCTCGCCGGGGGCCTCGTCGCGCTGCTGGCCAAGACCTGGCCGGTGCAGGCGCCGCAGACCCGCCTGATCCGGCTGCTGATGCTGACGCTGCTGGTGGCGGTGGCCCTGGTCAAGCTGCTGTGACATGCACACATGCGTTTTTGACAATCATTGTCGTTATCGCGGACAGTTGACGACATGAACAACCGCGCCGCTGTCCGCACCCTGGCCGCCACCACCGCCGCACTGCTCGCTCTCGGCGGTGCCGCCGCCTGCTCCTCCGGCGGCAGCGCCGGTGCCGACCCGCAGCGGGTGGACGTGGTGGCCGCGTTCTACCCCCTCCAGTTCATCGCCGAGCGCATCGGCGGGGACGCGGTCCGGGTGACCAACCTGGTCAAGCCGGGCGCCGAGCCGCACGACCTCGAACTCACCCCGAGCCAGGTCGGCGAGGTCAGCCAGGCCGAGGTGGTCGTCTACCTGAAGGGCTTCCAGCCGGCGCTGGACGAGGCGGTCCAGCAGAACGCCGCCGACCGGTCCTTCGACGTCGCGACCGTGGAACCGCTGCGGGACGCCGCCGCCGGTGGCCACCAACACGAGGGTGAGGAGGGCGAGGAGGCCGAGGAGACGGCCGCGCTCGGCGGCAAGGACCCGCACTTCTGGCTCGACCCGACCCGGCTCGCCACCGTCGCCGACCAGCTCGCCGACCGGCTGGGCAAGGCCGACCCGGACCGGGCCGCCGACTTCACCTCCCGCGCCGAGGCGCTCCACGCCGACCTGGCGAAGCTCGACACCGAGTACGCCACCGGGCTCAAGACCTGCCAGCGCCAGGAGATCGTGACGAGCCACACCGCCTTCGGCTACCTGGCGCAGCGGTACGGGCTGGAGCAGGTCGGCATCACCGGCCTGACCCCGGAGAGCGAGCCCTCGCCGCAGCGACTCGCCGAGGTGGCCGAGGAGGCGCGGGAGCACAAGACCACCACGATCTTCTTCGAGACGCTGGTCAGCCCGAAGATCGCCGAGACCATCGCCGCCGAGGTCGGCGCGAAGACCGCCGTGTTGGACCCGATCGAGGGCCTCACCGAGGACGGCGGCTCGGCGGACTACCTTTCAGTCATGCGTACGAACCTGCAAGCGCTGCGTACGGCGCTGGGTTGCTCGTGAACCCACCCGTGATCACCGTCGCACACGCGGCCGTCGGCTACGACGGCCGCGCCGTGCTGCGTGACGTCTCGCTGACCGTCACCGCCGGCGAGGTGGTCGCCGTACTCGGTGCCAACGGGTCCGGCAAGTCCACCCTCGTCCGATCCGTGCTCGGGCTGGTGCCGCTGAGCGCCGGGTCGGTCACGCTCTTCGACCGCCCGCTGCGCCGCTTCCGGCAGTGGGAGCGGATCGGGTACGTCCCGCAGCGGCTCGGCGCGGGCGGTGGCGTACCGGCCACGGTCCGGGAGGTGGTGGCCTCCGGCCGGCTAGCCCGACGGGGCATCCTCCGCCCGCCCGGTGCCGCCGACCGGACCGAGGTCGACCGCGCCCTGCACGCGGTGGGGCTCGCCGACCGGGCGAACGACGCCGTCGCCACCCTCTCCGGCGGCCAGCAGCAGCGCACCCTGATCGCCCGGGCGCTCGCCGGCCGGCCCGAACTGCTGGTGCTCGACGAGCCCACCGCGGGCGTCGACGCGGCCAGCCAGGAGGCGTTCGCCGGAGCGCTGCGCGAGTTCGTCACCGACGGCGGGACGGTGCTCCTGGTGGCGCACGAGCTGGGCCCGCTGCGGCCGGTGATCAGCCGGGCGATCGTCGTCCACGACGGCGGCATCTGCCACGACGGCCCGGTGCCGGAGCCGGCCGGGCACCACGCCGAGCCCGACCACGACCACGTTCACCCACACTGTGACGACGAGCCGGCACGGCTCTGGAGCATCTGACCCCATGGAACTCTTCCAGTACCCGTACATGCAGCGCGCCCTGATCGCGGCGCTGGTCATCGGTCTCGCCGCCCCGGCGCTCGGCATCTACCTGGTGCAGCGTCGGCTGGCGTTGATCGGCGACGGGATCGGGCACGTGGCGCTGACCGGCGTCGGCGCCGGGCTGCTGCTCAACCGCTCCCCGGTGCTGGTGGCGGTGATCGTGGCGACCCTCGGCGCGATCGCCATCGAGCTGGTCCGCTCCCGCGGACGCACCTCCGGCGACCTCGCCCTGGCGCTCCTCTTCTACGGCGGCATCGCCGGCGGCGTGATGCTCGTCGGGCTCTCCCACAGCCCCAGCGCGAACCTCAACGCGTACCTCTTCGGGTCGCTGACCACCATCTCGCCGACCGACCTGACCACCATCGTGGTGCTCGGCGTGGTGATCCTCGTCGCGATGCTCGTGCTGCGCCCGGCGCTCTTCGCGGTCAGCCACGACGAGGAGTACGCCCGGGTCTCCGGCCTGCCGGTGCGGACGCTGAACATGCTGATCGCGATCACCACCGCGGTCACCGTGACGATCGCCATGCGCGCGGTAGGCGTACTGCTGATCAGCGCGCTCATGGTGGTGCCGGTGGCGAGCGCCCAGCAGGTCACCCGCGGGTTCCGGAGCACCATGACGGCGGCGATGGCCCTCGGGCTCTTCGCCGCCGGCTCGGGCGTCTGGGTGGCGGCCAACGCCGACACCGCCCCCGGCGCGTCGGTGGTGCTGATGGCGATCGCCTCGTTCCTGGTGATCGCGCTGGCCGCCGCGGGTTGGCGGGTGCTGCGTCGCCGGCGGGTGCCCGCGGCGGCGCCGGCCGCCCCGGAGCCGCACGAGGTCCTGATCGGTTGACCGCGGCGCGCACGAGCCGGGCGGAAGTGGTTATCGTTGCGAGGTGAGCGACGGACCGGGCTACGACGGCTTCGAAGGTGCCAGCGAGCTGCTGCGCGCGCTCTCGGCCCCGATCCGGCTGGCCATCGTCAGCGAACTCGCCGCGGGCGAGCGGTGCGTGCACGAACTGGTGGAGAAGCTCGGCGTGGCGCAGCCGCTGGTCTCCCAGCACCTGCGGGTGCTACGGGGGGCGGGTGTGGTGCGCGGCTCCCGACGGGGTCGGGAGATCGCGTACTGCCTGGTCGACGAGCACGTCGCGCACATCGTGGCGGACGCCGTCAGCCACGCCGGGGAGGGATCATGACGAAGCGACGGGCGGGAGGGGGTCCTCGATGAGCGAGATGAACGCCACCCTGCGCAACACCCGTCAGCGCAGTGCGGTCAGCGCCCTGCTGGCCGAGGTCGAGGGGTTCCACAGCGCGCAGGACCTGCACTCGATGCTGCGCGACCGCGGTGAGCGGGTCGGTCTCACGACGGTCTACCGGACGCTTCAGGGTCTCGCCGACGCCGGCGAGATCGACGTGATGCGCCCGCCGGGCGGCGAACACCTCTACCGCCGGTGCAGCGAGGGACACCACCACCACCTGGTCTGCCGGGTCTGCGGGCGGACGGTCGAGGTGGAGGGCCCGGCCGTGGAGAGCTGGGCCGAGCGGGTCGCGGCCCAGCACGGCTACGCCGACGTGAGCCACACCATGGAGATCTTCGGCACCTGCCCCGGCTGCGCCGGCTGACCCTCGCCGCCGGTCGTCGCCCGTGACACGCTGTCCGGCGTGAAGATCTATGCCGATCGTTTCCCGACCGCCGTCCGACAGTTCCTCACCGACCTGCTCGTCGTCGTCTGGGTGTACGCCGCGATCCGCGGCGCGCTGTGGCTGCACGACCTGGTGCAGAAGCTCGCCGTGCCCGGTCAGAAGCTGGAGGGCGCCGGCGGTGGGCTCGCCGACAACCTGGCCGACGCCGGCGGCAAAGTCGGCCGGGTGCCGCTGGTCGGCGACGAGCTGACCGCTCCGTTCGAACGCGCCGCCGATGCGGCCCGGGCGCTGGCAGAGGCCGGCCGCGACCAGCAGGAACTCGTCGACCAGCTGGCCCTCGCGCTCGCCGTGGCCGTGCTGATCTTCCCGCTCGGCCTGGTGCTCGTCGGCTGGCTGCCGCTGCGGGTGCGCTGGATGCGCCGCGCCGGGTCGGCCGCGAAGCTGGCCGCGGCACCCGCCGGGCGGGACCTGCTCGCCCTACGCGCGCTGGCCGGTCAGCCGCTGGGCCGGCTGACCCGGATCGCGCCCGACGTGGCCGAGGCGTGGCGACGCGGCGACGAAGCCACCGTCGACGCGCTCGCCGCGCTGGAGCTGCGTCGGCTCGGCCTGCGGGAGGACCGCTAAGGTCTTCGGGTGTTCTACTTCCTGGTCGCCATCGCCGTCCTGCTGATCGGCTACGCCGCTGTACTGGTCACCTTCGTCCGCAAGGGTCGTCGCATCCCGCCTGCGGCCTACCTCGTCCTGGCGGCGCTCAACGGGCTGATCCTCGCGGCGATCCTGGCCTGGGCCGTCGCCCGCTGACCCGCGCACGGCCCCCGGACCCGGCGGCCGCATTCAGGGCTCGTCGTCGGCAGCGGATGAATTCATAACGCAGACGTGATGCGGTGGGCTATAGTCCACCCATGGGCAGCTGGGAAGTCAACCTCACTGAAGAGGTCGAGGACTGGCTGCTTGATCTCTCGAAGAGCGATCCCGACTCGGCCAACCAGGTGGCCGCCGCCATCGACATGCTAGAGGCCGAAGGGCCTGCGCTGGGTCGACCGCTGGTCGACCAGGTCAAGGGATCCACCTACCGCAACATGAAAGAACTCCGCCCGGGTTCGGCGGGAACGACCGAAATGCGGATCCTGTTTGCCTTCGATCCCCAGCGGGAAGCCATTCTCCTGGTCGCCGGAGACAAGTCGGGCAACTGGAAGGGCTGGTACGAGAAGAGCATCCTCGCCGCAGACCAGAAGTTCGCCGAACACCTGCGAGAGCTGAAGGGAAGGCAGTGATGGCACGTAGCTGGCGGGACGTCCGCTCCCGCATGAACCTCGACGAAGAGAAGATCGCGCAGATCAGGGAGCGCATGCGCGCCGAGCAGCGCGGCGCCCGGCTGCGTGAGCTTCGCGAGGGACGCGGCATGACGCAGCAGCAGGTCGCCGACCGGATGCAGGTCACACAGCCCCGCGTCGCCGCGATCGAGAACGGCGAGTTGCCACGGACAGAGGTCGGCACCGTGCAGCGCTACATCGAGGCGCTGGACGGGCGAGCCGACTTCGTGGCCGTGTTCGACGGCGAACGGCTCGCGTTGAGCTGACTTTCAACCACGCGGCCCGCGCCGCTTCGGTCAGCAAAGCGCCCCTCCCCACCTGGTGCCTCGCGCGGCAGGTGGGCGGGGCGCTTGGCCGTCTTGACCGCCGCCACCTCGGCGGGCTCCGCCGCCGGCCGCCATCTCGGCGGGCTCCGCCACGGGCCAGGCCGAGACCTGGCGGACGGCGCCCCGGGGCGGTGCGGACAGTGGCGGAGGTCACTGGGGTGGCGGGATCCTCCGGCGGGCGTCGGTGGCGGTCGACGGGCCTGCCGACCAGGGGGCCACCCAGGGCAGCTCGTCGGACGGGGTGATCACACCGGACTCCAGATCGGTGTATCGGCCGGCGAGGATCCGCTTCGCCGCCGCGACGTCGACCGAGTCGGTGTTCTCCCAGAGCGACGTGAGGAGCGCGTCGACCCGGACCCGGGCCTGCCGGCAGAAGAGGTCGGCCAGTTCGAGGTTCTCCGGCCGGGCGTCCCGCTCGGCGTGGGCGCGGACGCAGACCGCGGCCATCGCGGACAACTCCGCCCCGATGTCCACGATCCGCCCCAGGAACGCCTGCTTGCGCTCCATCCGCCCCTGCCAGCGCGACATCGCGTAGAACGTCGACCGGGCGAGCTTGCGCGACACCCGCTCCACCTGCCGCAGGTGGCGGGCGAGCGGCCCGAACTCGGCGTACGCCCGGGGGCTCTGACCCCGCCCGACCGCGAGCGTGGGCAGCCACTTCGCGTAGAAGACCCCGGCCCGGGCCCCCGACTTCGCCTTGCGCCCCAGGCCCGCGTCCGGGTCGATGATGTCCCCGGCGACCGCGAGGTGCGCGTCGACCGCCTCGCGGGCGATCAGCAGATGCATGATCTCCGTCGACCCCTCGAAGATCCGGTTGATCCGCAGGTCACGAAGGATCTGCTCGACGGGGGCCGGCCGCTCGCCGCGAGCGGCCAACGAATCCGCCGTCTCGTAGCCACGACCGCCACGGATCTGGATCAGGTCGTCGACGATCCGCCAGGCCATCTCGCTGGCGTAGAGCTTGACCAGCGCCGCCTCGATCCGGATGTCGTTGCGGTCGTCGTCGGCGAGCCGGCAGCAGATCTCCAGCATGGTCTCCATGCCGTACGTCGTCGCGGCCATGAAGGCGAGCTTCTGGGCGACCGCCTCGTGCTCACCGACCGCCCGGCCCCACTGCACCCGTTCGGCGGCCCACTGCCGCGCCACGTTCAACGACCACTTGCCGGCGCCCACGCACATCGCCGGCAGTGAGAGGCGACCGGTGTTGAGCGTGGTCAAGGCGATCTTCAGCCCCTTACCCTCGCCCCCGATGACGTTCTCCGTCGGCACGAAGACGTCGTGGAACCGGGTGACGCTGTTCTCCAGGCCCCGCAGGCCGAGGAAGCTGTTGCGCCGCTCCACCGTGATGCCCTCGGCGTCGCCCTCCACGACGAAGGCGGTGATGCCGCCGCGGCGCCCCTCGGCGGCCGGCACCCGGGCCATCACGACGAGCAGCGTCGCCACGGTGCCGTTGGTCGCCCAGAGCTTCACACCGTTGAGCCGGTAGCCGGCGCCGTCCTCGGTCGGCTCGGCGGTGGTCGCCAACCGGGCCGGGTCCGAGCCGACGTCCGGCTCGGTCAGCAGGAACGCGGAGACCTCGCCGGCCGCCAGCCGGGGCAGGAAACGCTGCTTCTGCTCCGGCGTACCGAACATCTTCAGCGGCTGCGGCACACCGATGGACTGGTGTGCGGAGAGCAGCGCGCCGATCGCCGGGCTGACCGAGCCGGCGAGCATCAACGCCCGGCAGTACTGGAGGTTGCTCAGCCCGAGCCCGCCGTACGCCCGGTCGATCTTCATGCCGAACGCGCCGAGGCGACCGAGACCCTGGAACACCTCGTCGGGGATGCGCGCGTCCCGCTCGATCGCCGCGCCGTCCACCTCGGTGGCGAGGTACTCCCGGAGCCGGCCGAGGAACTCCTCGGCCCGGGCGTCCTCGTCCGCGTCGGAGCTCGGCCACGGGTTGATCAGGTCGAGTCGGAACCGGCCGAGGAAGAGCGACTTGCCGAAGCTCGGTCGGTCCCAGGTGGATTCTCGGGCCGCCTCGGCGACCTGGCGGGCCTCCTTCTCGGAGACCTGCCCCGCCTCGCTCGGCAGCGGGGCCGCGGTGCCGCCACTGGTGTCGGGTCGCTCCGGAGCGCCGCCGGAGGAGCCCGGCTCGGGTCGGCTGTCCTGCGTCGTGGTCACGGCTGCCCCCTCGAACCTCGGTCCGCTGCGTCAACGTGCTCGACAAACGCCACGCTACCCCCGGTTGTTACCCAGGGGTAGCGCTGCGTAAAGATCGATTTTCGGCGATGGCGTGGGGTAAGCCGGTGAGCCGGCCGGGCCCGGTCACCAGGGCGGGGGTCAGTCGCCGGTGAGCGTACGAGGGTCGTCGTCCTCGTCGTCGATGTCGTCCTCGCCCCAGTTGCGGCGGGCGAACGGCAGCAACGCCCAGAAGCCGAGGAACCAGAGCGCGGTCAGCGCGCTGAGCACGAACGCGAGCGGACGGTCGAGGACGAAATCGGTGATCAGCAGTACCGCGCTGACCATCGAGACCAGCATGAAGGCGAGCCCACCGGAGGCCATCCGGTGGGCGAACCGGACCAGCTCCGGCTTGCGCCCCTGCCGGAACAGCGCCCGGTGGAACGCCACCGGAGAGATGATCAGCGCCGTGGCGGCCGCCGCGGCGAGCAGCGAGACGACGTAGACGTCCTTCTGGAAGTCGGTCGTCCGGGTGAAGCCGTTGCTGAACGGCAGCGTCAACAGAAAGGCGAACAGGATCTGCACCCCGGTCTGCGCCACCCGCAGCTCCTGGAGCAGATCGGCGAAGTTGCGCTGCCAGCGTTGCCGCTCCGTCTCCTTGGACACGCGCTACCTCCCGCTCCGACGCTAATGCCGACGGAGGGCGCCGCCGGCAGGAACGCCAGTGCCCGATGGCCCGTCATCTGAAACCGACTCATGACAGGCCGACGTGCCACGCCGAACGCGGGAGCCGGGTCAGGCGCCCCGGCGGATCCGGCCGGCGTAGCGGGCCTCGAGGGCGTTGTTGTGCTCGTCGCCGCCGGCGATGTTGGCCGACAGGTAGACCGGGGGCTGCTGCCCCGCGGCGAGCAGCCGGGCCACCACCTCGACCGTGATCTGCTGCGCGAGCAGGGCGGCGGTGATCGAGGAGACCGCGCCGACCGCGCCGCCACCGGGCAGCGGCAGCGTCGCGTCGCCGTACGGGGCGCCGTTGTCGAGCACCACGTCGGCGAAGTCGGCGAGCTTGCGCCCGGACGGGTGGCGGGACGTCATCCGGGCGGAGTGCTGCGCCGAGGTGATCGCCACCAGGGCATGGCCGTTCTCCTTGACCACGGAGGCGAACTCCACCATCGCGCCGTTGACCCCCGAGTTCGAGGCGAGCACGAAGACGTCCTGCGGGCGTACCGGGGCCAGCGCGTAGAGGCGGTGCGCGACCGTCGGGTCCCGCTCCAGGGTCGGGCCGAGCAGGTCGACGGGTGCGCCGCCGAGCAGCACCAGGTCCCGCAGCGCGATCCGGTTGGTGGGCACCAGCCCGCCGGCCCGACCGGCGAGCTCCATGGCGAGCGCCTCGGAGTGGCCGGTGCCGAAGGCGTGCACCACGCCGTCGGCGCCGATCGACTCGGCGATCAGGTCGGCCGCGCGGCCGACCGCCTCCCGCTGGCTCTCGGCCACCCGGTTCATCGTCTCGGTCACCATCGCCAGGTAACCCTCGGCGTTCAACGTCACAGCTCCTCCGTCCCATCCGTACGTGCATCGCCGGCGACTCGGGCCAGGATCACCTCGGCCAGCGGCGCGGGCGCCTCGTCCGGGATCCAGTGGCTCACCCCGGGCAGCTCCACGAAGCGGTAGTCGCCGGTCACGTGCCGCGCGCACTCCTCGGCGGCGCCGCGACCGATCGCGGTGTCGCCGTCGCTCCAGACGTACGTGGTGGGCACCGTCACCGGCCCGACGGCTCCCAGCGCGGCCCCCGACATCGCCCGGTACCAGTTCAGCGCCCCGGTCAGCGCGCCGGGCTCACGCATCGGCTCCGCGTACGCGGCCACCCGGGCGCTGTCTCCGACGCCGCTCAGCACCCGGCGCAGCCCGGCCGCCCGCATTCCCAGCAGCATCTTCTCCGCCGTCCCGGCCTGGCGGAAGAGCGCCATGTACGACGAGCGGGCCTTCTGCTTCGGGTCGTGCGCGAGCGCGTGCGCCATGGCGGCCGGGTGCGGTACCGACACGGCGGTGAGCGTCCGGACCCGCTCGGGGTGCGCCGCGGCGAGCGCCCAGGCGACGGCGGCACCCCAGTCGTGCCCGACGAGGTGCGCTGCCTCGACGCCCAGCGCGTCGAGCAGCGCCGCCGCGTCGGCCACCAGCTCCGGCAGCTGGTACGCCTCGACGTCGGTCGGCCGGGCACCGGGTGAGTAGCCGCGCTGGTCCGGCGCGTAGGTGCGCAGCCCCGCGTCGTGCAGGGCGGGTACCACCTCGTCGAACTCTCCGCCGTGTTGCGGGAAGCCGTGCAGCAGCAGGACGGGCTCGCCGCCCTCCGGGCCGCCGGCGCGTACCACGAACTCCAGACCACGGGCGTCGATGCGCATGATCGGCAGCCTACCCAGGTCGGGCGGCGTGGCCCGGCCCCTGCCCACGGTGCTAGCGTCTCCGTATCAATTTCACATCCGACAGGGGAGCGCACAGCGCTGAGAGTGCGGGCACGCCCGCAGACCCTCGAACCTGATCTGGGTAATGCCAGCGCAGGGAGTTCGGTCGACCTCCAGCCGCGTCGCCGTCCGGTGATACCGGGCGCGGCGTGCGTCTTCTCCTGGTTCCCTCTGCCGAACTGGGAGTAAACAGATGAAAAGCACCGACACCAATCGCTGGCGCACCATCGACATCGTGGTCGCGTCCGTGATCGCCGTCGCCTTCGGCGTCATCTTCTGGGCCTGGAACCTGGTCTGGAGCGCCACCGACGCGGCGTTCGCCTTCTTCCCGCCGGCGCAGACGCTGATCTACGGCGTCTGGCTGGTCCCGGCCGTGCTCGGTGGTCTGGTCATCCGTAAGCCCGGCGCCGCGCTCTACTGCGAGACGGTGGCCGCGATCCTCTCCGCGCTGCTGGGCAGCCAGTGGGCGAGCATCACGATCGTCCAGGGCGTTATGCAGGGCCTCGGCGCCGAACTGGCCTTCGCGGCGTTCCGGTACCACTCGTTCCGCCTCCCGGCCTCGGTGCTGGCGGGCGCGCTCACCGGCGTCAGCGCGGCGATCTTCGACTTCGTCTACTGGAACACGGCGACCGACCTGGCGAGCTACCGGCTCCCGTACGCCCTGCTCACCGTCGTCAGCTCGACGATCGTGGCCGGCGTCGGCGGCTGGGCGTTGACCCGCGCGCTCGCGAACACCGGTGCCCTGGACCGCTTCCCCGCCGGCCGCGAACGCGCCGCCATCTAGCCCCCACCCCGGGCCTCGACCCCGTTGATCAAGAGGTTTGCGTCAACGGGGATCGCGATTCTGACGCAAACCTCTTGATCAACGCTGCTGGTTCGTGGGCCGGAAGGAGGTGAGGGTGGTGAGCGGTGTCACGTTGCGGGGATTCGGGTGGCGGCACGCCGGGCGGAAACGCTGGGCCGTGCAGGGCGTGGACCTGCGCGTCGAGCGCGGCGAACGGGTGCTGCTGCTCGGCCCCTCGGGCGCCGGCAAGAGCACCCTGCTCGCCGCGCTCGCCGGGCTGCTGCCCGAGGACTCGGGCGAGCAGAGCGGCACCGTCGAGATCGACGGACTCGACCCGCGCAAGGCCCGGGAGCGCGTCGGCATCGTCTTCCAGGATCCGGAGAGCCAGCTGGTCATGGCCCGCTGCGGCGACGACGTCGCCTTCGGGCTGGAGAACCGGGGCGTACCGAGCGACGAGATCTGGCCGCGGGTCGACGAGGCGCTGCACCGGGTCGGCTTCCCGTACCACCGGGACCGGCCCACCGCCGCGCTCTCCGGCGGCGAACAGCAGCGGCTGGCGCTGGCCGGGGCGCTCGCACTGCGCCCGGGGCTGCTCCTGCTCGACGAGCCGACCGCCAACCTCGATCCGGCCGGCGCCGCCCTGGTGCGCTCGGCGATCGCCGGCGCGCTGGACGCCGACACGACGCTGATCCTGGTCGAGCACCGGGTGGCCGAGGCGCTGCCGCTGGTCGACCGGGTGGTGGTCCTGGAGGCCGGTGGCGGCGTACGGGCCGACGGAACGCCGGAGGCGGTCTTCGACGCGTACGGTGACGCGCTCGCCGCCGAAGGCGTCTGGGTGCCGGGCCGGACCGTGCCGCCGCGCCGCGCCGCCACCACCGCCGGCGCGGCGCTGCTCACCGCGGACCGGCTGGGCCTGCGCCCCCGCCTGGCCGCGACCGACCTGACCGTACGCGCGGGCGAGGCACTCGCCGTGCTCGGTCCGAACGGGGCGGGCAAATCCACCCTGGCGTTGCTCCTCGGCGGCTTGCTCAAGCCCGGCACCGGCACGGTCACGGCGAGCACGGAGCTGGCCGGTCGGGACGCCTCCGCTCCCCCGCACCGCTGGCGCGCCCCGGCGCTGGCCACCCGGATCGGCTCGGTCTTCCAGGATCCGGAGCACCAGTTCGTCACCGGCACGGTCTTCGACGAGCTGGCCCTCGGCCCGCGCCGCACCGGTCGCACCGAGGCGGAGGTCGACTCCACCGTGGACGACCTGCTCGACCGGCTACGGCTGACCGCGCTGGCGCGCGCCAACCCGTACACCCTCTCCGGCGGTGAGGCGCGGCGGCTGAGCGTGGCGACCGCCCTGGCCACCGCGCCCCGGCTGTTGATCTGCGACGAGCCCACCTTCGGTCAGGACCGGCGGACCTGGCTGGAGCTGGTCGACCTCTTCGCCGACCTGCGCGACGCCGGGCACGGTGTCGTCGCGGTGACCCACGACGCGGAGTTCGTCGCCGCGCTGGCCGACCGGCAGGTCACGCTGACCCGCCCCGCGCCGCCCGGTGACGGGCCGGCGGCTCGGGCCGGGGAGTCCTCGTGATCAGCCTCGAACCGGTCGCCGCCCCCGGAGCGCCGCTGGCCCGACGCAACCCGGTCGCGAAGCTCCTCGCCGCTCTGCTCTTCTCCTTCGTCCTGGTCGCCACGCTCGACCCGGTGGCCCCGGCGATCGCCATCGCCGTCGAACTGGCGGTGCTGCCGCTCTTCGGGGTCCGCTACCGGGTGCTCGCCCGGCGGGCCTGGCCGCTGCTGGTGAGCGCGGTCGGCATCGTGGTCACCCTGGTCCTCTTCGCGGCCGAGCGCTCGGGCCGGCTGCTGGTCGAGGCCGGCCCGGTCGTGGTCACCTCGGGTGTGCTGCTGACCGCGCTCGGCCTGGTGCTGCGGATGTTCGCGGTGGCGCTGCCCGGCGTGATCGTGTTCGCCACCACCGACCCCACCGACCTGGCCGACGCCCTGGTCCAGAACGCGAAGGCACCGGCGCGGTTCGCCATCGGCGCACTCGCCGCGTTCCGCCTCGTGCCGCTGCTCGGGCAGGAGTGGCAGGCGATCAGCATGGCCCGCCGGGCCCGCGGAGTGGACGCGGGACGCAACCCGGTGGCGAAGCTGCGGCTCTTCGTCTCGACCGCGTTCGCCCTGCTGGTCGGGGCGATCCGGCGCGGCACCCGGCTCGCGGTCGCGATGGACGCCCGGGGATTCGACGCCGGCATCGCGCGCACCGTCGCCCGACGGCAGCGGTTCACCGCCGCCGACGCGCTGCTCGTGGCCGGTGCGGTGGCGGTGGCCGCGGCCGCGCTCACCACCAGCATCGTGCTCGGGACGTTCCGCCCGCTGATCGGCTGACCGGGCCGCCCGGCCTCGGCCCGCTGGCCCCGGCCCCGGCGCGCTGGCCCGCTAAACCCGGGCGGGTACGGCCGGGTGCGGCCCACCGCCGCGACGGTGGACCGCACCCGGGACCGGTCAGCTGCGGCGGAAGGCGTACCGGCGGGGCTGGCCGGCCCGCTGGCTGCCGCGGCCCGACCCCGAACGGCCCGGTACGACCGGGGGACCGGCCTTCGGTGACGCCGTACGCGACACCGGCTCGGCCAGACCGTCGGGCAGCGGTGGCACGGCGGGCGTGACCGACAGCCGGTCGAGGTCGACAGGCGTCAGGGCTTCGACGCTCGGGGCGGGACGGGTCGTACGGGACTTCTTCGCGGTGCGCTTGGCAGGCATCCGGGCCTCCTTCTCCGCGTCCGGCCGGGCGGGAGGTGCCGACGCCGAGGATCGCGGCGCCGCACCGCCCCGGCCGGTCACGGCTGGGCGGGGACCGGGCTGGAGTGAGCCACGGTCGGAACGGGCTGGGACTGGTCCCGGGATCGGCCACGCCCGACACCGAGAAGGCGGCGGGAGGAGATGCGAACGCCCGGGAGCGCACGGACCGCGCGCACGGGCAGCGGGCCGGCTCGGAGCTGGGGCGTCATCAGCGCATGAGGTGAGGGTAGTCACCGGCCCACGTACGCGCACCCGAATTACGATCCCCCCATGCTGATCGCGTTCTCGATCACCCCGCTCGGGGCCGGTGACTCCGTGGGCGACCTCGTCGCCGAGGCCGTCCGGGTGGTCCGCGAGTCCGGCCTGCCCAACCGGACCGACGCCATGTTCACCACGATCGAGGGCGAGTGGGACGAGGTGATGGCGGTGGTGAAGCGGGCCGTCGACGCGGTCGCGCAACAGGCGCCACGGGTCAGCGTGGTGCTCAAGGCCGACGTCCGCCCCGGGGTGACCGACGCGCTGACCGAGAAGGTCGCCCGGATCGAGGCCCGGCTCGCCGAGGGCTGACCGGAAGCCGTCCCGCTACCCACCGTGACGGGATCACGATCACTGGTCCCCGCCGCCGTCCGTCGCGATAGGTTCGAAACGCGAACAGCGACAGTGAGAGGTGGCGGCGCATGGCCGAGCAGGCGAAGGCGCAGATCGGGGTTACCGGACTCGCCGTTATGGGCCGCAACCTGGCCCGCAACCTGGCGCGCAACGGGTTCCGGGTGGCGGTGCACAACCGCAACTGGGAGCGCACCCGGAGCCTGATCGCCGAGCACGGCGACGAGGGCACGTTCGTGGCCGCCGAGTCGATGGCCGACTTCGTCGCCGCACTGGAGCGGCCCCGCGCGGTGATCGTGATGGTCAAGGCCGGTGCGCCGACCGACGCGGTGATCGACGAGCTGGCCACGCTGCTGGAGCCGGGCGACATCGTGGTGGACTGCGGCAACGCGCACTTCGCGGACACCCAACGCCGGGAGGCGGCGCTGCGCGAGCACGGGCTGCACTTCGTCGGCACCGGCGTGTCGGGCGGCGAGGAGGGTGCCCTGCACGGGCCGAGCATCATGCCCGGCGGCTCGGCGGAGTCGTACCAGAAGCTGGGGCCGATCTTCGAGAAGATCGCCGCGCAGGTCGACGGGGTGCCGTGTTGCCGGCACATCGGCCCGGGAGGGGCCGGCCACTTCGTGAAGATGGTGCACAACGGCATCGAGTACGCCGACATGCAGCTCATCGCCGAGGCGTACGACCTGCTGCGGGCCGGTCTGGGCGCGGAGCCGGCGGAGCTCGCGGAGATCTTCCGCGAGTGGAACCGCGGCGAGCTGGAGTCCTTCCTCATCGAGATCACCGGTGACGTGCTGGCGCACGCCGACGCCGCCACCGGCCGCCCGTTCGTCGACGTCGTACGCGACCAGGCGGAGCAGAAGGGCACCGGGCGGTGGACCGTGCAGAGCGCGCTCGACCTGGGCATCCCGATCACCGGCATCGCCGAGGCGACGTTTGCGCGCTCCCTCTCCGGGCATGCCGACCAGCGCGAGGCGGCCCGCCGGGCGTTCCCCGGCGGCGGCGCGCAGCTGAAGGTCGAGGACCGCGACGCGTTCGTCGAGGACGTCCGCCGGGCGCTGCTGGCCTCGAAGATCGTCGCCTACGCGCAGGGCTTCGACCACATCAGCGCGGGCAGCCGGGAGTACGACTGGAACATCGACCTGGGCGGCACCGCCACCATCTGGCGGGGCGGCTGCATCATCCGGGCCCGGTTCCTGGACCGCATCCGTGAGGCGTACGACGAGCAGCCCGACCTGCCCACCCTGCTGGTGGCGCCGTACTTCGCCGAGGCGGTCAGCGCGGGCGTGCCCGGTTGGCGTCGCATCGTGGCGGAGGCCGCCCGGGCCGGGGTACCCGTTCCGGCGTTCGCCTCGTCGCTGGCGTACTTCGACGCGCTGCGCGCGGAGCGGCTGCCCGCCGCGCTGATCCAGGGGCTGCGGGACAACTTCGGCGCGCACACGTACCACCGGGTCGACCGGGCGGGGACGTTCCACACCCTCTGGGCGGGCGACCGCTCCGAAGTGGAGGCCTGAGCCGGCGGCCCGGTCGGCGGTGGTCCCGGCCACCGCCCGCCGACCCGTGCCGTCGGCGCGAGGTCGCGGATGGCTGGTAGCCCGTCGACGAGCAGGATGAGCCTGATACCTCAGCGGCACAAGTATGCCGCTGAGGTATCAGGCTCAGCGAGCAGCACCTGTGCCGGTCACGCCGGACAGCGAGCGGGCAGGCGGACGGGCCTGGCGACAGCAGGCCCGCGGACGGGCCGGGGCGACAGCAGACCCGGTCCTCACCAGGCGCGCTGGGTCTCCTCCGCCGGCGTCGGGGCCCATCCGGCGGCCGGTTCACCCTGGGCCAGCTCACCGATCTCGCCGGACCGGATGGCGACGGTGTGACCGAGTTCGGCGCAGTACCGCTCGGCCACGTCGGCGCAGACGTCCGCGACCCGCTCCCGCTGCGCGGCGTCGACCAGGTTCGCGCCCGCCAGCGCGGCCGTCATCTCGAACCGGAGATCCCGCATGACCACCCCCGCGTCAGGGACGCACCCCCGCGACACGCCCCGCGCCTCTCGATCCTAGGCGCGCCCGGGCCACATCACCCCGGCAACGCCCCGGCCCGACCGGCGCGCGGCGGACCGGTCGGGCTCACCAGAAGGTCGGGCTCACCAGAAGGCGTGCCGCTTGGCCTTCTGCGGGCGGAGGCGATCCGCGCCCTTGGCGAGCAGGCGGCTGACTCCGGAGGGGCCGCGACGGGCCTCGATCGTGCGGCTGAGCCGGCGTGCGCCGGCCGCCGCCACCGGAACGGCGATCGCCATCAGCGCCCACTGGACGATGCGCTTCTGAATCATGTGGGTTCACCTCCGTCAGTGGCTCCTGGGAGAACAGATACCCAGGGTGACGGCACGGTAAGCCTGGGCGGCGGCCCGCCCGGCAACGGGCGGACCACCGCGAACGCCGGTTTCAGCCCTGGGTCGGCGGGGCGACCGGGTTGGGCAGGGCTCCGCCGAAGCGCCGGTCGCGCTGCGCGTAGAGCTCACAGGCGTACCAGAGGTGCCGGCGGTCGAAGTCCGGCCAGAGCGTGTCGAGGTAGATCAGCTCGGCGTACGCGCTCTGCCAGAGCATGAAGTTGGAGGTCCGCTGCTCCCCGGACGGGCGCAGGAAGAGATCCACCTCGGGGACCTCGGGGTGGTAGAGGTACTTCGCGACGGTCTTCTCGTTGACCTTGGCCGGGTCGAGCCGGCCGGCGGCCACCTCGCGGGCGATCGCCGCCGCCGCGTCGGCGATCTCCGCCTGACCGCCGTAGTTCACGCAGAACTGGAGGGTGAGCGTCGAGTTGCCGCGGGACATCTCCTCGGCGGTCTGCAGCTCCGAGATGACGCTCTTCCAGAGCCGCCCCGCCCGACCCGACCAGACCACCCGTACGCCGAGGTCGACCAGCTGGTCACGGCGGCGGCGGATCACGTCGCGGTTGAAGCCCATCAGGAAGCGGACCTCGTCCGGCGAGCGCCGCCAGTTCTCGGTGGAGAAGGCGTACGCCGACAGGTAGGGGATGCCCATCTCGATGGCGCCCTCGATCGTGTCGAAGAGGGAGAACTCCCCCGCTTCGTGGCCCTTGGTGCGGGGCAGCCCACGCTCCTTGGCCCACCGACCGTTGCCGTCCATCACCACTGCGACGTGCCGAGGCACCGCGTCGGCCGGCAGTGCCGGCGGACGGGCACCGGACGGGTGCGGCGTGGGTGGCACCGGCTGCCGCCGGCCGGCCCTCATTGATCGGATCACTCGTTACTCCCTGTTCACGCCATCGGCGCCGGGCGTCGAAACGCCCCGGTCTACCAGCGGAAGCGAGCGTAGCGCGCGTTCCAGGTGCCACTGCAGGTGAGCCGCGACCAGCCCGCTGCACTCGCGTCGTACGCCGGCCTCCGCGGCGTCGGCGATCCGCCAGTCACCGCTACTCAGCGCGAACATCAGCTCGATGGTGGCCGGCGCCGGATGGGCCGCGCCGGGTGGTCGGCAGTCCGGGCACACCACACCGCCGGCCGGTACGGAGAAGGCCCGGTGCCGCCCGGGCGTGCCACAGACCGCGCACGCCATCAACGCCGGCGCCCAGCCCGCCAGGGCCATCCCCCGCAGCAGGTACGCGTCGAGCACGAGGGTGGTGGCGTGGCTGCCCTCGGCGAGCGCACGCACCGCGCCGAGGGTGAGCTGGAACAGCCGCAGCGACGGCTCCCGCTCGACCGGGGTGAGCCGTTCGGCCGTCTCGGCGACGGCGCTGGCCGCGGTGTAGCGCGGGTAGTCGCCGAGGAACCGCTTGCCGTAGAGGTCGATCCCCTCGACCTGGCTCACCGTGTGCAGCGAGCTGCCCTGGTTGCCCTTCGGGTCCCCGGCGAGCTGGAGGTCCACGTGCCCGAACGGCTCCAACCGGGCACCGAACTTGCTGGTGGTGCGCCGCACGCCCCGGGCCACCGCACGGATCCGGCCGTGCCGTCGGGTGAGCAGCGTGATGATCCGATCAGACTCGCCGAGCTTCTGCACCCGCAGTACCACCGCGTCGTCGCGGTAGAGCTGTCGGCGGTACCCGGTCATCGGACCATTCTCCCTCGGGGTACGAAATCAGGGTTCCTTCGGGGTCCGGCGGCGCCGGAACCCGGATGTGTCTGGGGCGGTGCCGGCCGTAGCGTTCTCGCCATGACCGCTCAGCGCCCCGTCGGCACCGCCTCCTCCGGTGCCGCTCTGCTCCGCCGCCGTGCCGTGGCACCGGTCGCGTTCGGTGCCGTCACCGCGCTCATCCTGCTCACCGGGTGCGACAACCTCTCCTACCGGCGCCTGGACTTCGACAACACCGAGTCGGCCCGGATCACCACGATCCGGGTGCTGCCCGGCTCGGGTGACGTGATCGTCCGGGCCACCGGCACCGCCACCGAGGTGCGGATCAAGCGGGTGGTCCGCTACCAGGGCGCCGAGCCGCGGGCGAAGTACGAGATCAAGGGCAGCGAGCTGGTGCTGGACACCGACTGCGGGTCCCGGTGCAGCGTGTCGTACGAGGTGACCGCCCCCGAGGGTGTCGCGGTGCGGGGCGAGAGCAACTCGGGCGACGTCGAGCTGATCCGGGTCGGCGCGGTGGAGCTGCAGGTCCACTCGGGGGACGTTCAGCTCACCGGTGCCAGTGGTCCGGTACGGCTGGAGGCCAGCTCCGGCAACATCGAGGTGTCCGAGGCCACCGGTCCGGTCACGCTGCGCGCCTCCTCCGGCGACATCTCGGCCCGGCGGCTGCAGGGCGAGGTGGACGCCGAGGCCAAATCCGGCAACGTACGGATCGAGCTGGACAAGGCCGCCTCGGTCCGGGCGCACGCGAACAGCGGTGACGTCGACCTCGTCGTTCCGCCCGGCCCGTACCGGGTCCGGGCCAACGGCAACTCGGGAGACGAGCACGTCGCGGTCACCGACGACCCGGCCGCCAAGCTGGTCCTCGCGGTGAGCGCCGACAGCGGCGACCTCAGGGTCGCCCAGCGGTGACCTCCGCCTCCGGGGCGGCCCGCTGCGCGGGCACCTGGTGGCCGGTCGACGTGGGCGGGCCGACGGGCCTCGTCCGTCGCCGGCCGCCGGGGATCAGCTCCGGCCGCCGCTGCGCCGCGAGGTCCTCCACCCATCCCACGGCGAGCGTCACCACGCCGACCAGGGCGAAGACCAGCACCACCCGGATCGCCAGCCCACGCGGGTCCTCGTGCGTCCAGCCCAGTGGGTCGAAGAGCGGGGTGATCGCCACCACGAACGGCATGTGCCAGAGGTAGATCGTCAGGGCCCGCCGGTTCAGCACGGTGACCACCCGCCCGAAGAGGGCGCTGCGATCGACCCAGGCCGCGCCGGCCGGTCCCCGGCCGAGCACGACCAGGATGAACGCCGTCGACCAGAGGGCGTTGCCGAGGTGGATGTCGTTGAGGTCGTAGCCGCGTGGGCCGGGATGCGTGAGGATCCACGCGCCGCCCGCCGCGACGAGCACCAGCACCGCCGGGACCAGCACCCGGTTGGCGAGCCGGCGCAGCATGCCCGCGTGGTGCGCGAAGCCCAGCATCCAGGCGCCGAAGTAGAGACCGAACTCCCGGTACGGGCCGGGGGCGTTCGGCCAGATGCCCGACTCGATCACCACGAGCAGGACGTACGGGGCCAGCAGGGTCGGCAGCGGCGCCCGCCGGAACGCCCAGAGCGCGACCGGCGAGGCGAAGACGAACCACAGGTAGTCCCGTAGGTACCAGATCGGGCTCAGGGCCATCGCCCCCCAGCCGTTGGCGGGCGGATCGGCGATCGGGAAGAGCCAGAGCAGCACGCGGGGGGTGAACGGCAGCCCGGTGAGGAGCATGGCCGGTACGAAGATCGCGGCCAGCACCCACAGCGACGGCAGCAGGCGGCGCAGCCGGCGCAGCACCGCAGCTGGCCCGGATCGCTCCAGCGAGGCGGCCATCAGCGAGCCGGCCAGCGCGAACATCACCGCCATGGCCGGGAAGACCAGGGTGAGCGAGGCGAAGCCGGTGACGTGGTAGACGACGACTCGAACGATGGCGAGGAAGCGGAGCAGGTCCAGGTATCTGTTACGCATCAGCCTGCATCTGTCTCGGGGGCGCGGCGGATGTCTCCTACCCTCCGCCGCGTTCCCGGTAAACGGCCGCACGCCCCACCCGGACGTGAATCTAGCCATACGCCCGACCGAGTAGGATCAGCCGCTCTCCCCGTACGGCCCGCCCCGGTCGGCCGTTCGACCGATGCTGATCAGCCGGACGGCGCGGCCGTCCGGCTGACCGACGGAACGAACGGGACGAGCCGGTCAGAAGCCGAGTTTGCGCAGCTGCTTCGGGTCGCGCTGCCAGTCCTTCGCCACCCGTACGTGCAGGTCCAGGAAGACCCGGCTGCCGAGCAGCTCCTCGATCTGCCGCCGTGCGGTGGTGCCGACCTCCTTGAGCCGGCTGCCCCGGTGACCGATCACAATCGCCTTCTGGCTGGGCCGCTCGACGTAGAGGTCGGCGAAGATCCGGATGAGCTGCCCCTCGGGGATCATCTCCTCCACCACCACAGCGATGGAGTGCGGCAGCTCGTCGCGCACCCCCTCCAGTGCCGCCTCCCGGATGAGCTCCGCGACGAGCACCTGCTCCGGGTCCTCGGTGAGCATGTCGTCCGGGTAGAGCTGCGGGGAGGCGGGCAGGTACCCGGTCATCACGTCGACCAGGGTGTCGAGCTGGTGCCCGGAGACGGCGCTCACCGGCACCACGGCCGCGAACTCACCCAGCTCGCTCACTGCGAGCAGCTGCTCGGCGAGGCGCCCGCGGTCGACGAGGTCGGTCTTGGTGACCACGGCCAGTACGGTCGCCTTCAGCTCGGCCAGCTCGCCGGTGATGAACCGGTCTCCGCGTCCGATCGGCTCGTCGGCCGGGATGCAGAGCCCGATGACGTCGACCTCGCTCCAGGTCTGACGGACCAGGTCGTTGAGGCGTTCGCCGAGCAGCGTGCGGGGGCGGTGCAGGCCCGGGGTGTCGACGAGGACGAGCTGCGAGTCCGGCCGGTGCAGTACGGCCCGGATGACATGCCGGGTGGTCTGCGGCTTGTTCGAGGTGATCGCGATCTTCTGACCGACGATCGCGTTGGTCAGGGTCGACTTGCCCGCGTTGGGCCGCCCCACGAAGCAGGCGAAGCCGGCTCGGTAGGGGCGCTCCTCCGGGTCCTTCACTGGACGACCGTGCCGAGGACGGTGCCGTCCGGCGCGGCCACGTGGATCGGCGCGTCGGCGGCGAGGTCGCGGACCGCCGCGTGCCCGGCGCCGTCGAGCGTCGAGGCTTCGGTCACCACCACGGCGGCCTCCAGCCGGCCGGCGCCGGCGGCCACCGCCGAGGCCACCGCCAGCTGCAGCGCGGTGAGCGTCAGCGAGGGCAGCGCGACACTGGCGGCGGCGTACGTCCGACCGTCCTGGTCGCGGACCGCCGCACCCTCCACGGCTCCCACCCGGCCACGGGCGCCTCGGGCCAGGACGACCAACTTGGCGTCCTCGGCGCTCAGCTCCGCCGGAGCGGACGGGGTGGGCCGGGCTGCCGGCACGGTGGGCGACTCAGGCATCGGCGGGTTGCCTCTCCTCGATCGGTTGGTGACTGCCCCGGGACTCGGCGCGCTCGCCACGCCCCGGGCTCTCCTGCTCGTCGGTCGGCACGACCCGGCTGACCAGCACGGTGTCGATCCGGTTGCGTCGGCCGGTGGTGCCCTCGGCGATCAGCCGCAGGCCGGCCACCTCGACCCGGGCTCCCGGGATCGGCACCCGACCCAGCGACTGGGCCAGCAGGCCGCCGACCGTCTCCACCTCGTCGGTGGGCAACTCGATGTCGAACAGCTCGCCCAGGTCCTCCACGGGAAGTCGGGCGGTGACCCGCACCGACCCGTCCTCCAGCTGCTCGACCGGTGGGCGTTCGACATCGTACTCGTCGGTGATCTCACCGACGATCTCCTCGAGGATGTCCTCGATGGTGACCAGGCCGCCGGTGCCGCCGTACTCGTCGACGACGATGACCAGGTGGTTGCGGGCCGCCTGCATCTCGGAGAGCAGGTCGTCGACGGGCTTCGACTCCGGCACGAAGGTGGCCGGACGCATCAGCTCGGAGACGGGCAGCTGCTCGGCCGACGGATCGCCGCCGCGCACCCTGCGGATCAGGTCCTTGAGATAGAGGACGCCGAGGACGTCGTCGACGTTCTCGCCTATCACGGGGATCCGGGAGAAGCCCGAGCGGAGGAAGAGGGCGAGCGCCTGCGAGAGCGTCTTGCCCGACTCGATCCACACCGTCTCCGTACGGGGCACCATCACCTCGCGGGCGATGGTGTCTCCGAGGGCGAAGACCGAGTGGATCATCTGCCGCTCGCCGTGCTCGACCACCCCACGCTGCTCCGCGAGGTCGACCAGTTCGCGGAGCTCCACCTGGGTCGCGAACGGGCCCTCGCGGAAGCCGCGCCCCGGCGTCACCGCGTTGCCGATCAGGATCAGCAGCGAGGCGAGCGGGTTGAGCGCGCGCCCCAGCCAGCGGACCAGCGGGGCCACCACCCGACCGACGACGTAGGCGTGCTGCCGGCCGAGAGTGCGTGGGGCGACGCCGACCACCACGAAGCTGACCACGGTCATCGCGCCGGCGGTGACGAGCGCCGCCCGCCACCCCGCGCCGAAGGTGTCCACGGCGACCAGCGCCACCAGCGTGGTGGCGGTCAGCTCGGCGAGCAGTCGCAGCAGCAGGAGCAGGTTGAGGTGCCGGACGACGTCACCGGCGACGGTCTGCAACGTGCGGGCGCCGCGGGCGCCGTCGCGGGCCAGCTCCGCGGCGCGGGCCGGCGAGACCGCGGCGAGCGCCGCCTCGGTCATCGCGATCAGCCCGGCCAGCACCACCAGACCGGCGGCGAAGACGAGTAGCTGCACGTCGGGCAGGCCGGCGGCGGCTGTGGAGGCCTGTACGGACATCACTGTGACCGGCTCGACCGCCAACTGGACAGCAGTCGGGCCTGGAGCGCGAACATCTCCCGCTCCTCCTCCGGTTCCGCGTGGTCGTACCCGAGCAGGTGCAGCACCCCGTGCACGGTCAGCAGGTGCAGCTCGTCGGCGGCCGAGTGGCCCGCCGTGGCCGCCTGCTTGGCCGCGACGTCGGGGCAGAGCACGATGTCGCCGAGCAGCGCCGGCTCACCGGCGGCCGGGGCGCTCTCGCCCGGGCCGTGGTCCACGCTGCCCTCGTCCATGGGGAAGGCGAGCACGTCGGTCGGCCCGTCGCCCCCCATCCAGCGATGGTTGAGCTCGGTCATGTATTCGACGTCGACCAGCAGCACGGAGAGCTCGGCGAGGGGGTTGACCCCCATCTCGTCGAGGGCGTGCCGGGCGACGGCGAGCACGGCGTCGGTGTCGACCTCGACACCGGACTCGTTGGCGATCTCGATGGACAACTGTTTCCCCTGATCTAGCGGCGGCGGCCGGATCGGCCGCCGCCCTGGGCGGTCCGCCCCGGTACGGCGTGCACGCTCTGTGCCTGCTGGTTCTCCCGCTCGGCGTCCCAGCGGGCGTACGCGTCGACGATCTCGCCGACCAGCCGGTGCCGAACCACGTCGGAGCTGGACAACTGGGCGAAGTGGACGTCCTCCACGTTCGTGAGGATCTCCCGCACCAGGCGCAGGCCGCTGGTCGTCCCTCCGGGCAGGTCGACCTGGGTCACGTCACCGGTGACCACGATCTTGGAGTTGAAGCCGAGCCGGGTGAGGAACATCTTCATCTGCTCGGGCGTGGTGTTCTGCGCCTCGTCGAGGATGATGAACGCGTCGTTCAGCGTCCGACCGCGCATGTACGCCAGCGGCGCCACCTCGATCGTGCCCGCGGCCATCAGCTTCGGGATCGAGTCCGGGTCGAGCATGTCGTGCAGCGCGTCGTAGAGCGGGCGCAGGTAGGGATCGATCTTCTCGTTGAGCGTGCCGGGCAGGAAGCCCAGCCGCTCCCCCGCCTCGACGGCGGGCCGGGTGAGGATGATCCGGTTGACCTGCTTGGCCTGGAGCGCCTGGACGGCCTTCGCCATCGCCAGGTAGGTCTTGCCGGTGCCGGCGGGGCCGATGCCGAAGACGATGGTGTGCGAGTCGATCGCGTCGACGTAGCGCTTCTGCCCGAGCGTCTTGGGACGGATGGTGCGGCCGCGGCGGGAGAGGATGTTGAGCGTCAGGACGTCGGCGGGCCGCTCGGCACTGCCCTGCTCGAGCATGCCGACGGTACGCCGGACGGCGTCAGTGGTCAGGGTCTCGCCTTTCTCGATGAGTTCGAGCAGCTCGGTGAAGAGACGCTCGGCGAGGGCGTTGTCCGCGGGCGCACCGGAGATGGTGATCTCGTTGCCCCGGACGTGCACGTCGCTGTTGACCGAGCGTTCGACGAGTCGCAGGATCTCGTCACCCGCACCGAGCAGGTTGACCATGATCTTCGGATCGGGAACGGTGATCCGGGTCTGCACCTGGGGCGGGCCGGGAGGTGGGGTGCCGGTCATAGCTCGGGCCGAGGGGCCCTGTGCCACCTGCTCTCGATTTCGGCGCCGGCCCTGGTGGCGCGGCGTACGGACGTTCCACTCATCGTATCGGTTCAACAGCGGCGACATCGTCTGCATTTCCCCGCCCCCGGGGCGCGGCCGCACTGACCAACAAAAGCGATAAAAAGGGCGAAAAGCCAGGTCGGCGCGGAGCGGGAGGAACCCCGCCCCGCGCCCCTACCGGGTCACTCCCCGACGCGGAAGTCGTACCGGTCGAAGGTCTCCTGGTTGCGGGTGAACCGGTAGGTCGCCCAGTGCATCCGCACCACCGCGCCCCGGTCGTCCCGGCTCAGCCGGAGCAGCTCACCGACCTCCCGGCCGGAGACCGTGCGGAACACGTCCGGCCGGTCGGGCAGCGGCGTGAAGACCGCCGGCGGCCGGCCCGGCGGATCGCCGGCGCCCCGGGCCCGCAGCGCGCCGTCGTGCCAGGAGAAGACGTACTCGTAGCCCTCCCCCCACCAACGGCCCAGCACACCGCGCAGCGCGGCGGGGGCGGGCGGGCCGGGTCGCCACGGCTCGATCTCCGCCGGATCGTGCTCGACCGCGGCGGCGAGCAGCTGATGCGGCAGATCGAGGGCTTCGGAGGCGGTGCCGGAGGAGACGAGCACGGCACAGCCCATCGCGCCCGGGGTGCCCTCCCCGCCCCGCCGGCCGTAGACGCCGGCCAGGAAGCCGGGCATCGCGCCGTCGTGCCCCACGTGCATCACCCGCTCCCCCTGCGGCACCAGGATCAGACCGAGCCCGAAGCCTCCGCCCCACAGCGCCTCGTCGGTCACCGTCACCGGCCAGCGCATCTCCTCCAGCGTGGCCGGAGCGAGCACCGCACCGGCCGGGTCGACCGCCGCCGGATCGGCCAGGAAGGCCGCCCAGCGAGCCATGTCCCCGGCGGTGCTCCAGAGCTGGGCGGCCGGCCCCACGGCGCCGAAGTCGGTAGGCGGCTCCGGACGCGCCTCGTCCGAGTACGCGTCGACGAGGAAGCCGGTGGCCGCGGCCGGGCCCGGGCTCACGGTCGTGTCGGCGAGGCCCAGCGGCGCCAGCACCCGGTCGCCGAGCACCTCGGCCCACGTACCGCCGCGCAGCCGGCCGACCAGCTGACCGAGCAGCGCCATCCCGAGGTTCGAGTAGTGGTAGCGGCGACCCGCGGGCAGTACCCGCTCGGCCCGGGCCAGGTCGGCCAGGAGCTCTTCGGTGTCGGGCGCGCGCAGGGTGTCCCAGACGTCGCCGTACGGCTCACGTTGCAGGCCCGCCGTGTGCGACAGCAGCCGGCGCACCGTCAGCTCCCCGTGCGCGGGCAGGTCGAGGTGGCGGCCCACCGGATCGTCCAGGTCTAGCAGGCCGTCGTCGCGGCACTGCAGGGTCAGTACGGCGGTGAACGTCTTGGTCACCGAGCCGATCCGGAACTGCGTCCCGGGCCCGAGCGGGGTGTCGTTGCCGGCGCCGCCGACCGCGAACGCCCACAGTGGCCGGTCGGCTCGGTGCAGGGCCGCCGAGACCGCCGGGATCCGGTGCTGCGCCTGCGCCCGGCGCACCAGCCGCTCCAACTTCTCCGGCACGGCGCTCACGCGAGATCCCGGGCGAGCATCGGACCGAGCGGCGCCCCACCGAACAGGTGCCCGTGCACGTGGAAGACCTCCTGGCCGCCGTACGCCCCGGTGTTGAACATCAGCCGGAAACCGTCGCCGAGCAGACCCTCGTCCTCGGCCACCGCGGCGGCCGTGGCGAGCACCTCGCCGGCGAGCGCCGGGTCACCCTCGGCGAGCGTCGCCACGTCGGCGTAGTGCTCCTTGGGAATCACCAGTACGTGCACCGGCGCCTTCGGGGCGATGTCGCGGAAGGCGAGGGTCCTGGGGGTCTCCCGGACGACGGTGGCCGGGATCTCCCCGGCGACGATGCGGCAGAACAGGCAGTCTGATCCCATCCGGGCAGTGTAAGGAACGGCCCGTTGTCAGGGGTTTCGGCGCGGGGAAGGACCGCTGCTCGGCACCGGCGTCCGGTGCGGCAGGATGGCCGCGTGACTTCACGGGCGGTACTGGTGACGGGAGGCTCGCGCGGCATCGGGCGAGCGGTGGCGAAGGCCTTCGCGGCGAGCGGCGACCGGGTGGCGATCCACCACCGGGACTCGGCGGAGCTGGCCGAGGAGCTGCGCGCGCAGCTGCCCGGCGAGGGACACGTGGTGGTCCGGGCGGACCTCGCCGACCCGGACGCGGTCCGGGCGATGGTGGACGAGGCGGCCGACCGGCTCGGTGGGCTGGACGTACTGGTCAACAACGCGGGCACCTTCGGACCCGCCGACCCGCCGCACCCGGTCTTCGAGAGCACCTACGAGCAGTGGCGGCAGCGCTGGCGTGAGGTGCTGGACACCAACCTCTTCGGCGCGGCCAACGCCGCCTGGTGCGCCGCCCAGCACATGCGCGATCGGGGTGGCCGGATCGTCAACGTCTCGTCCCGGGGCGCGTTCCGCGGTGAGCCGGCGAACCCGGCGTACGGGGCGAGCAAGGCAGGCATGAACGCGATGGGCCAGTCGCTGGCCGTGGCGCTCGCGCCGTACGGCATCGCGGTGGCCACGGTCGCGCCCGGATTCGTCGAGACCGACATGACCAACGAGCACCTCAAGGCCGAGCGTGGCGTCGCGGTACGCGCCCAGAGCCCGTTCAACCGGATCGCCCGCCCCGACGAGATCGCCGCCGCGGTGCACTGGCTCGCCTCGCCCGAGGCCGAGTGGGCGACCGGCACCATCGTCGACCTCAACGGCGCGTCGTACCTGCGCAGCTGACCCGAGTTCCGCTCCCCCCCGCGGCGACCCACCCGCGCCGAACCCCGGTTCGGATCACCGATCGCGGGGACTCACCAGCGGGAGAGGCGGGTGGCGAGGACGGTGAGGGCGGCGACGCCCGCCGTCGAGGTGCGCAGGACCGCGGGGCCGAGGCGTACGGGGCGGGCCCCCACGGCGACGAACGCGTCCACCTCGTCCGCCGTGATTCCCCCCTCGGGGCCGACGACCAGCACGATCTCGCCGGCGTCGGGAAGCTCCACGGTGGTGAGCCGGTCGGTGGCCTCCTCGTGCAGCACGAACGCGGCGGCCGACCCGGCGAGACGCCCGGCGACCCGGCCGGTCGACTCGTCCGGCGACCCGGCCACCACCGGCAGCCACGGGCGGCGGGCCTGCTTGGCCGCCTCCCGGGCGGTCGCCACCCACTTCTCCCGGGCCCGTACGCCCCGGTCACCGCGCCACTGCGCCACCGAGCGGGACGCCGCCCAGGGCACGATCTCGTCCACCCCGACCTCGGTCATCGCCTGTACGGCCAGCTCGCCGCGATCGCCCTTGGCGATGCCCTGCACCACGACCAGTCGCGGGACGGAGGCGTCGACGTACCCCCGTGCGGTCAGCTCGAGCTCCAGGCTGCCCCGACCGACCGCCGTGACCACGGCGGTGGCGGTACCGCCCTGACCGTCGGCGAGCAGCAGCTCCTCGCCCACCCGCAACCGCTGCACGGTGGCGGCGTGGTGACCCTCGGGGCCACCGAGGGTCAGCGTGTCAGTGGTGGGCAGCGACTCGACCAGGAAGAGCGGGGCGGACACGGTCAACAGGCTAACCTCCCCGGCACCCGGCCGGGACGGCAAGCCGTCGGCTCAGGCGTGACCGTTGAAGGCGTCGCGCATCCGGGAGAAGAAGCCGCCCTGCTTGCTCAGCTCGGCCACCTCTTCGCCCCGGGTCTTGGCGAACTCCCGCAGCATCCGCTCCTGGTCGGCGTCGAGCTTGCTCGGCGTACGTACGTCCAGGTGCACGTAGAGGTCACCCCGGCCGGTGCCGCGCAGGTGTGGCACGCCCCGGGCGCGCAGCCGCAGCGTGCTGGCCGGCTGGGTGCCGGCCTTGACGTCGACCGTCTCCTCGCTGTCCAGCGTCTTGATGGTCAGCCGGGTGCCGAGCGCCGCCGCGGTCATCGGCACGGTGACCCGGCAGTGCAGGTCGTCGCCCTTGCGGGAGTAGACGTCGTGCGGGCGCTCGTGGATCTCCACGTAGAGGTCGCCGGCGGTGCCGCCGCCGGGGCCGACCTCGCCCTGCTGGGCCAGGCGGATCCGCATGCCGTCCTCGACACCGGCCGGGATCTTCACCGTGAGCGAGCGGCGGGTACGCACCCGACCGTCGCCGGCGCAGGTCGGGCAGGGGTGCGGAATGGTGGTGCCGTAGCCCTGGCAGACGGTGCACGGGCGAGCGGAGACCACCTGGCCGAGGAAGGTGCGCTGCACCGACTGCACCTCGCCCCGACCACCGCACGCCTCGCAGGTGGCGAGGTGGGTGCCGGCGGCGGTGCCCGCGCCCGAGCAGGTGGTGCAGAGCACGGCGGTGTCGACGGTTATCGGCGCCTCGACGCCGAACGCCGTCTCGTGCAGGTCCAGCTCGAGGCGGAGGATCGCGTCGGCGCCCGGCCGGGTCCGTGGCCGGGGCCCCCGGGAGCCACCGGCCGCACCGCCGAAGAAGGCGTCCATGATGTCCTGGAAGCCGACGAACGGTCCGGCTCCACCGGGGCCGCCCGGGCCACCGGCGCCCCCGCCGCCCGGGGCGAGCGGGTCGCCGCCGAGGTCGACGATCTGCCGTTTCCGGTCGTCCGAGAGGACCTCGTACGCGGCGTTGATGTCCTTGAACTTCTCCTGCGCCTCCGGATCCGGATTGACGTCCGGGTGGAACTGGCGCGCCAGCTTGCGGTAGGCGCGCTTGATCTCGTCGTCGGAGGCGTCCCGGTTCACACCGAGAATGCCGTAGTAGTCCCTGGCCACTGCGTTCCGTGTCCTCATGTTCGGTCGCGTTGCGCCGGCCGGAACCGGCCGGACGGTTACTGCTCTAGTTCTGGGCCAGCAGATCGCCCACGTAGCGTGCCACGGCCCGCACGGTGGCGATGGTGCTGGGGTAGTCCATCCGGGTCGGCCCCAGCACGCCGAGGCCACCGACGATCATCGAATTCGGGCCGTAGCCGGTGCTCACCACCGACGCGGCGCGGAGGTTGTCGATCTCGTTCTCGTCACCGATGCGCACCCGCATCGTGCTCTCCTCGACCTCGCCGATCAGCTTCAGCAGGACGACCTCCTCCTCGAGGGCCTCGAGGATCGGTCGCAGCGAGCCCTGGAAGTCGAGCAGGCCACCGCGGGTGAGGTTCGCCGTGCCGGCCAGCGCTATCCGCTCCTCGTGCCGCTCGACCAGCGTCTCCAGCAGCACGCTGGCGAGGGTGGCCATGGCCGGACGCAGGTCGGGACCGACCTCGTCGACCAGCGCCTGCACCAGCGGCGGGGTCTCCGACAGCCGGGTGTCGACGAGCTTCTCGTTGACCAGGCGGCGCAGGTCGGTGACGTCGTCGGCGGGGATCGGGCCGGGCATCTCCACGAGCCGCTGCTCGACCCGCCCGGTGTCGGCGATCATGACCAGCATCAGCCGGGTGGTGGAGATCGGCACCAGCTCCAGGTGCCGGACGGACGAGCGGGCGAGGCTCGGATACTGCACGACGGCGACCTGCCGGGTCAGCTGGGCCAGCAGGCGGACCGTGCGGTGCACCACGTCGTCCAGGTCGACGGCGCCGAGCAGGAAGCGCTCGATCGCCCGCCGCTCGGCCGGGCTGAGCGGCTTGACCCGGGAGAGCCGGTCCACGAAGAGGCGGTAGCCGCGGTCGGTGGGCACCCGGCCGGCGCTGGTGTGCGGCTGCCGGATGTAACCCTCCTCCTCGAGGACCGCCATGTCGTTGCGGACGGTCGCCGGGGAGACCCCGAGCTGGTGCCGCTCGACCAACGCCCGACTGCCGACCGGCTCCTGCGTGGCGACGTAGTCCTCGACAATGGCGCGGAGCACGGCGAGCTTGCGGTCGTCGAGACCCATCCTCCCCACCTCCTACGCGCATCGGCCGCCGGTGTTCCACACCACCCGCGACATTCCTGGCACTCGACTGTAGCGAGTGCCAGTCTACGTCGGCAGACCCGGCAGCGCGATGATCAAGGACGGACCACGGGTGCGGTCTCCGCCCACCCCGGGGCCCTCCGGCCGCCCACCGGCGCTCGGCCCGCCGGCCGGAACCACCCGACGACGCCGCTCTGGCGCGTCATTGTTGCCGCCCCCTACCGTGACGTTCATGACTGAACCACCTCGCCCTCCCGGCGCGGCTGACCCCGGCGACCACCCGGATCCGACCCCGCCGCCGGCAGCTCCCGGCCCGTCCGCCCCGGACGAGCCCACCGCACCACTGTCCGGGTCACCCGGACCAGCCGGCTATCCCCCGCCCGGTGGCTATCCGCCGCCCAGCGGCGGCCAACCCCCGTCGGGCGGCTATCCCCCGCCGGGTGGCTACCCGCCCGGTGCCGGATATCCGACCGGAGGCGGCTACGGCCCGCCGGCCGGCTACGCCAGCAACGAGGACAAGACGTGGGCGCTGGTCGCCCACTTCGGCGGGGCGCTCGGCGCGCTGATCAGCTTCGGGCCGCTCGGCTTCGTCGCCCCGCTCATCGCCTACCTGGCGCGCGGGCAGCAGTCCCCGGCCGTACGGGCGCAGGCGTTGGCGGCGCTGAACTTCCAGATCCTCTGGTCCGGCATCGCCTTCGTGCTGCTCTTCGTCAGCTGGTGCCTGCTCTTCCTGCCCAGCGTGGCCGTCGTGGTGATCCAGATCGCGTTCGGGGTGATCGCCGGCATGAAGGCCAACGAGGGCAACGCCTACCGCTATCCGATGTCCGCGAGCTTCATCAAGTGACCCCGGCCGGCCGACGTCCGGTCGGCCGCCCCGGTCCACCTCCGGGCCCGGCCGGACACCGGCCGGGCCTTCGGCCTACGGCAGCAGGTCCCGGACGACGGCGTCGGCGAGCAGCCGGCCACGCAGGGTGAGTACGGCGCGGCCGGCCGCGTACTCGTCCGGGGCCAGCAGACCGGCGGCGAGCGCCCGATCGGCGCCGGCCCGCCCCGTGCCGTCCAGCACGTCGAGCGGCAGCCCGCTGGCGAGGCGCAGCCGCAGCATCACGTCCTCCATGTGCGCCTCGTCCGTGCCGAGCACCTCCCGGGCCAGCCCCGGTGACCGTCCCTCGGCGAGGCGCTGGGCGTACGTAGACGGGTGCTTGACGTTCCACCAGCGCACCCCACCCACGTGGCTGTGCGCCCCCGGGCCGAGCCCCCACCAGTCCCCGCCGGCCCAGTAGAGCAAGTTGTGGCGGCAGCGGGCGGCCGGGGTGCGGGCCCAGTTGGAGACCTCGTACCAGGAGAAGCCGGCCGCGCCGAGCGCCTCCTCCGCGGCCAGGTAACGGTCCGCGGCCACGTCGTCGTCGGGGTACGGCAGCTCCCCGCGGCGCATCCGGGCGGCGAGCCGCGTGCCGTCCTCCACGATCAGGGCGTACGCGCTGACGTGGTCGGCGCCGGCGGCGATCACCTCGTCCAGCGAGCGGGCGAAGTCCTCGGCCCGCTCGCCCGGCGTGCCGTAGATCAGGTCGAGGTTCACGTGGTCGAATCCGGCGTCCCGCGCCTCGGCGGCGGCGGCGGTGGCCCGGCCGGCGCTGTGCCGACGGTCCAGGATCGCCAGCACGCCGGGCGCGGCGGACTGCATGCCCAGCGAGATCCGGGTGTAACCGGCGGCCCGCAGCGCCTTCAGCGACTCGGGCGTGACCGACTCCGGGTTGGCCTCGGTGGTCACCTCCGCGTCGGCGGCGAGCCCCCAGGTGCGGTCGACGGCGTCCAGGATCCGGGCCAGGTCGTCGGCGGGCAGCAGGGTCGGGGTGCCCCCGCCCACGAAGACGGTGTCGACCTGCCGGGGCGGGCCGTCGCCGAGCACCCGGGCGGCGAGCCGCAGCTCGGCCAGCACGGTGTCGGCGTACCCCTCGCGGGTGGCGCCGCCGCCGAGTTCGGCGGAGGTGTACGTGTTGAAGTCGCAGTAGCCGCAGCGGCTGGCGCAGAACGGCACGTGGACGTAGACGCCGAAGCCCCGCGCGCCGACCTCGCGGGTCGCGGTGGCGGGCAGCGAACCGTCCGCCGGTACGGGTTCGCCATCTGGAAGGACGCCGGGCATGGCCACTAGTGTGCCCGGCATGACCTCTCCCGACGCGCTCGTGCGGGTCGCCACGGCCCGCGGGGTGACCACCCTCACCCTGGACAGCCCGCACAACCGCAACGCGCTCTCCACCCCGCTGATGACGCAGCTGCTCGCCGGCCTGGCCGACGCGGTCGCCGACGACGGGGTTCGGGTCGTCGTGCTCGACCACGCCGGGCCGGTCTTCTGCTCGGGCGCGGACCTCAAGGAGACCGCCGCCGCCTACGCCAGCGGGTCGGTGCCGGCCGGGATGCTCGGCGACGTGCTGGCGGCGGTCTGGGAGTGCCCGAAGCCGGTGGTGGCCCGGGTGGCCGGGCCGGCCCGCGCCGGTGGCCTGGGGCTGATCGCCGCCGCCGATCTGGCGGTCTGCGCCGAGGAGGCCACGTTCGCCTTCACCGAGGTGCGGATCGGGGTGATCCCCGCGGTGATCTCGGCGACCGTGCTGCCCCGCCTGTCTCCGCGGGCGGCGGCGGAGCTCTACCTGACCGGGGACACGTTCGACGGCCGGCGCGCCGCCGAGATCGGTCTGGTCACCGCCGCGGTGCCGGCCGAGGAGCTGGACGGCGCGGTCGAGCGGTACTGCGACTCGCTGGTCCGGGGCGCGCCGGCGGCGCTCGCCGGGGCCAAGGGGCTGCTGCGCCGGCCCCCGGCCACGGAGCTGCGCGCCGAGGCCGCCGAGCTGGGCGCGTTGTCGACCGGCTACTTCCTCTCGGAGGAGGGGCGGGAGGGCGTGCTGGCGTTCCGGGAGAAGCGGTCGCCCCGCTGGGTGGCCGCGCTCGAGGAGGATTCCGCGGGCTAGGCGAGCGCCGCCGCGACCGGCGGGTGAGAGGCCGGTCGGAGCGGGAACGCGAGCGCCGACGTGCTCCGGGACGGCGGCACCGCTTCGGGGCGGACGGGCCGGAAACCGCTCGGACGGCCCACGCGGGGCTACGGGGGACGTACGCTTGTCGAACTGTCGAACTGGGGGTGTGGGTGCGAACTCGGACCGTGGTGGCGGGTGGCGTCGTCCTCGTACTGCTCGCCGTGGTGGGTGTCCTGGTCCTCCTCCGACAGCTCGGCAGCGAGCTGCGCCTGCCCCTGGCCAACCAGTCCTGCACCGTGCAGGCCGACGGTCGGGTGGTGCTCGACGCCGACCAGATGGCCAACGCGGCGACCATCGCGGCGATCGGCGCGCAGCTGGGCATGCCGGAGCGGGGTGTGGTGGTGGCGCTGGCCACCGCCTACCAGGAGTCCGGCCTGCGCAACCTCCCGAACGGCGACCGGGACTCGATCGGCCTGTTCCAGCAGCGGCCCAGCCAGGGCTGGGGCAAGCCGACCCAGATCAGCGACCCGCGGTACGCGGCGAAACGGTTCTACGGGGCGTTGAAGAAGGTGCGCGGCTGGGAGGGGATGCGGATCACCGACGCCGCCCAGCGGGTGCAGCGCTCCGCCTTCCCGGAGGCGTACCAGAAGTGGGCCGACGAGTCGGAGGTGCTGAGCCGGGCCCTGCTCGGTGACGCGACGCGGGCGGTGGCCTGCTCGGTGGGGCGTACGCCGGTGATGCGGGGCGCGGCCGCGGCGGCGGCGCTGACCCGGAGCCTGGAGCTGGACTGGGGCGTGGTCGGCAGCGCCGCGCCGGCGGAGCTGACCGGGCTCACCCTGGCCGCGACCGGCCAGCGGGACGGCTGGCGGTACGCGCACTGGCTCGTCTCGCACGCCCAGGACCACGGGGTGAAACGCGTCCGGTTCGAGGACCTGGAGTGGACCGCCCGCGACGGCAAGTGGGTCGAGGTGTCCGGGAGTTCGGACGCCGGCGCCCGGGTGGTCGCCGAGGTCTTCGCCGAGGGTTGAGCCGATCCCGACTTCTCTACCGTCGGTTATCGCACAATCCGGCAAACTACCCAAATCGCCGCTTTGACCTTGCGATCGCCACGCTCCGTGATCGGCCCACTCCCCATGGTCCGCGATCCGGCAAATCACCGCCTTCCGCCCCTCCCGGCTCACGGGTGACCGCGTTACGATCGGCGCCCTGTGCCAGAGAATGTTTCGCCTCATGGGGAGGGGTACGACGTGGCGTTCGACTACGACGGCCGCACCGGTTACGAACCGATCAGTGACGTAGACCGCAAGGAGTTCCAGGAGCAGGGCTTCCTGCTGCTGCGCAACGTCCTGACCGAGGAGCACCGGGCAGCGCTCGAGGAGGCGGTCGACCGCGTCTACGCCGAGGAGAAGGCGAAGGGCAACACCAAGAAGGACGGCACCCTGCACCTGCTGGGCTTCCTCGACCGGGACGAGCTCTTCGGCGACCTGCTCACCCACCCGATCGCCTTCCCGTACATGTGGGGCCTGGCCGGGTGGAACCTCTACTCCCACCACAACCACCTGGACGTGACCCCGCCGGCGCTGGAGCCGGAGAAGCCGTACTGGGGCTGGCACCAGGACGGGTACCGGCAGAACTCCGACCCGGAGACGATGGACCCGAACCTGCCGCGGCCGATGTTCTCGCTGAAGGTCGCCTACGTGCTCTCCGACCTCTCGGAGACCGGACGCGGCGCGACGAAGGTCATCCCCGGCAGCCACCTGTGGAACTCGCTGCCCCGCCCGGACGACGTGACGGTGCACAACCCCGACCCGGAGGGCACGGTGGAGATCACCGCCAACCCGGGCGACGCGTTCATCTTCGACCGCCGCCAGTGGCACTCCCGGTCGACGAACCTGTCGAACATCACCCGCAAGATGCTCTTCGTGGGCTACACCTACCGGTGGATCCGCCCGCTGGACGAGCTGCACATCGACCAGGACAGCCAGTGGTGGGCCAACCGCACGCCCGTGCAGCGCCAGCTCTGCGGTGAGGGCACCCACACCGCGAACTACTGGGGCATCAACTGGGACGGCTACGTCGACGACGAGATCCCGCTGCGCAAGGAGCTCAAGGAGCGCAACCTCCTCGACCGCAAGATCCCCTGGCTCCGCTGAACCGTTGAGAAGGGCCCCCTGCTCCGGGTGGAGCAGGGGGCCCTTCCGCACACCCGGCTCGGGGCCGGCAGCCGGGGCCACCCCGTCAGGCCCGTCCGGCGACCACGCCGGCCCGGGCCGCCCGGCGACCGCCCCCGGTCAGGCCCGTCCGGCGACCCGGCGGCGCACCTTCTCCCGGGTCTTCTCCGGCAGCTCGGCCACGTCCAGCAGCCGCGGCAGCAGCTCCGGCTCCAGGTTGAGCGCCCGGAACACCTCGCCGATGGTCACCCCGTGCGCGGGCCGCTCCACCACCTGGACGGGATCACCCGCGCCGACCTCCCCCGCGCGAAGCACCCGCAGGTACGCCCCGGGCAGCGCCCGCACGGTGAACCGTTTGATCAGATCCGGCAGCCCCCAGAAACCGGCGAACGTGCGGCACGGCGTACGCGGCTTCGTCACCTCGAGCAGCGCCGACCCGATCAGCCACTGTTCACCGATCACCGCCCCGGTCACGTCCACCCCGGAGGTGGTGAGGTTCTCGCCCAGGCCGCCCGGCCCGACCGGCCGGCCCAGCTCCCCCGCCCACCAGGCCGCGTCCTCCTCCGCGTACGCGTAGACCGCCTGGTCGGGGCCGCCGTGCACGGCCCGCTCGCCGATGAAGTCGCCGGTCACGCCGTCGACCCGGAACAGCACCGGGCCGTCGACCGGCCGCTTGTCGATACCGCTGCGACCGCTCTCGTCGCCCGCCCACTCCGCCACGGTGGCCGCCCCGACGTTCACCGATGCCACTCTGCCCGTCATGGCGGTCAGCCTAACCGCCGTCCCGGTGTGCGAGCCGGTGCCGAGGGTTCAGCCCTTGACGGCTCCGGCCACCAGCCCGGAGACCATCCGCCGCTGCACCAGCAGGAAGAAGACGATCACCGGCAGGGTGAAGAGGGTGGACGCCGCCATCACCGGCCCCCAGGCCGTGTCGTCCCGCCCGAAGAAGAACGTCATGGCCACCGGCAGGGTGTACCGATCCTGGTCGTTGATGAAGGTGAGCGCGAAGATCAGCTCGTTCCACGCGGTGATGAAGGAGAAGATGCTGGTGGCGACCAGTCCGGGGGCGACCAGTGGGAAGAGGATCCGCCGGAACGTCTGCACGCGGCTGGCCCCGTCGATGGCGGCGGCCTCCTCCAGCTCCTTCGGCACCGCGGCCACGAAGCCACGCAGCATCCAGACCGCGAACGGCAGCGAGAAGCCCAGGTAGGTGAGGATCAGGCTGGGCAGCGTGTTGTAGAGCCCGAGCCGCTGGATCATCAGGAAGAGCGGAATGACCAGCGCCTCCAACGGGATCATCTGCACCACGAGCAGCATGATCAGGAAGCTGGTCCGCAGCCGGAACCGGAACCGGGCCACGGCGGTCGCCGCCAGCAGCGCGACGAGGCCGCTGAGCACCACGGTGGCGACCGCGACCAGGGCGCTGTTGAGGAAGAAGTCGGCGAAGGTGACCCCGGGGATCAGGTTGCCGGTCAGGATCTCCCGGTAGTGCTCCAGCGTCGGATGCGTCGGCACCGGCTGCGGGGTGGCGGAGAAGATGTCCCGGCTGGGCTTCAACGACGTGGCGATCATCCAGTAGACCGGGAAGGCCGCGAAGAGCGCCACCAGCAGCCCGGCGCCGTTGAGCGCGACGCGCTTCACAACTCGTCCTCCTGCTTGAGCACCATCCGTACGTAGAGGCCGGTCACCACGAGCAGGATCACGGTGAGGATCACCGCGATGGCCGCGCCGAGCCCGTACTTCGGCGGGGGCGAGAAGGCCTCCGCGTACGAGTAGATGGAGAGCATGAACGTCGACCGGTCCTGGGTGCCGCCGGCCAGCACGAACTGCTGGGTGAAGACCTTGAAGTCCCAGATCGTGGAGAGCACGATGAGGATCCCGAAGACGGGGCGCAGCAGCGGAAACGTGATCCGCCAGAAGACCCGCCAGGGGTTGGCCCCGTCGACCCGGGCCGCCTCGTGCAGCTCACTCGGTACGCTCTTCAGCCCGGCCAGGACACTCACCGCGATGAACGGGAACGAGTGCCAGACCACGACGAGGGTCAGGATCGAGAAGAAGAGCAGCGGGGAGTTGAACCAGCCGTAGCCGGTCCAGTCGCTGCGCCCGAAGAGCGCCTGTGACAGCCCGTCCGGCAGCGCGTTGAAGAGCCAGGTGACCAGCCCGCTGGTGTCGTCGAAGATCCACTTCCAGACGATCGTGCCGGTCAGCGCCGGGGTCGCCCAGGCGAGCATCACGCAGCTGGCCACGAAGGTGGCCATCCTGCGGCCGAGCCGGTTGAGCAACAGGCCGACCAGGGTGCCCAGGATCATGGTGAGCACCACGTTCGCCGCCGCGAAGAGCACGGTGTTGCGCAGCACCGTGAGGAAGAACGGATCCCCCAGGATCTGGGTGTAGTTCTCGAGCCCGATCCAGGGCCACTCCCGGTCCCCGCGCAGCTGCCGGACGTTGTTGAGCCGGTGGAACGACATGGCCACCACCTGGCCGAGCGGCCAGAGCAGCAGCCCGCCGATGACGACCAGGCAGGGTAGGAGCAGCAGGTACGGGAGGCGGTCGACCGGCCGACGCCGCCGCGCGGGGGTCTCCCGCGCGGCGGACGTCTCCGGAGCGTCGGTCAGCGTGGTCACTTGGCGTTGAGGATGCTTTCCATCTCCGCGGCCGCGTCGGCGGTAGCCTTCTCGACCGTCTTCTGACCCTTCATGACCGAGCTGTTCATCGCCTGGGTCACCGTCTTGGTCCGGCTGACCTCCACCCACTTCGGGGTGACCGGCGTGAGCTTGGTGTTCTGCATCGTGGTCGCGAACGCCGCCATGATCTTGTCATTGGCGTACGTGCCACCGCTCACCAGATCCTGGTAGACCGGGAAGAAGCCGAGGCTGTCCGCGAAGGTCTGACCGTTCTTCTTGTTCAGCAGCACGGTCATGTAGTCCCAGGCGAGATCCTGGCGCTCGCTGTCCTTCCAGATGGCGATGTCCGAGCCACCGGCGAAGCCGGGCGCCGGCTTGCCGTCCGGGCCGGGGATGGGGAAGGTCCCCCACACCTTTTCGATGTCCGGGTTGTCCTTCTTGATGGCGCCCTGCTGCCAGCTGCCGGCGAACGCCATGGCGGCCTTGCCGGTGGCGAACTGGGTCCGGGCGTCGATCTCGTTCCAGCCGGCGGCGGCCGGCGGGGCGACCTTGTGCACGGTCACCAGGTCGGTCCAGAACTTGACCGCCTTCTGCGCCTCCGGCGTGGTGTAGCCGGACTTCCAGCTGCCGCCCTGGTCGGCGGCGATCTCGCCGCCCGCCGCCCAGAGGAAGGAGTAGAAAGGCAGCTCCGAGTTTCCCGGAACGGCGATGCCGTACGTGTTCGGCTTCTTCGCCTGCACGGCCTTCGCCACGCTCACCAGCTCGTCCCAGGTCTTCGGCGGCTGCACGCCCGCCTCGGCGAACCAGTCGGTGCGGTAGTAGATGGCGCGCACACCGGCGTACCACGGCACGCCGTACTGCTTGCCGTCGAGCTGGGCGTTGCGCACCAGGTCCGGCAGGAGGTCCTTGCCCTCCGCCCAGCCGCCCATCCGTCCACTCAGGTCCGCGAGGGCCTCCTGCGCCGCCCAGCCCTGGGTCTCGGTGTTGCCGAGCTCGGTGACGTCCGGCCCCTCACCCCCGGCGAGCGCGGCCTGGAACTTCTTCGGCGCCTCCAGCCACGGGATGTACTGCACCACCACGTCGGTGTCCGGGTGCTTCTGCCGGAACTCGGTCTCGACGCCGTCGAGGAACTTGGTCTGCGCGTCGCCGCCCTCGCCCATCATCCAGACCGTGAGCTTGCTCGTGTCGGCCGCCTCGTCGTCACCCGAGCCGCCACAGCCGGTCAGCACCATCGCGGCCGCAGTCACCACGGCGGTGACCGGGGCCAGCCGCTTCCACCTGTTCACGCCACATCTCCCCTCGCACCGCCTGGCACTAACCTTTACCGCCGCACCTTAGTAGGAAAAAATCCTTTACGACAGTGGGGCGCTTCGTCGGGAGGCGACGCGACCGTATCGCAGGTCGGGGCCGCAGGGCAGGGGTCGTGACAGACGAATCCGGCCGTACCTAACCGAAGGGGCGTCCGACCAGCTGGTCGGACGCCCCTTCGTGAGTCGATGCGTGAACTACCGATGGGTGACGCTGCGGCGTCGGCCCACCCCGGCCACCAGGGCCACCGCGATCGCCGCCAGCACGACCTGCACCAGCAGCTCGCCCCAGTCCACACCCGAGGTCTCCGTCGCGATCCCCAACGCCCGCGCCAGAACGGTGCCGAGCAACGCGGCACCCACACCGATCAGCATGTGCAGCCACATCGGCATGTCCTGCCGGCCCGGGACGACCAGGCGGCCCAGCGCCCCGACGATCAGACCAACGATCAGCGCAGTGATGATGCCCCAAACGGTCAGCTCCACGATCGTCCTCCTTCGAAACGTCCCTCACGTCGTGTGCGTGCTGTCTCGACGACTAGGTTCCCGATCGGCCCGATCGGCAAACCGACGTTCCGGGACAGTGCCCGCCGGACAGGTCGAGAAGGCTGCTTACCACCACGTCCCGGGCTCGCCGCCAGCACCCCGCCGCCCGTGTTCGTCGTCGAGCGGCGGCGACCCCACGCACGCCGACGGGCGCCCGACCCGTTCGGTCGGACGCCCGTCGCGGCACGTCGCCGGCCGTACGCCGGCGCGATGGTCAGCGGGTGACGTGGCGGCGTCGGCCCACCCCGGCCACCAGGGCCACCGCGATCGCCGCCAGCACGACCTGCACCAGCAGCTCGCCCCAGTCCACACCCGAGGTCTCCGTCGCGATCCCCAACGCCCGCGCCAGAACGGTGCCGAGCAACGCGGCACCCACACCGATCAGCATGTGCAGCCACATCGGCATGTCCTGCCGGCCCGGGACGACCAGGCGGCCCAGCGCCCCGACGATCAGACCAACGATCAGCGCAGTGATGATGCCCCAAACGGTCAGCTCCATGGCCGCCCTCCTTCAAGAATGAGCCACACGAGGTGTGCTTCCTGTCGTGGGCGCTAGAGTTCCCGAGCCGCGGAGAGGCCAAACCGGACCGAACGCAGAACGTCCACCGGCTTCGATGCGAATGGTCGGGCCGGAGCACCGTCCACCCAGGTCGAAGCCGGTTGGACGTATCCGCCGACCGAGCGCCCGCCGCCGAAAATTTCCGTCTCGACGGCCCGGAACGCCGACGGCCGGCACCCCGAGACAGCCTGGAACGTCGACGGCCTCGAACGCAGACGGCCTCGAACGCCGACGGCCGGCACCCGCGGCGGAGCGCCGTACGGGTGCCGGCCGTCGTACCGACCGGAGCCGGACTACTTCTTTCCGGCGGACTTGCCCTCGGCGGAGTCCGAGGAGAGCGCGGCGATGAAGGCCTCCTGGGGGACCTCCACCCGGCCCACCATCTTCATCCGCTTCTTGCCCTCCTTCTGCTTCTCCAGCAGCTTCCGCTTACGGCTGATGTCACCGCCGTAGCACTTGGCGAGCACGTCCTTGCGGATCGCGCGAATCGTCTCCCGGGCGATCACCCGACTACCGATCGCCGCCTGAATCGGCACCTCGAACTGCTGGCGGGGGATCAGACTGCGCAGCTTCGCGGCGATCGACACCCCGTAGTTGTACGCCTTGTCCTTGTGCACGATGGCGCTGAACGCGTCGACCGGCTCGCCGTGCAGGAGGATGTCGACCTTCACCAGGTCGGACGCCTGCTCGCCGGAGGGCTCGTAGTCCAGCGAGGCGTAGCCCTTGGTCCGGCTCTTCAACTGGTCGAAGAAGTCGAAGATGATCTCGGCCAGTGGCAGCGTGTAGCGCAGCTCCACCCGGTCGGCGGAGAGGTAGTCCATGCCCAGCAGCGTGCCCCGTCGCCCCTGGCAGAGCTCCATCACCGCACCGACGTAGTCGTTCGGCGTCAGCACGGTGGCCCGCACCGTCGGCTCGTACACCTCGGCGATCTTGCCGGTCGGGTACTCGCTCGGGTTGGTCACCACGATCTCCTGGGCGTCCTCCTGGATGGCCCGGTAGACCACGTTCGGCGCGGTGGAGATGAGGTCGAGGTTGAACTCCCGCTCCAGCCGCTCCCGGATGATCTCCAGGTGCAGCAGGCCGAGGAAGCCGCAGCGGAACCCGAAGCCGAGCGCCCCGGAGGTCTCCGGCTCGTACGTCAACGCGGCGTCGTTGAGCTTGAGCTTGTCCAAGGCGTCGCGGAGGTTGGGGTAGTCGGACCCGTCGATCGGATAGAGGCCGGAGTAGACCATCGGCTTCGGATCCTTGTAGCCGCCGAGCGCCTCCGTCGCCGGATTGGCGTTGATGGTGACCGTGTCACCGACCCGCGACTGGCGCACGTCCTTCACGCCGGTGATCAGGTAGCCCACCTCGCCGACGCCGAGCGCGTCGGCCTTCACCATCTCCGGGGAGATGACGCCGATCTCCAGCAGCTCGTGGGTGGCGCCGGTGGACATCATCTTGATCCGGTCGCGGGCGCCGATCCGACCGTCGATCACCCGGACGTAGGTGACCACGCCGCGGTAGACGTCGTAGACCGAGTCGAAGATCATCGCCCGGGCGGACGCGTCGGCGTCGCCGACCGGCGGCTGGAACTGCCGGACGATCTCGTCGAGCAGGTACGGCACGCCCTCGCCGGTCTTGCCGGAGACCTTGATGCAGTCGGCCGGGTCGCCGCCGATCAGGTGAGCCAGCTCCTCGGCGTACTTCTCGGGCTGGGCCGCCGGCAGGTCGATCTTGTTGAGCACCGGGATGATGTGCAGGTCGTTCTCGAGCGCGAGGTAGAGGTTGGCGAGAGTCTGCGCCTCGATGCCCTGCGCCGCGTCCACCAGCAGGATCGCGCCCTCGCAGGCGGCCAGCGACCGGGACACCTCGTAGGTGAAGTCGACGTGCCCCGGGGTGTCGATCATGTTGAGCACGGCCTGCTCGCCGGCCCGGTCGCCCTCGCGGATCGTCCACGGCATCCGGACGGCCTGACTCTTGATCGTGATGCCGCGCTCGCGCTCGATGTCCATCCGGTCGAGATACTGGGCGCGCATCTGCCGCGGGTCGACCACACCGGTGAGCTGCAACATCCGGTCGGCCAGGGTCGACTTGCCGTGGTCGATGTGGGCGATGATGCAGAAGTTCCTGATGCGGGCCGGGTCGGTGGCACCAGGAGCGTTCGCGCCGGAATCGAGCGTCGGAGGCACAGCTGTCCGTTCTGGTCGGCTGACGTGAGCAGGCCGGCGCGGAGCCGGCCCCCTATATGCTCCCACGCCGTCTCCGGCGCGGTCGGATCACTCCTCCGGCGGCTCGACGAAGAGCGCGGCGAGCCGCGGCAGCTGGCGCCGCGCCGACTCCTCGTCGTCGAAGTCCCAGAAGTCGAGCTCCGGCGCGGGCCCGGGCGCGGGATCGGGATCGGCCGGCAGGTCGGCGGCGGTCGCCTTCCGGTACGCCTCCCAGGGCACCGCTAGCATGTCCTCCGACTCGAACTCCTCGCCGGTGAGCGCGGCGGACCGGATCTGCGGCAGCTCGGCCAGAGAGTCCGGGTCGGCGACCGCCCGGGCGAAGACCTCCCGTCCCTGAGTCATCAACCAGCCACGGAAGTACTCGAAGCCGTCGTCGGAGGCGCCCCCGTTGATCAGGTACGCGGCCCCCCAGAGGTCCACCGTGCGGGACGCGACGAGCACCCGCCGCTGGTGGCGCGCGTAGCCGACGATCTCCGCCGGGTCGTGCTCGGCCAGCAGCGCCGTCGCCCGCGCGGCCACCGCCGGGGCCTCTCCCCCGCCGCCGGCCCGGGCCCGATCGATCAACTGCCAGAACTCGTCGGTCCTCATGGCCTGGCAGTCTCTCAGACGACCGGGCGGAACGGCGTCGACCGGGCGCGACGCCTCGATCATCGCCGAGGGATCGTCGGCGTGCGCGGCCGGCCGCGCCAGCACGGATAGGACAGCATGGGGTCATGTCGGTCACCCCTCCGCCGTACGACGCGACCGCCGTACGGCCGGCCTGGACGGACCTGCCGCCCGGGCTGCGGTCGGCGATAACCGCGCGGCTGGGCGCTCCGGTCACCGCCGCCCGCGTGGCGGGAGCGGGTTTCACCCGGGGCTTCGCGGCCCTGCTGAGCACGGCCGACGGCTCGTCGGTCTTCGTCAAGGCGGCGGCCAGGACGGACCAGCCGCGACTGGTCGACTGGTATGCCCGGGAGGTCGCCGTCCTCGCCCGGCTCCCGGCCGGGCTGCCGGTGCCGCGACTGCGCTGGACCCTCAGCGCGGCCGACTGGTACGTGTTGGGCCTCGAGGCCGTCGACGGCCGTACGCCCGACCTGCCCTGGTCGCCGGCCGATCTCGCGGCCGCCCTCGCCGGGTACGCCGAGCTCGCCGCCGCGCTGGCCCACCCGCCGGCCGAGCTGACCGCCCTCGACCTGCCCCACCTGGCCGACCTGGCGCGCGAGGACATCCTCTGGTGGGGCGAGGTGGCCGCCGGGCGTGAACCGGCGCCGCCGCTGCCCGCGCTGGTGCAGGGGCGGCTGCCCGAGCTGGTCGCGCTGGAGTCACGCCTGCCCGGTTACGCCGCGGCCCGCACCGGGCTGATCCACGGCGACCTGCGCTTGGACAACGTGCTGATCGACAGCCACCGCGTCGCCTGGTTCTGCGACTGGACCTGGCTCTGCCACGGGCCGGCCTGGTTCGACCTGGTCACGCTGCTGCTCACCGCGTACGCCAGCGGGCTGGACGCCGACGGCCTCTTCGCCGAGCACCCGGCCGCCGCCGGCGCTCCCGCGGACGCACTGGACGTGACGCTGGCCGCGCTGGCCGGCTACTTTCTCACCACCGCCGAGGCGACCCCGCCCACCGCCTCTCCGCAGATCCACCGGCACCACCGGTTCAGCGGTGAGACGGCGCTGACCTGGCTCGCCGCCCGGCAGGGCTGGGCCTGACCCGGCCCGCGCCCCTCGCGAGGCGGGCCCGCCTCCCGGGTGGGACGACGGCGCGGTCGGGTGCCGTTTTGGCTCGTCCCGGCCGACCTGGTAACCTGGCTTTTCGCGCGGCGATGACGCATGCTCGTCGTGCGGAGAAGCTGACCAACCCGAGCTATCAAGACGAGGCTGTCGCGTGGCGAACATCAAGTCCCAGATCAAGCGCAACCGGCAGAACGAGAAGCGCCGGCTGCGTAACAAGTCGGTCAAGTCGTCGCTGAAGACCGCCATCCGCAAGTTCAACGAGGCCGCCGAGTCCGGCGACGTCGAGCAGGCCACCGCCCTCATGCGGGACGCCTCGCGCAAGCTCGACAAGGCGGTCAGCAAGGGCGTGATCCACTCCAACCAGGCCGCGAACCGGAAGTCCGCGATCGCCAAGCGCGTCGCGTCGTTCTCCGCCTGACCCTCGCGGCGTCAGACATTGCCGGAAGCCCCGGGCGTTGCCCGGGGCTTCCGGCTGTCCGCGTTCTGGGCCCCGCCCGCTCTCGGTCGACTCGAGTTGCGCCGAGGTCGGGCTGTTCCGGCTGACGGGTCACCCGGCCTCGGGGAGATCGGGTTGATCACGGGCTGAGGCCCGGACGTCGAGCGGGGCCCCGGGGACGGACGCTCCGGGGGCGGACGGTTCAGTGCCGATCGGGGCCGACGCTCGGACCGATCTCGCGACGGGCGGACCGAACCTCGGATCCGTCCGGTCGGGGTGTGGAACCGGACGGCTCGGCCGAGACGACGATGCCGGAAACGCTGTGGGTGATCCATTCCACCCGCGCCCGTCCGACCACCGGTTCCATCTGTCGGCGGAACCGGTCGCGCTCCTGCTCCGGCACGAGCGCCGCGGACCGGACCACGACCGCGGCCACCATGTCGTTCAGCTTGACCATGACGGCGACGGCGGCCGGCAGGATCAGCACGGCCCACCAGCTGACCAGCTCGGCGAGGGCGAGCAGCACCGCCAGCGCCACCACTCCCTCGAAGAAGAGGAAGCAGAGCACCCCGCCCGGATTGACGAACCGCAGCCCCAGCACTCGCGCGTAGAGCGGGCGGTACTGCTCCTCGTCGGCCGGCAGGGTGGCCCACGCCGTACGAGGAGATCCGGTCACCGGGCGCCGCCCTGCCGGGCGGCGGCCATCGAGAAGACGGCCCGTTCCAGGGCGTACGCCCGATCGTCGGAGCCACCCTTGACGGCCGCGTTGCACTCGGCCGCGGCCTGCATGGCCTGGGCGAGCCCCTCCGGCGTCCAGCCTCGGCTCTGCCGCTGCGCCCGCTCGATCTTCCACGGCGGCATGCCGAGGGTGCTCGCCAGCTGGTACGCGCTGCCCCGCCCGGCGGACGCGACCCGGGCCACGGTGCGCACACCGTCGGCGAGCGCATCGGCGATCGGCACCGGGTCGACCCCCACGTGCAGCGCCCAGCGCAGCGCCTCCAGCGCGGCCGGCACGTCGCCGACCATGGCGGCGTCGGCGACCGTGAAGCCGCTCACCTCGACCCGGCCCCGGTAGTACCGGGCCACCGTGTCCGCGCCGATCCGGCCGTCCGTGTCGGCGATCAGCTGCGAGCTCGCCGCGGCCAGCTCGCGCAGGTCGTTGCCGATCGCCGCGATCAGCGCCTCGGCGGCCTCCTCGGTGCACTTCCCGCCGCCCCGACGGATCTCCTCGCGGACGAAGGCGACCCGGTCGCGGTGCCCCTTGAGCTTCGCCGCCGGCACCACCGTGGCACCGGCCGCCTTCAGCCCCTCCGCGAATGCCTTTCCCTTGGCGGCCCCGAGGTGCAGTACTACCAGCTGCACCTCCGGGTCGGGATTCTTCGCGTACGCCAGCAGGGCGGCGACCAGGTCCTTGCGGGCGTCCTGACCGGAGCGGAGCACCAGCAGCCGCCGGCCGCCGAAGAGCGACGGGCTGAGCATCTCGGCCACTTCGCCCGGGGCGAGCGCGCCGGCCTGGTACTCGCGGACGTCGACGTCGGGGTCGACGCTGCGCGCTTTGACGACGGCTTCGGTCACCGCGCGCGTGGCGAGCAGCTCCTCATCACCGAGGACGAGCAGAATGGGGGCGAGGCTGGCGGGGGTCACGTCGCCCATATTCGCACGGCCCGCTGCGGGATCGTGCCTGCTCACCGGCCGCTCAGGCGGCGGAGCCTGCACTCAGCGCAAATCCAGACATTCGCCTTGTTTATGTATCAAACGACACAAATTCCCCAGCAATAGCGCTTTCATGTCCGAGCAGTTCGCGCCGGCCTCAGGGCCATCGCTACCGGTCCGGCAGTTCGTGCCGGCCCCAGTGGGCTGTCGCTACCGGCCACCGGCCGGCACACCCCGGGCCACCACCGCGAGACCACGGTCGCCGGAGACCGCGGCCGCGTCACCGTCGGTGTCGGTCCGCAGCACCCGCGCCCCACCACGGGCCAGGTGGGCCAGCAGCTCCGGATGCGGATGCCCGTACGTGTTGCCGGTACCCACCGGCACCAGCGCCACGGCCGGGCGAACCGAGTCGAGGAACGCCGGATCCTGATAGGCCGAACCGTGGTGTGCGACCTTCAACACCTCGGCGCGTAGCGCAGCCGGCGGCAGCCGGTCCAGCAGCGCGCGCTGCTCCTCGGTCTCGGCGTCACCGGGGAGCAGGATCCGCACCCCCGCCACCGTCGCGCGTACGACGAGCGAGTTGTTGTTCGGATCGGATCGAGTGCCGCGCAGCGGATGAGGCGGGCCGAGCACCACGAGCTCCGTCCCGCCCGCGCGATACGCCCAGCCGGCCGAGACCGTCGACAGTCGCGCCCGCCCGGCGACGGCCGCCGCCCGTACCAGTCCCTGCCCGCCCTCCGGCTCACCCCAGGCGGGAGTGACCACGGCCGCCACCCGACGTCCCCGGAACACTCCGGCGACCCCGCCCACGTGGTCGGCGTGGTAGTGGCTCACCACGAGAAGCGGCACCTCGCGCACCCCCAGCCGGCGTAGGCACCCGTCCACCGCCGCCGGCTCCGGCCCGGCGTCGACAACGACCGCCCGCCCCGCCGAGATCGGCAGCACCACGGCGTCGCCCTGCCCGACCGCGCACGCCACCACCACCCACCCTGCGGGTGGCCAGCCCCGGGCGACCAGGCGTACCGGCAGCGCACCCAGCACCGCCGCGACGCTGACCACCGCCACCAGTCGCCGCACCACGGGCCGCCGGACGGCGACCAGCAGCGCCACGGTCGACGCTGCCAGCAGCAGGGCACCCCACACGCCGTCCGGCCAGGGCAGCGTGCCCGCCGGCAGCCGGGCGCCGTGCCGGGCGACCAGCACCAGCCACCAGGCGGGCCAGCTCGCCAGCCAGGCGGCGAACTCGGCACCGGCCGACCAGAGCGGCGACAGAATGGCCGCCAGCACACCGAGGACGGTGGCCGGCGCGATGGCCGGCACCGCCAGCAGATTCGCGGGCACGGCGACCAGGCTGACCGTGCCGGAGATGCCGGCGACGACCGGCGCGCAGGCGAGCTGCGCGGCGGCGGGCACCGCGAGCGCCTCGGCCAGACCGGGCGGCACTCCGCGGCGGCGCAGTCCGTCGCGCCAGCGTGGCGCGAGCAGCAGCAGCCCACCGGTGGCCAGCACCGAGAGCGCGAAACCCGCGTCCCCGGCCAGAGCCGGGTCGACGAGCACCAGCACGGTCACCGCCGCGGCCAGGGCGGGCAGGGCGGCTCGGGGCCGGCCCGCAGCCAGCGCGGCCAGCCCGATCGCCCCCATCGTCGCGGCCCGGACCACACTCGGCGACGGGCGCACCAGGATCACGAAACCCACCAGGGCGACCCCGCAGAGGCCCGCGGCGAGCCACGGGCCCGCCCGGCACCAACGGGCGAGCAGCAGCACCGCACCGACCACGATCGCCACGTTGGAGCCGGAGACCGCGTTGAGATGGGTCATCCCGGTGGCCCGGAAGTCCTCCTCGACGGCCGGCAACAGCCGGCTCGTGTCGCCCACCACCAGCCCGGGCAGCAGGCCGCCCTGTTCGTCGGGGAGCGGCGCGCAGGCGCGTTGGAGCCCGGCGCGCAGCGACCCGGCAGCGCGCTGAGCCCAGGACGGTGGACCGTGCCGCAGCGGCGGCCCGTCGGCGCTGAGCACCGCTGCGGTGAGGTCGCCGCCGCGCGGCACGTCGAGTCGTCCCTGCGCGGTCAGCCGCTGCCCGGGCAGCAGCCCCTGCCAGGCCGGATTCGCGGCGAGCACCAGCACCTGGGCCGGCCCGGTGATCCGCGTACCGCCCGGCCGGCGGAGTTCGACCAGCTCCGTGGGGACCAACAGGGTGCCGGGGCGACCGGTCGTGCTGCGGATCGGCCGGGGATCCTCGCGGACCACCAGTTCGGCGCTGACGCTCGCCCCCTGCTCCGCCAGGGTGCGCAGGGCCGCGGCGTCGCGTACGGCAAGCCGGGCGGCGCCGACCGTGCCGCCGCAGACGACGCCGAGCCCCACCGCGACGGCGATCCAGCCGTGCCGCCGGGCGCGCCGGCCGGGCCGCCCGAGCAGACCGAGCAGGTGCAGCGAGCCGGCCACGCAGAACACGGCCGCCACCGCCGCGACCAGCAGCACGGTCGGCGCACCGACGTGCAGCCCGGCCAGCGCCGTGAGCCAGGTCGCCACCGCGAGCCCGGCCAGCCGCAGATCCGGCTCGCCGCCGCCGAGCCCGGTCCCGCTCTCCTCCGGTGGCATGCTCACACCGTCACCAGTTCCTTGAGCTGCTCGTAGCGGGCGTCGCCGATCCCGTCGACCTGCCGGAGGTCGCCGACCGACTTGAAGCCGCCGTGCTGCTCACGGTGGGCGAGGATGCGTTGGGCGAGCACCGGGCCGACCCCGGGCAACGCGTCGAGCTCCGCCAGGGTCGCCGTGTTGAGGTTGACCGGGCCGCCGGCGGCCGGGGCGGCCCCCGCCGCGGGCCCGGCCGCCTGCCCGGCGACGGCGGGCGGCGGCGTCACCCCGACCACGATCAGCTCACCGTCGGCCACCTTGCGGGCCGGGTTGAGCAGGGCGACGTCCACCCCTGGCAGTGCTCCGCCGGCCGCCTCGACCGCGTCCGCGAGGCGGGCACCGGCCGGTAGCCGCACCAGCCCTGGGCGGCGGACCTTGCCCGCGACCGCGACCACCAGTTCGGCGCTCGGGCTCGCCGCCGGCTCGGCGACCTCCTCGGCCGCCGGCACGGTGGCGTCGGCCACCGGCGGGACGGGCTCCGCCTGCGGTCGCGCCCGCCAGGCCCAGAACCCGGCGCCGAGCACCACCAGTACGGCAACGACGGCGAGCGCGCGCACCCCGCGCCGTCCCGGGTCGAACGCGGCTGGGCCGGGCAGCCGGCGGCCGGTCGCGGGCTCCGGTCCGCCCGGGACTGACGACTCGTCGGCAGGTACACCCTCCGTGGTGGTCGACTCCGGCTCCAGTCGGCCGTCGTCGACGGCCGATCGGAGCGGCCGATCGCCGAGCGGGTGCGTTCCGGGCACAGGGTCGACCACAGCGGTTGGCTCGCCGCGCCCCGGGGCCGGGGCGAGCAAGGGCAACTGGCCGGCGGGCAGCGACCCGGTCGGCGGTGGCGCGGTCAACCGCAGCAGGCGGCGGCGTACCACGGTCTCGTCGTCGTGTGACACGGCGCGACGCTACGGTGGCGCTCCGCCTCCGCGCGGTTCCCGAGCCGTCACCTGTGGACGGAGGGGCCACCTGTGGGAAACGCCCTGATCATGCGGGCGTCTGCTAGCCGGCCCGGCGCTCAGGACCGGAGCGGGTCACCCCGCTCCGGCCGGCCGGCGGTGCACGACGACACAGGCCAGGCCGGGGCCCGCGTGCGCCGCGACGACGGCGCCGGCCTCCGAGACGTACGTCTCGCGCACCTGGTCGCCGAGGCGCTCGGTCAGCGCGGCGAGCAGCGCCTCCGCCCGCTCCGGCGCGGCGAGGTGATGCACGCCCAGATCGACCTCGGCGTCCCCGGCCGACTCGACGGCCAGGTCGACCAGGCGCGCCACACCTCGGCTGGCCGTGCGCACCTTGTCCCGCAGCACGATGGTTCCGTCCGGCATGTGCATGATCGGCTTGACCGAGAGCGCGGTGCCGAAGAGCGCCTCGGCCGCGTTGATCCGCCCTCCGCGGCGGAGGAACTCCAGGGTGTCCACGTAGAAGTAGATGGTGGTCCGCTCCGCGGCGTCGACCGCCGCCCGGCGTACCCCGTCGAGGTCCACGCCCTGCGCGGCGGCGGTGGCGGCCGCGAGCACCGGAAAGCCCAGGCCCAGGCCGGTGGAGCGGCTGTCGACCACGACGACCCGGTCGCCCAGGTCGGCGGCGGCGAGCTGGGCCGCCTCGACCGTGCCGGAGAGCTCCGCCGACAGGTGCACCGACACCACACCGTCGGCGCCGGCGTCGAGCAGCCGGCGGTACGTCTGCGCGAACTGCTCGGGCGCGGGGCGGGAGGTGCTCGCCGAGAGCCGCCGAGCGCCGAGCGCCCGGATCGCGTCGACCGGGGAGATCTCCACCCCTTCCAGCCCTTCCGCGCCGTTGAGCACGACGGTCAGAGGGACGACGGTCAGCCGGTGCGTACGTACCAGCTCGGGCGGGAGGTAGGCGGTGGAGTCGGTGACGACCGCGACGGGCATGCCCGGCACGCTAGCCGATGGCGTTCGTCAGGACGAGGCCCCGCGTCCGGCCGATGTGCGCCGTCGGCCACGACGGGGCCGGGCCTCGACGCCGGGCCGGGCCTCCGGCCGACGGGCGGCGGGGCCGGTGCTGGCGCGCGGGGCGGCTCAGACGGCGTCGGCCACCACGGGTGCGGCCACCAGGCCGGCGTTGTGCGCGCGCAGGTGCCAGCCCCGCACGTCGTCGTGGCGCAGCTCCGTCCAGTGGCAGTTCTGCAGGGAACCCACGGTTCGCAGGATCGCGGCGTCCCAGCCGAGCAGGTGCCCCACGCCCTGGCGGGCGCCGCCGCCGTGGGTGGCGACCACGACGGTGCCGCCCGCAGCGGCGGCCGCGGCGGCCCTCAGCGCCGCTCCGACCCGCTCGCCGAGGTCACCCAGCGTCTCGATCTCGGCGCCCGGGTCCGGGTCACCGGCGCGCCAGCGGGCGTACTCGTCGGGGAAGCGCTCGGCGACCTCGGTGAGGGTGAGGCCCTGCCAGTGCCCGAAGTGGCGTTCCCGCAGCCGCGCGTCGGCGGTCACCGGCAGCCCGGTCACGGCGGCCAGCGCGGCAGCGGTGTCGGCGGCCCGGCTCAGGTCGCTCGCCACGATGACGTCCGGACGCAGTGCGGCGAGCAGCGGCGCCGACGCTCGGGCCTGCTCGCGGCCGAGGTCGTTGAGGGGTACGTCGGTCTGTCCCTGGACCCGATCGGCGGCGTTCCAGTCGGTGTTGCCGTGCCGCCAGACGATCAGCCGGGTCATTCGGTGGCGGAGCCGGTGCCGGACTCGGCGTCGACCAGGTCCCGGTCGACGAACGGGATGGTCGGGCAGTCCTTCCACAGCCGGTCGAGGGCGTAGAACTCGCGCTCCTCGGTGTGCTGGATGTGCACGACGATGTCGACGTAGTCGAGCAGCACCCAACGGCCGGCGCGCTCCCCCTCCCGCCGTACCGGCTTGGCCTTCTCGGGCAGCTCCAGCAGGCGTTCCTCGATGGCGTCGACGATGGCGAGCACCTGACGCTCGTTGGGGGCGGCGGCGATCAGGAACGCGTCGGTGATGGCGAGCTGGTCACCGACGTCGATGATGACGATGTCCTGTGCCTTCTTGTCGGCGGCGGCCTGGGCCGCGGCGGTCGCCAGCTCGTAAGCGCGTTCGGAAACTGTCACCGTTCTCCTTCGATCAACCGTGCGACCCCTCAAGCGTCTCACACGTCGCGTCGTCCGGACTTGTCAGTTCTGGTGGATAACCCACCCGATCAGGGGCTCAGAGGGGCATATCACCGCTGATAAAGGCCACGCTTGGCGATGTACTGCACCACACCGTCGGGCACCAGGTACCAGACCGGTTCACCCCGGGCGACGCGATCGCGGCAGTTGGTCGAGGAGATCGCCATGGCGGGCACCCGCACGAGGGTGACCGTGTCGGCGGGCAGGTGCTTGTCGGTGAGCTCGAAGCCCGGCCGGGTCACCCCGATGAAGTGCGCCAGCTCGAAGATCTCGTCCAGGTCCTTCCAGGAGAGGATCTTCTCCAGCGCGTCCGCTCCGGTGATGAAGTAGAGCTGGACCTTGGGGCCGTACTCGGCGTGCAGCTCCCGGAGCGTGTCGACCGTGTACGTCGGGCCGCCCCGGTCGATGTCGACGCGGCTCACCTGGAAGCGCGGGTTGGAGGCGGTGGCGATCACCGTCATCAGGTAGCGGTCCTCGGTCGGGCTGACCGGTGTGTCCGCCTTCTGCCACGGCTGACCGGTGGGCACGAAGACCACCTCGTCCAGCCCGAACCGGTCCGCCACCTCGCTCGCCGCGACCAGGTGTCCGTGGTGGATCGGGTCGAAGGTGCCACCCATGATCCCGATCCGCCGGATATCTTCCTCCACCCCGTGATCGTAGGCCGGACGCCGGCACGGAGACCCTCGATGGTGACGTGGCCCGCACCACGCCGTGGCCGGGTGGCGACCGGCGGGTTACGGCCGGTCGCACACCTCACAGCCCGGTCGTGGCGACGCCGGCCGGGTGCCCCCGCGCCGGCCGACGGCGGTCAGGCGGCGGCGGTCAGGCGGCGGCGGTCAGGCGGCGGCGGCCGCGATCGCCGTCCGGGCGACCAACGCCCGGCGCAGGTCGTCGTCGGCGTCGGTGACCACCCGGCGCAGGCCGGGCGTCAGGTCGTCGCGCGCCAGCAGCGCCGCGGCCGCCTCCCGGGTGGGCTGCGCCACCGCGTACCTGGGGAAGGCGCGGCCGGCCACCCGGTCGGCCGTCCAGGGCGTACGCAGCCGCGCGGCGGCCGGCATGTCGGCGAAGAACCGTTCGACGTACGGCGCGGTCAGCTCCGCCTGCTCGGGTTGCCAGAAGCCCTCCGCGGCCGCCTCGACCAGCCGGTTGGAGAGTTCCGTGTTGCGTACGACGATCTCCCAGGCGGCGCGCTTGGCGTCCGCGTCGGGCAGCGCGGCACGGCACGCGGCGGCCCGCTCGGCGCCCGCCGCGCTCTGGTCGGCCGCGGCCTCCGCGGCGATCTCCGATTCGCCGGCCGCGCCGAGCACCACCAGCCGGCGCAGCACCGCCCAGCGCAGCTCGGCGTCGACGGCGAGCCCCGCGGGCACCGCCCGGCCGGCGAGCCAGCCGATCAGCAGGTCGGCGTCGCTGCTGGCGTCGATCAGCCCGCGCGCGGCGGCGAGCTGGAGCGATCCGCCGGACGGCGCGCCGTGCAGCAGAGCCGCGCAGGCCTCCGCGATCAGGGCGAGCGACGCCTCGCGCGTCGTGTCGTCGAGGTAGCGGTCGACCAGCGAACGGCTCTGCGTCAGCAGGTCCTCCGCGATGATCACCTCGGTCTCGGCGGGGAGCGCTGCGGCGATCAGCGCGACCAGGCCGCTCACCGGCCGCTCCCCGTCGGTCGCCGCGTCCAGCGCCTCGCGCCAGAGCAGCGCCCGAGCCAGCGGGTCGGCCAGAGCAGGCAGCAGCAGCCGCACGGCGTCCGCCGAGGCGGGGTCGAGGCGGACCTTCGCGAACGTGAGATCGCCGTCGTTGGGCAGCAGCAGCCGGGCGGCCGGCACGCCGGTCAGCTCGGGCAGCACCGTCCGGCCCTGCGGCGCGTCGGCGGCGAGGTCCACGTCGATCCGGTCGACGGTGCCGTCGGCGGCGTACCGGCCCACGCCGATCCGGTGCGGACGCAGCACCGGGTGTGACTCGGGGGCGGTCTGCACCACGGCGACCTCCTGGTAGCGCCCGTCCGCGTCGACGGCCACCTCGGCGCGCAGCGTGTTCACCTGGGCCTGCCGCAGCCAGCGCTCGGCCCAGTCGCCGAGGTCACGACCGCTCGCCGCGGAGAGGCTGGCGAGCAGGTCGGCGAGGGTCGCGTTGCCGAACCGGTGCGCCGCGAAGTGCCGGTTCAACCCGGCCAGGAACGCGTCGTCGCCGAGCCAGGCGACCAGTTGACGCAGCACGCTCGCGCCCTTGGCGTACGAGATGCCGTCGAAGTTCAGCAGGCCCTGGGCGGCGTCGGCCACCTCGCGCGGGGCGACGGGGTGCGTGGAGGGGCGCTGGTCGGCCGCGTATCCCCACGCCTTGCGGCGCAGCGCGAACGTGGTCCACGCGTGGTCGAACCGGGTCGCCTCGGCGGTCACCCGGGTGCCCAGGTAGTCGGCGAAGGACTCGTTGAGCCAGAGGTCGTCCCACCAGCGCATGGTGACCAGGTCGCCGAACCACATGTGGGCCATCTCGTGCGCGATGGTGTTGGCCCGCCGCTCGCGCTCGGTGTCGGTCACCGCGGAGCGGAAGACGAGGTCGTCGCGGAAGGTGACCAGGCCGGGGTTCTCCATGGCGCCCGCGTTGAACTCCGGCACGAACGCCTGGTCGTACTTGCCGAACGGGTAGCGCTCGGCGAAGAGCTCGTGGAACCGGTCGAAGCTCTGCTTGGTGACGGTGAAGATCTCCTCGACGTCGGCGTCGAGGTGCTCGGCGAGCGAACGACGGCAGTAGACGGCGAGCGGGATCCCGTCGTGCTCGTCCCGCCGGACGTGGTACGGCCCGGCGATCAGCGTGAAGAGGTACGTGGCGAGCGGCCGGGTCGGGGCGAACTCCCAACGCCCGGGTCGAGGGGTCGCCACGACCCGCTCGTTCGCCGCGACCGTCCACTCCGCGGGGGCGGTGACGGTGAGGCTGAACGGCGCCTTCAGGTCGGGCTGGTCGAAGGCGGCGAAGATGCGCTGCACGTCGTCGAGGAACGACATGGCGTAGAGGTAGGTCTCGCCGTCGGCCGGGTCGACGAAGCGGTGGATGCCCTCGCCCGTGTTCGAATACGCCATCTCGGCCTCGACGGTCAACGTGTTGCGTTCACGCAGCCCCGGCAACGGCAACCGGTTGTCGGTCAGCCCGGCGGGGTCCAGCTCGTCGTCGTTGAGCCGTACCGCCAGCAGCTTCGCCGGCTTGACCTCGGCGAAGGTCTCGGTGCCCGCGGCCGCCCGGAACCGGATCGTCACGTGGGAACGGAACAGCTCCCCATCACCGGTCAGGTCGAGGTCCACTTCGTAGGACTCGACGGTAATCGCCGCGCCACGCGCGGTCGCCTCTACACGGGTAAGGCTGGGCATCCGCTTATCCTGCCCGATAGGGATCGGTATGCGCTCCCCGGCTTCGACGCGTGCACTGGAGGATTGACCATGGCTCAGCACCCCAAGGGAGACTTCGACCTGTCCCGGGCGGTCTGGCAGCGGGCCGAGGGTGACGCCACCGACGGCGCCGTGGAGGTCGCCTTCGTCGACGACCTGATCGGCATGCGCAACTCCGCCGAGCCGGACGGGCCGGTCCTGGTCTTCACCCAGGACGAGTGGGACGCGTTCGTCGCCGGCGCCCAGGACGGCGAGTTCGACCTGGCCTGACACCCGGGCGCGGAGGCGACCGGCGCGGGCCGCCGGAGCGACGGGGTGGACCCGTCGCGACGGCCCCGCGCGGTACGGCCGGTCACGAGTCCCCGTCGCCCCAGCCGAGGCCACCCGGGCCTGCCGCGTGGTGGAAGCCGGGGTGACCGGCCACGTCGACACAGTGTTCGGCGTCCGGGCCGACCGCACCGCAGAAGAGTCGTTCGGCCCGGTGCCAGGCGTCGGCCGGGGAGAGCGCCGCCGCACCGAGCGCCAGCTCGGGCCGGAGCAGGCTCAACGCCTCGGCGTAGCCGACGGCCAGTTCACGGGCCTGCGCGGGGCCCGGCGCAGTGAAGCCCAGGTGCACCGTGAAATGGCGGGGTGGCGGCGCGGGCCGCCGTGGTGGAGCGATCAGCGGCGCCTCCGCCGCGCCGAGGGCGAGGCCGAGCGGGCCCGGGCCGCGCCCCGGGCCCGGCCGGCCGCCGGGCGCCCCGGTCGTCCGCCCCCACCGCGACGAGCTGCTACCCCGCATTGCGCCTCCCCGTGATCCTGCTTCCGCAGGTGCGCCGCACCCCGCGCCGCACCGGGCGACGCTCCGCGAGGCCGCGCCGCTCACCGAAGCGAACCAGGTTTCCGCGCTCCTGGGAGGGGCCAGCGGACGTCGTCGTCCGCTGGCCCCTCCCCCCCGACCGTCCGCCGCCGCTCGGCGCCCGCAAGGCGACGCACGGCCCGCGGCCGAAGCGGCCGGCCGACGCCGACTCCGGGTGCCGCGCGGGATTCAGCCGCCCCGGACCGGGGTAGACGGCAGTCGGCCGACGGGCCACCCGCCCGGAGGCCCCGCCGCCACCCGCGTCAGGAGGCCCCGATGGCGAGCATCCCGGCCGACCGGAGTCCGGAGAGCTCCCTCGCGCTGCTCCGCGACGGCTACCGGTTCATCGGCTCGCGATGCGACAGGCACGGCGGCGACATCTTCCAGACCCGGCTGCTGCTGCGGCCGACCATCTGCCTACGCGGGCGGGACGCCGCGGCGCTCTTCTACGACACGGACCGCTTCGAACGCGCGAAGGCCACGCCGATGCGCGTGCAGCGGACGCTGACCGGGCGCGGCGGGGTGCAGGGGCTCGACGACGCCGCGCATCGGGCCCGCAAGGAGATGCTCCTGTCGCTGATGACCCCGACCGCGCTCCGCCGCCTGGGCCAACTCTTCGACGACGAGTGGCAGGCCCACCTCTCGCGCTGGGCGGGTGCCGGCCGCGTCGTGCTCTACCCCGAGCTGGGCCGGATGCTCACCCGGGCGGTCTGCGCCTGGGCCGGCGTGCCGCTGCCCGACGCGCAGGTCGACCGGTGCGCCGGCGACCTGCACGCCATGATCGGAGGCGGCGCGGCGATCGGCCCGGGACACTGGCGCGGGCTGCTCGCCCGACGCCGGGGCGAACGCTGGCTGGCCGGCCTCGTCGACCGCACCCGCAGTGGCGCAGTGCCCGCCCCCGCCGGCAGCGCGCTGCGGGTCGTCGCCGAGCACCGCGACGAGCGGGGCCGGGCGCTCCCCCGCCGGATCGCCGCCGTCGAACTGCTCAACCTGCTGCGGCCGACCGTCGCCGTCGACCGGTTCGTGGTCTTCGCCGCGCTCGCCCTGCACGACCACCCCGAGTGGCGGCAACGGGTGCGCGACGACGACGCGGCGACCGAGCGGTTCGTCCAGGAGGTGCGGCGGTACTACCCGTTCTTCCCGGCCGCCGCCGCGCGGGTACGACGCCCCTTCGTCTGGCGGGGCTACCACTTCCCACGCGGCCGTCGGGTCCTGCTCGACCTGTACGGCACCAACCACCATCCGGCGCTCTGGCCCGAACCGGAGCGGTTCCGGCCGGAGCGCTTCGACGGCGGGCCACCGGACCCGTTCGCGCTGATCTCGCAGGGCGGCGGGGACCACGCGACCGGACACCGCTGCGCCGGCGAGTGGATCACCATCGAGCTGATGAAGCGCGCGGTGACCAACCTGACCAGCCGGATGCGGTACGACGTACCACCGCAGGACCTGGCGGTGAGCCTGCGCCGGATGCCGGCCCTGCCGCCGAGCGGATTCGTCATCACCGGCGTACGCCGCACCGCCTGACCGGATTCGGCACGACGAAACGATCGAGCTGTGGAGCGACGGGCAGGGGGCCGCGCCGCCCGTCGAGTCACCCGTCCCGGCCGCCACCGTCGTACCTGTTCTCGCATTCCTCTGCGCCACCGGGCACGCCGACTCGAAAATGGGGCATCGCTGGGCCGCGTCACGTCACCGCCTCGGATCGTGAGGTGAACGGTCCGCACGGCCAGCGGCCGGCCGACCGTCGGCGGGTCTGAATCTCCGGAGGTGGCATCGATGGCAAGGGACGCGCGCGCCGGCCGACCGGCACGGCCCAGGCCCAACGTGCAGCTGGCCGCCGTGACGGTCGCCGTGTTCTTCCTCGTCATCGGCGCGTTCGGCTTCGTTCCCGGTGTCACCACCAACTACGACGAGCTCTCCGGCGCCGGGCGCAATTCGCAGGCCATGCTCTTCAACGTCTTCCAGATCTCGATCCTGGACAACGCGGTACACCTCTTCTTCGGGCTGCTCGGCCTCGTGATGGCCCGGACCATCGCCGGCGCCCGGCTCTTCCTGGCCGGCGGCGGGACGTTCTACCTCGGCGTCTGGCTCTTCGGCTTCGCGATCAACCAGGACGGCGCGGCGAACTTCCTGCCGGTGAACAACGCCGACAACTGGCTGCACCTCGGCTTCGGCTTCGGCATGCTCGTCCTCGGCCTGCTGCTCTCCAACCGGTACGGCACCGGCGGGCGCCTGGACGCCCCCGCCGAACGCCGCTGACGTCGCGCCGCCGCAGACGCCGCTGGTACGCCTCGCGTGCCGCCACCGACCGCTCGGTCGCCCCTGTCCGGCGCCGTCACCCGAACGGGTGCTCCCGCGCCGGGGCGGACTGGTCCGGTTTGCCCGCTGAGCCGGTTGGGCAACGGAGAGTTGCCGGAGCAGCGCCGAGGAGGTCGAGATGCCGCGTTGGTTGCGGAAGAACGCCCTGGCAGTCGCCATGTTCGGCGCGTTCTTCGTCTTCCTGGCACTGCAGAGCGTGTTCGGCTGGCAGAGCCACAACGAGGAGTTGACCGAGTTCGGGGCCGCCCCGTTGAGCTGGCCGGCGTACCTGGCCACCGGGCACTTCGCCGAGGCGGTCTTCGAGAACTGGGAGTCGGAGTTCCTGCAGATGGGCGGCTACGTCCTGCTCACCGCGTACCTGGTGCAGCGGGGGTCGGCGGAGTCGAAGCCGGAGGACGAGACCGACCGCCCCGAGGACGACGAGCGCCGGGCCACCGCGGCCTCACCCTGGCCGGTACGCCACGGCGGGCTACCGCTGGTGATCTACCGGAACAGCCTCTCCATCGCCCTGCTGCTGATCTTCGCCGGCTCCTTCGTCGGGCACCTCTTCGGCGGCACCGCGCAGTACAACGCCGAGCAGGCGCTGCAGAGCGGCGCCCCGCCGATCAGCTCCCTCCAGTTCCTCGGCACCAGCGACTTCTGGTTCCAGTCCATGCAGAACTGGCAGAGCGAGTTCCTGGCGGTCGGCACCCTGGTCGTGCTGAGCATCTTCCTGCGTCAGCACTCGTCACCGGAGTCCAAGCCGGTCACCCGGGCGCACGCCGAGACCGGCGCCTGAGCCGTCGGTAGCCGCCCGAGCGGCGACCTGGGCCGCCGCCGGTCAGGCCGGCACCGGCAGCCGCTTGGCGAAACAGACGCTGTACGGGTTGCCGACGTACTCGCCGTAGGTCGGAATGGTCTGGTAACCGCAGGAGGTGTAGAGCCCGATCGCGGCCGGCAGGTACGTGCCGGTCTCCAGGCGGATGGTGCTGTGCCCCCGCTGGTACGCCAACTCCTCCAGCGCGGCCAGCAGCTGGCGGGCGATGCCCCGCCCCCGGTACGCCGGCCGGACGTACATCCGCTTGATCTCGCCGGTCTCCGCGTCGAGGGACTGGAGGCCCCCACAGGCGACCGCCCGACCGTTGACCACGACGGCGAGGTACCGGATGCCGTCATGGGTCTCGGTCGCCTGGCCGTCCAGCCCGCCGTCCGCCTCGCGCAGCTCACGCTGCTGGGCGGTGACGAGGGCGGCGATCTCCGGATCGATGGCGACGCGGAACTCGATCAGCATCGCTTCACGGTAGGCCGGACGGATTTCCGCCAGGTTTCCATGAAACGACCCGATCGCGGACGGTACCGAGCTATTCGGCGTCGTCGACGTCCTCGGCCGCCGCATCGGCGTCGGCGGACGTCTCGGTCCCGAGCTCGTCGGCCGGCCGCTGACGGCGCGCCTTCCGGGCGGCCAGCCGCTCGGCCGCGTTGGCCCGCGTCGACTTCTCCTCCAGCCGCTGGTCGGCCCCGCGCACGTTGGGAACGAACTCCGCTCCGGCGTAGAGCGTCGGCTGCCAGTCGAACTCGCGCTCGCCGATCCGGACCAGATCACCGGGTTGGGCGCCCGCCTTCGCGAGCTTCTCCTCCACGCCGAGCCGGGCCAGCCGGTCGGCGAGGTAGCCGACCGCCTCGTCGTTGTCGAAGTTCGTCTGGCGGACCCAGCGCTCGGGGCGCGAGCCGCGGACGGTGTAGGAGCCGTCCGACTCCGCCTCGATGGTGAAGCCGGCGTCGTCCACCGCGGTCGGCCGGATCACGATCCGGGTCGGCTCGATGATCGGCGTCGCCGCGCGGTTCTCCTCGACGAGCTGCGCCATGGCGAACGTGAGCTCCTTCAGCCCCTCGCGGGTGGCGGTGGAGATCTCGAAGACCCGGAAGCCGCGCGCCTCGAGGTCCGGCCGCACCATCTCGGCCAGGTCGCGGCCGTCCGGGACGTCGATCTTGTTGAGCGCCACCAGCCGGGGCCGGTCCGCCAGGCCGCCGTACTCGCTCAGCTCGGCCTCGAGGGCGTCGATGTCGGCGAGCGGGTCCCGGTCGAGCTCCAGGGTCGCGGTGTCGACGACGTGCACCAGCACCGCGCAGCGCTCGATGTGCCGGAGGAACTCCAGGCCGAGCCCCTTGCCGCTGGCCGCGCCGGGGATCAGGCCCGGCACGTCGGCGACGGTGAAGGTGTGGCTGTCGACCCGGACCACGCCGAGGTTCGGCACCAGGGTGGTGAACGGGTAGTCAGCGATCTTCGGCTTGGCCGCGGAGATCACCGAGATCAGCGAGGACTTGCCGGCCGACGGGAAGCCGACCAGGCCGACGTCCGCGACGCTCTTCAGCTCCAGCACCACGTCGAGGTGCTCGCCGGGCTCACCGAGCTCGGCGAAGCCCGGCGCCTTGCGCCGGGAGCTGGCCAGCGACGCGTTGCCCCGGCCACCCCGACCGCCGCGCGCCGCCTCGAAGGTCGTGCCGGCGCCGACCAGGTCGGCGAGCACGGTGCCGTCCTGGTCGAGCACCACCGTCCCGTTGGGGACCGTGAGCACCAGATCGCCGCCGTTGGCGCCGTCCCGGTTCGACCCGGCGCCGCCGTTGCCGCTCGGCGCCTTCACGTGCGGGCGGAAGTGGAAGTCGAGCAGCGTGTGCACCTGCGGGTCGACGACCAGCCGTACGCTGCCGCCGTGCCCGCCGTTGCCACCGTCCGGACCACCGAAGGGCTTGAACTTCTCCCGGTGGATCGAGACACAGCCGTGCCCGCCGTCGCCGGCCTGCAGGTGCAGGACGACCCGGTCAACGAACGTCGTCACGCTGTCAATCCTTCCAGCGGGGAACGCCCCGCACGAGAAAAGCAAAGCGGGCCGGGACACCAGGTCCGCGGCCCGCTTCGCCGGAAAACTACTGCTGCGGCACGATGCTGACGGTCTTGCGACCGCGCTTGGTGCCGAACTGGACCGCACCGGCGGACAGCGCGAAGAGCGTGTCGTCCCCGCCACGGCCGACCAGGTCACCCGGGTGGAACTTGGTGCCGCGCTGCCGGACGATGATCTCGCCGGCGCTGACCACCTGGCCACCGAATCGCTTCACGCCGAGCCGCTGGGCCGCGGAGTCACGGCCGTTACGCGAGCTGGACGCACCCTTTTTGTGAGCCATCTGAGGACGACCTACTTCCCGCTGGAGATGCCGGTCACCTTGACCTGGGTCAGCGGCTGGCGGTGACCCTGGCGCTTGTGGTAGCCGGTCTTGTTCTTGAACTTGTGGATCCGGATCTTGGGGCCCTTGGTGTGCGCGGTGATCTCGCCGGACACCGCGACCTCGGCGAGCTTGGCCGCGTCGGTCACCAGGTCGTCACCGTCGACGAGGAGCACCGCGGCGAGCTTCACCGCGTCGCCGGGAGCACCGGCGAGCTTCTCGACCTCGATCACGTCGCCCTCGGCGACCTTGTACTGCTTGCCGCCGGTCTTGACGATCGCGTACATCGGAGGCGGACTCCCTGTCGTTGAGGCTGCTGGTGGTCGTCCCCGCGGCGGCTCGCCGGGTAGCAGTGGCACGGCGGCGCGGGCACGCGGGAACTCGGCACACAAGAGTGCGCCGCAGGTCAGCGTACGCCATGTCCGCCCCGCAGCCCAAACCGCCCCGGCGGATCAGCGTGGGCAGAGCCGATCGAGGCGCTGCCGGAGGCGGTCCAGCCCGGTCTCGTCGAACCCGCCCACGTCGGCGACCATCCCCGCCACCTCGGCGCCCAGGTCGTCGAGGAGTGCGCCCAACTGCGGGTCGGCGGCTCGGGTCGACTGCTCACGCAGTACCGCACGCCAGCCGGCGAGGGCGTCCCCGGCACGCCGGCGGGCCGTCTCGGCGGCCGTGGCGTCGCCGGCGCCGGTCGCCGCGACCATCCGGCCCAACTCCTCGTCGTACGTCCGGACCGCGACCTCGCCGGCCCGCCGGACCGCTGCGCACACCGCCGGAGTGTTCCCGCCGGTCGGAGCGCCGCCCCCCGCCGTCGCGGCGGCGGTCGCCCCCGGACCGGCGGGGTTGCTCGGCGCGGCGGCGGGCCGCTCGGAGGTACAGGCGACGGCCGGCCAGAGGCCCGCGACCAGCACGACCACCACGAGCACCCGACGCATCCGCGGTCCTCTCGCCCGGTGGGCCCCGCCGGGAACGAGCCGGGCCCCCACCGGCCTCATGCTGCCGGAGTGGGGGCCCTGCCGTCCACGCGTGGATCGACCGGTCAGGTCACGGGCGGGTACGCCGCCGGGCACCGCCGCGCCGGGAGCGACGCCGGGTGGTGCTCTCCTCGTCGCCCTCCTCGGAGAGCGCGTCCGGATCGTCGGCCCCGGCCAGCCGGGCCGAGTCGCCCTCCTGGCTGTCGGCCACCGCCGGGGCGGCCTCGGTCGCCGTCTCGTAACGGGAGAGGTCGTAGCCCATCGTGTCGTAGTACTCGGTGTCGCGCCCCGCGGTCGTGTCGGCGCCGGTGACGGCGGCCGTGCGGGTGGTGGCGTCCACCTCGGTGGTGGCGGCGCCGGGATCGGTCTCGGTGACCTCGGCCACCGCGCGCTCCACCGGGGCCGCCGACTTGCGCGCCCGACGGCGGGTCGCGCCACCCGACTCGGCGGGCGGGGTGACGACCGCGGAGGCCACCGCCTTGACCTTCTCCCCCGCCCCACCGGTGCGCGGCTTCTCCGGCACCGGCTCGGTGTGGATGATCACGCCGCGGCCCTTGCAGCACTCGCAGGTCTCGCTGAACGCCTCCAACAGCCCCGCGCCGATCCGCTTACGGGTCATCTGCACCAGACCGAGCGAAGTGATCTCGGTTACCTGGTGCTTGGTGCGGTCCCGGCCCAGGCACTCGGTCAGCCGGCGCAGCACCAGCTCCCGGTTCGACTCCAGCACCATGTCGATGAAGTCGATCACGACGATGCCGCCCAGGTCACGCAGCCGGAGCTGGCGCACGATCTCCTCGGCCGCCTCCAGGTTGTTGCGGGTGACCGTCTCCTCCAGGTTGCCCCCGGAGCCGGTGTACTTGCCGGTGTTGACGTCGATGACGGTCATCGCCTCGGTGCGGTCGATCACCAGCGAACCGCCCGAAGGAAGGAAGACCTTGCGGTCCAGACCCTTCAGGATCTGCTCGTCGATCCGGTACTCGGCGAAGACGTCCGTGGTGCCGGCGTGCCGGCGCAGCCGGGGGACCAGGTCCGGCGAGACGTGCGACAGGTACGACTCGACCACGTCGTACGCCTCGTCGCCCTCGATGACCAGCTCGCGGAAGTCCTCGTTGAACAGGTCCCGGACCACCCGGATGACCAGGTCGGGCTCCTCGTAGAGCAGCACCGGGGCGCCGCCCTCGGCCGCCTTGGCCTGGATGTCCTCCCACTGCGCCTGGAGCCGCTTGACGTCCCGGGCCAGCTCGTCCTCGCTGGCGCCCTCGGCGGCGGTACGGACGATCACGCCCGCGCCGTCCGGGACCAGCTTCTTCAGCACGTCCCGCAGCCGCTTGCGCTCGGTGTCCGGCAGCTTCCGGCTGATCCCGGACGCGTTGCCGTTCGGCACGTAGACCAGGTGCCGGCCGGAGAGCGCGATGTGGCTGGTGAGCCGCGCCCCCTTGTGCCCGATCGGGTCCTTGGTGACCTGCACGAGCACCGAGTCGCCGGACTTGAGCGCCTGCTCGATCGAGCGGGCCCGCCCCTCGAGGCCAGTGGTGTCCCAGTTGACCTCGCCGGCGTAGAGCACCGCGTTGCGGCCCCGGCCGACGTCGACGAAGGCCGCCTCCATGCTCGGCAGGACGTTCTGCACCTTGCCCAGGTAGACGTTGCCGGCCATGGTGCCCGACGAGTTGCGCGTGACGTAGTGCTCGACCAGGACGCCGTCCTCGAGCACCGCGATCTGGGTGCGGTCGCCGCGCTGGCGTACCGCCATCACCCGGTCCACCGCCTCCCGGCGGGCCAGGAACTCCGACTCGCTGAGGATCGGCGGCCGGGTACGCCGCTGCTCCCGACCGTCGCGGCGGCGCTGCCGCTTCGCCTCCAGCCGGGTGGAGCCGGAGACGCCCTGGACCTCGTCCACGCTCCGGCGCGGCTCACGGATCTTGACCACGGTCGGGACGCCGTCGTCCGCGCCCGCCTCCACGTCACCGGCACCGCGACGACGACGGCGGCGACGACGACGGGTCATCCCGTCCCCGCCCTCGGCCTCGTCCTCCTCGTCGGCCTCCTCGGCCTCGGACTCGGCCTCGACCTCGGCCTGCGCCGCTTCCTCGGCCTCGTCCTCGTCGGCCTCGTCGGCGCCGCCCTTGCCCCGGCCACGACCCCGACGGCCGCGCCGACGCCGGCGCCGGGCGGCGAGGGTGTCGTCCTCGTCCTCCTCGGCCTCGGCGGCCTCCTCGGCCTCGGTGATCTCCTCGGTCGGCTCCTGCTCCGCCTCGGCCGTCTCCACCAGCTCGGCCTCGCGGCGGCCACGCCGACGGCGGCGGGCCGGCTCGGCCGGCTCGGCCGCCTCCTCGGCGGCCGGCGGCTCGGCGGGCGCGGGCTCGGGTGCCCGGACGATCGGCTCCGACTCCGGCTGCGGGGCCATGAACAGCACGGTGGGCGCGGCGAGCGCGGCCCGCCGACGGCGACCACGCGGCAGCTCCTCCGCCCCGGCAGCCTCGGTGAGCTGTTCCTGGGCGGGCGACACGGCGACCCCGGGCGAGACGTCGCCGGACTGCGCCTCGGTGCCGGTGTCGGGCCCGGGCTGCTCCGCGTCCGCCGTCCGCGCCTCGCCGGTCTCCCCCGGCTCCTCGCTCGTCGCGGTCGCCGGCTCCTCGGCCGGCGGCTCCGCCACGGGCTCGGCCGGCGTCGCCACGGCCGGCTCGACCGCCGGTGTGGCCTTCCGCCGACGGGTACGGGTGACCTTGACCGGCGGGACGAGCTCCGCGGAGCCCTCCTCGACGGCCTCCGCGACCAACGGCTCCTCGACCGCCTTCGCGGCGGTGGCCTTGCGGCGTCGGCGCGGCGTCTTCGGGGCGATGTCGGAGTCACCGGAGATGGGCGCGAGGACCTCCGCCTGCGGAGACTCGGCGCTGCCCACGCTGGTGGTGGACGCCGCCACGGGCGCGTCGGCCTGCTCCGGCTCGGTCACCGGCTTGGCGCGCCGCCGGGTGGTACGCCGCCGGACCGGCGCGGCCTCGGCGGCGCCGGACTCCTCGGCGCCCTCCGCGCCGACGCGGCTCTCCACTCCGCCCCGGTCGACGGCGTCGTGCTGCTGATCGGCGGTGTCGCCGGCCGGCTGTGAACCGGTCCGTTCGCCGCCCTCGGGCTCGTTCTCGAGCATGGACGTTCTCCAGTTCTGGCTACCCCGGGCGCGGGTGAGCGCTGCCACGCAGGGTCGCCGCAAAAGGTGTTCCGCCGGTGCGCAAGGTGCGCGACCGCCGAAGTCTGCCTACTCGAACACCGACCGTCGGTCAGTGTTCGCCGATGGTTGCCCCGTCGCGGTCCGCATCCAACGGATCCACGATCTCGCCCTGCGCGGTCAGCGTGCCCTGAGCCAGCCGGGTCACTCTCGGCGGAACCGGCGGCTCCAGGCCGGCCACCACGCGGAGGCCGGAAAGGACGTCATCGGGTCGTACGGACGGGGTGACCTGCCGCACGACCACTTCGAGTATCGCACACGGTACGGCCGGTGCCCCGGAAGGCGTCTCCGACGGCGAGAGCACATCGATGCCGATGACGGCGGCACGGCTGTCGAAGGTGCGTCGCCCCTGCTTGGTCATCCGCTCGACCTGGATCTCCTCGGCGGCCGTGAAGGCCCGCACCGCCGGCTCCACCGTCGCCGGGTCGACCTCGGGCAGCTCGATCCGCCACCGGGACGCCTCGATCCGGTCGGCGAGGCTCCCGCCGCCGGCCACCACGGCGTCGAGCACGTCGAGGCCGGGCGAGAGCGCCGCGTCCAGGGCCACGCGCAGCTGCTCCGGATCGACCGGCTCGCGCAGGCCGATCTCCAGGTACTCCGCCTCACTGCCCACGCCGGTGGGCGCGGCGGAGGCGTAGGAGATCTTCGGGTGCGGGGTGAAGCCCTGGGAGAAGGCGATCGGTACGCCGGCCCGGCGCAGCGCGCGCTCGAAGGCCCGGGCGAAGTCCCGGTGCGAGGTGAACCGGAGCGGTCCACGCTTGGCGTACCGGATCCGGACCCGCTGGACGACGGGTGCCTGGCCGCCCTCGGGTTGAGGCTTTCTGGCGATCGTGAGCTCCTCGGGGGTACCTGCGTCTCCGCCCCATCCTGGCGCAGCGCTCTGGGCGGTACGCGGCCGGGGCGGAGACGTCTCGACGCTACTGCTCGGCGCCGGCGGGCAGCTTCAGTCCGTTGACCGGGGTGAGCGGGAGCAGTTTCTTACCGGTTGGCCCGATCTGGATCTCGGTGTCCATTGCGGGGCACACGCCGCAGTCGAAGCACGGCGTCCACCGGCAGTCGTCCTGCTCGTACTCGCCCAGCGAGTCCTGCCAGTCCTGCCAGAGCCAGTCCTTGTCAAGCCCGGAGTCGAGGTGGTCCCACGGGAGCACCTCGAGCTCGTCGCGCTCGCGGGTGGTGTACCAGTCCAGGTCGACGCCGAACCCCGGCAGCACCTCGGCCGCCGCGTCCACCCACCGCTGGTAGGAGAAGTGCTCGCTCCACCCGTCGAACCGGCCGCCGTTCTCCCACACCCGGTGGATCACCGCGCCGACCCGGCGGTCACCGCGGCTGAGCAGGCCCTCGATCAGCGACGGCTCGCCGTCGTGGTAGCGGAAGCCGATGGCGCGGCCGAGTGACCGGTCGGCGTTGATCGCCTGCTTGAGCAGCCGGAGCCGGCCGTCGATCACCTCGGGCCGCTCCATCGCCGCCCACTGGAAGGGGGTGTGCGGCTTCGGCACGAACCCACCGATGGAGACCGTGCAGCGGATGTCCTTCGAACCGGTCGCCGCGCGGCCGGCCCGAATGACCTCGTGCGCCATCTCGGCGATCTCGAGGACGTCGTCGTCGGTCTCGGTGGGCAGGCCGCACATGAAGTAGAGCTTCACCTGCCGCCAGCCGTTGGTGTACGCGGTGACGACGGTGCGGATGAGGTCGTCCTTCGACACCATCTTGTTGATCACCTTGCGGATCCGCTCCGACCCGCCCTCGGGGGCGAAGGTCAGACCGGTCCGGCGACCGTTGCGGGACAGCTCCTGGGCCAGGTCGATGTTGAACGCGTCCACCCGGGTGGAGGGCAGCGAGAGCGAGACGTTGGTGCCCTCGTACTGCTGGGCGAGGCCGGAGCACATGTCGCCGATCTCGGAGTGGTCGGCGGAGGAGAGGGAGAGCAGGCCCACCTCGTGGAAGCCGGAGAACTCCAGACCCTCCCGCACCATCTGCCCCACGGTGGTGATGGAGCGTTCCCGCACCGGCCGGGTGATCATGCCGGCCTGGCAGAACCGGCAACCCCGGGTGCAGCCCCGGAAGATCTCCACCGCGTACCGCTCGTGCACCGTCTCGGCGAGCGGCACCAGCGGCTTCTTCGGGTACGGCCAGGCGTCCAGATCCATCGTCGTGCGCTTGTGCACCCGGAACGGCACGTCCGCCCGGTTCGGCACGACCCGCTGGATCCGGCCGTCGGGCAGGTAGTCCACGTCGTAGAAGCGCGGCACGTACACGCTCTCGGTGCGGGCGAGCCGCAGCAGCAGCTCGTCACGCCCACCCGGGCAGCCCTCCGCCTTCCACTCTCGGACGATCGCGGTGATCTCCAGCACCGCCTCCTCGCCGTCACCGAGTACGGCGGCGTCGACGAAGTCGGCGATCGGCTCCGGGTTGAACGCGGCGTGCCCGCCCGCCAGCACCACCGGGTCGGCCTCGGTGCGGTCGGCGGCGAGCATCGGGATGCCGGCCAGGTCGATGGCGGTGAGCAGATTCGTGTAACCCAGCTCGGTGGCGAAGGAGACGCCGAAGACGTCGAAGTCGCGTACCGACCGGTGCGCGTCGACGGTGAACTGCGGCACGCCGTGCGTGCGCATCAGCTTCTCCAGGTCGGGCCAGACCGCGTACGTCCGCTCGGCCAGCACGTCGGGCAGCTCGTTGAGCACCTCGTAGAGGATCTGCACACCCTGGTTGGGCAGACCCACCTCGTACGCGTCCGGGTACATCAGCGCCCAGCGCACCACCGCGGCGTCCCAGTCCTTGACCACCGCCCCCAGCTCACCACCGACGTACTGGATGGGCTTCGTCACCTGGGGCAGCAGCGGCTCCAACCGGGGCCAAACAGAGTTGGCCGCGACCGGGCGCGGCGTCGTGGACTGGACGCTCATGATGCCCAAGGGTACGCGCCCGCCCCGCGCGGCCACGCGCGCGGCGGTGACACGCCGTCACGGTCGTCGTCGACCCGCCCACCTCCGCCCTCGTCGACCGGGAGCATCGCCCCGCACGCGGTGGCCCGACTCCCCGCTCGTGGCGCATCGGTACTAACCTCGGTTCGGCGCGAGAGGAGATTGCCGGATGCCGGAGCCGCAGCCGGAAGCGGACCGACCGGCCCACGAGACGCCCCCGAGCCCGGGGCCGCACCGTGAATCGGCCGCCCCCGGGCAGCAGCAGCCCACCTCCTCCCCCGAACCATCGGAGGCCGCCACCGTGGATCCGACGGCGCCGTCCGACGCCGCGCTCCCCGCCGACGCCGACACGACTGCCACCACCGGGCCGGCCGACCGGCCCGTCGACGGCTCCGCACCCGACGAGGTCGCACCGGCGCAGCGGAGCGAGCGCCGGCCCGACGAACCGACCCGGACGGATCGACAGGCGGGCACCGACCCGACGGAGCCCGCTCCGACCGACCGGGCCGAGGGCACCCGCCGTCTCGACGAACCGACAGTGACCGACGACCGTGCGGGCACCGAACCGGCCGGCCCCGACGGCACCCGCCACCTCGACGAGGCCGCTCCGGCACCCGGGGACGAGTCGCGGGCCGACGGCCCCTCCGGCACCCGGCAGCTGCCCGTCCGCGAGGCCGCTCCGGCACCCCGGGACGAGCCACGGGCCGACGGCCCCTCCGGCACCCGGCAGCTGCCCGTCGGCGAGGCGCCCGATCCGGCACCCCGGTGGAGCGGCTCCGCCCCGGTGCCGCCACCGCCGCCCCGGCGGCGCGCCTGGGGCGAGTCGGCCGAGCCGACCCCCGCGCCGCCGCCACCCGAGCCGCCCGAACACCGGGTGCCGGTCGATCCGTGGGCCGGAGTGGACACCGGCGGTTGGGAGCTGCCCTCCGGCGAACTGCCGCCGCTGCCGCCCCTGCCGCCGACGCAGCCGTACCCGGCTCCCGCGCCGACCCGGCCCTACTCCGGTCCGCCGGTGCCGGTGTCGCCACCGCCGCAGCCGGTTCCGCAGCCAGCACCCCCGCCCGGCCACCCGCCGCCCGGCCATCCGCTGCCCCCGGCGCCGAACGCGCCGGCTCAGCAGCACACCGCCCGCCCACCGGCGCCGCCACCTGCCGCCGCATCGCGACCACTGCCGCCCCCACCCGCGCCGCCGAAGCAGCGCCGGTCGAAGCGACGCGACACCCCGCCACCGGCCGCGCCGCCGCCCGGCTGGCGCGCACCGAAGGGGTACGTCCCGGTCCCGGTCCGCAAGCGGCGCCGCTGGCCGTGGCTGCTGCTGCTCGCCCTGGCCTGCTGCTGCGGCTGTCCGGCGTACTACGGCCTGCCGATCTGGTCGCAGTACCCGGCCCACGCCGCGCTCCCGGCCCAGGTCTCCGACCTGTCGTTGCGCCAGGACGGCACCAGCACGCAGACCGCCCGGCAGCTGGAGATGGAGGTGCGCAAGGCGCACCTGCTGGCCGAGGACACCTTCGCCGGCGTCTACACGAACCCGGACGGCAAGCAGGTGACCGTCTTCGGCGGCACTGGTTTCCGGCTCGACCCGGAGTCGGCCGCCGACGAAGAGATCGCGCGGCTCGCGCAGCAGTACCAGCTCGGCTCCGCCGAGACCGTCGACACGGGGGTACGCGGCCGGCACCAGCGCTGCGCGGTGGGACGGGCCGACGGGGACGCCGTCGTCGTCTGCACGTCGGTCGACCACGGCAGCATCGCCACCGCGGTCTTCACCCGTCTCTCCCTGCAGGACAGCGCCGGTCTGCTCGACGAGCTGCGCGGCCGGATCGTGAGCCCGGACCGGAACTGAGCCGGCCCCCGCCCGGGCTGCCGGCTCAGGCCGGGCTGCCGGCTCAGGCCGGGTCGGGGCGGGGCTGATCCGGCTGGACGCGCAGCATCGGCGCGTACCGCGAAACGTACTCCTGGCCGGTGAGCTTCTGGATCTCGCTCATCACCTCGTCCGTCATGGCACGCAATGAGGCGCTGTCGTTCGGACGCCCGGTGAAGTCCAGGGGCTTGCCGAACCGGATGGTGACCTTACCGGCGCCGGGACGCGGGATCCGGACCCCGACCGGCTGCACCTTCTCCGTACCGATCGTGCCGACCGGGATGATCGGTACTCCCGCACCCACGGCCAGCCGCACCGCGCCCGTGCGGCCCCGGTAGAGCCGACCGTCCGGCGACCGGGTCCCCTCCGGATAGACCACCACCAGCTCACCGGCCTTGAGCGCCGGGATAGCCGCGTCGAACGCGGACAGCGCGGCCCGTCCACCGGTCCGCTCGACCCGGATCGCACCGAGCCCGGTGAGCACGAACTTCGAGAACTTCCCCTTCACGCCGACGCCCTTGAAGTACTCGGACTTGGCCCAGAACGCCAGATGACGCGGCACCACCGAACCGAGGAAGAGTTCGTCGGCGACCGAGAGGTGGTTACCGGCGAAGATCGCTCCACCGGTCTCCGGCACGTGCTCCAACCCCTCCACGGTCGGACGGAACGCCAACCGCATCGCGGGCCCCACGGTGAGCTTGCCGATGGTGTAGAGCAGCGGCACTGGTCCTCCGACAGGTCGTGTACGTGCGGGCGGTGTCACGGTAGCGGACGTACCCCAGATCCCCGAACGGGTGGTGCTCCCCAGGTGCTCGGATGGGGACGGATCGCGGGGTGCGCGTACCTCATCTACCCGAAGCGCCGCCGGCGTCACCGGCGGACGGCGCCCCCGTCACTCGAAGGTGCCACCGAACCACCGGGCGTCGTACGGCCCGACGGTCGGATCCCCCGCAGCCGGCGGTGGCCCGGCGTCCCGGGCCACCGCCGTCGATCGTCGAGCGGATCAGCGCGTCGGGGCCGGGAGCGTCCGGCTCCAGAGCGAGACACCGTCACGGTCCCGCAGGTGGACCGTGAACGCGCCGGTGTCGCCGTCGACCTCCACCTCGCCGAAGTGCTGGAATCCCTCGGCCGGAGAGGCGTTCGCCCGCGGCGGCGCGTGCACGAACACGGCCTCCGGCCCGAACGTGCCGTCCAACGCGTTCGGTCCGAACGCACCCGCGTGCGCCGGGCCGGAGACGAACTCCCAGAACGGGGTGAAGTCGCCGACCGCCGCCCGGGCCGGGTCGTAGTGGTGGGCCGCGCTGTAGTGGACGTCGGCGGTGAGGAAGACGATGCCGGTCACCCCGGCCCGGTGCGCGCTCCGCAGCACCTCGGCGAACTCCAGCTCCCGCCCGGCCGGCGCGCCCGGATCGCCCTGGGCCACACCCTCCTGGGTACCGGGCCCGTCCGGTACGACCACCCCGATCGGCAGGTCGGCGGCGATCACCTTCCAGGTCGCCCGGGACCGCTTCAGCTCACGGATCAGCCACTCGCGCTGCTCCCGGCCGAGCAGCCCCCGCTTCGGGTCGGCGTACGTGTTGCCGTCGTTCGGGTCCTTCCAGGTCCGCATGTCCAACACGAACACGTCCAGTCGCGACCCGTACGACAGCCGCCGGTAGAGGCGTCCGTCCAGCGGGGTGGGCACCCACTCGTGGAACGCCCGGCGGGCCCGGGTGGCGAGCACGTCCACCCGGCGCTCGGTGTACCGGTCGTCGGTCAGCACCTCACCCGGGTACCAGTTGTTGGTCACCTCGTGGTCGTCCCACTGGTTGACCTGCGGCACCTCGGCGACGAACCGACGCAGGTGCTCGTCGAGCAGGTTGTACGCGTACTGCCCCCGGTACTCGGTAAGCGTCTCGGCGACCTTGCTCTTCTCCGGGGTGACCAGGTTGCGCCAGATCCGGCCGTCCGGCAGGGTCACCGTCTCGCTGAGCGGGCCGTCGGCATAGACGGTGTCCCCGCTGCACAGGTAGAAGTCGGGGCGGGTGGCCCGCATCGCTCGGAAGATCGACAGGCCGCCGAAGTCCGGTGCGATGCCCCAGCCCTGCCCGACGATGTCACCGGTCCAGACGAAGCGGACGTCCCGCCGGTCGTGCTCCCGGGCGGCGGTGGTCAGAATTCCGGTCAGCGGCTCGCTGACCAGTCCGTGCCGGTCGAGGCTCTCCACCCGCACCCGGTAGTGCAGTCGCTCACCGGCAGGGAGCCCACGCAGCCGCACCTTGCCGGTGAGGTCGCCGGACGGGTCGAGCACGGGGCCGGTCAACCGTCGGGCGCCCCGGAAGTCGGGCCGGCGGCTCACCTCCACCAGCATCCGGCCCGGCCGGTCGGCGCGGGTCCACACCAGCGCCGAGTCGGCCGTCGTGTCGCCGCTCTGCACACCGTGGGTGAGCACCGGGCGGCCGGCCGGCCGCCACGCGGGTGCGGCCGTCGCGCCGGCCGCACCGAGCAGCCCGCCGCCGACCACTCCCGCGCCGGCTACCAAACCGGCCCGCAGTACCGCACGTCGATCAAGTTCGGTCATCGTTCCTCCCGGATCGGGGACTGATCCAGTCGGTGTACCGGCCGGACGTGTCCGGTTCCCGGGGCCCGAGTGACCGTGACCGGAACGGCGGCTGACGACCGGCATGACCGGCGTCACAGCTGCCGCTGCCGCAACCCGTCGGGCCCGCCCGTCCTACCGGCGGCGGAGACGAGAAAGCGCAGGTGGGCACGGGGTCGGACGCGCACCGGCGTCGCGGAACGACGAGTCGAGCCGACGGCGCTCGGCCGTGGCGGCGTGGCGCCGTGGCGCCGTGGCGCCGTGGCGCCGTGGCGGGCTCGGCAGCAGCGCCCGTGCGGGGCTGGGCCGAGCCCGGCGGGCTACGTCAGGCGAGCTCGGGGAACCAGAGCGCGATCTCGCGCTTGGCGCTGTCGACGGAGTCGGACGCGTGCGCCAGGTTCTCCCGGTTGGAGAGGGAGAAGTCGCCGCGGATGGTGCCCGCGGCCGCCCGCCGCCCGTCGGTCGCGCCGACCAGGTTGCGGACCACGTCGATGACCTGGTCGCCGGCGAGCACCAGGGCGACCAGCGGACCACCGGTCATGAAGGTCTTCAGCGGCGGGTAGAACGGCTTGTCCACGTGCTCGGCGTAGTGCTCGTCGGCCAGCGCGGCGTCCATGGTCCGGACGTCCATGACCTCGATCCGCAGTCCCTTGCGCTCGAAGCGCGAGATGATCTCACCGACCAGGCCACGGCGAACCGCGTCGGGCTTGATCAGTACGAGCGTGCGCTCCTCGGGGATGCTGCTGGACACGCTGAGTTCCTCCTGTGCGCGGAAGCGGGTCTGGCTGGGTACGGTCAGCCTAGCGACCCGGTCCCGGCGCCGGCGCGGCGGCTGGCCTTTCCCCCGGTGGCCGCCGCGGCCTAGCCTGGCCCTTGACCCCCGGGAGGTCCACTGTGGCGAATGGCGGGAGCCGGCCCATCGCACCGGTACGCAAGTTGATCGGCGCGGTGCTCGGCACCGTGGCGACCTTCGTGATGCTCTTCGGCCTCGGCATGACGAGCTGGCCCATCGTGGCGCTCGGCACCGCCCTCCTGGTGCTGGCGATCGCGCTGGCGACGGTACGCGCCGGTGGGCGCACCTGGGTGATCGGCGAGGGACACGTGCACAGCGCCACCGAGCCCCCCACCCAGTACGCGTTCGGCCGGTGCGAGCTGCAGCTGGTCATCGACGCGCCGGGACTGCCGCCCCGCAGCAAGAAGATCATCGAACCGCGGGTGCCGGTGGCCAAGTGGCCCTCGCTCGGGCAGACCCTGCCCATCCGGGTGGCGCTCGACGACCAGCGGCACGTGCGGGTGCTCTGGGACGAGGTGCCCACGCACGCGGAGACTGCGGCGGCCGCGGCCGACCTGCCGCCCGAGTACGCCGGCCCCGAGCCGGTGGACGAGGTGCTTATCGCCCAGGACGCCCCACCGTGGGCGGGACGCTCCGCCGACGACGACTTCCGCGACCCGCTCGGCGACCCGCTCGCCGGCGACCCGCTGCGCGACGAGCCGGGCGCCCCGCCGGAGGAGCGCGAGCCGGTCGTGGTGCACCAGCGTCCGGGCGGACCGGTCGTGCTGGAGGGCACGCTCGTCGAGCCGACGGCCAGCAATCCGCTCCCGCGCCGCGCCACCCCGGCACCGCGACCACCCGCCGAGGAGGACTTCGACACCGTCGCGCCGACGGCTGCCGCCCCCACCACCGTCCGCGAGGATCCGCTCGACCCGGTCGACCCCCTCGACCCGCTCGACCTGCCGCTGGACGAGCCGACCCCGGCTCGCGAGCCGCGCGACGAGCGGGTCACGCCGGCCGACCTGGACGAAGCGATCTTCGGCGCCGACCCGGTGGACGACCCCTCCGATCCGGCGGCGCCGATCAGCGGGATCGGGCTCACGGTGCTGGTCACCGACCTGTCCCGGTCGCTCGACTTCTATCGGGACGTACTCGGCTTCACCGAGGTCGACCAGGGCAGCGGCAACGCGTTGCTCGCCTCGGGCCCGACCCGGCTCGTGCTGCGCCAGGTGACCGAGGCCGCGCCGGTGAGCCGCCGGCTGGTGCACGTCAACCTGGAGGTGGACGACATCCAGGCGGCGTACGGGCGGCTGCGCGACTCCGGTGTGCGGTTCACCTACGCCCCCCGCGTGGTCAACCGGGGCACCAAGTTCGAGGTGTGGGCGGCGGCCTTCCGTGACCCCGACGGCCACGGCATCGCTCTCACCCAGCTGCGCGAACGCGCCGACGCTTGACCCCCGCCCCGCCCCGAGATGCCTCGTACACGGAAAGAGTGGCTGTTCCGCGCGGAACAGCCACTCTTTCCGTGAAAGCGTGCGCCGTCGTCGGGGCGGACGCCCGGCGCGGACGGGTCAGCCGAGGATGACCCGGCGCACGTGCAGGGCGTAGGCCCAGGCGAGGGCGAAGATGATGCCCAGCACCAGCAGCGACCAGTGCAGCAGACCGGAGAGCAGCAACAGCCCCTGCAGGGCGGTACCGGCGTGCCACGCCCACTGGCGACGCATCATGCCCGCGAGCGCCACCCCCACCAGCGCCAACGCCACCACCACGCCGATCGCGGTGCCGCTGAGGTCACCACCGACCACCCGGATCGGCTGGATGGCGAGCAGCAGCACGAACGCCTCGATGGCCAGCGTCGCGGCACCGAGGCTGCGGACCGACCGCTGCGGGTTACGCAGCCCCGAAGGGCGCGGCTGCTCGGGCCCGGTCATCGCTTCAGCAGCCGGCGGGCGTCGGCCACGGTCACCACCGATCCGGTGATCAACACACCCACCCCGCTCAGCTCCCCCGGCACGTCCTCCTCGGCCAGCGCCACCGCCGTCTCGATCGCGTCCGGCATCTCCTCGGCCACCTCGACCCGCTCGGGGCCGAACACCTCGGCCGCCAGCGCCGCCAACTCCCGCGGCGGCATCGCCCGGGGCGAGCTGTTGCCGGTCACCACCAACTGGTCGACCACCGGTTCCAGCAGCTCCAGCAGGGCCGGGGCGTCCTTGTCGCCGAGCACGCCGACGACCGCGACCAGCTTGCTGAACGCGAACTCCTCCTGGAGGGCGGTTACGGTGGCGGCCATTCCGTGCGGGTTGTGCGCGCCGTCGAGCAGGATCGTGGGAGCGCTGCGTACCCGCTCCAGCCGACCCGGTGAACTCGCCGCCGCGAAACCCTCCCGCACCGCGTCGATGTCGAGCTGCCGCCGGGCTCCGGCACCCAGGAAAGCCTCCACCGCGGCGAGCGCCACCGCCGCGTTCTGCGCCTGGTGAGCGCCGTGCAGCGGGACGAACACCTCCTCGTAGACGCCGCCGAGGCCCTGGAGGGTCAGCACCTGGCCGCCGACGGCGACCGCCCGGCGCAGCACGCCGAACTCCGAACCCTCCCGGGCGACGGTGGCCCCCACCTCGGCGCAGCGCTCCAGGATCGGCCGGGCGGCCTCCTCCTCCTGCGCCGCCGAGATGACGGTGGCGCCGGGGTGGATGATGCCCGCCTTGTGCAGCGCGATGTCCTCGATCGTGTCGCCGAGCCACTCGGTGTGGTCCAGGCCGATCGGGGTGATGACCGCTACGCCGGCCTGCAGCACGTTCGTCGAGTCCTCGGCCCCGCCGAGCCCCACCTCGACCACCGCGATGTCGACGGGCGCGTCGGCGAAGGTCGCGAAGGCCAGCGCCGTGGTCATGTCGAAGTAGGTGAGCGGCTCTGCCGAGCGCTCGTCCACCAGCCGGGCGAGCGGGGCCACCTCCCGGTAGGTGGCGACGAACCGCTCCTCGCTGACCGGCTCCCCGTCCAGGCTGATGCGCTCCCGGACGGTCTCCAGGTGCGGGCTGGTGTAGCGGCCGGTGTGCAGGCCGAACGCCCGCAGCAGGGAGTCGATCATCCGGGCCGTCGACGTCTTGCCGTTCGTTCCGGTCAGGTGAATCGACGGGTACGCCCGCTGAGGGCTGCCGAGCAGGTCGAGCAGGGACTCGATCCGGTCCAGCTCGAAGACCATGCGGGTGAAGCCCCGCTCGGCCAGCTCGGCCTCCACCTCGGCGAAGGCGTGGTGATCGGTCATGGGAGCAGCGCCTCCAACGCGGCGTCGACGCGGACCAGGTCCGCCTCGGCCGCCGCCAGTCGCTCACGGATCTTGGCGACCACGGGTTCCGGGGCCTTGCCGACGAACGCCGGGTTGTCGAGCTTCGCCCGCGCCTGCGCGACCTCCTTCTCGGCGGCCGCCCGGTCCTTGGTGAGGCGCGCCCGCTCGGCGGCGACGTCGATCGAGCCCCGGGTGTCCAGGGCCACGCTCACCTCGCCCGGCATGGCCAGCGTCGCGCTCGCCGTGAAGTCGTCACCGGCCGCGTCCAGCCGCGCCAGGGAGCGGATCAGCGGCTCGTGCGCGGCGATGCCCGCCGGCCCGAGACCGTCGAGCCGGGCGGCGACCCGCTGCGTCGGCTTCAGCCCCTGGTCGGAGCGGAACCGCCGCACCTCGGTCACCACCCGCTGCAGGGTGCCGACCTCCGCCTCCGCGGCGTCGTCAACGAGGGTACGGTCGGCCACCGGCCAGGCCGCGACCATCACGCTCTCGGCGCCGGTGAGCGCGGTCCACAGCTCGTCGGTGACGAACGGGATCACCGGGTGCAGCAGCCGCAGCAGCTGGTCCAGCACGTGTCCGAGCACCCGACGGGAGACCGCGGCGGCCGGTCCGTCCTCGGCGAGCACCGGCTTGCTCAGCTCGACGTACCAGTCGCAGACGTCGTCCCACGCAAAGTGGTAGAGCAGGTCGCAGACCTTCGCGAACTCGTACGCCTCGAACTGCTCGTCGACCTCGGCGGTGACGTGCGCGAGCCGGGACACGATCCACCGGTCGACGGTGGAGAGCTGCTCGGCGGCCGGCAGCGGCCCGTCGGTGTGCGCGCCGTTCATCAGCGCGAAGCGGGTCGCGTTCCAGAGCTTGTTACAGAAGTTGCGGGAGCCCTGGCACCACTCCTCGCTGACCGGCACGTCCTGGCCCGGGTTGGCGCCGCGCGCCAGCGTGAACCGGGTGGCGTCGGCGCCGAACCGGTCGATCCAGTCCAGCGGGTCGACGACGTTGCCGAACGACTTGGACATCTTCTTGCCGTGCTCGTCGCGGACCATGCCGTGCAGGGCGACCACGTCGAACGGCTGCACCCCGTCCATCGCGTACAGGCCGAACATCATCATTCGGGCGACCCAGAAGAAGAGGATGTCGTACCCGGTGACCAGGACGCTGGTCGGATAGAACTTCGCCAGGTCCGGGGTCCGCTCCGGCCAGCCCAGCGTGGAGAAGGGCCAGAGGCCGCTGGAGAACCAGGTGTCGAGGACGTCCTCGTCCTGTCGCCAGCCCTCGCCGGTGGGCGGCTGCTCGTCCGGGCCGACGCAGACGATCTCGCCGTCCGGCCCGTACCAGACGGGGATGCGGTGGCCCCACCAGAGCTGGCGGGAGATGCACCAGTCGTGCATGTTGTCGACCCAGGCGAAGTAGCGCTTGGCCAGCTCGGCCGGCTCGATCTTCACCCGGCCGTCCCGGACCGCGTCGCCGGCGGCCTTGGCCAGCGGCGCCGTGTTCACGAACCACTGGAGCGACAGGCGCGGCTCGACGGTGGTCTTGCACCGCGAGCAGTGCCCGACCGCGTGCACGTACGGCCGCTTCTCGCTGACGATCAGGCCCTGTTCACGCAGCGCCGCGACGATCGCCGGGCGGGCCTCGTAGCGGTCCAGCCCCTGGAACGGGCCGTGCGCGGTGATGATGCCCCGCTCGTCCATGATCGTCAGGGCGGGCAGGTCGTGCCGCTGGCCGATCTCGAAGTCGTTCGGGTCGTGCGCCGGGGTCACCTTGACCATGCCGGTGCCGAAGCTCGGGTCGACGTGCTCGTCGGCGACGATCGGGATCCGCCGGTCGGTGAGCGGCACGGGCACCTCGGTGCCGATCAGGTGCTTGTACCGCTCGTCGTCCGGGTGCACGGCGACCGCGGTGTCACCGAGCATCGTCTCGGCCCGCGTGGTGGCCACGACCACGTCGTCGCTGTAGCGGATCGAGACCAGCTCACCCTCGTCGTCGGTGTGCTCCACCTCGATGTCGGAGAGCGCGGTGAGGCAGCGCGGGCACCAGTTGATGATCCGGTTCGCCCGGTAGATGAGGCCGTCGTCGAAGAGCTTCTTGAACATGGTCTGGACGGCCCGGGACAGCCCGGCATCCATGGTGAAGCGCTCCCGGTCCCAGTCGACCGCGTCGCCGAGGCGCCGCATCTGGCCCAGGATCGCACCGCCGGACTCGGCCTTCCACTGCCAGACCCGCTCGACGAACTTCTCCCGACCCAGGTCGTGCCGGGAGAGCCCCTCGGTGGCGAGCTGCCGCTCGACCAGGTTCTGGGTGGCGATGCCGGCGTGATCCATGCCGGGCAGCCAGAGCGCCTCGAAGCCCTGCATCCGCTTGCGCCGGTTGAGCGAGTCCATGAGGGTGTGCTCGAACGCGTGCCCCATGTGCAGCGAACCGGTCACGTTCGGCGGGGGGATGACGATCGTGAACGGGGGCTTGTCACTCTCCGCCGACGCCCGGAAGTGGCCGGCGGCTACCCACTGCTCGTACCGTCGCTGCTCTACCTCACCCGGCTGGTACTGGCCGGGCAGGGTGGGGGCGTCGGGGCGTCGGGCATCCAGTCTCTCGGTCACCCGAGAAAGTCTACGGAGGGCTTCGGCGGACCCGGCGTGCGCCACCTGCCATTCGCGTACGGTGTCGGCTATGTCCGACGCACATCTCACCGAGCGGCAGCTCTCCGACGGCCCGGAGCCCGTCGAGCTGACCGAGGAGCCCATCCAGCTGAGCAACCGGGACCCCGCCGCCGCCCCGGAGCGACGGGTGGGCTGGTCCCGCCGACGGCGGATCGTGTGGGGTGCGGCGCTCGTGGTGGGCCTGGCGGGAGCGGGCGTGCTCGGGGTTGCGGGCTGGCGGGTGGCTCAGGAGAAGGACACCAGGATCGCCTCGCCCGACCAGGTGGCCGGTCTCAGCAGGGACGACAGCGAGCGGGCCCGGAGCACGGCCGACTACCTGCGGAGCGGCTTCGCCGCGGACATCGAGCTCGACCGCAGCTTCGGCACCGTCTACCGGGACCCGACCGACGAGAAGCGGTCCGTACTGCTCTTCGGCGGCACGACCCTGCTGTGGCAGCCGGAGCGCGACCTGGACAGCCTCTTCGGCCTGATGGCCGACGAGACGGGCAAGGTGACGGGGCTACGCGAGGTGCCGGCCGGCGAGCTGGGTGGGGTCATGAAGTGTGGCACCACCAGCGGGGACGGCGGGGACTTCGCGGTTTGCGGATGGGCCGACCACGGCAGCGTGGTGCTGGGCATGTTCCCCGGCCGCTCGGTCGACGACGCGGGCGAGCTCTTCGGCGACATTCGGAACGTCATCCAGACCCGCGGCTGAACATCGCCGGCCCGTTCGTCGGCGGGCCGGCGCCATCCGCTCCTTCACCGGGGCCGGCGATGCCCGCGCCGTTTCTGAAGACAGCCGGAAACGCGTTCAGGGCCACCCCTGAAAGGGGTGACCCTGAACGGAAAGAATGTCCGGCGGTGTCCTACTCTCCCACACCCTCCCGAGTGCAGTACCATCGGCGCTGGAGGGCTTAGCTTCCGGGTTCGGAATGTGACCGGGCGTTTCCCCTCCGCCATGACCGCCGTAACTCTATGAACATGTCAACCAACCACACACAATTGGGGGTTGTTGCTTGTTCAGAGTTGCACAGTGGACGCGTAGCAGCTTAGTAGTCAAGTCCTCGGCCTATTAGTACCGGTCAACTGAACCCGTTACCGGGCTTACATTTCCGGCCTATCAACCCAGTCGTCTAG